>CP121337.1:681500-1363000 GCA_043554545.1 Marinoscillum sp. | reverse complement strand
GGGTAGTCTGACGAGAGTCTATAAATTTCATTTCTATACTTTTCATCAACTTGATTAACTGAATATCCATCTAAATCTGGATATTTAATCCATTTACCGTCAACGAAATCATGTAGATTAAGTCTTTTCCCATCATTTGAAAAAGAATACCCGAGGTAATAAAGTGGGTTTGGTCCATTTGATTTTGTCTTACCGTCTTTTCCCTTGATACAATTGATGTGAACCCCGAAGATGTGATTTCCAACTGACATGCTTTTCATAATTTCATAGCTGACCCATCTTCTGTTGAAAGTTTGGGAGCCAATTAGTACACATGTGTTAGAGGTATTTTTGACAGCACCGTTGATAAGTCTCTTTATTCCGATATCGCCTTCTTTCTTTGCTTTCTCCCATATTGATGCATCAAAGTAGCCAGCGGATTCTCTATTTGGTTTTAGCCTCCAGTGATTTCTAACCACATTGGCTCTAAATTCGATTATATCTTGATAGTGAAAACTAAAAAAAACTCTCTTTGCCATCAATTAATTTATTACAAACATTACGATTAAAGTAATACCCATGAGTGCCCCATAAAACAGAAGAAGTGTCAATGAAAATACGCTTGGAATCCATCGATTTTTACCTTTATCGTATTTTTTAGCATTCATGTCAAAGTCAATTTGGTTTTCTTCTTTCAATCGGATTTCATTAAATAAACCACGGTACTGTCTTTCTTGACTTAAATAATACCCATCTAGAAACCAGAATATTGGGGTCGAAACGTATGTAATTAATACATACTGGATGTTTGTGTCTTTTGCAGCAAAAGCGAAGAGTGCGGCAACAAGAGTAACTGACCAACCCTTTAAAAGAAATGAATTTACATTCATTCGGGTTATAACCAATTGAATAAATTCCAGGTGTTTGTTTTTATTTTCGTTCATAATCAAGAAGTTAACCAGCTTCTTAGAGTCTTAAAACTTCTACTGCCATTTTCATTGGGAGGATCGAAAACGTACCAACCTTTTGGAATGGCATCACCTCCAACAGTCTTTGAAGTTCCCTCTTCATACTCAATGGATGAATATATTCGGAGGTATTCACTACCAGAGTACGTTCTATTATAAGTTCTACTAATTGGAAAAATTGCTATGTGATCCATGTATCTTAATGAATCCCCATATCCAAGTTCCCAATTACACCACTTTGAGGATATGGCAGCTTCAGTCGCCAAAAGAATAAATTTTTTGTTCTCGCTTATTTTTTGTTTGATAATTCGAGCAGTTGCTCCATTTGTGTTTTTGGGCATTTCTTTGTCTTGCCAATCAACATAAACATCAACACCCATTAACTTCAAAAGAGAGATTGCACTATCCAATTCTTCTATCTCATTGTGTTTATGTGATAGAAACACTGTTATCTTTCCAGTTCTGGATTCGTTGACCCACTCATTGAGGCTGTCTTGTACGCCTTTGCTTATGTCTCTAGTTCTGTTCCTGAAACCTCGTAGCTCTGATTCTGTGATTATCATCTCTAAAATGGCGGTATTGCTGCTAACAATGTAGTATCAAACATTAGTGTGTGATACTTCACCTATGTCAGTAGGTAAATCTAAAGGATTTTTTATTTTGTTTATACCTGTCAAGGCATCATGGGTGTAGACTTCTGTAGTTAGAAGGCTACTATGTCCAAGCAAAACCTGTATGTAGCGAAGATTGGTGCCCTACTCAAGTAAATGAGTGCCAAAGCTGTGACGAAGGGTATGTACCACCGTCTTTTTCCTGATACCTGCTCGTTTTACAGCCCGTTCCAATATTTTCCGGATGCTTGAGGTACTGTATTGTTGTCCTTTCTGACCTTCAAAGAGAAACCTGCCAGGCCTGTATTCAATGAAGTAAGTACGCAGCCCGCATTTGTTATATTCGATGTTAACTGGATTATTTTCTACCTGAACCTGGATTGATAATATTCCTTGCGTTCAAAATTTTCGTTATTAGAAATTATCCTTTGGGCCAGATCCTGAATATATTCCCTTTCTTTCAGGCTGAGCTGATCATAAATCTCATCAAAAAATAGAAGGTAACCAGTATTCATTTTCCTTATCCGTGGCAATAAGGTGGTATACATTAAATCAGCTTTAAGATAATCCATAATAAACTCATTTTCATATAGCTTTATGTTATGGTCTGTTTGAGCTTTATCCGTTCTGGTTAACCCACTTATCATTAATTCATCCAGGAAGGGTTGATACAATTTCTCGGACACAGTCAAACCAATATGCATCGGACGATCACCCTGATAATGGTGTAAAAAATGTTGTAACACATTTTCCCAATTGGTTTCATATTCGTTGACATCAACTTTTTCTAAAAAGTAAGAAGGGATATTAAATTGTCTAAAAATCTTGTCACGATACCCATCAAATAAAAGAAAGTCAATGTTAATGACCAGTATATCTGTGCGAATACGCTTTGCATCCTGAAGCATCCATACGGGATACGTATCATTGTCATTTTGAGTAAGTAAAATCCCGTTTTCGCCAACTGACTGTAAAGTATTATAAGCATAATTCATTAAGCTAATTGGATACTCATTTTTCTTAAACCACCTTTGATTAACTTCTCGTCTCAGCGCTGGATTATGTGTACTCGTGGCATAAGTGGCTACTGTAGCCAGTAAACCAGGAAACTCGGGATTCATCTGGTAGGCTTTCAACAAATACTCCCCTTCTCCAGGATAAACCGCAGCTGTTGAACCCCTTACAAAATTATAGGTAAATGAATTTGGGATGTGCTCACCCATAAGCTTGACAATGTCTTCCCCAAGCATCAAATGAGGTCCCTCTTTTACGAAATCTGTGCTCCAGTTTGCAGTTCCCTGGGCATTGCGATTCGCACGGTAATAGTTATACCAACTCTTTTCATTTTTAAAATCTTTTTGTAATTCATCCCACCATAAACCCGCTTGAGCTACATAGTATCCGAGTGGTCGATCTTCTCTGGCAAAAGAGATTTGTTCTTCTGGAACAGTTGTAGACTGTGAAAAACCAGTATACGAAACAATGCAAAGCAGATATAAAAGGACTGTTTTAAATTCTTCCCCGATCATCATTTAAATTTACGTAATCTGCATGATATCAGGACTAAACAAGAAATTCAAAATTCAAACTTCTATCACCTCAAATCTTGCAGGTTTTTAGACCATTCAAAATGTGCTCAAAGTATTAATTATCAACCCCGCTTCAGCTCGAGTACCGTGATCTCAGGAAGTATCCCTACCCTGCCCGGATAACCCAAAAAGCCAAAACCCCGGTTCACATAGATATATTGATCACCTTGCTGATATAAATCTGCCCATTGCTTATAGATGTATTGTGACGGGCTCCAGCGAAAATCACCAATCTCAATCCCGAATTGCATCCCATGGGTGTGTCCTGCCAATTGCAGATCCACGTCCGGATACTCTGGTCTTACCTGTGCATCCCAGTGACTGGGATCATGAGACAGCAATATCTTAAAGGGTATATCCTCGGTACCCTGTACTGTTTTTGCCATGTCACCATATTTTGAGAAGCGCCCGGCTCCCCAATTCTCCAAACCAAGTATGGCAATTTGCTCCTGATCAACGCTGATGGTCCTGTTCTCATTTAGTAATAGGTCCCATCCCATATAATGATGCATTTCATGCAAATTCTGGATGTCTTTCAGCTTAGCCGAATCGCTCGACCAATCGGTATAGTCTCCATAGTCATGGTTTCCCATGGTAGAGTAAACACCCATATCGGCTTTTACCTTTCTAAAAATATCAAGGTATGGTTTGGCTTCCTCACTGCGGTTGTTTACCAGGTCTCCGGTAAAAAAGACAACATCTGGCTTCTGTGCATTGATCAGATCCACCCCACCCACTACTGCTTTCTTATCGAAAAAGCTTCCGGTGTGAATGTCTGATATCTGAACAACCCTCATTCCATCAAATGATTTAGGGAGGTTTTTAAATGAAACCGTTCTCTTTCTTACTCGATAATCATGCGCACCGGAAATAATTCCAAAACTAAAAACAGCAATCGGTACGGCACCAGCAATCATGGCTGATTTCGCCATGAACTCAGATCTTGAAGCATCATAATTATTGGCTGTTTTGCCAGGCAGCAAGTCAATCAGGTAAACAGCAAGTCTCCTGACATCATCTACCAAAAGAAAAAGCGCTACAACTATCTTGCCCAACATGGTGATAAAAAAACCAGACATTAAAACCAGTCTGAGTCCAGCAAAATCCTTAGGATCTAACCTTTGATACAGGATCATCCCAATAAATAGTCCAATAGATATGGTGAAATAAGCTATCCTGATCGCCCTTCTCGTGACCGGGCTAAAATCCTCAATCAACAGTTTGATCGCCTGATACAAATAGAAGTCAAAGGCTACATATAAAATTCCAAGAAGGATAAAAACTGTATAACGTGACATTGATTATTTTATAAAAGAATTCCGGCCAATGCGGCCGGAATTTAAATCATTTAGCTTATTCCAAATCTCCTGTTAATTCTGGCAAAGAAATGGTACATGACTGGAACAATTACCAGGGTCAAAAAGGTTGCGAATGTCAATCCGAAAATGATGGTCCACGACATGGGTCCCCAGAAAATCACATTGTCACCACCCATGTAAAAGTCTGGATTGTAGACCGTAAATAATTTGATGAAATCGACGTTGATTCCAACTGCCAGTGGTATCAATCCAACAATGGTCGTGATTGCCGTGAGCAATACTGGTCTAAGCCTGGTCTTTCCTGCTTCAACAATGGAATCTACCACTTCTTCGAATGGTAAATGTTCTACTCCCATTTCTTCAGATTTACGCTTACGGCTCAATTCAATAAAGTCAATCAATACAATCGCATTGTTTACGACAATACCAGCCAACGAAATAATCCCGATCATTGTCATGATTACCACAAAATCCATCTGGAAAATCACAAGTCCCAGGAACACCCCAATGGTACTTAAAACAACTGATGACATGATGATGATTGGCGTGGTTACCTTATTAAATTGGGAAACAATTATCAGAAAAATCAAGAAGACTGCCAATAGCAAGGCCCTGCTCAAGAAGGCCATTTCTTTGGCTTGCTCTGCCTGTTCGCCACCAAATTTATACGTGTAGCCATTGGGCACCTCTAACTCGTTTTCCAATAATACTTTGATCTGGTCATTGATTTCTGTCGGGTTATAGCCACCGAGCACATTAGACGAAAGGGTAATCATTCGATCCAGGTCTTTTCGTTTTACTGACCCATAGGTAGAACTCAACTCTGCAGTTGCCACTGATGAAATAGGCACCTGGTGCATCGATCCGTCCGTTTGATCCCTGAAAGTAATGCTCTTGTTCATCAAGGCATCCATATCGTATCTATACTTATCCTCTAACCGTAGCTCAATATCATAGTCATCTTCACCCATTTTAAATTTCGAAATTTCCTTTCCAAATAAAGACGTCCTCACTTCATTGGCTACGTTGTAAGTAGACAACCCAAAGCGTCTGGCCTTTTCCCTGTCTATATCCACAATGAGTTCAGGTTTTCCAGTCTCCAGATCAGATTTCAGTTCTTCAATACCCTGGATAGGTGACTCATTAATTAATAAGCTAATCCTTTCTGTTATTTCGATGAGCTTCTCAAGGTCTGGGCCTACCACTTCAATGTTGACAGGTTTGCCTGCTGGAGGGCCAGCGGCATCCTTATCTACTGTAATGGTAACTCCAGGGAAATCCGTTAGGTTATTCCTGAGCTCCTCCATCACCTGACTCGACATCACGATATCTTCAGTTGCAGGATCCACCCGGTATTGGTATTCCACAAAATTTACTGTGATCCTTGCCTTATTGGGTGTCGAGCTTTGACCAAAAGAACTTGGATCATTCGGGTCAGAGGCATCCTCACCTACTTTTGTGATCACAGATTCTACCATAAACTCATAGGGTTCCACAAGATCCAAAACCTGGTTTTCTATGGCTAAAGCGTAGTCATTCGTCTTTTCAATGTCTGTGCCTATTGGCATTTCAACAAACACGTTCACATACTTGGGCTCGTTGATTGGGAAAAATATCACTTTTGGTGGAAAGGCAGCCATCAACATGAAGGAGACTACTAACAAACTGACTGTCCCAAAAAAGAAGAAATAAGGTCTCCATCCTCCAAGTGCATAGGTCAAGGTCTTGCTGTAAACACCTTCAAGAAATGGTAAAAAAACAGCCTGAAAACGCTTAGATAATGGATCCAGGACGTAAACATCCAACGGAATAATGAATCCCAATATGACAAGCAGGTTCCCAAAAACGGTCAAATCAAAAATGATAAAAAGGATACCCACACCAACAAGGATCCCAACATTTCTCCACATTTTTTTATAATTCACTTCCCTGTTTCCATCCTGGATTCTCATGAATGAGGAGATCAACACGGGATTTATGACCAAGGCAACAAATAAAGAAGAAGCCAACGTAATCATGACCCCGAGCGGAAGGTAAGACATAAATTGTCCCATCAACCCCGGCCACAAGGCCAAAGGCAAGAAAGCGGCTAAGGTGGTGGCAGTAGAAGAGATAATCGGCATGGCTACTTCTCCAACACCCTTTTTAGTAGCAGCCATTGGACTGTATCCTTCTTCCATCAATCGATAGACATTCTCCACAACCACAATCCCATTATCCACCAACATTCCCAATGCGAGAATCAGCGAGAATAGGATCATCATGTTGACCGTTATCCCCAGAGCTGCCAGGATATTGAAAGCAATAAACATGGATAGCGGAATCGCAATCCCTACAAACAAGGCATTTCTAGTGCCTAAGAAGAATAGCAACACCAATACAACCAGGATCACACCAGAGATGATGTTATTCTCCAGACTGGAAACCATCATTTTTACAAAAGTGGATTGGTCATTGGTTCGTACGATGCTAAGATCTTCAGGAAGCATGGGAATAATTTCACTCATCGCCTTGTCAATCTCCTCGGTAATTTCCAACATGTTTTCACCGCTACGCTTGATGATATCCACAGAAACAACCGGATTGGTCTGCAACCTGGCATAGGATTCTTTCTCCTTGTAGCCAAATTCAATGGTTGCAATGTCTTTCAGGTAAACAATATTTCCCTTTTCATGCTTGATCACAATATCCTCCATCTGCCCTGGTGTAGTGAACTCACCTACTACCCGGATAGACCTTCTTAGTCCATCCTGAAGAATATTTCCTCCTGATAAGGTTACATTTTCTGCGGTAACCGCATTTTCAATGTCGTTGAAGTTCACATCACGTGCTTCCATTGCATACGGATTCACCATGATCTTTACTTCCTTATCTTCAATACCGGTAATATCAACCCTGGAAATACCGGCAATCTTTTCGATTTCCTCCTGAATAACTTCTGCGAATTCTTCCAATTTCTGAACAGAGTAGTTTCCCGATAAATTGATATTCATAATTGGAAACTCCGAGAAATTCATCTCGAAAACATTCGGATCCTGAGGAAGATCATTAGGCAGCCCTGGTTTTGCTTTATCGACTGCATCTTTCACCTTTTGCAAGGCATCTTCAATGTCTACGTCTGGTTGAAATTCCACGATGATTGTAGAATAGTCCTGAACGGAAGTAGATTTAATTTCATCTACTTCTGAAATGGTATTCAGCTCTTTCTCCAGCTCCCTGGTCACCAGGTTTTCTATGTCCACCGGCGAGTTACCCGGATACGGCGTTCCCACATACACGATAGGTTGTTCGATTTCAGGATAGCTATCCTTTGGAAGTGATTGATAGGAAAGCGCGCCCATTATCACAATCAGGAAAGTCAGAAAGAAGACTGTGTTTTTATTCTTCAGCGAAAGTGTGGTTAGCCAAAATTGCTTATCCACACTTTCCGCTTCTTGCTGATTATCTGTTACTTGGTTGATGTCTTTTGCCATAGTAGTGTAAATTATTTTTTAAAGGGATGCGGTAGAAACGGAGACCATAGCTCCATTTGTGACATTCCTATAACCTTGATTGATAACACTTTCGCCGCCCGACAGCCCTTTGGTAATCTCCGTTAAATTACCTGCGGATTTTCCGGTTTCAATCATCACCTTCTGCGCTACTTTTTTTCCTTCTTTCGCCCCGATGGTGTATATGAACTTTCCTCCAGCATCCGATTGAATCACATTAGTTGGCACACTTAACGCTTCCTTATTCTCATAATCCACAAGGGTCAATACCGCGACCTGATTCGGCCTGAATTCATTGTCATTTTTTGCAGGCAGGGCGACTTCAAGTTTGAAAGTCCTGTTTTGCTCATTGATTACCTTCCCAACAGAAATAATTTTACTTGGCAATGTCACCCCTTGTACAGGAAAGGTAACATCAACTGTTTCTCCTGCCTTAAATTTGCCTAGAAAGGCCTCTGATACATCTGAAGTCAGATACATCTCATCAGGGTTTACAATTCGAACCAAGGGCATACCTGGCTGAGCCATCTCCCCTTCTTTAGCTGGGATATTATCAACCACACCATTGAAGGGGGCTCTCATGTAATATTGACTCAATTGAGATTGAAGCGTGGTTAGCTTTCTCTCCAAAGATTCAAAATTATTTTTTGCCTGTAGGTATTGGATCTCGGTACCAATATTTTGCTCCCATAGATTTGATTGTCGCTCATAGACGGTCTTTGCCAATTCCATCTGGGTCTTCACCTCTGAAATATTATTGACTATTACATCTCCATCAATGCTAAGAAGTAAATCTCCCTTTTTGACCTGCTGTCCTTCAGAAACGTGAATACGCTCGATTCGTCCCATCGCCTCAGCACTCATCATGATATTTTTTCTCGATGCAACTGATCCTCTAACTTCAACTTTATGTATAAATGACTTGCGCTCCACACTAAAAGTAGAAACCAAAACATTGCCGCTGGTCACATCTACAGCGGTATCCAGTAAAGCAATTTGATCTTCAAGCTGAGCAATACTTGCCTGAATTTCCATCAATGCTTTTCTCTTTTCGTCTAATTCTGCTTTTTTTTCAGCTAGTTCCGAGCCACCACCGCAGCTATAAAGGATTACTGCTAAAACCGCTAGCGTCATCTTCATGGTTGTACTTTTGATCTTTTTCATTTGTCTATGGTTATTTCTTTATGGTCTCATGTCTGGTTGCACTGGTACAATTAGGCATGTGATTATATGATTCGTGCAGTTGCCATTTTCTCTTTTTGATTGTTGACAATCAACACTCATTTTATTATCTATTGTTGATTAAGTTGTCCTAAAGCTTTCTTTAACTCTAATTGTGCAATGATTGCTTCATAGAGTGTATTATAGTAATTGGTATTCGCTTCGTTCAAGTTGTTTTCAGCATTAATCACCTCAATGTTAGAACCCACTCCATTACTATATTTTTTAGTAGAAATCTGATAAATTTCCTCTGCCAGTTCTCTGTTTTCATCCTGAACCTCCAACCTGTTTCTGGCATCATCATAGTTGATCCTTGATTGCTGAATATCTACATCAATAGCAGCTTCCATTTGATCAAAGGAATTTTCTACCTGCAGGAGTGCAAGTTTCTCTTGTTGGATCTGATTAGTTCTCTGAAGACCTGTAAACAAACTCCAGTTGAGTCGCAGGCCTAAATTGTTATATCCATACCACTTATCAGGACCCACGGCGTCAGATTCATCGAAGCTACTGTTGGTCGTAAATAATCCGCCGAAATTCGGAGATTGTGTGGAATAACCGAAGTTAGCAAAGGCAGAAATTACCGGTAGCGCCTCGGCATACTTGTTTTTTATATTCAACTGCTGCAATTTGTAATTAGCAGATAGCACCTGATAATCAGGCCTTAAGGAATAATCCCAATCTCCACCTGCAGATACTTCTGCGGCTAAAATATTAGTCGTAAGTGCTTCAGCTATTTTAATCTTATCCTGAAGGGGATAATTCATTTGAAACTTTAAAAGCCTTTCTGAAAGATCTACCAAACGAATAAAATTGTCCCGTTCTGTGGTCAGGTTATTGAAGGTAACCTGGATGCGATCAGCCTCTATCTTCTCTACAAAACCATTTTCATACATTAATTTGGTATCTCTCAATAAAGTGTCCACACGTTGGATATTTGACTGGTATAGTTTTAATCTTTCTTTATTGATTAGCAGTGTATAGTAGGCTTTTGATACATTCAGAATCAATTCCTCTTTTGTTTGATTGTAACTCTTAACAGAAAGATCTTTATAAGCTTGTGAAGCTTGTAAACCAACAAAATAAGATCCATTAAATATCAACTGATTAATCCCCAGAGCTGCATCACCATTACTCTTTAATTGGAAAAAGTTTTGACTTGCGGCCACGTCCCCAGCTTGAATGCCGGGTATATTTCCCAATCCAAAAAAGTCACTTC
The DNA here is from genome assembly GCA_043554545.1 of Marinoscillum sp. GTDB lineage: Bacteria > Bacteroidota > Bacteroidia > Cytophagales > Cyclobacteriaceae > UBA7330. The sequence goes on along the minus strand of CP121337.1, from coordinate 1,352,603 downwards.
CCGGATTATACTGTCCAAAGAACCTGGGTTGTGTACCTGCATGCTGAAGAGAAACATTTCCGTTTACCTGAGGTAAACCCAGACCGACGGTTTCTTTCACCTTAGCATCTGCTATCTCTCGATCTAGCATAGCGTTCTTGATCCCAACAGCATTCTTGATGGCATAATCAACGCATTCGCCCAGTGTAAACCCCTCAACTGTGGTAAGCTTTACATTGTCTGTCTGTGCCAGTCCCAGCAAAGGAGAAAATAAAATTGTTAATGTTAGTAGTCTTATTCCTTTCATGAGTTTATTATTGAATTTCTTGATCTCCACGAATGTTTAATCATGAATATCGGTTTGTGATGCAATGGTTTTAAAACAACTTGTATCAATCAATTTGGTTTTTCATATGAAGTTTTTGGTACTCCTGATAAGTTTTCTTTCCTTTTTCAGATAATAAACCATGGATAAAGTGATCATAAACCTGCATTTGGATGTCCACTAAATCATAGTCGCTTTTTGGAAAGATCCGTTCATCAAGAATTAATTGAACCTGTTCAACCCGAATGATTGATAATATATTTTCATCAATTTCTTGCCTGTAATATTTTTCCTTTTTACCCCTAATCATGTTATCCCTTACGCTGCCTCGTATGAAATTATTCTTAAAATCCTTGTAGACACCCCATGCAGCTGGATGATATTTTTGTAAGTCATATAAAAGTGACGGATTGATACGAGAAATATTTTCCCGCATGCATTTGGACAGTAGAAATAACTCATCTAAGGCATCTTTCGCATGGGTTATGACCTCTGTGGTTTCCCTCATTTCTCTTTCTAAATGACTTTTAGCTGTTTCTGTAACTAAATCATCTTTATGATCAAAATGCTGGTAAATTGTCTTCTTAGAAATGGAAACTTCGCGTGCCACATCATCCATAGAAACACTACGCACACCATAACGCATAAACAATACTTCTGCTCCTTCTATTATCTTTTCCTTCACTTAGCTCCTTATTCTTAACATTAACTTAACACTCAGGAAACTTTCATTATCCCCATAGTTTCCTCGGTTTACGGCAAGCATCAACAATAGTTACATGATCAATGGATTTTTTTTAATAATTATCAATAAAAGTTGATCTACAGTTCAAAAATTGATGAGGAAGCCATTTCATACCAATAAAACCTGTAATTTTTCGAGTAAGTCGAAACAGCATTATTAATAAGTAGGACCACCAGCCATTCATGAATCAAACCAGGAGGCATCCATACTCCCTATTAAGTATCCACCGTCAGTCCATTTCAGTGGATCAACGCTTTAAACAGGATCATAACTGCCCGAGAAATGGTTGAATTCCATTATGAAAAACATGGAAAAGGAAAAAATGTAATCATTTTTTTTCACGGGTTTGGAGAAAACAATGAAGTATTCCAATCGCTTATTGAGCTTTTGCTTGAATCTGGAAGTGACCTGATCTGCTATTCAATAGACATCTTTTATCATGGAAAAAGTCAGGGTGAAGAAAAACCCTTAACAAAGGATCAATGGAGTGATATGTTTAATCAATTGCTCAAAGCAGAAAAAATCAATTCCTTTTCTTTGGTCGGGTTTAGTCTTGGGGCAAGATTCGTATTTACCACGGCGCTGTCATACCCTGAAAAGATTCAATCCATTTTCCTTTTAGCTCCTGATGGTATCTACCAATCTTTTTGGTATCAGTTGGCACAGACCCGGCCTGGCAATACAATTTTTAAGTATTTAATGCAGAATCCAAGGAGTTTCAATCGGCTGGTTAACTTTTTAGACTATACTGGCTTTGTTCCCAAACCCGTCATCAAGTTTATTAGGAAGACACTAACCACAATTGAACAGCGGATGAGGGTTTATAAAGTTTGGACCTATTTTCATCCGTTATGGCATACCATTGAGGAAATCCAAGAGGCATTTAACCGCTATCAATTTCCTGTTTTTTTAATATTGGGACAAAATGACAGGATTACCCCTACTGAAATGATCCAGGAGAAACTAAGCGGTATCGCTCAATTAAAAGCTATAATCATACCTGCCAGGCATCATCGAATTCTCCAGGAATCAAAGGAGTACATCATTACTCAATATAAAGGACTTAAACTTTAGTCATTTATTCTATTTTTGCGCTTGAATTACACTTCATTTTAAATGATCCATTTCTTTGAAAGGTCCGCATCCGAATATTATGCTGTTGGTACAACAAAAGCTTTATCTGAGAAAGACATCGCAAAATTATCCTGGCTTTTTTCGGGTGCACAATTAACAGGTAGTCAACAAATCAAGTCTCCTTTTGTAGGTCCGCGGAAAGAAATGATTACTCCCTGGAGTACCAATGCCGTTGAGATCACTCAAAATGCTGGGATAAAAGGCGTCAGTAGAGTTGAATCTTTTGTACGCTACGAAGGCCAGTCTTATGATGAAATGCTTCAACAAAAGTATCTGCAGCTAGATCAGGAGCTTTTCACATTGGATATCCAACCAGCAGCCATTAGGTACATTGAAGATCTCACTACATACAATGCGGAAGAAGGTTTGGCTATGACCTCCGAAGAAATTGAGTTTCTAAATAATGTTTCCGCAGAAATAGGAAGACCACTGACGGATTCAGAAGTCTTTGGGTTCTCTCAGGTCAATTCTGAGCACTGCCGACATAAAATATTTAATGGGAAATTCATCATTGATGGTGAAGAGCAGGAGCTATCGCTGTTTCAATGGATCAAAACAACCTCAAAGGCCAATCACAACCTCATTGTATCAGCATATAAAGACAATGTTGCCTTTATAAAGGGACCGGTTGTAGAACAGTTCTCACCGGCAACTCAGGATAAACCTGATTACTTTACCATCAAAGATTTTGAATCTGTTATCAGCCTGAAAGCGGAAACGCACAATTTCCCAACTACTGTAGAGCCTTTCAACGGAGCAGCTACCGGATCTGGGGGAGAAATTCGAGACCGAATGGCCGGAGGTACGGGCAGCTTTCCATTAGCCGGAACAGCTGTCTATATGACCAGTTATTCCCGTGTTCGAGAAAACAAGAAACATGAGGATCGGGTGCCTGAAAGAAAATGGTTATACCAAAGTCCAAAAGAAATTCTAATTAAAGCCTCAAATGGAGCTAGTGATTTTGGCAATAAGTTTGGTCAGCCTTTGATCTGCGGTAGCCTTTTCACCTTTGAGCATCAGGAAAATGATGAAACACTTGGTTTCGATAAAGTAATCATGCTTGCAGGAGGAATTGGCTACGGGAAATTGAAAGACAGTTTGAAAAAAGCAGTTTCAAAAGGTCAGAAGATTGTCATGATGGGTGGAGATAACTACCGAATTGGAATGGGCGGTGGAGCTGTTTCCTCTGTAGAAACAGGTGATTTTAAGAAATCACTAGAGCTTAATGCCGTACAGCGATCTAATCCCGAAATGCAAAAAAGAGTAGCCAATGCCCTTAGAGCACTGGCAGAATGTGATGAAAACCCAGTAGTTTCTCTTCATGACCACGGTGCCGGTGGACATCTGAATTGTTTTTCTGAATTAGTGGAGGAAACCGGTGGTAAAATCTACCTGGATAAGTTACCTCTGGGTGATCCTACCTTATCAGATAAGGAGATTCTTGGTAACGAATCTCAGGAGCGGATGGGACTGGTCATGAAAGAGGAAGATCTCGAATACTTGAAACAGGTCTCTGAAAGAGAAAGAGCCCCTTATTATGTTGTCGGGGAATCTACGGGAGATCACCAGTTACAATTCTTAAAAAGCGGTCAGGATGCCAAGGCTTTTGACCTTAAAATGGAACACCTGTTTGGCTCCTCACCTACTACCATATTAAAAGACGTCACTGGAGAGCGGAAATTCAGCTCGTTTGAATACAGTAAGGAAGACATCGAAAAGTACCTGGAAGATATTCTTCAATTGGAAGGTGTTGCCTGTAAGGATTGGCTTACAAACAAAGTTGACCGTTCAGTTACGGGTAGAGTAGCCTTACAGCAGACTGTAGGTGAAATTCAGGTCCCGCTAAACAATGCGGCTATCATGGCCCTTGATTTTACCAGCAATCTTGGTGTTGCAACTTCTGTTGGTCACTCGGCGGTACCAGCTTTGATAGATTCGGGTGCAGGATCCAGACTTTCTGTGGCGGAAGCGTTGACCAACCTGGTATGGGCTCCGCTGACACATGGGCTTAAAGGTGTTTCACTGAGTGCCAACTGGATGTGGCCTGCAAAAAATAAAGGAGAAAATTACAGACTTTACAAAGCAGTTAAAGCATTAAGTGAGTTTGTCGTCGACCTTGGCATCAATGTTCCAACTGGTAAAGATTCCCTTTCAATGACCCAGAAATATCCGGACGGAAATAAGGTTCAGGCTCCCGGGACGGTGATCGTCAGCTCAGTTGGGGAAGTATCAGATGTAAATAACGCTATCACTCCGGACCTTGACACAACCGCAGAAAAAAGCGCATTGATTTATGTTGACTTTTCTGGAAGTGCCTTTGCATTGGGTGGTAGCAGCTTTGCACAAATCAATGCTGCTATTGGAGATGAAGTTCCGGACGTAGATGCACAAACCTTTAAAAATGCTTTTGATGCTGTACAAACACTTATTCAACAAGACCTTATTCTTGCTGGGCATGACATCTCAGATGGAGGATTGATCACAGCCGTATTGGAGATGAACTTCCCCAATAATAAAGGGGGAGTTGAGCTAGATCTATCAGGGTTTAATGAAAAGGATGCAGTAAAAGTGCTTTTCTCTGAAAAGCCAGCGGTGATATTACAGGTTAATGACACTGATAAAGTGATAGATATCTTGCAACAACATCAAGTAAGCACGACAATCATTGGAAATCTGATTCCCGCAAGAGAGCTTGTGATAGCTGGAGATGAATTAATGCTAAGGCTCTCTATAGATGATTACAGGGATGTTTGGTTTAAAACCTCCCACTTACTAGACAGTGCTCAAAGTGAACCTGCGCATGCTGATCATAGAGCTAATAATTATAAGTTACAACCTTTAAAGTATCAATTTAATGAATCATTTACTGGTACCTATGCTTCATTAGGACTGGTACCTTCCCGTAAAACAGCTTCCGGGATTAAAGCTGCAATCATCAGGGAACAGGGAGTTAATGGAGATCGTGAAATGGCATATGCTTTGTTCCTTGCAGGTTTTGATGTAAAAGATGTGCACATGACTGACCTTATTTCTGGCAGGGAAAACCTCAGCGATATCGATATGATCGTATTTGTTGGTGGTTTCTCCAATTCAGATGTGCTGGGATCCGCTAAGGGTTGGGCTGGCTCATTTTTATTCAATGAAAAAGCCAAAGCATCACTTGATGCTTTTTACCAAAGACCAGACACCCTTAGTCTGGGTGTATGCAACGGTTGTCAGGCGATGATGGAACTCGGAGTAATCTATCCTGAAATGAAAGATCACCCAAAAATGCATCATAACAGTTCTGGTAAATTTGAATCGGCCTTCCTCTCTGTTGATATTCAGCCAAATGACACGATCATGTTTGGATCGATGGCTAATACGACGCTAGGTATTTGGGTAGCACACGGAGAAGGTAAATTTCAGTTTTCAGAGTCAGAAGATAATTATGCTGTACCTATTAAGTATAGTTACAAGGAGTTTCCAGGCAATCCAAATGGCAGTGATTTTGGCACTGCAGCAGTGGCCTCAAAAGATGGGAGACACATTGCCATGATGCCCCACCTTGAGCGTTCTTTATTCCCGTGGAACTGGCCACATAACCGAGAGATCAGAGGAACTCAGGTCACCCCATGGATAGAGCCATTCATCAATGCAAGGAAATGGATTTCGGGCAGAAGAACTTAGTGAAAAAATTATGTTTTTATTTTAATCAATTCCTACTAGTTTTGCAGTCCGATTTGACCTCAGGTATTCATGAACACAAACATACCATAAGGCAGGGTGTTTTCATCGATACAGAATTAAAATCGGAAAAGCTTTGGGACAAGCTTTAACTAAGTCCTCCTTTAATTGGCCTATGGTGTAACTGGCAACACGTCTGGTTTTGGTCCAGAAGAGTCTAGGTTCGAGCCCTAGTAGGCCAACTTTAAAAATCCCGTCCCGCCTGAGGCGGTATGGGATTATTTATTTTAATACTTCTACATGTCACTGGTTAAAATATTTTCTGGTAAAGGAACTTCTGAGCTTTCAGAGAAAATTGCAAATTTCTATGGTAAGCCATTGGGGAAGTGCACTTCACAAAAATTCAGTGATGGAGAGCTAAATTTTAGCTTTAATGAATCAGTACGAGGGGAGCATGTCTATTTAATTCAATCTACCACTCCTCCTTCAGACAATATTTTCGAGCTGCTGCTTATGATTGATGCAGCAAAGCGGGCTAGCGCCAAGCACATCACCGTAGTCGTCCCTTATTTTGGCTATGCAAGACAGGATCGTAAGGATCGGCCAAGGGTTTCTATTGCGGCTAAGTTGATGGCTAATTTACTTTCTGCTTCTGGTGCAAGTAGATTGCTGACCTGTGATCTTCATGCAGGCCAGATACAAGGCTTTTTTGATATTCCCGTGGATAACCTTGACGGAACAGCGTTTTTCGTTCCTTACATCAGAAATTTAAACCTGGACAATCTGATTTTTGCCTCTCCGGATGTCGGAGGAACTGCAAGAACCAGAAGCTTTGCCAAGTTTTTTGAAGCGGATATGGTTGTTTGTGACAAGCACAGAAAACGTGCGAATGAAATCGCTACTATGCAGGTTATCGGTGATGTAGAAGGCAAAGACGTGATTTTGGTTGATGACCTCGTTGATACAGCAGGCACCATCTCAAAAGCTGCGAATATCATCATGGAAAAAGGCGCCACTTCCGTTCGTGCAGTATGTACCCACCCTGTTTTATCAGGTAAAGCTTACGAAAACATTGAAAGTTCTTCTTTGACAGAATTAGTGGTTACAGACACCATTCCGATGAAGGAACAAAGTAAAAAAATTAAAGTATTGACGGTAGCAGACCTATTTGCAAAGGCAATCAGGAAAATACACGACAATGAGTCTATCAGTTCGTTATTTATTCATTAATTAATATTTATTAATCATTCAATATGAAAACAGTTGAGATTATAGGGTATAAAAGAGCAAATCTCGGCAAACCTGAATCCAAGAGATTAAGAGAAGAAGGTTATGTCCCCTGCGTCCTTTATGGAGGAAAAGAGCAAGCACATTTTTATGTGCCTAATATCCTTTTTCGAGAAATAGTATACACTGCGGAAGCTCATTTCGTGGAATTAAACATTGAAGGTGAAAAAACAAGAGCCATCTTACAAGATGTCCAGTTTCACCCGGTTAGCGAAGCAATCTTACACGCTGATTTTCTTCAATTATTTGGAGATAAAATCATCAAGATGGATGTACCTATCCACCTTATCGGTAGAGGAAAGGCTCCCGGTGTACAACAAGGTGGTAAGTTTGTTCATAAATTGAGAAGAATAAGCCTAAAAGCATTACCTGACAACATGCCAGAACACATCGATGTGGATGTTTCCGGTCTTGGTTTAGGTAAATCAGTCAAGGTATCTGTCATTAATGCAGATAATTTTGAAATATTAAACAGTCCAATTATTACCATTGCAACAGTAGAAATTCCACGTGCGCTTAAGAGTGTTGAGGAAGAAGAAGCTGAAGAACTGGAAGCAGCAGAAGCAGCTGAAGCGGCTGAAGGAGAAAGTGAAGAAGAATCTTCGGAAGGAGAATCTTAAGTTGATTAATCCGATAAAAAAATCCTGTCACGCCGTTGGTGAGACGGGATTTTTTATTTTAGAACACTGCTAACATGAAATATCTGATTGTTGGATTAGGAAATATTGGGGCCGAGTATGAGGTAACCCGTCACAACATTGGGTTTCTTATCCTTGATCGCCTTGCAGACCTGCAAAAAGCATCATTTAGTCAGGATAGGCATGCTTTCATAAGTGAGGTTAAATATAAAGGCAGGACTTTAGTCTTGGTAAAACCTACTACTTACATGAATCTCAGTGGAAAGGCTATAAACTACTGGCTGAAGGAGTTAAAAATACCCAAGGAAAACCTGCTCGTGATTACAGATGATGTCTCGCTACCTTTTGGTAAACTAAGGTTAAAACCAAAAGGGTCTAGTGGTGGTCATAATGGCTTAAAAAATACAGAGGAGGTAATAGGAGGACAGAATTTCCCCAGACTGAAATTTGGCATTGGAGATGATTACCCCAGAGGCAGACAGGTAGATTACGTGCTTAGTCCATTTAGCAAGAAAGAATTTGAAACATTAACCATTGAGATCGACCAGTGCATTGATGCGATCTTTTCCTTTTGCACCATTGGCATCGAAAGAACCATGAATCATTTTAATTAACACCTATGCTGGACAACCAAAAAATTCACCTGGCCCTTCAAATAGTTCCTAAAAAAGAAGGAGCCAATACCTATCACCTGGTAGACAAAGCCATTGAAGTTATTCAGTCTTCCGGTGTGAAATACATGGTCACACCCATGGAAACTGTAATGGAAGGCACCTTTGATGAACTACATACAATAGCTTTAAATGCACAAAAAGCTGTAATGGCGGCTGGTGCTGAAGAAGTTTTAGTCTATATCAAAATGCATTACAGAAAGTCAGGAGATGTTACTTTTGAGGAGAAAGGGATCTCTGGATAACCGACAGGCGCTATTTTAAGCTCAGGTCATTCTCTGTCCACATTTCTGTATGATTACTTGTTTTCATACGAACTTCTTTCACCTCTTCATCTGTTATGCCCGAGGCGCTATTGCCCCAGGAGGATCTGATATAGGTCAATATGGAAGCCAGCTGTTCGTCATTAAGGAAATCCCTCCATGGAGGCATTGAACCTTCATAAGTTTTACCATTTACATGAATCTTTCCCGTAAGTCCACCTAATACTACTTTAATCAGCCGTGTTTTATCTCCTGTGACCCATTCGGTATTAATTAGCGGTGGGAAATCCGCTCCTACCCCCAAACCATTGTATTGATGGCAAGTAGCGCACCTCGAAATGTATAGCTGACCACCATCCGATACCAATTCCTCGCTCAGAACTTCCTTATCAACCGCTTCTTTCTTATCGTCTTCCACAGGTAAAGCAAATGCCACATAAGAATCACCGGGTTTTGTCCCAGGCTTACCTCCTCCCCCAGCTGCAATTACCACATATTGGCGCCCGTCAACTTCATAGGTGGCAGGAGTGGCATATCCGCCTGCCGGTAACTTAAACTCCCATAATTTTTCTCCTGTCTGCTTATCAAATGCCCAAAATTTTTCATCCATGGAACCTCCGGTAAACACGAGCCCTCCTTTAGTAACGATAGGTCCTCCCATATTAAAAGTCCCGGTAGCCGGCTCACCCTCCATCCCCGGATAATTTCCAACAGGTATCTGCCACAAGATGTTACCTTCGTTTAAATCAATAGCACTTAGGGTGCCCCATGGAGGCGTACTTATCGGATAACCTTCATGGTCTTTCACTGGTTGGTGGCCGGTAATTTTAAATGGCTCACCGTCCGTGCCTTCATTCTCCAGAACCTGGGTTAATTCCGGCTCATTACTGGCATTTACATATAACCAACCGCTTTCTGGATCCACCGCTGCTCCACCCCAATCAGTTCCCCCGTTAAATTGAGGGAAGACAACTCCTCCTTCAAAAGATGGTGGATCATAAATGGAAGATTTCCCATATTTCTCCCAAACGTTTTTTCGTACAAATTCATGCGCTTCCACTGTTCGGTCGGTGATGTCATGCTCATCAAATCCATGACGGGCATAGGGTCTTGGTTTCGTCGGAAATGGTTGTGTCGGAGAGGAAACCTCCCCAGGCACAGTCGTTTGTCTGACGGGGCGTTCTTCAATTGGAAATAAAGGCTCACCGGTCTCCCGGTCAAATAAAAACACCATTCCAACTTTTGAAACTTGAGCAACAGCATCAACTGCTTTGCCATTGTGATTGACCGTAATCAGGTTTGGTGGTGTAGGTAGATCATAATCCCATAAATCGTGATGAACCGTTTGATAATGCCAGACGCGTTCTCCCGTTTCAACATTTAACGCCATCACACAATTACCAAATAAGTTATCCCCTTGTCTACCTATCCCAAAGTGATCATTGGAACCTGATCCGGTACCGAAGAATAATAATCCACGCTTTTCATCCAACGAAAACCCACTCCAGGCATTGGCTCCACCAAATGTTTTCCATGAATCTTCAGACCAGGTTTCATAGCCAAACTCCCCGGGATGAGGAATGGTATGAAAAATCCAAACTCTTTTTCCTGTTCTTACGTCATAAGCCCTGACGTGACCAGGAACAACTTCACCTGCACCCTCCCCCACCTGTGCACCTATGATGAGCAAGTCTTTGTAGATCATTCCAGGGGAGGACGCCGTAATGCCACCTCGTTCAATTTCTCTATCTAGGCCTTTTAATAAATCTATGCGTCCATTTTCCGCGAAGTTCTTTCTGGGCTTACCAGTTTTTGCATCCAAAGCATACATAAATGGTCCCTTACCAAAAAATATTGTTTGATTCTCTCCATCTGTCCAATAGGTTACCCCTCTGTTGGCTCCAGAATTTCTGCGCACACGATCAGAACCTTCTTCATATTTAAAAGCATCGAACTTCCATATTTCTTCTCCTGTTGCAGCATTTAAGGCAAATGCATTGACTTGAGGCGTAGTTCCGTATAAGACATCGTTTACCACGATTGGATTACACTCTATGGTATATCCATCTTCACCAGTACGATAAACCCAGGCTACCTCAAGAGAGCGCACATTATCTTTATTGACCTGATCCAGAGAGGAATATTTAGTATTTCCCTTTGTCGCCCTGGTGGTTTCCCAGCCGGAGTACAATTCCTCATCAGCGGGCACATCATCGCTAGAGATAGTACAGGCTATCAGGTTGAGTGATACAATAAAGAGCATAAATCGTTGGGGTATTATATGGCGTATGGTATTCAATGCTGCTTAATAATGGTTACTTAAATCTATTCCATTAAAATTAACCACACAAAATCAAATATTGTGTCATGAAACTAGTTAATCAATTGATAGGTGGTTATCTTTATTTGTCACAGAAAAATGGTCTTGGAACCTTTTTTGCTTGTGTTGGTTAAATTAGGAAATATGCTGAAGATGATAAAGTGCTTTTTTTTACTCCTCCTTGGAGTGATTTTTCTGGCCTGTGATGGTGAGCGTGTCAATCCTGCTCAGGAATCTTTTGAATTTTATGAAAAAGCAAAAATTGTCGACGATTTCCCATATGCTGGTGACGGAGATAAAGTAGTTTTTCACCATTATTATGTTGCAGAAGATGAGGAGAGTGTCGCAGATGATGAATATGCTGAAGAAGTATTCTTTGAAGTAAGTAATCAGGAAGATTTTTATCTGGAAGATGAAGCGCTCAAGCAAGTGGATTTCATTTTTAAGCAGTATTGCTACTGCCCAACTTTCGATAAGCTTGAAATCACAGATGGCTACCTGAAAGGCGAAAGAAAAGGGAATGATCGTTTTCTATTAGAAGCTAACATTAAAATGAAGGGTTATTACCTATTTGAAGGAGACACCTTGGAAACCCAGATACTACATTCTGCATTCACCGGGTTATTTAAAAGAGCCGTACTCCCACAGGACAGGCTTTAAGCGATCATTGAACCATTCTCAGCTTCACTATCCGGGCTAACTGCCTTCAATGTTCCATCAGGATTTTCTGCAAATAGTAACATGCCCTGAGACTCTACACCCATTATTTTTCTTGGCGCAAGGTTAGCCAACACCGTCACTTTCTTACCAATCATTTCTTCCGGACTAAAATGTTTGGCGATTCCACTCACGATAGTCCTGGTATCCACTCCCGTATCTACCGTTAATTTGATCAATTTATCGGATTTAGGGACCAGTTCTGCTGCTTTCACCTCTCCGGTTCTTAAATCAATTTTCATGAAGTCATCAAACTTTACTTCAGACTTGATTGGTGTCACTTGATTGGCCTCTTCTTCCATGTTTTTCTCCTTTGTTTTTAAAAGCTTCTGAACCTGTGCTTCCACCTGTTCATCCTCAATTCGCTCAAATAAGTATTCCTGCTGACCTAGTTTCAATCCAGAACCCACCAGATCTATTGAACCTGCGTCATCCCACATTTTACTACTTACTGGTATTGTATTGTACAGCTTGTTTGCTGTATGAGGCAAAAATGGCTCTGCCAATACGGCCAGGCTACCTGCAATCTGAAGAGAAATATTCATGATTGTTTTCACACGATTCTCATCCGTCTTGATCAATTTCCATGGTTCATTTTCAGCCAGGTATTTATTACCCAGCCTTGCCAGGTCCATGAGGTGATTTACTGCCTCACGAAACTTAAATTGTTCCAAAGAGGCCGCAATTCTGTCAGGAAACTCTTTTAGCGTCAGAACAACAGACTCGTCTTCATTAGTCAACGCTCCTCTTTCAGGAACCTTTCCTTCATAGTACTTATGGGTTAATACTACCGCCCGATTAATGAAATTACCAAAAATCGCCAGTAGCTCACTGTTGTTTCTTGCTTGAAAATCCTTCCACGTAAAATCGTTGTCTTTCGTTTCCGGCGCATTTGCTGTAAGCACGTACCTTAACGTATCTTGCTTATCGGGAAAATCCTCCAGGTATTCATGCAGCCATACAGCCCAATTTCGACTGGTGGAGATTTTATTGGATTCCAGATTAAGAAATTCATTGGCAGGTACGTTATCCGGAAGCACATAACTACCTTCGGCTTTTAGCAATGCAGGGAAAATGATACAATGGAAGACAATGTTGTCTTTCCCTATAAAATGAATAAGCCTGGTATCCTCTTTTTTCCAATAGTCTTCCCAGTTCTTACCTTTTTCCTTAGCCCAATCTTTGGTAGCAGAAATGTACCCTATTGGAGCATCAAACCATACATAGAGCACCTTGCCCTTGGCATCTTCTACGGGAACCTTAATTCCCCAATCCAGGTCTCTTGTCATCGGCCTGGGTTTCAAGCCATTGTCGATCCAACTTTTGCACTGGCCATATACGTTGGGTTTCCATTCTTTATGCTCCTTCAGAATCCATTCTTTCAACCACCCCTCGTATTGATCCAATGGAAAATACCAGTGTTTCGTTTCTTTCATTGTTGGCTCTGCTCCGCTCAACATGGATTTAGGGTTGATGAGTTCTCCTGGACTTAAAGTAGACCCACAATTTTCACACTGATCTCCATACGCTTCGGGATATGAACAGGTAGGGCATGTTCCTTTTATATACCTGTCAGCCAAAAACTGTTTCTCGATGGGATCAAAAAACTGTTTAGCGGATTGCTCAACAAACTTACCGTCATCGTATAACTTCTTAAAAAAACCACCGGCTGTTTCATGATGCGTTTTAGAACTGGTCCGATGGTAAATATCAAAACTGATTCCGAAATCATGAAAGGATTTCTTTATTTGTTCGTGGTATTTGTCTACCACTTGCTGTGGCGTTATGCCTTCTTTTCGGGCTTTTAGCGTAATGGCTACACCATGCTCATCCGATCCACACATAAATGCAACATCTCTTCCCCTGGACCTTAAATATCTAACATAGATATCTGCAGGCACATATACACCAGCCAGGTGCCCTATATGAACCGGGCCATTTGCATATGGTAGCGCTGACGTAACTGTATACCGTTTGAATGATTTTTTAGCCATTTTTAACAATTGAAGCACAAATATAGGAAGGATTAGGCAAGGCTTTTGCTTAGTTTGCGTTCAATAAGGGAAGTAATGAATTCATTTATTATAAATCATAATTCAACCTTATATTGATTTAATAAGTTATTAATCACAAATCATGATTGGCTATTGCCAAAATGTTACTTTAATTGCATCAAAATAGCACTGATGATCAGACTCTTTATCACTTTACTGACGCTAATTTCCTTCACTTCCTATGCCGTGGAAAAGAAAAGCTATCTTGTAAAGATTGATCTGAATGCTGAAAAGGATGATCAGCTGTACGTAACCATGAACCCTCCAGCATCTGATGAGGACTTTGTGGAATATCACATGGCCAAAATTGTTCCCGGGACTTACTCAGAATCAAATTTTGGAAGTTTTGTAAACCGTTTCAAAGCCTATGATCTAAATGGCACTGAACTCAGTGTAGAAAGGATTTCAACTAACAAATGGAAAATCCAGAATGGAGGCAAATTGCACCAAATCAATTACTGGGTGCATGACACATTTGATCAATTTGGAGAATATGGAGATAATACAGATGAAATCATCTTCGAACCCAATGGTACCAATTTTGACAACATTCAAAACACCTACGTTATCAATACCTATGGCGTAGTTGGCTATATTGATGGAATGCAGGATCAACCCTACGAGGTATCCATCAGTCATTCTCCAAAACTTTATGGCGCCACAGCGCTAAACCGGTTATCGAAAACTGATTCGGTGGATGTTTTTCAGGCAAATGATTTTAATTTTTTAGCTGATGGGCCTATCATGTATACCAAACCTGATACCATCTCCAGGAAAATTGCCAATGCTACAGTGATGGTTTCTGCTCATTCTCCAAACAATTTGGTTTCAGCTGAACAGATCATGGATCAAATCTACGAGCTAATGATTGCACAAGCCTCCTATCTGGGAGGTGAACTACCCGTAGATCATTATTCTTATCTGGTATACATGGTTAAGGACAAGCTAACACCCTACTTTGGTGCCTTAGAGCATTCATATTCAACACTTTTTTATCTATTTGAAAATGACATTAATTATGTGGGGAAATATGTAAAAGACATTGCAGCACATGAATTTTTTCATATTGTAACTCCTCTTAATATTCACTCTGAAGAAATTGGGAACTTCAATTACATCAACCCCACTATGTCCAAACACCTTTGGTTGTATGAAGGGGTAACCGAGTATAGTTCCATGCATGTTCAGGTAAAGTATGGATTGTATAATGTGGGTACGTTTATAGAAGAAATCAGACAAAAACTTCAGGAAGCAAGCTTATATCCTCATGTTTCATTTACTCAAATGAGTGAAAACATCCTGGATCCAAGATACGAGGCCATGTACCAGAATGTATATGCAAAAGGAGCATTGATCGGCCTATGTATGGACCTCTATCTTTTAAAATATTCCGAAGGCACTTATGATCTCCAAAATCTGTTACGAGACCTTGCTAAAAGGTTTGGTAAAAATGTTTCTTTTAAAGATGATGAATTATTCGATATCATTGAAGAATTAACCTACCCGGAAATAAGAACATTTTTAGATAGACATGTTGCAGGAAGTGAACCGCTACCGATGAAAGAAGTACTAAGCTGGGTAGGTATCAAATATATCGAAGCGGGTGAAGAGTCAGAAATAACCTTTGGAAATGTAGGGCTGCAACAAACCGACAATGACCAGCTGATAATCAGCGACACCAAAGAAATGGATTCATTCGGAAGAAAAATAGGCTTTAAAACAGATGATGTCATTCTTTCAGTAAATGGAAAAAGTACCGATTCTGAAAGTCTTTATGAAACGCTCAACTACTACTTTTCAAGCACCAACCCAGGTGAAAAAGTAATTATTGAAGTACTTAGAAAGAATAAACGTGGCAAGTTAAAAAAGAAGAAACTGAAGGCTAAAGCTTTTAAAACAACAAAAAAAGTCAGCTATGACCTGGAAGTTGATGATGAGATCACAGAAACTGAAAGAGACTTATTACTCACCTGGCTTACGCCAGGAGCCTCTGAAATGATTGCCCCATCTGAATGATTACTGATCCAACCAGCTTCTAAAGTCTGAAGAATTTGACAATGTAAGTGTCACCTAATTGCGGTTATAAGTCTTACATGGTTATCTCTTCTAATAACAATCATCGACTGTTAATAGGGCCCTACCACTGGAAAGGCAGCTCTCCCAGATATATTTCTAAAATTAGCTATCTTGTACTTAGCATTTTATCCCTAATCAAATTGATTAAACGCCATTCGAAACAACATGGAAACTGCACTTGAAAACCCAAAACTTCTTACTCAGAAAGCATATTTCAAGCCCAAATAATCAACCAGCTGAAGATAGGCCTCAGAATGCAAAGCGAAGTTGAAAAAACTACACAATTTGGTGCTTAAATACAGACCACAGATCAAGGAAGCGCTTTACAATGATTACCGAAAGCATCCCACTGAAGTAGATTTAACTGAGATCTATCCCATCACAAGTGAAATAAAACACACCAGAAGTAAACTCGCTTCCTGGATGCGCAATCACCGGGTCGCTACGCCTTTAGCTTTGATGGGTTCAAGTTCCCACGTACGATATGAGCCTAAGGGAGTGGTCTTAATTATTTCGCCATGGAATTTTCCTTTTAACCTCACATTTTATCCGTTGGTATCCGCCATTGCTGCCGGCAACACCGTGATAATCAAGCCTTCAGAAGTAACGCCACATGCTTCAGCATTAATGAAAGTCATGATTGAGGAGATTTTTGAAGAAAATGAAGTGGCCGTCATAGAAGGTGGGATCGACACCACTACCGAACTGCTCAAAATGCCTTTTAATCACATTTTCTTCACGGGTTCTCCAGAAATTGGTAAAGTCGTTATGCGGGCAGCAGCGAAGAATCTAACTTCAGTTACACTCGAGCTTGGAGGAAAATCACCTACCATAGTGGATAAAACGGCTGATCTAAATATGGCCGCACGCAGAATAGCCTGGGCGAAATACCTCAACAATGGCCAGATTTGTATTGCTCCAGATTATGTGTTCATTCACGAAAGTAAAAAGGATGAATTTGTGGCCAATGTCAACAAATACATTCAGCAGTTTTATACAGAAAACGCAGAAGATGAGTCCTCCTATTCCCGAATAGTAAATAATCACCATTATGAGCGGGTAAAAGGATATATTGATGATGCCGTTTCAAAGGGAGCAATCGTAGAATCCGGAGGCCTTTTTGATGGAGGACAGAATTTCATTTCACCTACTGTCATAACCAACGCTCCTAAGGAATCAAGCCTGATGACGAATGAAATTTTTGGCCCTGTTATGCCTGTTTTGACTTTTACTGATATTGAAGAAGTCATTGACGAAATTAACTCAAGGGAGAAACCGTTAGCATTGTATATTTATAGTAAAAGCAACAAGAACATCAACCATATATTGGCGAATACCCGAGCAGGTGGTAGTTGTATCAATCAAAATGGGGTTCACTTTTTCAACACACATCTTCCCTTTGGTGGTTCTAATAACAGTGGAATAGGCAAAGGGCATGGAAAAGATGGATTTATGGAATTTTCCAATGCAAGAGGCATTTTAAAACAACACATTCCCAACGCATTGGAGTTACTGCTGCCTCCTTACACCAAATTTTCACAAAAACTGATTGACCTAACCATTAAGTATTTTTGAATTTAATTTGTTTTATATCCTAAGTATTCACTAGCGAATATTTATAGCAAATTATTTCTACATGATAGATACTAAGCTGATCTTCCTGATTGAAGTCTAAAGCAGAATAAACGACATGCAGTAAATCCTTAATGTTCATTTAATCCAAAAAACATGGATTTCAGAGCAGCACGCACACTAGTTATTCCTCATCCGCTGCCTCTTCATCCTCAGGTTGCTCATTTTTTAGTACTTTGAGTATAAGTACAATAATAGCCAGCCCAGAGAGTAAGAATAATACAAATTTGAATAAGCTTTTCATTGCTAAAAAATATGGCTATATCAAATTTCACACTTAATCAAGATTATATATCATGGTTTTGATATATTTTTTTTGAACCTGATGCAACTTACTTAAGCACTTCTGCATCTTCTTTATGAACATCGACAGATACATGTTGCGGATCAATAAGTCAAATACCGAACAGACCTTGATTAATGGTTGCTTAAAAGGCAAACCACAAGCACAACGTGAGCTGTATGAGCGATATGCTCCCAAAATGATGGGGGTATGTATGCGGTATATTCATGACAGAGAAGAAGGTGAACATGTCATGATTGGAGGAATGGTAAAAGTTTTTGAAAAATTAGCTCAGTATGATGATAGAGGAAGCTTTGAAGGCTGGATCCGAAGGATCATGGTAAACGAAAGTTTGATGTATATCCGAAAAAACAAAAACATGTCCCTTGAAGTAGAGATTGAGACCGTTGACAGAGAACCCAACTTTCACCATTTGGAGGAGTCACTAGCAGCCGATGACCTACTGGTTATGATTGGGGAACTCCCGGTAGGTTATCGAACAGTCTTCAACTTGTTCGCCATCGAAGGCTATAACCATAAAGAAATTGCTGACCTGCTCGACATCAATGAGAACACATCAAAATCTCAGTTAAGTCGGGCAAGAAAATATTTACAAAACAGATTGGAGGGGATGGAAAAACCCGCCGTTGAGAAAGGAGAAAGTAATGGAAGTGAAAAATAAAACCGATCAATTCTTTAGGGAAAAGCTAGATCAGATATCGTTTCAGCCATCTGAACAAGCATGGGAACAGGTGCAGAACACTATACAATCAGAATCTACTCCCTGGTCACTGTACCTTAAGATCGCTGCGGGATTTGCTTTGATCCTGACTATCGGTGTGATTATCTATACACAGCAAGAAGTCAACCATGCAATGGTTAGTGCGATTACTTCCCCTGAACCAATGGAAACCCCAACGCTTAAAGTAGAAAAGAAAAGTCATTCCGAAAAAATGATTCATGCACAGGAAATGGTAGCTGAAAACACTCAAGAAATAGCAAAAGAGCAAACAACAACTATCCAAAAGCCTATACAGGTAGAAATGGAAACAATTGAGGTTGCCATGATTGATGAAGTTATCATTTCCACTGAAAAATCAACAATTGAAATGCCTGTGCTTCGGGAACCTACCAGACAACCAGCAGTAAAGATTACTTATTACACTGCCAGAAACATCGAAACCTCAGAAACAATAGATAATGAGCAGGACACAGCAAAAGCAAACCTGTTTGATAAGATGAAATTCTTTGCAAAAAATGTATCCCCTGTCGAATTATTGACAGACCTGAGATCAGTAAAAGAAGATCTGATTGAGAATGGATTTAAACGAAATGAATAACTCAAAATAAGGACAAACCAATAGGACAATGAAAAATTTAAACATTTTAATCGTTCAGCTATTGCTCATTCCAGGAATAGCAGTAGCAAATGAAAACTCCTCTGATACAGTAGTTATTGAACTAACCAGTAAAAGCAAAATTGTCATTCAAACGGAGGATCGAGAAGAACTCAAAATGCTTGAGAAATATGACCTCAACAAGATGATCAAGGACCTGAATGCTGCACTTGGATCAAAGAAAGTTGAAATTCTTGAGCTCGAAGATTCTACTGGTCAGAAGTACCTGAAGGACACCACAATTATCGTAGGGACTAAACCATTGTTAACAAGTATTAAGATCGGCCAGATGGAGCTACTCATAGATGCTGAGGATTGGGACGACCTGGAGGAGGAATTTGATGATGAGGACATCGAGATAAAAAAATATTCTTTCGAAGAAGAAAGCATCAAACGAACCAAAAACTCTTTTAATATTGATCTTGGGTTGACAAATTGGATGGAAAATGGGACATTTCCTGATGCTACCGGCCAAAGTTATGCAGTAAAACCCTGGGCCAGTTGGTTTGTTGGCTTGAATAGTGTGAATAAGACCTGGATAGGCGGACCCTTGTTTGTCGAATGGGGTGGTGGTATCAGCTGGGCTAACTGGAAAATGCTGGATACCGATATCCTTATTTCCAAAGACAGTCAATCCGTGAACTTCACCCCTGTTGACCCAGCTCTCAACACGATTAAAAGTAAACTATCTGCTACATACCTCAACATTAACCTCGTTCCTATGTTAGACTTTGCTCAGGGAAGAAGAAAGGTAAATAATTTCGAAAGAGGCAGTGTGACATTTAGGAAATATAATAAACAAGGCATCAGAGTTGGTTTGGGCGGCTATCTCGGGTACCGAATTGGCAACCATGCCAAGTTCGTCTACAAAGAAGAAGGTGGCCGGGAAAAAGATAAAGAATATGGTAATTTTTTCTTAGAGAACTTCAGGTATGGAATTAGGGCTCAAGTTGGATATAAAGGCGTAGATTTCTTTGCGACTTACGATTTAAACAATGTTTTTGCGCCCGGGAGAGGTCCGGAACTCAACGCAATAGCCTTTGGGATCACATTATAAGGGGCACTTTATAAAATACAATTCACATGGGTGTTCCATTGGGCTCATCCCCGTTTTTTATTACTCCTCGATCCACTTATTCACCTCTTCGTCCTTAATTGCTAATTCACGGGTAATTCGATTATAAGTTGGGCGTTTGGTAGAAAACATCATGAGCACACCCACATATAGCACAGAGAACAGGTGATCCTTGGTTATCCAAAGACCAACAAATGCAATAATTGCTGCAATTTCCAGTAATAAATAATCTTTCTTTTTTTCTTTTAAATATGCCGCAAGCCTATCTGCTACCTCAGGTAAAGCCTTTGCTTTGCTTAATAAGTTTTGGTTAAAGCGATAATTAAAAGCCATCACAGCTATACAAGAAAGGGCAATGAAAATCTTGATGGGCATTAAGGCGTCAGCTTCAACGATCGGCGGGTCAGGAAACTGACGCTGGGTTTCCAGGAAAGCCCAGGCAAATGGAATCATCGACAAAGCAATTATTCCATTAAAAACCATATTTAACTGATGATAAAAACGCTCCCACTTGTTGTAGCTCTTTCCCATTTAGCAACTTACTGGTTGATGGTTTTAACCTCAGGAACTCCGGAAGCAACAACTCCCTCATATCCCAGACGCTCTTTATTGGAAGGTTCCTTTACGGTATCTGAGTAGTAGTATTGTACCCGCGCCTGGTCATTGGTCAACGTAAGCAAAAAATAACCATGATCAGCCAGGTTTGTATATTTCAGATGAGGATTATTTTTCAGGTATTCCGCTTCTACCATACGCACGGTATCCCTACTTACACGGTCACCGTAATTCCCCGAGTTCACACTTGTTCCACCAAACTCCACAGCTATCGGCGTATCGCTAACATCCTGAACTACCGTGTTAAAAATCCATGATGAATGGGTGTCTCCCGTAATCCAAATCACATCACTTATACCTTCATCTAAAATGGTATGGGCAATCTTGTTTTTTTCTGCCGGATAACCATCCCAGGCATCCATGCTTTTCGGGTTTTTGGAGGATAACAATATTCTATCTGAAAAAATCACCTGGTTTCCGATGACCTTCCAGGTCGCATTAGAATTCCTGATGTTTGATTGAAACCATTCTAATTGATTCGGTCCCAACATAGATCTTTTTTCGCTGGGGTAATCCGGATTATCAACTCCACTGAGCTGCTCACTTCTACCTTCCAACCTTTCGTCCAGCATGATCAAATCTGCCATCTTACCAAAAGAGAACTTCCTGTACAATTTCTCGCCTTCCCTAATCGGCATCCATTCGTAGTAGGCTTTTCTGGCTGCAGCTTTACGCTGGATATACGATCCTTCATGCTCCTGATGATTCTCGGCACCTTCAACATAAGCATTATTGGCAATTTCATGGTCATCCCATATGACGATGAAAGGATGATTGGCATGTACGGCAATCAAGTCTTTATCTTTTCTATATTGAGCATATCTAATTCTGTAGTCATCAAGGGTAAGAATTTCTACAGGTGGTTCATGTAACCTTCCGATCGTAGTGTCACCATAGCCATCAACCCCATGCTCATAGATATAATCTCCCAGATGAATCACCGCGTCCAGGTTTTCACGATCAGCTATTCTTCCATAGGCATTAAAATATCCCCATTGATAATTGCTACAGCTCACCACAGCAAACTGAAGAGAATCGGAATATGCAGGAGCTGTTTTCGTCTTTCCAACGATCGACGTATCTCCCAATGCACTGAACCGATAATAGTATTTGGTATCAGGATTTAATCCTTTCAAATCAATCTTTACAGTAAAATTTCGATCTGCTGATGTGGTGTATTTTCCATACTTTAATACTGTATCAAACGCCTCGTTGGCTGCTAATTCCCAATTGACTTCAACATGTAATGATGAATCCCTGGGCGTTACTTTAGTCCAGACAATTACCTGGTCTGTCAACGGGTCGCCTGAGGCAACCCCGTGTTCAAATACAGTGACTATGCTTTCTTTTTCGTTCGTGTTAGTACTGCAAGAACCAGCAACTATTAAGAAAAGGATAATTAACGGGTTGAAAAACTTCATATGACTAAATTACAGCTTTCAAAGCACCTGGCAACGGATCTTTCAACCAACTTCCACGACTACTTTTTCTGACGTTGGTTTACCAATACAAAGCAATCGGTATCCCTCATCGATTTCATCCTGAGATAAGCCTTCTGCTTCCTCTAGACTAATCTCACCTTCCAGACATTTTCCCCTGCAAGCAGTACATAAACCACTTTGACAGGAATATGGCATGTCAAGGTCATTGTCCAGCCCGGCATCTAAAATACTTTGGTCTGATTTTACCTGTATAACATGTTCCTCCCCATCCATCAATATGGTAACTTCACTGGAGGCTCCCGGTTTCTCCTTCTCCTCTCCTTCTTCAATATTTGGTGAGGTTTTTCCAGCTTCAAAACTCTCCATCCTGATCTTTTCCTTGCTGATGCCTGCAATTTGTAAACCCTCATCGATGACGTTCATCATAGGAGCAGGCCCACAGATATAACATTCTGGATGCTGAAACCCTGACTCATCGACAAGCTGTTTGATCATGTCGGTAGTAGGTCTACCGGTAAAATCAGCTACTCCTGAGGAATCTTCTTCTAAGATATGCTTTACACCAAACCGATCCGGATGGTCCTTTTGTAGTTCATTTAACTTATCATAGAAAGCGATATAATCTTTATCTCTGTTGCCATAGACCAACAACATTTTACTTTCCGGTTCAGCAATTAGAAGTGACCTGATAATAGATATCAACGGAGTAATTCCGCTGCCTCCTCCAAAAAATATGGCTTCTCTGTTATTATTGGCAATAAATTCCGTGGTGAACATCCCCATAGGCTCCATCACTTCAATCTTGTCACCAGCCTTTAAGTGATCATTGATATAATTTGACATGACCCCTCCCGGCACTCGCTTTACTGTAACTGCAGGATATTCATCTTCCAGTGGCGTAGAGCACAAAGAATAGGCTCTTCGTAATTTTTGATCACCTATTTTCATGATCAAAGTGATAAACTGTCCCGGTTGATAATGAAATACCTCTGTAGGTTTTTCAAAAACAACATTAACTGCCTCTTTGGCTACCTCTTTGACTTCCCTTACTATAAGTTGTAGGTACCTGGAGTCATTTTTAACTTCTTTCTTCTTCTTTTTAAATAAACCGAATGCCATTGAATAAATTTTTAAAAGCGCAAAGGTAAAACAAGAGTTTTGCCTGACAAGTTTAGTTGAATGACCTATTTTTACAACTCGAATTTTTGCCCTCTATGGAATTAAATCAATTAAACGCTATTTCGCCAATAGATGGCCGATATAGAGACAAAGTAAGTGAATTATCTAACTATTTTTCAGAGTTTGCTTTGATCAAATATCGTGTTAAAGTTGAAATATTATATTTCATCGCTTTATGCGAACTCCCGCTGCCCCAACTAAAACATGTTGAAAAACAAAAGTATCCGGAACTCAGGCAGGTATTTGAAAACTTTAAGGAGTCTGATGCGCTGAAGATCAAAGAGACAGAAAAGATCACTAATCATGATGTAAAAGCTGTTGAATATTACATCAAAGAAGAGTTTGATCAATTGGGCTTATCTGAGTTCAAAGAGTTCATTCATTTTGGTTTAACCTCTCAGGATATCAATAATACGGCAAACCCGTTGATGATCAAAGAGGCAGTAAATGAGGTTTTGGTTCCAGCGATTCTTAAGGTAGTGGGTCAGTTAGAACAACTGGCCAACGACTGGAAAGATATTCCAATGTTAGCTCGTACGCATGGTCAACCAGCCTCACCAACAAAACTTGGTAAGGAAATCCAAGTCTTCACTTCCCGGTTGAACGAACAACTTGAATCACTCAATCACATCTCGCATGCTGCAAAATTCGGAGGAGCTACCGGCGGATTTAATGCACATTATGTCGCTTATCCGGATATTGACTGGCAATCATTTGGGGACCAGTTTGTGAGCAGTAGCCTTGGCTTGAAAAGAAGCACACCTACCACGCAGATAGAACATTATGACCATGCAGCTGCCTTGTTTGATAACCTGAAAAGGATTAACACCATTTTCATTGACTTCAGCAGGGATGTATGGCAGTATATTTCTTTGAACTATTTCGGACAAAAAATCAATAAAAACGAAGTAGGTTCTTCGGCAATGCCCCATAAGGTAAATCCGATTGATTTTGAAAATGCTGAAGGAAATCTTGGGGTTGCCAATGCGTTCTTCGAACATTTAAGCGCTAAACTACCCATCTCCAGGTTACAAAGAGACCTTACAGATTCTACAGTACTTAGAAATGTAGGTGTACCCGTAGGGCATATGTTAATTGCTTTGAAGTCACTTATGAAGGGAATTGGCAAGCTTGAGGTTAATGAAAAAAACATTCACGCTGAGCTTAATGATAACTGGGCTGTTGTCGCTGAGGCTATCCAGACGATACTGAGAAGAGAAGGATACCCTAAACCTTATGAGGCTTTAAAGTCCCTGACCAGAACAGGTGGTAAAATTAATCAGGTGACTATTTATAATTTTATCAATCAACTAGAGATCAATGAATCAATAAAAGCCGAATTAAAAGACATAACACCTTTTAACTATACAGGAAAAAAAGATTAGTTAACGTCTTTTACACACCTGAAGCCCGTGTGATTAAAGCCTGAGTCCTTGCTGGATCTCATTCTTCTTGCTACCCTGTATCCTGAGCAGTAACTGTCATTACATAGAAAAGATCCCCCTCGAATTACGTGCTTTGGTGTATAAGGCTCCATAGGGTCATAAGATTCTCTTGGACCTTGAGGGTTATTGACCACACCACCTTCTTTTGCCTGTTCATACGCATTAACGTGGTATTTATCCTGGCACCATTCCCATACATTTCCTGCCATGTCATATAATCCATACCCGTTAGCAGGAAATGTTTTAACAGGTGCGGCATCGGTAAAGCCATCATCTTCTGTGTTTTTATAAGGGAAAAAGCCTTGCCAGAAATTTGCCTGATCGAATGACTCCTCAGGTTTCTGGTCACCCCAGGGATATTTAGGATCCTCCAGACCTCCCATGGAAGCCCACTCCCACTCAGACTCGGTAGGTAATCTTTTACCCGCCCACTCGGCATAAGCAACAGCATCATCCCATGAAACATGGACTACAGGATAATTTCCTTTTCCTTCAATTGAGCTACCAGGCCCTTCCGGATGCTTCCAGTCTGCGCCTACCGTCCACTGCCACCATTGAGAATAGTCTCTCAGGTTTACCGGACCACTTGTAGCTTTAAAAACCAAGCTGCCTGGTTGGAGTACTGAATCTGGTGGTTTAGGTGTATCAGGAGGTAACTGTTGAGCCATGGCTTCCCAATCGATGGCCCTTTCTGCAATTGTTTTATAACCAGTTGCTTCAACAAATTGAGCAAATTCATCATTGGTAACTTCTGTCTTGTCCATAAAAAAGGGTGAGATACTCACCTCATGACGTGGCAATTCATCCTCATCAGCCTGATCGGACTTGCCACCCATCGCATAATTACCAGCAGGAATATAAGTCATTCCCTCAGGAGCATCTTTCTTTTTCTGAGCATCTATGACTACTACCGGTTCTGTAGGTTTTTTACTTTCTTTTGCTACCTGATCTTTCTGCTCTGTAGAGGCACACCCAATAATGGTAGCCATCAACACAAGACTGAATATCTTATTTATCATTTTTCTGAATTCTTTCGAAATACGAAGCTAATGATTCTGAAGCGATTAACCTGAATCAAATCCAGATCAAATAAAAGAATAAAATGAATTCGAAAAGATCAATGAACCAAGTTATTCTTGGGCACCTTAACATCGACAATAGACTCAGCAATCATGGCTAGCTTTCTATCCATCCTTTTTTCCTGCTCTAACTCCTTGTGTAAAATTGTGGTTTCATCGTAATGACCCAATATTTTACCATAGGTACATATGGCTCCTAAAAGTGTCACCTTGTAATGTATGATATGCTGAATTGACAGTATAGTTAATGCATCCTTGACCTCTTCTCCAACAGCTTCTTCAACGGCTAACCTGGCTTCTTCTGCCATAGCCTCTATTGCAATACAATCACCTCCTCTCTTTTGTTCAAACAAGTCATTGAAGATTCTTTTCAAGATAATCACCTGATCAGATGTTTGATTCGAATATGTCTTTAATAGTCCTTTTAGCGTTGAATCAGTAGTAATAGGGTGAAAGTCATCCAATAACCTAATCAAATATGCTTCCCCCAAATAGAGCGTTCGCATTTGTGCTACCATCAGCTCCTCCAGATTGCTTAATTGTTTCATGGCTTCATGTTTTATTGAGGTAAGTTACCTCTATAATATGTCTTTGAATATGAGATAAATTATGCCCCCGGATGATTTTTTAAAACAATGAAATTACTTGCCGTTTGATTTATTATATATTTGACCCGCTTTATCAATACCTAACCAAGAATCTATGATCCTTACTACCCTAGACTGGCTAATCATCTTTGCTTTTTTTGCTGTCTCACTTGGAATTGGAATATGGACAGCCAGAACAGCCAACAAAAGTGCCAATGATTACTTTACCGCCAGTGGGAAAATGCCCTGGTGGCTTCTGGGGGTGTCCATGGTAGCGACAACCTTTTCTGCGGATACACCCAACCTGGTGACTGATATTGTCAGACAAAATGGCGTTTCAGGTAACTGGGCATGGTGGGCTTTTCTATTGACCGGTATGTTGACTGTCTTTGTTTATGCTGGCTTATGGAAAAGACTTGGAGTAGTCACTGATGTAGAGTTTTATGAAATGCGATACAGTGGTAAAATCGCCCGGTTTTTAAGGGGGTTCAGGGCTGTATACCTGGGTCTTATGTTTAATGTAATGATCATGGCTTCTGTTTCTCTTGCAGCCATCAAAATCGGAGGTGTCTTACTTGGTCTTAAACCAGGCGAAACGGTGATCATTGCGGGTGTCATTACAGTGATCTATAGCTCACTTGGTGGGCTTAGGGGTATCCTAATCACGGATTTTATTCAGTTTTTTTTAGCTATCGTAGGATCATTCATTGCAGCTTTTGTGGCACTGGATCACCCGAAAGTTGGCGGACTAACAAATTTACTGAATCATGAAAATGTGGTAGATAAGCTATCCATGATACCTTCCTTTTCAAACCCGGAGATCTTTCTTACCATTTTCCTTGTACCCTTATTGGTTCAATGGTGGAGTGTATGGTACCCGGGAGCTGAACCTGGTGGTGGTGGATATATCGCTCAACGTATGTTTGCAGCTAAAGATGAAGCCAATTCTGTCAAAGCTGTATTATTCTTTCAGGTAGCACATTATGCCCTAAGGCCATGGCCCTGGATCATTGTAGCACTTGCTTCTTTAATCGTTTTCCCAGATCTCGAAAGCTTTAGAACTGCCTTTCCTGGATCCGAAAGTATCATAAATCATGACCTTGGTTACCCGGCCATGCTTACCTATATTCCTGCAGGACTATTAGGGTTGGTCGTAGCCTCATTGATTGCTGCCTTTATGTCTACTATATCAACACACCTAAACTGGGGAGCATCATACCTGGTAAGTGATGTATACAAGCGGTTTATCAATCCAAATGCCTCAGAGAAAAAACTAGTTGGACTTGGGAGAATCCTGACTGTCGTATTGATGATACTTGCTTCGCTATTTGCACTTGTTCTTGATAATTCTTTGGGTGCTTTCCAAATCCTACTACAAATAGGTGCCGGTACAGGATTAATCTTTATTCTTCGTTGGTTCTGGTGGAGGGTCAACGCCGCCAGTGAGCTTGCTGCTATGGCCATATCATTCCTGATGGCCATTTATTTCAAATTCGTTCACACAGCAATTGGTTTTGAAGCTTTGCAGTCCTGGCAAGAGCTCATCATCGGTGTTAGTATTACAACTATCGGCTGGGTATTAGTAGCCATACTCTCTAAGCCAACAGACCTTAAAGTGCTGGTTTCGTTCATTCAAAAAGTACACCCGGGCGGGCCTGGCTGGAAACGAATAATTAATGAAGCCAGTCAGCAAGGACTAACAGTAGATCAACCTACTGGCCCCTGGAAAGTTCCTTTTGGAATCTTATGTATGATCTTTGGCAGTGTTAGTGTTTATGGAATGCTCATGGGGACAGGACAGTTCATTTATGGTAATTTCTTGAATGGGACTATTCTCCTCATCTTCGCACT
Source organism: Marinoscillum sp. (assembly GCA_043554545.1). GTDB lineage: Bacteria > Bacteroidota > Bacteroidia > Cytophagales > Cyclobacteriaceae > UBA7330. The sequence goes on along the minus strand of CP121337.1, from coordinate 1,324,143 downwards.
CTTAGGCGTTTTGGGAATTATGCGGTTCTGGAAAAAAATCATTTGAAACTACGCATGCGCTAAGTATTTTCCTGGGGCTCCTTTATAGCAGTCAGGTAGTTTATTTTTGATTTTCAAGGATAACACCTAAGAAATCAGACATTCCTGTATATTTATAGATCAGTGTAATAGCATTATTTGCTGACTATAACCTAACACCCCAGGATACATGTCAACCTTTCTACTTTTTCTTCTCGCGCTCACTCCTATTCTGAATGCTGGTATTTTTCTTGTTGGGTTTAAAGTCCCTGCAAAAATAGCTATGCCTATCTCATTGTTTCTGACGGTCATTATTGCGTATTTCTTCTGGGAGTTATCACCAACTTTTATCCTGGCTTCCAGTATACAGGGAATGGTAATCACGCTGGATATCCTTTATATCATCTTTGGTGCCATCATGCTACTGAGTTTGCTTAAGTATTCAGGGGGTGTCGCCACCATCAGAAAAGGGTTTACAGAATTAAGCAGTGATCGAAGAGTTCAGGTGGTATTGATCGTCTGGTTATTTGGTTCATTCATTGAGGGTGCAGCTGGATTCGGAACTCCAGCGGCCATTGTGGCTCCCCTATTAATAGCCTTAGGGTTTCCAGCTTTAGCGGCTGTTATGCTCGGCATGATGGTACAGAGCACCGCTGTAACTTTTGGTGCTGCTGGCACGCCAATACTTGTTGGAGTGAGAGGTGGATTACAAAACCCTGAATTGGATTCACAACTTGCAAGTCTTAACCTTGACTTTATGGACTACCTTAGGATTATTACCGTTGACGTCGTGATATTTCATGCGATAGTAGGTACAATGATCCCAACATTAATGGTGGTAATGATGACACGGTATTTCGGGAAAAACAAATCTTGGAAAGAGGGCTTTGCTATTTTACCATTTACACTTTTTGGCGGTTTGGCCTTCACACTTCCTTATTTGGCTACAGGAATAGTTCTCGGACCTGAATTCCCGTCTATATTAGGATCACTCATCGGTATAATCATTGTAACCTTGGCAATAAAAATGAATTTTCTTATCCCTAAGAAAAGCTGGGATTTTGAGTCGAATGATAAATGGCCCGATTCATGGTTTGGTAAAATCACCATACAACTTGAGCAGGTAGCACATAAAAAAGTTTCACTTCGAAAAGCATGGGCGCCTTATTTGATGGTAGCCGTCTTACTGGTTATGAGCAGACTTACGCAATTACCAATAAAAGAATGGCTAACCAGTGTGAGTATTGATTTTAATAACATCCTGGGAACAACACTCAATGCATCAAGCATGCCTCTCTACTTACCGGGTACGATTCTTTTGGTTGTAGGTGTCATTACCATCTTCTTACATAAGATGAATATTGTGGAGGTCAAAAAAGCCTTCTCAGAAAGTGCTGGGATAATTCTGGGAGCTGGGTTTGTGTTGCTTTTCACAGTACCCATGGTACGGATTTATATCAATTCAGGAATGAACCCGCTAAATATTCCGGCCATGCCTATTGCAATGGCTGAATGGGTTGCTGGAAATGTCGGTACTATATATCCCCTATTTGCTCCTGCTGTAGGAGCATTAGGGGCGTTTATTGCAGGAAGCAATACGGTTAGTAACCTAATGTTTAGCATGTTTCAATTTGGAGTTGCCGAGAAACTTTTTATGCCAACTACCATCATTGTGGCCTTACAAGCCGTAGGTGCTGCAGCAGGAAATATGATCGCGATTCATAATGTCGTGGCTGCTTCGGCAACAGTTGGTCTTTTGGGCAGTGAAGGTCTAATACTTAGAAAAACGATACTGCCAACCCTATACTATGTGATAACGGTTGGGGTTCTTGGCTTGATTGCAACTCACATGTTAAATATTACTGATATCCTGGAATAAAGATTCTGTATCTCTTTAACCTGATATAGGCTGACTGAAATCGTCAAAAGAATCAGCACGCGGCGTTGAACCAGCTCCTGGCAATTCCGGCCTTAAGAAACTTCCATCCTTTACGATAATAGGATCGACAAAACTGTCTTTAATCCATGGGATATATTCCATCATGCCACAAGCAAAATGTGCGTATGCCAGGTGTACATGGATTTGACCCATATCTCCTGCATGGGGAACAACAGGAAGTCTGGCACCCACGGCCAGATCAGCTACCGTTAAAAACTCTGAGATCCCTCCCAGTCGGGTTACATCTGGCTGTACATAATGCACGGCTCCGGCATCGATAAAAGACCTAAATGCATCCGAATGATATAATTGTTCACCTAAAGCAATGGGAATTGTAGTCGCCCTGGCTAATGCTGCATGACTTTTTACATCGTCATACCACATAGGCTCTTCAAACCAAAAAATATCATACTTTTCTACCTGATCGCAAAACCTAAGGCAGGTGGGCAAGTCCCATTTGCCGTTTCCATCAATAGCCAGCGTCACCTCCGCTCCTATTGCATCCCTAACAGCTTTTATTCGTTTTATATCACTTTTTGGATCCGCAGATCCTACCTTGATTTTAATTCGCTTAAAATTATCTTCGTCAATTGTTTGGAGAATCTCATCAACCATTCGATCAGTGGGTATTGATAACCAGCCTACATCCGTGTTGTATGCGGGTAAAACCTCCTTGGTAGCTCCGCCCAGCATTTTCCAGAGTGGCATTGACTGATGCTTAGCTTTAAGGTCCCAAAGCGCAATATCTACAGCCGCGAGTGCAAGCTGAGTGATTCCAGACCTGCCGATCCATTGTAAAGGTGGGCTTCTGTTGATTTTATACCATAGTTTATTGATATCTAAAGCGTCTTCACCAATAAGCAGTGGTCCATAGCACTGACTAATACAGGAAGTAATAAGTTGATCAGCAGGCAAGTACGCATGTGTGCCCGTAAAACCCCAACCGATCAGACCGTTTGCTGTTTTTATTTTTGTTCCTACTACGCCCCAATGGCTTATGGAGTGGGTACTGTCTGAGATCCCTGATCCGGTAACAGGAACATGCATGATGAATGGCTCTATATCTGTGATTTTCATGATCTATGAATATACTATGTATTCATTAATGTTGCTATAAATCTATGGGTAAGCAACTGACAAATAAAGCGAATTGAGGCTTACCATAAATTTAAAGCTTCCAATCTTTCAATTCAAAGTCACTAAAGTTATCTTGGGATATCTAAACCCTAATGATTTATGATACTAAAAGATAAAATTGCTATTGTTACCGGTGGTGCACGGGATATTGGTCGTGCTATCTCTGTTCGTTTTGCCGCTGAAGGAGCTAAAGTGGTTATCAATTATTTCCACTCTGAAGAAAAAGCTCAGGAAACCTTGGACATAATAAAGAAAGCAGGTGGAGAAGCCATGATCTTACAGGGTGATCTTACGAAAAGCAAGGATATAGAACTACTTTATTCAAAAACAAAGGAAGCTTATGGTATACCGGACATCGTCATGAACAATGCCGGTGGGTTGATTGCTCGTAAAAACCTGGAGGAAATCACTGAGGAATTTTATCGAGAAGTTTTTGATCTCAATTTCTTGAGTACACTACTTGTTTCCAAAGCTTTCTTGCCGGCAATGAAGCCAGGCAGTACGGTTATTAATATGTCTTCACAAGCTGCCCGAGACGGTGGTGGAGGCGGGTCTTCACTTTATGCCGCATCAAAAGCTGCAGTAAGCTCCCTTACAAAATCGTTGGCAAAAGAATTTGGTCCTAAGGGAATACGGGTAAACGCTGTCTGCCCGGGAATGATTAATACTCTATTTCACGATATGTTTACCCAAGATGAGATCAGAAAGAAAGTGGCTGCTGCAACTCCGCTAAGAAAAGAAGGAAAGGCAGAAGACGTAGCTGATCTGGTTTGCTTTTTAGCCTCCAATCAATCTGTTCACCTAACAGGTGTTAATTATGATATTAACGGAGGCTTTCTATTATCCTGAAGTTGAATTTACCTTAAATTGTACGACTGTCATTAAATCTATCTCAAAGCAGAAAAAATCAAAAATGAAAACAATTATCACATCCGCATTTCTATTCTTTGCCCTTGCAGTGTTTGCAGAGGGTATTGAAGAAGCCAAATCATCCTTCGGCCAGGACTTTCTGAAAGTATGGGAGGTATCCACAACCAATGCCATCGATGTTGCCAAAGCAATGCCAGAAGATTTGTATGGTTATAAACCCAATGATTCTAGCAAGACATTCGCAGAACAAATGGTTCATATTGCTACATCAACAGAAGGCTTGGCTAAAAGATTCTTACTTGGTGAAGCAGGAGGAAGTCAACCTGACGTTTCTTCCTTAACAAAATCCGACATAATCAAATTGATGGAAAGTAGCTTCAGAGCGACTACAGAAATAATCAGTAACATGACCGAAGTGCAAGCTAAAGAGACCATCAAAGTCTTTGGTGGAAAAGAAGTTGCCAGATACATGGCTGTGATGTTCATTCAGGATCACCTGGCTAACCATCGAGCAAAAGCCAATCTCTATATTCGCATGAATGACATCACTCCACCCAGATATGGATTCTTTTAATAAGCATTAGGTAGTATACATGGAATTGAACATAACATAATCAGTGGTTAGGTCTGTACCCCAGCCTACTGCTGATGCCCTTCCTTCATAGAGTTTGATGTCTATTACCAGGTTTGAATCTTTGAGCACACGTTTGATCAGTTGAACATCCATTTCTACGGGACTTCCTTTATCCAGCATCTGTACCTTATGCTGATCATTGCCTATCCAAAGGTCTACTTTATCCGGGTTAAAATCTACTCCAGACCTACCCATTGCTGCCAGAATTCTTCCCCAGTTCGGGTCTCTACCAAACATGGCAGTTTTAACCAATGAAGAGTCAGAAACGGTTCTTACAATCTGACGTGCATCTTCTTTAGTCTTAGCTCCGTTGAGGTGATATTCGATGAATTTTGATGCCCCTTCTCCATCTGAGATGATCAACTTGGCCAAGTGAACCAATATCTCATTAAGCTTTTCTTTAAATTCCTGATAGTAAGTATCACTTGCTTTAGTGATCTCATCATTATCTGCCATGCCATTGGCCATAATACAAGCCATGTCATTGGTAGAGGTGTCGCCATCCACTGTGATCATGTTGAAAGACATATTTACAGCTTCTTTAAATGCTTTATCCAAAAGCTTTTGGTCAATGTTGAGGTCGGTGAATATAAAAGCAAGCATCGTACCCATATTGGGGTGAATCATTCCTGACCCTTTGGCAATACCTCCAATGTTGATGGTATTTCCATCAATATCAAACTCAACAAATCCTTCTTTAGCAAAGGTATCTGTCGTTAAAATTGCATTTGCAGCAAAAGATCCTGCCCTTGAATTTTCAGAGATGTTTTTTGCATTGTCTCTGATCCCCTGCACAACTTCATCGGTCGGGAATGGCTTTCCTATGATACCTGTGGAGGCAACAAGCACTGATTTTGCATCAATCCCAAATTCTTCGGCTGTGGCCTGAGCCATTTGTTCCGCAGCATCTTTACCCTGCTCGCCAGTACAGGCATTGGCATTTCCTGAATTAATCACAATTGCCTGAGCCATGTTGCCATTCTCCTCCAAATGCCGTTTGGACAATTTGATTGGCTCTGCTATAACCAGGTTTTGAGTAAATGTTGCAGAAATTTTAGCAGGAACCTCAGAAAACACCATCGCCAGGTCACGCCGCATAGACTTGACACCTGTGTGGGCTCCCCAAACTTTAATTCCTCTTACATTGGTAATATTACGAATCATGTTTTTAGGGTTGTAGTGGTACGCTCTGCAATCCAGACTTTTCGTCAAGACCTAGCAGTAAATTCATGTTTTGAATAGCTTGCCCAGCAGCTCCTTTGACCAGGTTATCAATCACACCAATGGAAATAATGGTCTGGGTTCTTTCATCATAAGTGACGTACACATCGCAATAGTTTGTGCCCCTCACCTTTTTTAAGTGCGGTATATCTTCTGATACCCGGACAAAATAATCGTTCTTATAAAAATCCCGATAAAGCGTCTTAAGTTCTTCTTCTGTTATATCTCTATTTGGTCTGGAATAACAGGTCGATAAAATACCCCGATCTACCGGAAGTAAATGTGGCGTGAATAGGATGGTACAATCTGTCTTTCCGTAAGTGCTTAGCGCTTCCTGAATCTCTATGGTATGCCGGTGGGTTTTTACACCATAGGCAATAAAATTATCATTAACTACCGGGAAATGTGTGTTTGCTTTGGGTTTGATACCAGCACCTGTGACTCCGGTTTTAGCATCCACAATGATGTGTTGCAGATCTACAATTCCTTCTTTAATCAGTGGCGCTAATGCAAGCGTAGCTGATGTTGGGAAACATCCGGGGTTGGCAACAAGTCTGGCTTTTTTGATTTTTTCTCTGAAGAGCTCAGGCATCCCAAAAGCAACATCTTTGAAACCCGACTCAAAGCGATGTTCTTTCTTATACCATTTTTCATAAACATCCTTTCCGGAAAGTCTAAAATCCCCAGACAGATCCACGATTTTGTAACCAGCATCATAGTGCTCAGCGATAAAATCCATTGAAACTCCATGAGGAAGGGCCAGAAATACCACATCCAAGTCTTCAGGAAGGTCTTTTACACTAATCAGCTTCGGTTCAAAAATATCCTGAAATTGGCGATGGACCTCTGAGAAGAGTCTTCCTTCATAAGTTTCAGAAGTTATCGCACTAATTACAACATCCGGGTGATAAAGGAGGATCCTAACCAACTCTGATCCAGTATAACCTGTGGCACCAACAATTCCTACTTTAAATTTCGACATACTATCTGGATTCTTTTAGAGATTGAAAAAAGACGTTTACAGCTGTTTGAAGGTCTTCATCTGAAATATTCAATGGAGGAACCCATCTTATCACTTTCTCCGCTGTGGCATTCCCCAATACTTTATGTTCCATCATCTTTAGCATGACTGGCTTAGATTCTCTGTTCAACTCAACACCAACCATCAATCCCTTACCTCTTACCTCTACAATTTCCGGAAATTGGAGTTTTGCTGTCTCAATGGTTTCTCTGAGCCAAACACCTTTACGCTGTGCTTCACCAAGCAGATCCTCCTGTTCTATTACTGAGATAGTCGCTAAGGCAGCCGCACATGCTATTGGATTTCCTCCAAATGTAGTACCATGGTCACCTGGTTCCATGGCCTGAGCTACTTTTTCAGTAGCCATGACAGCTCCCATAGGAATCCCGCTTCCCATTGCTTTGGCCAGTGACATGATATCAGGTTTTACCCCGTACCACTGATGACAAAACCATTTTCCTGTTCTTCCAAACCCTGTTTGAATTTCATCAAAAATCAAGGCAACACCTTCCTTATCGCAAAAAGCCCTAAGCTCTTCAATATATTTTTGGTCAGCGATATTAATTCCACCTTCTCCCTGAATGGGTTCGAGCATAATGGCCGCAATTTCTTTACTAAATACTTTTTTTATTGCACCCATGTCATTTAAGGGCACATGGATAAACCCAGTGGGTATGGGATCAAAACCTTTCAGCATAGCCTCTTTCCCCGTCGCTGCAAGGGTTGCCATTGTTCTGCCATGAAAAGCATTTTTGACAGTAATGATGGTTCCTCCACGTCCGTTCTTTGAGCCATACTTTCTGGCGATTTTTATTGCACCTTCCGCCGCTTCAGCTCCGCTATTGCCAAAAAACACTCTGTCTAATCCCGATAACTCAACAAGTTTCTTAGAGAGCATTACTTGAGGTTCGCTGAGATAAAAATTAGAGATGTGACCAAGCTCACCAGCTTGTTTTGAAATAGCAGCCACAACTTTTGGATGACAATGCCCCACATTGTTAACTGCAATACCTGCCAATACATCAATATATTCATTGCCTTCCATGTCCCATACCCTGGACCCACTAGCTTTCTTAAATGCGAGTGGTAGTCGACGAAATGTCGGCAGATAGTATTTTTGATCCAGTTTATGTAACTCTTCTGTTGTCATGCTTATAGGGTATAATTTTGATTTTAGCTTTGAAACTAAAACCCTGATTGGTTAAAATAAATTATTGGATTTGAACTCAAACGATTGACAAAGTTAATGAAATAGCCTTGCACATCAAGAAAATCTATCTACAGATATTTAATGACGTAGAAGAGAAAATGTTTGATTTTTTTGAAAATTGCATCAAATACAGACAAAAAAACTCCATTAAATCTTTTTTCTAATACCTGCTTATTCAAGATGATTATCTTTGAAGGATACTTTTTTTATAAATGGATACAATTACCGCAACCGCCACTCTTAATCATTTAAGAAAAGAAGAAGTCAAAACATCAAATATTGAGATACCTGCGTATGTCCTGGCATCAATTTTTGCCTCTATGTGCATCATCATTGGACTTATCTGGGACATCTCCTGGCACACCAGTATCGGAAGGGATGGGCTGCTCTCACCACCACATATCCTCATTTATCTTGGCGCCATTATTTCAGGAGTATTTTCAGGGTTTAAAGTGCTGAAAACAACAATTACTGGGTCTGTAGAAGAAAAGAACAGTTCCATTAAATTTTGGGGGATTTTCTATGGATCATTGGGCGCATTATTTTGTATTTGGGGCGCATTTGCCATGTTAACATCTGCTCCATTTGATGACTGGTGGCACAATACCTACGGTTTGGATATCAAGATTTTATCACCTCCTCATTCCTTACTTGCGCTAGGAATGATGATGATCCAATTTGGCGCGATGATTAGCAGTCTGGCACTTCAAAATAAACTACAGGATGGTACCGACAGAAATGCTTATTGGCTAAAACGACTTTTTATTATTTCTGCTGGTTTATTACTCGTGACCCTTTTTACAATAGGATCAGAGTTCTTCAATCGAAATGACATGCACAATTCTCTGTTCTATCAGGTGGGTGCACTACTTTTTCCCATATACCTGGTTGCAGTAGCAACATCTTCTCACCTTAAGTGGGCAGCCACTGCGACAGCTGGTATTTACACTTTGGTATTGGCAGCTTTGGTATGGATCCTACCACTATTCCCTGCCGAACCATTATTGGGACCAATAAGAAACCATATTGATCATTACCAGGCATTCTCTTTCCCCTTATTACTCATTTTCCCGGCAATACTAATTGATTATGTCATGAATCGATATGAAGCAAAAAACCCGTGGTTCATTTCAGCTGTCATTGGGGTTGGGTTTACACTCACATTACTCCTGGTTCAATGGCCATTTGGTGATTTTCTGATGTCTGAGTATGCCAGAAACTGGTTTTTTGGTACTGAATCCTGGTACTTCGGTTCTAATCCGGATTATGAATACCGTTTTGCATATACGCCATGGGGTACACATACTGGGTTCACTTTGATTAAAGGAATTGCTATCGCATGTTTCATTGGGATTATCTCATCACGCATTGGCTTGGTATGGGGAAATTGGATGAAAAAGGTACAACGATGAAAATCAAATCTTTACTCGCATGCATCATTACCGCTATTGCCTTGTTTTCCTACGGTCATGTTGGAAGCCCGGGAGTAGTATTTGAAGGAAGTGCTGGCAAGTACGGCATATTAGTCAGTGTAGAACCTCCGGATGTTATTCCTGGTGTGGCTGAAGTTTCTATTTATGTAAAAGGAGAAGGCGTATCTGCTGTATCTGCCAAACCCATTTACTGGTCTATTGGTGATGAAGGCTCACCTAAATCTGATCCCATGTACCCTGTAGAAAATATTCCCGGGCAATATGAAGGGATCGTATGGTTCATGCAAGGAGGTACAGCTAGTTTATCTGTGCATGTAGAAGGAACACTGGGATCTGGAGATGCTGTTGTCCCAATCATGGCCGCTGCAACTGCACAAAATGAAATGGAACCCGAATTAGGTTGGACTTTGGCTGGACTTGGGATTTTCCTCACCATCCTCATGATTACCATCATAGGTTCTGCGGTCAGTGATGGATTAATGAAACCGGGAAAAGCTCGGAGCACTAACCTCCAGAAAAAGCGAATCAGGGGATTTATCATAGCTACTGTTTTTCTGGGGCTCATTTTATTTGGAGGAAAATCTTGGTGGGACGCTGAAGCAGCCACTTACCAAAGGTATATGTATAAACCGCCTCAAGCAGATTCATGGATTGAAAGCAATGGAAATGACCGCATTCTTACCTTTCAAATTGACTCACTGACTCTGAGTAAGAGAAGAATGTCAATGGGATATCTGACTCCTGATCACGGTAAGTTCATGCACATGTTTATCATCAAAGAAGGCACACTGGATGTTTTTGCACATTTACATCCAAAAAGAATAGATCCCTTGACCTTCAAGGTCCGCATACCTGATTTTCCTGCTGGAAAATACTACGTCTTTGGCGATATTGTAAGACTTAATGGATATACCGAGACCATTTCTGATACGCTAGAGATTGATGACCCGAAAGTCATTGGCACCTATGACAAGACATCAAGTGCATACTCAGATTACGATGACACTTACATCATTTCCAATGCTTTTGGAGATGACAAGCCTACTATACAGGCTCCTTTAGGTAATTTTCTAATCTGCGGAAAACCTGGCATTGAAACTCCACTACCTGATGGTTCTGTCGCTGTTTTTGAACATCAACCTAATGAGCCATTTATTACAGGAAAAGTAAACCCGTTGACTTTTGCCATTAACGATAAAAATGGGGACCCTGCTAATCTTGAACCTTACATGGGTATGATGGGACATGCCGTAGTCTTCAGAAAAGAAGGTGGAGTATACGTGCACCTTCACCCTGTTGGGAATTATTCAATGGCTTCTCAGGAAATCATAGAAGGACGAATTTCGGAATCAAGCAATCAACCTAAAATCCCAGAGGAAAAGTTTTTTATAGATAGCATCAATCAATTGGTAGAAAAAATCGCGATGATGGATGAGGATACAAGGAATACGTATCTCATGAAAGACATGAATCACCTGGGATTAGGAGAACATGCTGAGCACGGATCAACCGTTACCTTTCCATACTCCTTTCCTCAGGCAGGAAATTACAGAATATGGATTCAAATGAAGAAAGATGGAAAAGTGCTTAACAGCAGTTTTGATGCAGAAGTAATTGACTAAAAGATTTGCGTTTAATCCTTTTGGTAAGCACAATTATTTTACCACCAGATCACTGACTTTGAGTGAGTCTTTGACCAAAGTCAAATCCTTTAGAATATCTATAGCAGCATTCAATTTTTGAGCATCAAGATCATGTGTCACTGTCCATTCCGTACGTTGTAGCCACGCTTCAATGTCATTCACTTGCATGCGATAATGGTTGGCTATGATCTGTGTGTTATGCTTCTCTTCGGTTAGTAGTCGACTGGCTTTCAAAACCTGATTTAGTAATTTCTTCACATCTGCCTGATTCGTTTCCCAAGCATGCTTAGAAACACAAATTACAAAGCTTGAAAAATTGGGAATACATTCCCCAATTAAGCGAAACTCTCCATTGTCAACCAGAGGTTTCGTTGTGAACTTTTCCCATAGAAAAACCTCAGCACGTTTCTCCCGAAAAGCCTCTCTTGCTCCTTCCAGCCCTCCAACTTCCACAAAATCAAGATGTTTTGTTGACCATTTCCTATTTTTAGTATCCAGATAGGAAATCAAGTGCGAGCCTGATCCATATCTGCTAATGGCATATCTTTTACCTTTAATTTGGTTCATCTCTTGATACTCGCTTCCTGCTGGCACATGGACACCCCATATGAGTGGCGAATCAACAAAAAAGTTTAATATCTTAAAGCTTGACCCTGAATCAATTCCTTTAATCGCACCCTCCGTAAGCAAAGTAGCCAAATCAAGAGATCCATCTTCCAATGCCTTTACTAAATCACCTGTCCCTCCCGGGTAGTCGTCCCATTGAAAATCAATTCCTTCAGGCATCAACCCCTCCTTTTGTTTCATGAAGTGCCAGGGCATGTTGAAGTGTTCGGGCACACCTCCAATTTTAATGGTGCTCATTTTGGAATCTATAGCTTAAAACAATTATTTTAGTTCTGAAAGAATGGATTCATCCAGGGGATTTACATTCGCTGCATAATATTTAACCGACCCATCCGGCTTAACGAGGTATTTACTGAAATTCCAATTGGGCCTTTTCCCTGTTTTCTCTTCCAACCATGTGTATAATGGATTCTGATCACTTCCTTTGACAGAGATTTTTTCAAACATCTGAAAAGTTACCCCGTAATTCCTTTCACAAAAGGCAGCGATTTCTTGGTTTGAACCAGGCTCCTGACCTGCGAAATTGTTTGCTGGGAATCCAAGGATTATCACGCGGTCTCCAAAATTTTCATGGAGTTTCTGAAGATCCGCATACTGTGGAGTATTGCCACATTTTGAAGCTGTATTTACCAATAAAAGCGTTTTCCCTTGATAATCAGAAAAATCAATTTCAGACCCATCCAATGCCTTCATCTTAAAGTCATAGATGGAGTCAGCCTCGATACCCAAAAAAATTGATGCCATAAGAATCATTATAAATTTCATGAATTTTTGATCTTTAAAGTAAAACTAAACACATTAAAAGACGAATGAAAAGCAGCCCAGAGATTAAAAGTCATAAACAATTTAGACTTCACCATTTTTTTACTCGTTAACCAAGTAACATGAAATACTTATTCTTTGTTTTGATTTGGGTACTTAACCTCTATGCTTTCAGTCAAAATAAGTTGATTAACAAAATTTACGATGAAGCAACCAATTTCTCAACTGTCTCCTATTCCATGGATACAAATCATGATTTTCTCACCATGGAATCTGCCTTTTCTGAGGGTTCAGTGGAAGTTGTTCCCATTAAAGATCAAAGGATCACTAGCATTGATCTTGTCTATACTGAATACCGGGAGTCCAAAGAATTTAGCCAGGAGACACTCAGTAAAAATAGAATCGCCAGACTCATAGAAGTAAATCCTCAATTGATTGACAACCAATTCTTTGACTGGAGACTGGTGAAACAAACAGGTTGCTCTTCTTCTGAATCCTGCCGAGACTTTTTCCACGGTTTCGTTATCTACTATGACAGGTATTATACCAAAGAAGATACCAGAAAAGAAATTGACACGATAAAACAAGATCTAAGTGAATTTGAAGCCAAAATCACGAAGCTAGAACCCTATATGCGGATTAATTTTCAAGACCTGACATGCCAGTTTCCACCATTAAATGCTTCAATCACGCATATCACTGATGAGTTTAAGAAATACTATGATTGTGATGAGCGCTATTCGGGAAAAGTATTTTTTGAAGTACAGGCAGATGACAAAGGACGACCTGTCATCGTAGATATCAAAGGGACACTTTTCCCATGTCGGGAGATAACAGAAAATATTTTAAAACACATATTAAGATGGAAGCGTGGGTTGACAATTGGATCTACCTTGTACCCATTTACCGCCAAAGGAATGATTCAATTCCCACTACAAAGGGAGAGTATTACCCTTGCTGATTATACAATATCTGAATCACTCACCAAAGCATTCAATGTGGAAGTTCGGGGTGTCACCTGCAGTGCTTTTATGGCCGACACCTTCTACACTGACATTATTCCTAAAATTCAAAAAGAAGCGGTGTCTACCGTATTGTTTAGAAATAATTGGGAGGATGATCTAATCATTGTTGATGCAACGGGTAGCATGTATCCTTACACGAGCGATCTACTCAAGTGGATGCGCTTGCAATCTACCCAAGAAGATAAAACGTTTGTGTTTTTCAATGACGGCGACGACAAACCAACCTTACAAAAGTCAATAGGTCATACAGGTGGTATCTATCACGTGGTCACCGCTGATTATGTCGCAGCCCGAAATGTCTTGTTTGAGTCAATGAAAAAGGGTGGTGGCGGAGATCTTTATGAAAACAATTTTGAAGCCTTGCTTTATGGTGTGAAAAAATCTGGGATTAATTCAGGAGCTATCATGATTGCAGATAATCATTCTTTCCCCAGGGATTACGAATTGGTTGAGGGATATCAGGGAGATCTGAAGATTATTTTATGTGGAACTGAAAAAGGTGTTAATACAAACTACCTAAATCTTGCCCGCCATTATGGATTCAGTATTCACACCTTCACTTCAGATCTGAATAATCTTAGTAAGCTCAATATTGGACAATCTATTTCTATTGGTGACCAGAAGTATATACTGAGCAAAAATGGCTTCAACCGATTAATTCAATGAGATTATTATACGCTATCGACCAATTTTTCCCATTGTTGATTAATCCGAGCTAATTCTGATTTCTTACTCTGATACTTGTTGTTAATCTTGTCTGATTTAGCATTATCCGAAAAAACCTCAGGGTCTGCCAGTTCTTTCTCCAATGTATCAACTTCAGCCTCCAGCTTTAGTATTTTCTCTTCTAACTGCTCAATTTCCTTTTGAGCTGCTTTTTCAGCTTCCTGATGTCGTGGCTTTTCGTTTTTCTGTTCAGCTGGCTTTTCTTTTTTTGTTCCATTGCTACTTTCCGGCTGTGTTTTTACCTTTTTATTTTCCCACCACCATTCGAATTCTTTGTAACTGCCAGGATATTCCTTGATCTGCTGATCCTCAATCCACCATATTTTTGTAGCTACCCTGGTAATAAAATCCCGGTCGTGAGAAACCAATAGCATCGTACCCTCATACTGTTGAAGTGCCTGAACAAGAATATTTACTGAAAGAATGTCCAGGTGGTTGGTGGGCTCATCAAGTAGTAAAAAGTTTGCCTCAGATATGAGTGTTTTTGCAAGTGCTACTCTTGATTTTTCTCCTCCTGATAGCACCTTAATCTTCTTAAATACCTCGTCATCAGAAAAAAGGAAACACCCCAACACACCTCGTAACTCCAGTTCTGTTTTCCTCGATCCCGCCTGTTTCATTTCTTCAATGATCTCATTTTCAATGTGCAGGGCTTCTAACTGGTGTTGTGCGAAAAAGGTAGGGATTACGTTATGCCCTTCTTCCACTTTTCCTTCATGCGACTCCGTTCCAGCGATGATCCGGAGTAGTGTTGATTTTCCTTTCCCATTGGCACCAATTAAGGCGATTTTGTCACCCCGTTCAATATGGGCATTGGCATGTTTCAATATATCCAGGTCACCATAAGACTTATTGATATCTATAATTCTTTTTACATGTCTTCCTGATTTGGTCGAGAAGTTAAACTTGAAATTGATTTGGCTGTTATCATCCACCACTGACTCAATCCGGTCCATCTTCTCCAGCATTTTCATGCGCGACTGCGCCTGCTTAGCTTTTGTTGCCTTTGCCTTAAAGCGCTCTATAAATCGCTCAGTCTGCTTTATCTTTTGTTGCTGGTTTTCAAAAGCATTCTGCTGAATTTCATTTCTCAGCTCTTTTTCTTCTTCATATTTATTGTAGTCCCCTACATAAACATTTAGCTGATAGCCAGAAACTTCTACAATTTTATTCACACAACTATTCAAAAATCTCCTATCATGTGATACAATGATATAAGCCCCTTCGTAATTTTGCAGGTAGTTTTCAATCCATTGGATAGAAGGCAGATCCAGGTGGTTGGTTGGCTCATCCAGCATCAAGAGTGATGGTTTTTCCAATAAGAGCTTTGCCAGCATAACCCGCATTCGCCACCCTCCCGAAAATTCTCTCAAAGGCCTATGGAGGTCTTCTGTATTAAACCCGATACCTTCCAGGATCTCTTCGGCTTTGGCTTTGATAGAATAACCGTCTAACGTTTGAAACTGGTCTTGTAGCCTCGCCAGTTTGTCAACTAAATCATCTGTATAGTCCGTCTCCATCTTCTTGATGATCCGGTCTATTTCATGACCAATTTTAATGGTTTCCTGAAATGCCTGCATGGCAACGTCTACAATTGGCTCATCAGATTGGTATGAAAGCAGGTCCTGATTCAAAAAACCAATAGTTGACTCCTTGCTTTTGCTGATTTCTCCCTTTGTTGGCGTAACTTCGCCGACCAGCATTTTCAACAATGTTGACTTACCAGTCCCATTGAGACCTATGAGTCCTATTCTATCTTTGGGTGTAATAAAGAGGGAAGCCTCATCGTATAATATACGGTCGCCCAGGTAGTAAGAGAGATTGTTGATACTAATCATGCTGCAAATGTAGAAAGTAGTTATAATCCATTGACTGGATTGACCTAAAGATTGTAGAATTATATTCGTGCGAAAAAAAACAATGTGGTTTAAGGTATTAATAATAACATTCTTATTGTGTAAGCTGCCTAGTCTGGCAAACGCACAAGATGATGAATTGATTGGGATTTTAGAAAAGGAATTGAACCGGGAGTTCGAATTACTTTCCAAAGAAAACCCACCCGTATATTTTATCAGTTATAGTGTATCTGACCTTTCTGTACTTTCCCTGGAAGCTTCTTTCGGAAGCCTAATGAATTCGAGAGAAAATCGAAGTAGGATACTCAATGCCAACATAAGAGTTGGAGACTACTCATTTGATAATTCACATAATTTTCAGAATAGTGAACGGTACAGTAGGCTCTCGGGTGCATTGCCACTTCCCCTGGAAAATATCGAAGATGCGATCAGACAAACCGCCTGGATGGCAACTGATATTGGATACAAGGTCGCATCCTCCACGTATACCATTGCGCAAAGAAGTGATAAAACAGAAAACAGTAACATCAGTGATTTTTCCAAAGAAGAAGTCATAACTTCAATAGCACCTCCATTATCTTCCGATGAATCCAGTGTAGATGTTTCAAAATGGATACAACAAACCACTGCATGGTCGGAAGCTTTTCTGGTAGATAGAGACATTCTCGAAGGATCAGTAAATTTCAAATTCGTATCGGGTAAAAACTATTTTCTATCTACTGAAGGGTCCAGGATACGTCAAAATGAACTTAGGGCTGAATTACAAATCAGCGCTTCCATCCGCTCTTCAGGTGGTAATGTAATCCCACTTCACCAAAGCTATTTTGCCAGACATCCAAGTGAGTTACCTTCAAAAGAGCAGATACAAGCGGATATAGATCAAATGATTGCTAAGCTAAAGGAGCTGAAAACAGCTCCTGTCGCTGGTCCTTTTGCTGGTCCTGCAATATTTTCAGGTAGATCCGCAGGCGTATTCTTCCATGAAATATTCGGGCACCGTGTTGAAGCTGATCGATTAAAAAGTAAAGACGACGCTCAAACCTTCAAAGAAAAAATTGGCAATAAAGTGCTTCCAAAATTTATTGATGTCACATTTGATCCAACAAGGGAATCCTTTGAGGGGAATTATCTGACTGGTAGTTATGAGTTTGACGATGAGGGTGTGAAATCTAAAAAAGTTGAATCGGTACAAAATGGAATTTTAAGAGACTTTCTGAGGTCAAGAAAGCCATTGGTAGCCGGACAAAACTCAAATGGACATTCAAGGGCTCAAACAGGCTTAAATCCGGTTTCCCGACAATCAAATTTGATTGTTTCATCAGATAATCAAAAGGATGAAGAAGCACTTAGGAAAATGTTGATTAAGGAATGTAAAAAGCAGGACAAACCTTTTGGCTATTATATCAAGAATGTACAGGGTGGTTATACCATGACCAACAGATACACACCAAATGCTTTCAGCATTACACCAACAGAAGTATATAAGATATTTGCTGATGGGAGTCCTGATGAACTTGTAAGGGGAGTTGATTTGATTGGTACTCCACTGACAATGTTTAGTGAGATTCAGGCCACGGGTAAAGACAGTGAAATCTTTTATGGTTATTGTGGAGCAGAGTCAGGGTATGTGCCTGTAACTGCTATCTCTCCAGCCTTGTTTGTAAGAAAAATTGAGACACAGAAAAAGCCGGAAGAAAACATGGATAAGCCAATCCTGTCAAACCCGGCAAACATGGATAAATAATGATGAGAGTCAAATTAATACTTATTTGTTTTTTGATGCCCTGGCTAAGCATGGCCCAGGTGAAGGAAGAGTCAGTCATTCTCAATGCCATGAGAGATGAACTTGGAAGAAACATGAATGAACTCAAATCCGAAGGATATAATGATCCGTTCTTTATTGGGTATGGAGTGACGGAATTAAAAACCATCTCCATCAATTCCATGAATGGTGGAATCTTCCAGTCCTCCATGGATAGTGCGAGAAGTTGGTATACACGAGTCATGGTGGGTAATTATTCAGTCAACGACGAAAATTACAACGATCCAAATATGGTCTTTACTCAAGATCTTGGATACACCAACCTGCCATTAGATGATAATTATAATGGAATCCGCAGAACCCTTTGGATCTCTACCAATAATATCTACAAAGCTGCAGCCAGACTGCAGAAAAGTAAGAGGGATCTATATGACGAAATGGGAATAGAAAACTTGCCCCTAAAAGATTTTGCGGAAGCACCCAAAGTTCAGATTTATGATCGACAGTCCATAAACTTACCAGACAAGGATGCATGGGAAGAACGTATTTCAGCATTGAGTAGTAGCTTCGTAGACATTCCTGAGGTTTTTAGGTCTGCCATCGGTTTTTACTATATAGGAGCTAATCAGTTTTTTGTTAATTCTGAAGGCATTGAAGTGGTCACGCCACACAATTTGGGTTACCTATCGATCACTGTTCAAATGATTGATGACAACTACAAGGTTTTTAATGAGGAGCTCTCGTATCTGGTATCAACAATTGAAGATTTACCATCTAAAGAGGTAATCGCAAAAGACATAGATAAACTGAAATCATATTTAAAGACAAAAATTAGCCTGACTCCGTTTGATGATATTTATTACGGACCACTTTTGGTTGAAGATGAGTTAGTAGCAGATTTCTTCCTCAATGCTTTATTGACTGGAGATCCTACCATCATTGCAGACCGCGAAGGCCTAAACAATACCGATAAAGGTCTTTTAGATACATATGTCTCCAATATGAAAAAAGAAATTTCCAGAGATCCTCAAAGAATAGGAAACCCTGGACTTTCAGTAATCGCATTGTCTCATTTAGACCATTATAAAGGGGAAAAGCTACTTGGTAATTTCACCGTTGATGCAGAAGGAGTGATCCCTCCAGATAGCCTAAGGCTTGTTGAAGATGGTCGACTCTTGACTCAACTTAATAGTCGTACACCGGTTCCTTTAGCGCCAGTATCTAATGGTCACAATCGATTGAATTTTTATCAGGGGGTTACCACTAACTCCATATCACCAGGAATTTTATCCATCAGTTCTAAAAATGCAAACCCTAAGGAGGAATTAAAAAAATCACTGGCCAGGAAAGCGGAAGAAATTGGTTTGGATTATGCCTTATTGTTTCGTCCCATCAACACTACTGGTATCTCTAGTATGTTTCAGGCCTTCAAAGTAGATCTTAAAACAGGAAAGGAAACGCCTATCCGTCTTGATCTGGTTGACCTAAATAGTATTTCACTTTTCAGAATCAACGGAGTCTCTTCCAGCCATCTTGTATCGAATCAGTTTTTTGGAAATATGGGAGGAAATGGAATCAATGGAGTTCCAGTCTCACTCATAGTGCCTGATGGCATACTGGTAGATGGCTTTGAAATTAGTGGTTCTAATGATAACTATCAAAGCAATAATCGCTATGTCCCGACTACACCTTCGCCATTAAAGAAATGATCTTTACCTTTGTGGTATGAAAAATCTAATCATACTATCTCTTATCACTTTTGTCCTTTTCAGTTGTGGTCAACAAGGTTCGGAATCCAGTAAGCTAATAGCTGTCGATACGACGATCGTTAATTACACTGACCTAAAGCTTGATTCATTAACACTTCCTAAAGGATTTAAAATTGATGTCTTTGCACGCGTAGAAAACGCAAGGAGCATGGCTGTTGCGCCAGACGGCACTGTTTTCGTTGGGAGTCGTGGTGCAGGTCATGTACATGCATTCAGAGATGAAAATGGAGATTTCAAAGCTGATAAGAAATATGTAATTGCTGAAGGGATGAATAACCCCAATGGAATTGCCTTTAAAGATGGAACGCTTTATGTAACTGAGGTTGATAAGCTTTGGAAGTATCCAAACATTCTTGATTTTGATACTACCAGGAAAGAATTAGTGGTCGACGACTACCCGGAAGATACACATCACGGTAAAAGATATCTGGCCTTTGGTCCCGATGGCAAACTATATATGCCCGTAGGCGCCCCTTGTAATATCTGTGAAAGTGAAGATGAAATTTATGCCTCCATTACCAGAATGAATCCTGATGGATCAGGACGTGAAATTGTAGCAAGAGGCGTTAGAAATACCGTGGGTTATGACTGGCATCCAGAAACCGGTGTGATGTACTTCACTGACAATGGAAGAGACCGCTTGGGTGATACCATTCCAAATTGTGAAATGAACAGACTCACCGAAGTGGGACAACATTTTGGATATCCCTATTGCCATCAGGGTAACGTGAGTGATCCAGAGTTTGGAGACAAATTTCCCTGCAGCGACTTTGTTCCTCCATTTGAATTTATGGGCCCGCACGTAGCACCACTAGGTATGCGTTTTTATACTGGAAATATGTTCCCGGAAAAATATAGAGGAGCAATATTTACCGCCTTACATGGTTCGTGGAACAGAAGTCCAGAGGCAGGTCATACGGGAGCCAAAGTGATATTGGTGAAAGAAGAAGGCGGAGTAAGTCAGGGCAAAGAAGATTTTATTGAAGGATTTCTCATGCAGTCAAATAACCAATACTGGGGCAGACCTGTAGATATGGTTTTCTTAAAAGATGGTTCCATGCTGCTATCAGACGATATGTCAGGCACTATCTATCGCATCTGGTACGAAGGTTGATTTAAATTGTCTTGCTAAATACGGCTTGCTTTTTATGCTGCTGAAGGTATGCATCAAGGGCCATACATATATTCCTGATAAAGGCTTTTCCAGTTTCTGTTACTGTGATCGCATTGGCAGACAACCTTACAAGCCCATCAGCTTCCTGTGTGGCCAACATTTCCTGATTTATTGAAGGAGTAAGTATTTCCCACTCAGCATCTGACCAATCGGTATAATAGTTGCAGATAAGGTCAAGAATCTTTCGTCTGATGATGAGGTCTTTTGAAGAAAGTATATGCCCTTTTAAAATCGGCATCTGATCATTTGCTATAAATTCCAGGTACTTTTCTACATTCTTCTCATTCTGACTAAATGCTGACCATGCATCACTTATGGCACTAGCTCCAAGACCCACTAAAAGTTTTGTTCGCTGGACGGTGTAACCCATGAAATTGCGATACAAGCGGCTGGACTTATAAGCTTTATATAGTTCATCTGTTTCTCTTGCAAAATGATCCATTCCTATGTCATAATACCCTTGATCAGTCAACTGAGTCTTACCTACCTCATACAACCTTTGCTTCAGTTCGTATTTTGGTAAATAAGATTCATAAGAAAGTTGAGCAGGTTTTATAGCTGGGACATGGGCATAGCTATAAAAAGCTATCCTGTCTGGATTCAAATCAATTGATCGTTTGATCGTTTGTTTCACGGTATACACGCTCTGGCCAGGAAGTCCATATATCAAATCAAAATTAATAGAAGCGTATCCAAGCGATCTTGCTACATCAACGACCTCTTTGACCTGTTCATATGTCTGAACCCTATTAATTAGTTTTTGAACTTTCGGATCAAAATCCTGAATACCAAAGCTCACTCGATTAAACCCGATATCCCGAAGCGTTTTTAAATGATCATAAGTGGTATTTACGGGATTAGCTTCAAACGCAAAATCAATATGCTCAGGTATTTCTGATCCGGCTGTGATCTCTTCAATGAGCCACTTTAAGTTTTGAGGAGAAAAAAAAGTTGGCGTTCCTCCACCCAAATGAATTTCCTTTATTTGTGGCTTTTCATCAAAAAGGGCTAAATACATCTTCCACTCCTTGATCAACGCCCTGATATAATTTTCCTCTACAGCATGGTTTTTGGTGATTCGCGTGTTACACCCACAATACGTACATAAACTTTCACAATAGGGCAGATGTATATAAATGCTCACACTTCGGTCATGAACGATAAAAGCCTCTTTCACACTTCTTTCCCATGCTTTCGTTGTAAATGAAGCTGGATCCCAATAGGGAACAGTTGGATAACTGGTATATCTGGGGCCGGCGGTATTATATTTTTGAATTAACGCTAAATCCATTTGGCAAAAATGAAGGCAAATTCCTTTTGACAGACTGATAAAGGGCTGCCAAAACCCTGAGATATGTCAGTATCCTTAAATCAAAATTCAATTTCTCATGGAAAGGATAAAATGATAGTGATAACTTACAATCAATTCTTGTCAAATACTTATAAATTCTTTGCCTTGAATTGAACGAAGTACTAATTTCGACAAATGGAAAAACCTGCTTTTGATGACATCTTCATGGAGCTCGCAGTTAATCTTGCTAAGCGATCACATTGTATCAAACGACATGTAGGAGCTGTTCTAACAAAGGACACCAGAATTATCTCAATCGGCTATAATGGTCCCCCTGCGGGAACACATAATTGCGACGTAGAATTTCCGGAGGAAGGTTGTCCCAGAGATTCAAAAGGAGGATGTTCACTGGCCATACATGCAGAACAAAATGCGATTCTCTATGCGGTAAAAAACAAAGCATCAGTCGAAGGGTCTACGCTATACGTGACACTCTCCCCCTGTCTATCATGCGCCCGAATCATTTATTCCGCAGGCATAGAAAAGGTAATTTTCCTTAATTCCTATGCAGAGCACAAAGGGATACCGACTGATGAAGGGGTTGATTTCTTAAAGATGTTTGGACTAAATGTAGAGCGATACTCGGGACAGTTGTCCAATGTGACTTCATTAATCTAACTTACATATCGAAGCCTCCTCCACCATCTCCGCGTCCGCCACTTCTTTCAGTTTGTTTTTTCTGGTTTAAACGATAAATGAATGCCAGATTAAACGTTGGTCCTCTCCTCCACTGCCAAACATTGTCCTCAACCAATGTAGCCAACTCTGTGGTATATCGATATTTCTGAGTGTTAAATAAATCACGCACACTAAGACTAAAAGTACCATTCTTCTTAAATACGTCATATGCCAGTCCAAGATCAACACCGGACATCGCTAACCTTCTGCCCTGAGCCCTCTGTTCCGGTGCACGATATGAAAAATTAACCTGGCCTGATAACCTGTCAGAAAATGTAAAATTATTATTGATCCTTGTTGATAAAGTGATTGCTTCAGCTGTCAAATTCAGCGTATCTCCTAATACGCCATTTGATTCCTGACGATAGAAATTCACATTTCCGCTTAACCTATACCATTCTGCAAAATCTTGTGTTGCATTAACCTCAACACCAAATGCCCTGCTAACTCCCACATTGTAAGGAATAGTTACCGTTTGTAGTAAATCATTCGGTGGTAAGGTAACCCTTTGGACCAATTGATCGCTGAAACGATAATAAATACCATAATACAAAGACGAACTTGATAAATTTTGCAAAAACCCAAACTCATAAGAATCTGTAAACTCCGGTTGAAGTGCAGGATTACCAACCCTGAACCTCCTGTTATTAGAAAAGGAAGTCAATGGACTCAGCTCTCTAAATCTGGGTCTTTCGATTCTTCTGCTGTAACTTAATTGTAACTGGTTTTCAGATTGTAAGGTGTAAGTAAAAAAAGCACTTGGGAATAAATTAGTATAATTCCATGTGAGTTCCTGATTCT
This sequence comes from Marinoscillum sp., assembly GCA_043554545.1. Lineage (GTDB taxonomy): Bacteria > Bacteroidota > Bacteroidia > Cytophagales > Cyclobacteriaceae > UBA7330. The sequence continues at coordinate 1,300,486 of CP121337.1, read as the reverse complement.
GTTCTTCGAGTACAGATGAAATGTTTGTTGTTTCACTCCTCAAACCGACCTGCCAGGATATTTTATCTAATTTATCGCTGATTATACCGTAAAATGCATGAACTCTCTCATTGTAATCAAAAGCTATCGTAAAGGTGTCCACTTCCTGGAAAACACCCATATCATCTTCCTCCTCGACACGGTAATTATTTTTGACATTTCTTATAGTGCTTCTGTATCCCAACTCAAACTTTCCATTCTCACCAAAAGGATGTATATAGTCCGACTGCAACATCAATCGGTCTTCCCCCTCATTGTTCCTGACAGTTTGATTTAATTCCTCAATTGTGGATTCGGGAGTCGCACCATTTAACTGTAATATGTTAGAAGCTTCCAATTCATTGTTATTCTGATATTGAATATCAGCTGTTAATTTATGGTCCTTATTGCTAAAAGTTCGACTAAAATTCACAGAGTATTCCAGGTTTTCTTCCCCCTCCTCTTCTTCATCCATTCTTAAGGTATAATCAAGAAGATCACCCTGCGGTCCAAAATCTTCAAAAGAGACATCAGATTTGTTGAGCTCATCTCCATATCTGTATAGAAAAGCGGTAGTGATTGAGGTTTTATCATTGATAAAGAAATCAGAACCAAATCTCAAGCTATTGGATATACCTCCTCTGTTTCGATCTGTGAGCTGCGTCGTGTTGTAAATATCTCCAGGCTCTGCCTGGGGGAAAGTTTGGTAAGATTCCCCGAAACCTGGCGCTTTTCGATAATCAATTCCATAGTTAATAAAGAAATTGACCCAGTTTCTCCTTAAGTTCATATTCACGGAGGCTCCGTGATTATGTGGCCAGCCAGTGTTAAGCTGAAAACTACCGTTTACCCCTTTTTTTGTTTCTTTTTTTAATATAATATTGATAATACCTGCCATTCCCTCAGCATCATAACGTGCAGAAGGGTTCGTAATGATCTCTACTGTTTCAATCATATTTCCCTGCATCTGCCTTAGCGCATCTGTGCTAGATAAGCCTACTAGTCCAGATGGCTTCCCATCAATCAAAACTTTCACACTTGAACTTCCCCTTAACTCTACATTTCCTTCTACATCAACATTTACGGATGGTAGATTAGCCAATAGATCTGAAGCACTACCTCCCAAATTACTGAGGTCTTTTCCAACATTATATACTTTTTTATCAAGTTGAAGCTGCATCTGCGTACGCTCAGCCTGAACAATTACCTCATCTAGTTCAGTATCCTGTGGTTCAAGAGAAATATCACCGAAATTTTTCGCTGGATTATCTTTATTGAGTTTGATACCACTGATCATTTTGGCTTCGTAGGTAACAAACTGTATTCTGAGATAATAATTGCCTTGTCCAGCGCTAATTTTAAAAGATCCATTAAGGTCAGTAATTCCACCGGTAACCAGAGCTGAATCCGACTCCTGAAAAACTGCCACATTAGTAAATTCAAGAGGATTACCAGATGTCTTATCAATTACCCGACCACTGACTGTAAAATCCTGGGCGTTAGAAATAAGAAAGAAAAATAGAAAGTATCCTGTAAAAATTAACTTCATGAATTTTGCCATAATTTGTTCAAAACTAAACACCACATCTGATGGTAATCTGATCAAATCTTGAAGCAAATCTGAAGATTATTGCCAGGTGAGGATTATGATATGACGCTTTTCCTGATTCTCGTAATTGATTGAAAATCCCATGTCATCACATATCTTCTTGATTATTGACAGTCCAAGTCCTGAACTAAGCGGGTCATTTGTGCCTTTGGTAAATCTTTTAAAGTATTCATTTGGATGATACTTCAATTCAATTCCTGAATTCTCAATAATCATTTGCTTATGATTCAGCTGAATATCTATATAACCTTCAATAAAATTGTGCCTGATAGCATTGTTCAGAAGATTGGTTAATAATAATTCAATCAGAACCAGATTACCCCTCACGAACTGATTGTCTTCCAATTTTGTTTTAAGATTAAGTGATTTTAAATCAATTAGTTCTTTAAAATCATAAATAAACCTGTTTAAAAGTTCTGTGAAATTTATTTCTGTTGTTTCGCTGAATTCCCTGTTATCTATTTTTGCCAGTAGTGATAGTGAATTACCCAAACGACTGACCCTGTTAATCGCATTTTGAGCAGAATTAATCAAATCCAGCTGTTCTTCTGTCAACTTTTCATCTCCCAGAAGGATTTCTAGTTTACCCTGAGCTATGGCCAGTGGAGTTTGCATTTCATGGGACGCATTTTCAGTAAATTCTTTTAATGATAGGTAATCCTTTGACATCTTATCTGTCATCTCCTTGATAAAACTGTTGAGTCTTCTGAATTCGGTAGTTGATGAATCAGGAAGGACTATTGGTTTGACCTGTTTCAGTGAAAAATTCTTGATTGAGGATAAGGTCATTCTAAATGGTCTAAAAACATAGTAAGACCCCAGCAATCCCAGTCCCACAATGAGAATCAGCAACAACGCAAATATCTTGCTAAGAGACTCTTGTACCACATCTTTTATGTCATCAGCTTCTATCACCAGATCATAAAGAATCACTCGGTAGCTCCTGCCATTCACATTTTTCACAGCTTCCAGCTTCATATGTGGTTCTATTCTTTGCAGTGTGGTGTGCATCACCAGTGTATCTGAATACACTGGCCCCATCTCAGGAATAGTATCTTTCAATGGTATGATAATTAACTTATCCCTGAGTATAGTATCTGTAGGCTGCCTTCTTTCCAGATAACCAATAATAGAAGGGATACGCTCCTCGAGATAAATATTCTGTTCAAACTGAATCTCCCTGTTCATCACCTGATAAGCAATTACCCCACCAACAATGAAGACAAATGTGGAAATAACCAGATAAAAGATAGATATCTTAACGACTAGTCTCATTCCTCCGATTTAAATTTATAACCCACACCATAAACTGTGTGTATATAGTCATTTCCACCAGCCTGACTAATTTTTTTTCTTATGTTCTTAATATGTTGATAAACAAAATCAAAGGAATCAGCTGAATCCATATAATCCCCCCATAAGTGTTCGGCAATTGACTGTTTGGTCAACAATCTATTCTTATTAATTACCAGGTAATGGATTAATTCAAATTCTTTTCTGGTTAGATCTAATAAGTTGTTATTTACTTTTATCTCAAAAGTGTTTACCTCAATACCTATCTCATTAAAAACGATCCGGTCATTTCCCTGTTGATTCCTTCGGCGATAGATGGCTCTAAGGCGTGCATGAAGTTCTGAGAGGTGAAAAGGCTTTGGCAAATAATCATCAGCACCCAGGTTAAGCCCTTCAAGCTTATCATCCAGTGCATTTTTTGCCGAAATAATCAAAACGCCAATGTCAGGAAACCGATCTTTAATGACCCTTAATAGGTCAAGTCCCTCGCCATCAGGAAGCATCAAATCAAGGGCAATAATATCATATTTGAATGCATGAAGTTTATCAATCGCCTGATGATAAGTATCGCATATTTCACATACATATCCTTCCTCTGACAGGTAAGACCCGATGTTAGCGCTAAGCTGTGTATTATCCTCGACCACTAACAGTTTCATGATTCAAGAATAATAGGTATTTCTGAAGGAATTTTGATTCTCAAATTATATTTACTTCCGGGTCAAGATCAATACCAAATTTCCTGGAGACGGATTGCTGTACTTCTTCAGCTAGATTTTTAATCTCTTTCCCATTTCCATTCCCATAATTTACCAATACCAGTGGTTGTTTAGCATGCACCCCAATCTCTCCTATTCTTTTACCTTTCCAGCCCGTTTGCTCGATCAACCAGGCTGCAGGAATCTTCACCTTATGATCAGCTAAATCATAACCTGGAATTTCATCAAAAGCAGCCTTTAAAGATTCATAAAACTTCGTCTCAACAATTGGATTTTTAAAAAATGACCCTGCATTACCTACCTCCATTGGATCCGGCAACTTACTTTGTCGAATGTTGATAACCGCCTGGCTAATATTTTTCAGCGAAAGTTCGTCGACTCCCATTTCCTCCAAAGTCGACTTCAGGTTGCCGTATGATATATTGTATTCTGAATGCTTATTGAGTTGATAATAAGCATATGTAATAATATACTTTTCCCTGAGTGGTCCTTTAAAAATACTATATCGGTAGTCAAAAGCACAATCTTCCTTGTAGAAACGAACCAGCTTACCAGATGTGATTTCAAAAGCCTCCAACGAATGAAAAACAGCTTCTTGCTCAACACCGTAGGCCCCAATATTCTGCATAGGTGCCGCTCCTACCGTTCCGGGTATTAAGGAAAGATTTTCTATACCTCCAAATCCCCGTTCAACGGCCCAAAGGACAAACTGATGCCATGTAACACCAGCACCCACCTTAAGTAATACATTATCAGCCCCTTCATTAATCACTTCAATGCCTGGAATCTCCATCTTGATAATAAGTCCGGAGAAATGTCGGGTAAATAAGACGTTGGAACCGCCACCAAGAACGAGCCTTTTCATTAGACGGAACTTTCTATCAGCAAACACCTCCGCTAAACCTTCCGTTTTCAGGATATGGGTGAGGTAATCAACAGAGACATCTATCCCAAAGGAATTATAAGACTTGAGGGAAATATTTCTTTCGATGAGCATTGATTAAGACGCCTTATGTTGAGCTACAAAGCTAAGCATCCATAGCCTCATATTGAATTAAAGTGATTTATTCAATAATAAATTAGGAATTCGTACTCATTTTATACAAATATTCTAACTTTGCGCCTCCATTCGAGTGAATGGTCTTTCTGCCAGCCAGAAAGTTAATTTATAAATATAATCTGTGATGAAAATGACTCTGTCATCGCAGCGTAATGAGAGTCAAAGTTATTATGGCTAAAAAAGAAACAGAAGACTTAAAAGAGGATAAAGCTCCAAAAAGTCCAACAAAATCTTCCAAAGACAAAGAAACTAAATCAAAAACTACCAAAAAGGTAACTGCAGAAAAGGCTGATGAAGAAGAAACAGCAAAAAAAGCTGCGCCTAAAGCTGAAAAGAAAGAGGAGAAGAAAGAGGATAAGGTAGCTGCAAAGGAAGAGAAAAAAGAAGAAACTGAAGTACCTGTAGCATCACAGGAAGAAGCACCAAAAGCAGAAAATGAAACTCCTGCTCCGGAAGAAGCAAAAGCTGAGGCAGAAAAACCAGTAGAAGCTAAGAAAGAAGAGCACGATGAGAAGCCTGCTCCTACTCCTGTACCAGCTCCAGTGGAAGATGAAAACATCTGGGATACCTCATCTGATGGATTTGGTGATGAATACACTGAAGCCGATCGTAAGAAGATGGCGCAGATGTATGAGGAAACCATGAATACCATCAATGAAAAAGAAGTGATGAATGGTGTTGTGGTTGGTATTACCGATAGAGATGTAATTGTCAATATTGGATTTAAATCTGATGGGCTTGTATCACTATCAGAATTCAGAGATCTTCCTGATCTAAAAACAGGAGACTCTGTAGAAGTATACGTAGAAGAGCAGGAAAATGCTGCTGGACAACTTGTACTTTCTAGAAGAAAAGCTAAAATCGTCAATGCATGGGAAAAAATTCAGGAGGGTCTGGATAAAGATCTTGTCATTGATGGAATGGTTAAGAGAAGAACCAAAGGAGGTTTAATTGTTGACATCTATGGCGTAGAAGCTTTCTTGCCTGGTTCACAGATCGACGTTAAGCCAATCCGTGACTTCGATGTTTTTGTAGGCAAGAAGATGGAAGTCAAAGTCGTTAAGATTAATTACTCTAATGACAACGTTGTCGTTTCTCATAAAGTATTGATCGAGAAAGACATTGAACTGCAAAAAACTGAGATTCTTAACAACCTTGAAAAAGGTCAGGTACTTGAAGGTGTCATTAAGAACATGACCAATTTTGGTGTCTTTATTGACCTGGGTGGTGTTGATGGACTACTTCACATTACTGACATTTCATGGGGTAGGATCAATCACCCTGAAGAAGTACTCAACCTTGACGAAAAGATCAATGTAGTAGTGCTTGACTTTGATGATGACAAGAAAAGGATTTCACTTGGCATGAAACAATTGACCCCTCATCCTTGGGATTCTTTGGATGCAAAAATTGAGATCGGTTCTAAAGTAAAAGGTAAGATTGTAAATGTTGCTGACTACGGCGCATTCCTTGAGATCATACCTGGCGTTGAAGGCTTAATTCACGTTTCAGAAATGTCATGGTCACAGCATTTAAGAAATCCACAGGATTTTATCAATGTAGGTGATGAGTTAGAAGCTGTCGTATTAACTATTGATCGGGAAGAAAGAAAAATGTCACTTGGCATCAAGCAATTGACTGAAGATCCATGGACCAAGCAAGACTTACTAACAAAATATGCAGTAGGCACTCAGCATAAAGGTATCGTAAGAAACCTAACGAACTTCGGGTTATTTATAGAACTGGAAGAAGGCATCGATGGTCTGGTACACGTTTCTGACCTAAGCTGGACGAAAAAAATCAAGCACCCTTCTGAATTCGTAAAGGTCAGCGAAGAACTTGAAGTTGTTGTCATGGAACTAGATGTGGATAACAGAAGGCTGGCACTTAGCCACAAACACCTGGAAGAAAACCCATGGGATACTTTCGAGACTGTCTTTTCAAGAGGATCAGTTCATAAATGTACAGTTGTTTCAAAATCTGAAAGAGGTGCGTTAATTGAGCTTCCTTATGGATTGGAAGGGCAAGTAGCTACTAAAAACCTTCAGAAAGAAGATGATACGCAAGCAAGCGAAGGCGAAACATTGGATTTCAAAGTGTTAGATTTCTCCAAAGAAGAGAAAAGAATAACGCTTTCACATACTTCAATGTGGAAAGAAGGTGCTGATCAACCTGTAGAAGCTCCAAGTCCTAAAAAGAGAAGCACTGGTGGCGGAAAGGGTAAAACCCTGAATAAGATCAACAAGGAAGGTGAAAAATCTACACTGGGAGATCTTGAAGCACTTTCAGCTTTGAAAGACAAGATGGAAGAAGCCTCTAAACCTACGAAAAAAGCTGCTCCAAAAAAGGAAGAGAAGAAAAAGGAGGAGAAAAAGGCAGAGGCTAAAGCCTCAGATGACAAGTCTTCAGATGACAAGTCTGAAGAAAAGGACGATGCTTCTAAAGATGATGCTTCTAAAAAATAATTAATTGAAATAAAACCCGTATTGGTGTATCCAATACGGGTTCATTTCGTTAGTTAGGCATATATTACCTACTGGTGAGTATTACAATAGTTTTCAGCTGATCTGTTTCAGCACTCTCCAAAGAATGGTAAATTTGTAATTAATTAAAAAGGTGCTGTGGCCGAGTGGTTAGGCAGCGGTCTGCAAAACCGTGTACAGCAGTTCGAATCTGCTCGGAACCTCAAAAAAACCTCTGAAAAGTTTTCAGAGGTTTTTTTATTGGATTCATTCGTATAGTTAAATCACCACATTAATTGATTGATATCAGGATGACAGGATAGATGGCTCTAACTCAACTATTCCTTAGCGCTAAAAATCTCTTCATGGACAACATTTCCATTCACATCATGGTGCTGAAAAGAAATTTTAGCAACACCATTCTCCTTAAATACATGCCCATAAAGATATCCTCCTTTAACCCTTAGGAATTTGTGCTCTGGCCTCACATCATCCTGGCTCCAACCTCCTGCATGCTCATCAGCCCCTGCCCCACTGCTAAACTCCCATAAGGTCGTTCCAGGGAGATTGGTAACATACTGCCAGTGCCTGTCACCACTGGTAATGTAAACATTGTCAAATTGCTTAAGGTAATCCCGAATCTCATCTCCTTCATATTGCCAGTTAGAATTGGAATAGTTATCCTTTTTGTTCTTTCTATCAGGGCCCAGGATCGGATCATTGGTAATAAGCACCTTGAAAGTCGCATCTGACTCTTTAAGAGTAGTAAACAACCAGTTTTTCTGCTCTTCTCCCCAAATGGTTTTACCACGCTGATCAGGGACTGTGTTTTTGCTCCTGTAATTTCGACCTTCGGTAATCCAGATTTGTAAATCCTTTCCCCATCTAATTGTTTTATAAGGTTTTTCATTCGATGGAAATTGCTCCTTATCAAATATCTCTAAGCCTCTCTCCCACGACACAGTGCCATAGGTGGTACCCGGATAAGCGTCATTCTTAAGCGCATCATGATCGTCTTTCATAAAATAGGAAGTAGTATTTTTCCATAACGTTCTCTGCAAGGGTAAAGCAAACAACCGATCCCACTTAAAACGCATCAAATCCTCCGTCATGGCCCATGGCAACTGTTTATCATAGTATTCGATATCTCCAGTATGAACATAAAAATCCGGATCAACCTTCGAGATCGATTGATAGATCAAATGTCCATTTGGTGCATCCTTTCGCAAGTAATCATGGCAACTTACGATTGTAAAATCAATTTCTTTTTCCTGGTTTGAGGTTGGTGGAAGGTAGAACGCTCCTTCAATTGTATCAGATATCTTGGATTCTGAGTCTTTCCTTGCTTCAAGGACCACATGATAGGTCGCATCAGGGGAAAGTTGTTTCAAATCCCACTGTCGAGTATAATTCTTACCATCCTCCACAGCTATCCAGGCTGTCTCAAATTTTTCATCAGGTTGATCCTCAGGATAATAAGTGAGCCTGACCTCTCCTGATGTTCCAGGGCTAGCACCTACCATGTCTTCCAGTGTGTAACCCGCAGGAATTTGTGCCTGGTGGATCTTTTCTTTATCTGCAAGGCTATCCAGTCTTTGTTCCTCTTCTCGGGATATATCCAGGAACTGCTGTCCGTCGACATTTCCTTCCGGATTTTTCGTTAGCCTGGTCCAAATAACAATTGAGCTTTGATCTGCCCAGCCATTGTGAAAACCGTTACCAAAATAGGGACCATCTGTTTCCTGGGCTTCGTTTGGTGGCTGACTACATTGAAAAGTGCAAATAGCTAGGAGGAAAACGAAAAAATAAATGATTGCTTGGTTTATACGCATAATCTCAAATTTTATAGGAGGTTAGGTAAATAAAAAAATAAAATTCTCCCGCATAAACGGGAGAATTTTAAGTTTATCTAAATGTATCAAAAATTATCAATTCCTATATCTGATCAATAATTAGGGTTTTGAAGCAGCTCTCCTTCCAAGTTTTTCTCAATTTCACTGAAAGGGATTGGCCATAGATCATTATGATCTGCATAGGTATCTCCAACAATTGGATTTAGTCGCCTGGTTCTATCAACCAGCATTCCAAGCCTTGTCAATGTCAGGACCCGAAACTCCTCCAGATACAATTCCCTGGCTCGCTCATCCAAAATATAATCGATATCTACATCTCCAGCAGCAATCAAAGGAGCTTGTGCCCGATCTCTTACTTCATTGATGTCATCCGCAGCATTTTGTAGTTGAGTAAGACCCAAATATGCTTCCGCTCTTATCAGGTAGGTCTCAGCTAAACGGATTGCATATACATCCCTAAAGGCTGCATGACTAAATGAAAGCCCACCTTCTACAATTGGATCTGGTAAAAATGCTTCTGGCGGCTGATCCCCAGGAGTCGAAGTCTTGCCGATCCATGGATACATATTTCTGGTTGTATCATTTAGGCTAGACATCGCAATAGGTGTATTATCTGCAAATATCCACTGCCCATTGAAATCACTATCGGGGTTTCTGATAATAAAATCCCTGGTGATATTGGCAGGCGAATTTCTAATATCCTGATCATAACCACTTCTCTCCCATAACGTTTCAAAAAAGAAATAACTAGGTCTGGTGAAACCTGAGCTTCGACCGCCTGTGTAAGCATTAGGATTTGGTACCACTGTGGCAGAGGACCCATCCTGGTTTATTACTTTGGCTTGCCAGATCCGGGGTGCAAATAGCCGCTCCAGCTCCGGCCCCCCCCGAGAAGAGCTATTTCCAGGTACATTCCACTCATCCTGAAGTACCCAGATCGCTTCCGTATTACCAGTGGACCGGTTCTGATTCCCTTTACGGAATAAATCCCAGTATACATCGGTATCCCATTGTTCGGCGACAAGGTATTTCTCATTTGCTCTTGTACCAAATCGATCCGTCATCAAGGCTGTTGATGAATGATCGATAACCATGGAAGCAGCATCTACGGCATCCTGCCACCTCTCCAGTGATAGATATACTTCCGAAAGAATATGATATGCAGCAAGGTTATTGATTCGATGATCCGGTGCTTCATCAATGGTCATCAGATCCTGCGTAGCATCCTCCAGATCACTAGCTGCTTGCTGGTAGACTTCCGATCTAGGACTCGTTGTATAGTCACGCTTAGCCTCCTGTGTTTCAGTGAGAACAATTGGTACTCCTCCAAACAGGTTGGCAAGCATTTTATACATATAACCCCTGAAAAATTTGGCCTCTGCAATAATTAGGCTTTTTTCAGCTTCTGTCAACTCATTTTCATCAGAGGCTGCCCTTTCGATGATCGAATTTGCGTCATAGATGATGCGATAGGCCGGTTGCCATAGAGATCTAAGTACAAATGCATCATTGGTTGGCAATAATACCGCTGACATTGGTGTGTTAAACCCAATATCTTTGTGGACATAGCAGATATCTGTGCCCTGTATGCCGGCATTTGGGAAATCATTTCTGCTATCGCTTGAGAAGAAATCCGTTCGTACACGATCGTAGAGATTCATCACCGCTGCCTCATAGTTACCAGCGGTTATGTATGAATTTTCAGGTGAATAAAAATCAACAGGCTCTGTTTTCAGAAACTCTTCTTCATCACATGCAGTGATGAAAAACACAAGAATCAGACCAAATCGAAGGATGCTGTTATTAAACATCCGGTTTATCATTTTAGTAAATATATTGTTGTTATTCATGATTTCCTTAGTTTAAAATGTAACATCTATTCCCACCGAATAAGACTCCATGATAGGCCTTCCACCAGTGTTAATACCCGTCCCGGTTTCAGGATCCCAGCCGTTCCACTTGGTAAGTGTTAGTAGATTTCTACCACTCAATGTGATTCTGATGTTCTCAACGAACTTGATCACATCAGCACCCATGTTATAAGACAGCGATATATTCCTCAAACGAACAAAAGACCTGGGTGTATACCTGGTTCCGGCAATCCCGTCGGATCCTTTTATACCTGGTCGCTGATACCTTGCATTCGGATTTTCAGGACTCCAGTAATCTATACCTTGCGGATAGGTTATATTGAAATGATTTTCCTGGTTAAAAATCTGCAGACCATAGATCGTATCATCCCCCAAATACCGGTCCTTGCCACCCTGAATTGAATTCACAAAGAAGCTCAGATTAAACTTGTTGTAGCTCAGTGAGTTATTTATCCCAAATCTATAAGCAGGTCTGGAGTTACCTACAAAAGCTCTGTCAAGCGGATCGATAATTCCATCTTCATTAATGTCGACTACACGGTAAGCTCCAAACTCATATCCTGTAGGAATGTTCTCACCAAGCTGCCATATGCCGTCAATTTCATAATCAAAGATCATTCCTGTTGATTCACCGATAAACAAGCCTTCGGAAACTAGATCATCTTCCTTCCCATCCTCATCCACATCGAATCCTAACAAAGTCACGATTTCATTTCTGTTTCGGGAAAAGGTGAAGTCTGTGGACCAGGTGAAATCATTTCTTTGGATATTAGTTGAACTGATGAGTATTTCCAAGCCTTCATTATGAATCTTACCCAAGTTGTCAGGAACATTAGGAAATCGGCTAATTGCAGGAAGATCTACTTCATACAGGAGGTCAGTGGTATTGTTGTTATAATAATCTATTGAACCGCTTATTCTGCTTCCAATGATCCTAAAGTCCAGTCCAACATTGATACCTGTTGTCTTCTCCCATCTAAGCCCGGTGCTTGCCAGTGAACTGATCCACTGCGTATAAATTGAAGATGCATCCCCGGTTAGATAACCAAACTGGCCGGTTACCTGCGCCAGCGTTTGATACCTACCAATAGTCCGGTTACCCGTAGCACCGTAGGAAACCCTCAATTTTGACCAATTCAACCAATCGGTACTTGGCATAAAAGATTCTTCTGTTAAGATCCAGCCAACGGCCACTGAAGGAAAATAACCAAACTTATTGGCTTCACTAAATCCTGAAAACCCATCTCTTCTAATTGTGGCGTTCACAAGATATTTCCCCATCAGTTTGTAAGAGACACGGGCCATGTTGTAAAGGCTGGACTCTACCCATCCACCTGAGGATACCTCCTGTAGATCAGCTGCTGCTGCTTGCAGAAGATTATACCCCAAAACATCATTCACAAAATTTGATCCTTCAGCTCTTGTAAATTCAGATTGTCTTTTTTCAACACCATAAAGAAGCGTAGCGCCTATTTCATGGATGTTTCCGAATACTTTAGTATAAGATAAAATATTATCTAAACTCCAGGTATACTGAACCTCATTACGCTTAAAGCCATTTCCGGTAAAGTCTGCGCCAAAGTTTCTGAATTCAAATTGTCTGTTAGACAAATAATTATTTCCAAACCTGAGTTTATAGTCTAATCCTTCAATAGGTAAATAGATCGTAGCTGTAAGGTTGGCATTTAGATTCAATCGTTTGTCCTCGGTATCAGCTCTCTCCTCGTAAAATGGATTGATTTGATTTCCTGTCGGCCGATCAACTAAAACACCATTTTCATCAAATGGAGTTGCATAAGGTTCTATAAATCGATCTCCCAAACCAAAAATCTGTGGACCGTATTCACTGAGAGACATTAAACTCTGTACATCAAAATCAAACCACTCCGTAACAGATGTAGACAGATTGATCCGACCATTAACCCTAGAATAATATTCATCCCTCATATGACCAGCCTGATCGGTATAACCTAGAGAGATATAATAGTTATTGCTCTCTGTCGAATTAGAAATAGAGAGGTTATGCTTAGATGTATATGGGTTATCTGTGGTCATGTAATCGTACCAATCAAAGGTTCTTCCAGCATTGAATTGATTGATCTCATGGTTAGTTTTGAAGTTTGTGGATTCATCCCAATTCGGATCCCTATCCAGGTAACCAGAAGATTGGGTTCTGCTATTAAGTATGTCAGAATGCTCAATCTTTAACATAAAGGCATCACCATCAACTTCTGCTCTCAGTTCGTTGTGGGGTTGCTGAAAGGAGTACATCCCAGAATAGGTTATCGTTGGCATTCCATCAGATGATCCTCCAGATTTTGTGGTAATCATAATCACTCCATTTGCAGCCTGCGAACCGAAAATTGCTGCTGCACTGGCGTCCCTCAGGATATCTACAGATTTTATATCACTTGGGTTAATATCTATTAATTGACCTCTGAATATCACATTGTCTACAACAATCAATGGATTCTGCTCTCCAGACAATGAACTTTGTCCCCTGATATTGAGGCTAGGGTTCTGGCCTGCCTGATTGGCCTGTCCGATATTTAAGCCTGGTACTGCGCCTTGTAAACCTTCCATCACTGAAATATTTGGCTGCTTGTTCATATCATCAAGATTGGCACTGACAATTGCGCCCGTAACATCCTCTTTCTTTTGCGTACCATACCCAACCACAACTACTTCTTCCAAGGCTGAGATATCAGCCTTTAGCTCAATATTGATCGTAGTACGTCCATTGACAGGAACTTCCAGGTTTTGGTAGCCAACAAATGATATAATCAATGTAGCATCGCCATCCATACTGACCGTATAGTTTCCCTCTACATCCGTAATAGTTCCATTTGAGGTGCCTTTTTCTAGCACGGTTGCTCCTGGTAAGCCTTCTCCACTCTCGTCAGTTACCTTACCTGTAATTGAATTTTGATCGCCATCATCTGTAAAGGATTCCTGCACATCAACCTGACGTGTCGTTTTCTTATACACGTGAATATTGTCATTGATCCGCTTAAACCTAAGGTCAGTGTCTTTTGAAATATCCTCCAAAAAACTGCCCAGATTTGTTGTTCGAGCTGACATGGAAATCCGCTTGTTTCTGACTAACTGGTCTTTATAAGTAAAGAGAAAATCAGTTTCTTTTTCAATCTCTCTGAATAGCTCTACAACTTCCATATCAGTTGTATTTAATACAAATTCAATCTCATACAAACTCTTTACTTGCGCTTCAGACTTTTCTGCATGCAGAAATGAGGCAAAAAGTGTTTGTATAAATATTATATAGAAAAGGGGTCGTGACATCATAATTATTTCCCTCAGTAGATTATTTTTCATACTTTTAACGAGTTTTAGTTAAACATTAATTGCTAGAACCGCCCCTGCATCCGTAGTTCCTCAACAGCTGATGTGGGGGTGTCTTTTTTTTATCTTTTACTTCAAATTAGTTTATTCATATATCAGGATTTTATTGTTATTCATACTGTATTTAAGATGTGATGTATAGCTGATTCCTTGAAGGACTAATTCAAGTGACTTATTTTGATACCTTCCACTATAGGTACCTGTTAGATTTACTCCATCCTTAATTTGAAATTCTACGCCATACCATCTACCCAGCATATCAAAAACCTGAGGTAAAGGTTTGTTTTCAATGACTAGAATTCCCTGTGCCCATGCCAGGATATCCGCCTCAAACTTCCTCCTTAAAATAGATTTACTCTGTTTACTAAAAACACCCATATCAGTGGGGCTAAGCACCTGATGTCCTCCTTCATTGTTGCTAATTTTAACCATTCCAGAAACAACAGCCACTTTGATACTATCCATCTCAGGATAAGCGGACAGATTAAAAGATGTCCCGATTACTTCTGTGGTCAGACCTCCGGAGTGGATGATGAATGGCTGAGCTTTGTTTTCAGTAACTTCAAAATAGGCCTCACCAAACAATTCAACTATTCTTGATTCTTTACCAAATACCTCAGGATATTCGATAGAACTGCCGGCATTTAATTTAACTGTGGATCCATCAGGTAGCCTGATGGTTCTTCTTTGACCAAATTCAGTTTTTACTATTTTGAAATCAGTAGATGCTACTATGACATCGGGCTCTCTTTGATACAAAAAAAGTGCAACGAGGATGAAAATTATAGAAGCCGCAATACGAAAAGCGTACTTTTTGAACCCGCTGTGATTGTTTGATTGTGTATTTTGACTTACCCGAATTAGCTTTTCAAATATGGCTGAGTATTCATCATCAGAGAGCCGGTTGGTCTGCCGATAGTTTACTGACCTGATAATTTCTTTAGCCTGCTCTACATCCCCTCGCTTTTCTGGATTCGCATTAAGCCACTTCTCCCAAAAATGAGAAGAGACGGCGTCCTCATTCAATACCCACGATACAAAAAACTCATCCGCGAGAAAATCCTGAACCTGAAATTGCTTATAATCCATCGGGTAACTTTAGTTACTATATATATATAAAGCAGTTACTTCACCCAATGCCCATAGCTAATTGATATTATTGTATTCAACCGAATATAATGGGTGATAAATTAGTAAAACTTATAGTGGAAATTGATTATGTTAAGATATTCATAAATATTGCAGCAAGAAAAGCAATGCCCTTATGAGGAGAAAGGTGCTCCCTTAAAGACTGGAGGCCCCGATAAATAAGTGCTCTTGAAGACTTTGTCTTGATGCCAATAAGGTCTGCAATTTGTTCATATTTCAAACCCTCATAAAAATAGAGCAATAAGGCCTCCCTTTGAAGGGATGGTAACTCATTCAATTGCTCTTCGATCAATTTCTTTTTTTCAGCATCTAACTGACTATTGATCATTTTTAATTCAGCTGATATGGTAAACAAGAATGAATATTCATCATTAGTGCTCAATTCTGCATTTTTCCTTTTATTATTTTTAATTAACGTGGCTACAATTTTATTTCTAAATGATTTCATCAGATAATACTTGATGGACGTCGTAGATTTCAAATTCTGACGATGCTTAATGAGGTCAACAAACAAGTCTTGTAAACAATCTTTCACAAGGTCACGGTCATCCGTGAACTGAGAACCATAGTTAAATAAGAAATTTGAGTACTTGCTAAAAATGTAAGTAAGACTGCGCTGATTTCCAGCCTTAAAACTATCCCAGATCAGATCCTCACGCTCTGAAGCATGCTCTTTTTGAGAATCGACTGATGAATCTGACCTTCCTAAATGAAAAGGCTCGGTATGTTTATTTTGAGAATACAGTTGTTGTTATAGGTTGGTTATTACTAAAATTACAAATTTCTATTTCAATAACCCAATAAATTAAACCATTTCCTAAATAGCTTCCATTATTTAGTAAAAATTTAATAACTCTTACTAGCAGATGGTCTTAGCCAATGCAGTCCGAGCAGCCGATAAATAGCTTTAACAACGAACAAGTTAACTATATGCCAGTTTTATTTGCGGATTCGCTATTTTTAACGCTTATGAAATGGTTATGCATGGTCCTCTTTATGATTAGTAGCTTGATAAGCTTTAGTCAGGACTTTAAATCATGGAAATACCTGGACAGGTATTACACCCTGCAAATCGGAACAGGTAAAAACATATATTTTGGAGAACTCAAGCACAATTACAAACTCCAGGAAGGTCTTTCGCATGTAAGCCTCGGGCTTGAGGCAAGACTCACATCCAGACTGGCAGCAAGAAGTGAACTATATGGATTTATTTTGAATGGCAATGATAATAAAGCCGCAGATAGCACATTTGCCAGACAGCGAAACCTGTCTTTTCAATCTGTTAATGCAGAGCTTAGTCTTCAGGCTGTTTTCTTTTTTAAAAAATATAATGGTGACTACTATAGAAGAGACCCTTTCGACCCTTACCTCGCGGGTGGCATTGCCATGACCTATTTCCAGCCAAAAGCAAAACTAATGGGTAAGGAATATGGACTGAGAGCGCTTAGAACGGAAGGAGTGACCTATATGCCAATAACCATGGCATTTCCAATTGCGCTGGGCGTGAAACTTAGACTCAATGAATTCATAAATTTTAATGTAGAAGCAAGCTATCGGGTCACATTATCAGACTATCTGGACGATGTCTCGGTTACCTATGCAACAGCAGATGCCGATTCAGAAAGAGCGGCATTGATTAATCGCACAGCTGAGGTTGGTATTATCAATCAGCAAGCTTTTGATCAGATGGTAGCCGGAGGACCAAGAGGTGATCCGAAAAATAATGATCATTACTTCTTTTTGAGTTTCAAAGTAGAGTTTTTTCTTCCTCCCGGATTTCTCAGGGGAGGTGGAAAAGGAGCGATGATTCGAAAAAGCGAGACCAAATAGATTATCTAAATACTTTTTGTTCTGAAAATTTAGAGATGCTATTGATATGGAAAACAGCTGATTTATGAGGTAAAAGTAGATATTTTGCCTATTTATTGATACTTTTCAACTGTCGAAATGATCTTCCCTGAACCAGAATCATTATTACGTAAATCTTGAAAGAAATTAACGGTTGAAAACCTTACGCTTTGTCCTTTCTTTTTCCCTGGCGCTAGCATTGTTTGTAGCACTAAATAATACCTTTTCTGGCCTGCCTGTTATGGGTAAATTTTTAAGCCCTCATCATGGTTTCTGGCAGAATGGCGAAAGAGAAAATGTGAGACCTGCTGAAGAAATGACGCTGTCAGGACTAATAGATGTTGTTTATGTGTATTACGATACGCTGAATATTCCACATATTGAAGCAAAAAATAATCACGACTTGTATCTAGCACAAGGCTATCTCACAGCGAAAGATCGATTATGGCAAATGGATTTTTACTCCAGGGTCGTATTTGGAAGACTTTCTGAGGTGTTGGGGGCACAAGCTTTAAACTATGATCGGCTTCAGAGGCGAACTGGCGTTAAAGCCATGACTGAGTCTATGTATCAGGCGTTAAATGAAAATAGAGAGCTCAAAGAAATGCTCGTTGCCTATTCCGATGGGGTTAATCAATATATCGACCAATTGTCATCAGCTGATTATCCAATAGAGTTTAAACTACTTGATTATGAACCAGAAGCATGGACCCCACTAAAGTCCTGTATGGCTTATGGACTACTAAGCAATACCCTTTCCAGAGGAGAAGCTGACCTGGAAAATACCAATGCACTAAATATTTTTGGGCAAGAATTATTTGAAGCCCTTTACCCGGATAAGTCCGATGACATTGATCCGGTAATTCCCAAAGGTACTTCCTGGGATTATGAGCCGATTGAGGCTGTACAACAACTCCAAAGTTCAAACTGGCCCCTCATCCAGCGTACGATTGAAAAACCAGATCCCCTCAATGGTAGCAATAATTTCGCCGTATCCCGTGATAAGTCAAAAAGCGGTAATGTTTTGCTCGCCAATGAACCAGATCTGCAACTAACCTTTCCATCTATCTGGCATGCCAGCCACCTAAACAGTCCAAATATTAATGTGATGGGTGTTACTGTACCAGGCACACCAGTCATATTAATCGGTTTTAATGACTCCATAGCCTGGGGGGTCACCAATTCGCCACGAGATCAGGTTGATTGGTATCAAATTGAGTTTAAGGATCACACCCGAGAAGAATATAGTTACAACAAACAATGGTTTAAGACTTCAAAGGTTATTGAGGAAATTGATATCAAGGATGAGGACACCTATTATGATACCATTGTACACGTGCACCAGGGGCCTCTTGTCTATGACAGAAATTATCAACCAGAAAATGGAAAGTTCAATGCTGCTATGCGTTGGATTGCTCATGACCGAAGTACAACATTTGCTACGATGTATAAGATTAATAAAGCGAAGAACCATGAAGAATTTGTAAATGCACTCAAATCATTTACCGGGCCGCCACAAAACTTCATCTATGGCTCAGCTCATGGAGATATTGCTATGCACCTTCCTGGGAAATTTCCTGTAAAATGGGAGGGGCAAGGCAAATTTTTGCTAGATGGATCAAATACCCAATCTGAGTGGAAAAATTACATCCCATTTGATCACCACTTACAAATCCTCAACCCCGAAAGAAATTTTGTTAGTTCAGCCAACCAGCATCCAGTAGATTCTCTTTATCCCTACTATGTCTATGATCACCACTATGAGTATTATAGAAACAGACGTATCAATGATCGCCTGACCAAATTAAATAAGGTAAGTCCACAGGATATGATGAAGCTTCAAAATGATAATTTTAACTATCAGGCCTCAGAAATTCTAGCCACCATGTTGTCAAGTCTGGATACAATTAACTTCCGTGAATCAGACTGGGAGTATTACAACAAACTTAAAGCATGGGACTTTTTTAATGCAACAGACCTTCTTGCACCTACAATTTTCCAGGTTTGGATTGACTTGATGTATGACAAAATCTGGGATGAGTATGATACCATTAGTGTTGCGATGGATAAGCCTTCTTTGCATACCACATTAAACTTACTAAAAAACAGACCCTCTTTCCCATTTTTCGATGTAATAGATACAAGCCCAATAGAAGATGCAACTATGCTCTATAACTCCACCTATAAGACTACTATAGATTCAATAAACACATATGAGGATGAAGAACAGTTGAAATGGTTTGCTTTTAAAGGAACATCAATTAATCACCTGCTAAAATTAAGTCCGTTTTCAAGAGAATCAATTAGGATCGGGGGATACAAGAATATTGTAAATGCAGCAGCAGGAAGCCACGGACCAAGCTGGAGAATGGTTGTTGAATTGACTATGGATGGTCCAATCGCATGGGGTGTATACCCTGGTAGTCAGACAGGGAACCCCGGACATCCAGATTATGGACGGATGGTTGATAACTGGGCTTCAGGAAACTACTACCAACTAACATTTGGAAGTAATCTTTCGGCATTGGAAAACATTATCTACCAACAAAAAATTAGCCCGGAATGAAGTTGATTGTCAAAATTATTTTAATCGCTGCACTTACCTACTTCGGAGGATTTATTTTACCCTGGTGGACAGTCATGCTTTCGGCATTTTTCATTTGCTTTCTAATAGATGGATCCGTTATTGGTTCTTTTGTGAGTGGCTTTCTTGGGGGTGGGATAATATGGTTAGGTTACTCGTGGTATTTAGATATTAAAACAGCATCCATTATGTCATCCAAAATAATCGAAATGTTTCCACTAGAGGATAAAATAATGCTGGTCATAATTTCTGGAGTAATTGGAGCAATAGCCGGTGGTGTATCTGGTGTAGCAGGCAATAATTTTAAAAAATTATTTATCAGGAAAAAAGTAAAGAGTTTCTACTCCTGATGTTCTGATTTTGAATAAAAATCACTCGCTAAATAAGGAACAAAATCAAATATAAATACCTAATAAAAACTAAGACTTATAAATCGAAGAGGAAGAATGATTGGAAGCTTTTTCTTTAACAAAGGTGCCTTAAAAGCGAAAGAGGGATACAAATGCACCCCTCTTTCATTAAGAACCAGCTATGGAATATAGATATTTTCATATCTATAGCAACAAATATACGATCATTAAATTTAAAAGCAAGCGTTAGCTATGGTTTTTCTATATTGAACATTTTTCATGACCTATATCGATTCCAATTAAATCGTTCAATTAATAGATATTTACTCAATGGATCACCTATGATACCTAACTTGATTTCGAGCGCTTAAATTAAAGTTTTACAATTATTTTTCCTACAGACTTTCTGGATTCCATAAAAGCATGTGCTTCTGGCATCTCCTCGAAAGAAAAACACTTTCCTATTAGTGGTTTAAGCTGGTGCTTTTTAACGAAATCAAGCATTTCATTTACTACCTCCTGTGATGCCTGTTCATGTCCTGTAAGGTATCCTATATGAGTGGCATGTATCCCGATTGATTGCTTAGCCATTTCCATAATCTGTGCTTTGGGGGCATCCCTCCAGGTAGGCCACCAAGTTAATGGATTCCATTTTTTAAATGGGATGCTCGCGTAGCCTGCAACAACTAGCCTTCCAAATGGAGCAAGCATATTCACGCTTTTTTTGAATACTTCACCTCCTACTACTTCCAGCACAAAATCAATATTTGCAACCCCCCTATTCTTCAAATATTCATCAAAGGCTACTTTGTTATAATTTATTGGAATATCAGCACCCAACTCTTTCATCAAATTGACTTTTTCATCAGATCCAGCAGTCGCATAGACCTTACATCCCATTGCTTTAGCCAATTTGATTGCTGCAGACCCTACTCCACCAGCCCCTGCATGTATCAATACACTTTCTCCTGCAATAACACGACCAAGCTTCACAAGTGCAATCCAGGCAGTCATAAAGTTAACGAGTAAGGCCGTATTCTCTTCTATGGTATATCCTTTCAAAGCGGGGAATGCCAACCATTCGCGGGAACACATATACTCGGCATACGAACCATATTGTGACCCAAGTATTACTTCATCACCAACCTTGTGTTTTTTGACATTCTTTCCTACTGACACTACTTTACCAAAAGCCTCCATTCCTAAAACATATGGTTTTTTGGGTGCCCATCGATATTGTCCTTTTCTTGATAATATCTCAGCATAATTAATCCCGATCGCCTGGGTCTTTATCTTTACCTCATTATCCTTTGGTTCAGGCTCCTGGACATCTCCTATAACCAGCACATCTGGTTTACCCGTTTTATTTAGTTGGTATGCTTTCATTTTGATCTAGTTAAATAAGTGCATTTGTATGGCTTTTTCCGCTAATCGCTTTTTCACCTGCTGCATGTGTTTATGCTTATTCTTGTGAAGGTCTCGAATGAAAATCTCACTAATTCTTTCCGGTTTCTCCAAGGCTATCTGTTCGTATATTTCAGCATCCTTTTGTCCACTATCACCAATGAGCGTGAAAGTAGCACCCGCATAGGTATCTCTGATTCTGCGAATCTTATCCAATTTGTGGTTATGCGTTCCTCCGCCAGATTTTATCAATTGACGTAAGCCAGATTTAATGTCATTAAGAAGAAAATAACCCTTCGGGAAACCATGATGTCGACAAAAGTTTTCAATGAAATCATAAAGGTTCCATTCACTGCTACTGACATAAAAAAACAACTGATTTTGGCTGGAATTATATAAGCTATGATAAAATTCCTGAACCCCATCAAAAGGCCTTCTCCGTTCAAAATTCCTGGAAAGCAAGACAAATATTTTTTTATACCAGCTAGTGGAATGAGAAACCAGAATGGTGTCATCAATATCTGAGATAAATATATGTTTTGCATCACAGATTTCAACTGTTCCATGCTGCCGCAATTTTGGGTTCTTTTTAAGAGATACAGAAAAAGGTACGTCTTTCACCAGCCCTTGTGGAGTAAACTCAAGCATGAAATAACCTTTTTGATCTGTCTCTATTTGAAAGGTTTGTTGCTCAAACTCAATATTGAGTAATTCAAAAGGTGCCGGTGCTACCCGGTATCGTTTGAGCATTTCCCATGCATTCTTGAAGATGTTATTTGAGACCTTTTCCTTTTTAAGTTTTTTAGATTTAAAAAGATGGCCAATTACAAATGCCCTCTTAGGTGATCCAAAACACTTGTATAATTTAAGTTCAGGATCAGATGACTTCTTTTCTGTTTCCATAACTTTGGACGAAGTTAATGGTTCTAACGCATATAGATGAATAAGTTACTTTTTGTTATCAATCCAGCATCGGGAGGTCAAGACAAAGATGAATTGATTGAGTACATTAAATCAACCTTTGAAAATGCTACTATTCACCTAACTACTGGTGAGAATGACCCTGAAAAAATCAATCAATTACTAGATGACACAGGATATGAACGGGTAATTGTCGGAGGTGGAGACGGCACAATCGCTATGGTAGCCAAAGAGATCCTGTTCCAGGATCTCACCATGGGGATCATCCCATTAGGATCGGCCAATGGTCTCGCCCGTGAACTTTCTATACCCAACCAGCCAAAAATAGCTATAAGCCAGGCCATAAATAAAGTAGGTAAACCCTTTGACGTCATTTCAATAAATGATAAATGGACAGTCTTACATATGGCAGACTTTGGAATGAATGCTACTTTAGTTAGGCGTTATCAAAACGATGAACATAGGGGTTTCCTGGGTTATGCAATCAGTGGCTTGAAAGAACTCCCAAATTTGATGGCATTGAATTCATTTGACCTTACAATTGATGGGAAACATCAAAAGATGGAATCTACCTTTGTCATCATTGCCAATGCCAGACGGTATGGAACAGGAATTGAAGTTAACCCGCAGGGCAAGATAGATGACGGAAAGTTTGAAATCTGTTGCCTTCAAAAAATTAGTTTTGAAAGCTATTTGAAAAATATCATAAAAGAAGAAGAATTTGAATTCAACCCATTTAAAATATATTCTTCTAATGAGGCACATTTCCAATTGAGTAAAATCACAGACTTTCAGGTAGACGGTGAGTATATTGGAGAAATAGATTCGCTCAATATATCAATCAAAAAAGGTGCTTTAAAGCTAGCGTACTAATTATTCAATATTAATTGGAAAGGTGAGGTCAACATCTGTACTTCCCTGGTCAATGCCGGATGTTGTCGTTTTTGTGCCAGGTTGATGTTTTAAAACGATCCTGAAATCACCTGTAGAGGCCAATCCGGTTTGCCAACCTGTAATTAATCCAAGTGGTAATCCATTAATATCCTCATCAATATAGTTAACCTGATCCGTTCTATTATCTATGTTGCCATCCCCATCAGGCTGATCAAATAATTCATCATCAAAACCAAAGAATATCATGTGTTCTTCCCCCTCTTCATCTATCTCCTCTGTGAGGTCAACATTATTGATCTCATTGCGGATTTTGATGAATAGCTGATAACTTGACGAAGTAGAAAGAGTTATCGTTTCCGTTTCAATATCCAATGGACCCTCACCATCTGGGTCTATTGCAGTAAAAGTCAAAGGATCGCCCTCAGCAACTGGATCAAAGATCAAATCCACTTTGGTGATAACCTCTTCTTCATTCTCTATGGGTGGAAGTTCTTCGTCATTGCAGGAATTCAAAAAAGCCAAGACAACAAAAAGACATGTAATAGATAAGTTTTTCAGTAAGCGTGTTTTCATGATTGTAAAACTAATACACATGCAACAATGTTGCAAATACTACCATTGATATTTAAGTGAAATCGAAAGATTAATCCCGGTATCTGGAGCAAAATACCTGATCCGGTCTGTATATATCCGATAAGTATCATTCAATAAGTTTTCGACCTGGATGCCAAGTATATAATTTCTCCAACTCCCCTGCCAACCTATATCTGTTAAAAAATATCCTTCCGGAGCCTCACGAAAATCAAATATCTCAGCACCATCCTGAAAAAGATTTTCACCATTAACATTAGCTGTCAGAATTTGATCAGGTGAAATCACACGAGGAGTTAGAAATTTCCTGAAGGTATAAGAAAGATCAAGTGTAAATACCTGTTTAAATACTTTGTTATTTGTCTCAAAGGAAAGACCTCCATTAAAGTTAAGTGGAGGTATCTCCACAAAGTAATTTCCCTGTTTGATATCACGTGAATAAACATATGAAGACGAACTCCTTAGCATCATTTGATCATTAATCTGATAACTCAAATCAGCATCAAACCCTGCGATCAGGGCGTTTGTTTGCCGATAGATAAAATATGGGAATGCACCTCGTGTAGTAGTTGTAATTCCTCTTGGAGTGGCGTAAATATAATTTTCAATAATGTGTAGGTATCCATTAAGCATCCACTGTAGCTTTTTGTCTTTAAAACTCAATTGATTGAGCCATTTCCAGCCGGTTTCGTTCGCAACCCTTTTATCGGATTGCGAAAGAATATTTGAAGTATTTACATCTGTTTCATCTAAGTCCAGGTATCTCCATAAGCCGTATTGAATAATAGCTCCATGTTTACCGAATCCATATAATTCAGAAACACTTGGAGTGCGCCAGGATGTGCCCAAATTTGTATTATATGATATCTTTTCATTAATACCATACCGATAACCCAATGATGCAGTTAAGTTATTAAACTTGAGATCATTTAAATATGGGTCATTGTTTAGCTGACGTCCACGAACAGATGTGAATTGCAGGTCATATCGTATACCTGCTTCAAATGTATGCTTACCAGTCTGTTTCGACTCTACCATAAAGATTCCAAATCGAGAATCATTATAATTAGGCAGAAACGGTATGGTGTTGGTACCTGGGATATTATCATTGTTGTGGTAAAGCCAACTTAACCCTAATTCTCCTTCTATTCCTTTCCAATCAGCATGATCCCAGGTCCAATCAAGTGTTTGGGTAATTAATTTCAGATTGATAGATGGCACTTCATTGTTGGCACCTCTTCTAATATCATACTCCTGACGTTGATTCATTTGCCAACTATATTTCAGATTAAATAATTGGTTTCCTCGGAATATATTGGCCTCTACACTAGCCATATCATGCGTGATTTCTTGCCGTGGAGTATTTATTTGATAACTAAACTCATCAATATTAAGTAGTCTATCTGCCTGTAAGGCATTCACAAGGTCTTCCAGATTTCCGGTAACAGAACCCCTTAATATTCCAAGTTGTTGGTCATTATGGTTATAATGGACTATAACATCCAGGTTAGCTTTGTGATAGCGTATACCTGAACCCATATTCCAGGCTCTTTTACCAGTGTTGGTCAGGTGATAAACTGGCGTTTTTAAATCCCCCTGAAATACACCAGACCCTCCTAACATTACACTCCAATGATCAAACCCTTGTTGCAACCTTAATGACCCATTAGCTGATCGACCATTTGATTCACCAGAGATGTTGGCCTTCCCTGATAAATCCTGATGTAATTTAAGTTCGGGTGGGTTAAATATTAATACACCACCCATTGCTTCCGGACCATATTTCACAGTGGCTGCTCCCTTAATCACTTCAACTGATGACGAAGCATTTGGATCAATCCCAGGCGCATGATCATCTCCCCAATTCTGATATTCGTATCTGATGCCTTGTTGAAGCAGCAATATGCGGTTTCCTGTTAAGCCGTGTAACGTAGGCTTTTGAATATTCTGTCCTGTTCTTACCGTTGAAAGCCCACTGATTTCATCTGCCAGATCAGCCATATTAGCCAGGCCATATCGCTGCAAATCTTCAATTTGTACAATCTCTGGTTTTAAAGTTTTTGTACCAGATAATACCATATCGCCCTCTACGACAACACCTTCCAACTCAAGGTTCTCTTCGGCCATGTAAATGGTAGGGATTTTATGATGAAAATCATGGTGATGAATTACGTTTTTATATCCTAAAAAAGAAAACTCAAGGTGTACTTCGTCTTCACATATATGCTCAATAATAAAGTTTCCAACTTCGTCGGTGGCGGTACCTGTATTTGTCTCTTCAATTTTTACTGATACGTATGGCAATGGCTCGCCTGTTTCTATATCAACTACCCTTCCGGATATGCGCTTATCACAATTCGCCTGTGGATATGATGCGTGAATGAAGACAATCGAAAAGAAAAGAAATAGAGAAATATTTTTATGCATCCTGACAAGTCAAACAAGTCCCTTCAATGATCATATTTACATGGTCTACCTGATATTTTCCAGGCACCTTGAAGTAAGGTATTCTGGAGTCCTCCAGGCATTCAATGTGGCCACAGTCATTGCATTTAAAATGGGGGTGATCATGGGTATGACCTGCTGGCGTGCAAGTATCAAAACACAAACCATAGGATGCAAAACCTGAGTCATTGGGGATTCGGTGCAAAAGACCTTTGTCCTGAAAATTTTGCAATGTCCGATACAATGTTACACGATCAAATCCAGCATGTTCTATTTCAAGGTCTTTTTGGGATAATGCATGACCAGCGTTGATAAACTGTTCCAAAACCGCAAGTCTACAATCTGTTATTCGTAATTGGTGTTGCCTAAGTATGCTGATCAGATGCGCATGTTGCATATTGAGGCAAATATAAACCATTTATGCAATGCTATTGCATAAACGACAATAGACTACAGGTATTATTTTAAGAAGCCTTCGAATAATCTCCTTTTCAATTATCAATAAAACGGAATAAAAAAGGCAAGCTATTTAAAGCTTGCCTTTACTGACCAAAACATAACTATTAACCTATTTACTACTACTGCAATTGTTGTCTTTCCTGATCAGTCAACTTTATATAATTGTATCCTCCCCAATATTCATCTGAAAAATTTCCATGTGACTGATCAATAAATGAAAAGTCTGAACCTAGCATAAATTCATCAAATCCAATTCTGTTCTCCTGATTTGCTTCTATCCTGGTGTTTACAACCATTGAGTTAAAAACGTAAGGTTTTCCATCTTGAGTCCAATGCCCTTCAAATGAAGCTCTCATTAGGTAATAGGTATGGTAATGATGTTGAAATTCTTCAACCCAGGTCTCGGAATCCCAGGCAGTTTCCTGTATTAATTGATATTCAATCCTTATTATAGCAAAGGTGAATTCATCAACCCAGAGACGACCCTTTACAAACCCATGATTGTCTATTGGCTTAAAATCAATCACGAAAATATTTTCATTGCGGTGTACTTCCTTCCCCACCAAATTATAAGTGTAATCCCATCTGTATTTTTTTGAAAGAAAATCAGTAAATGCCCAGGATTGAATCATTTCAGATGCATGACCGCTTTTTTCATATAATCCGCCGTGGTGAAAATCACTGGTTGATCTCACCCTTGTTTTAAGTGGCCGCAACAATGCAGGTCCTTTACCAACATTGCTGGGTATATGTATTTCTACAATACCTTCTGCGAAATGGTAAATCTTATCTTTTACAGATAAGTTCTCTTTATAATAAGCCAGCATGAGCTGGTCTTCTAATTCGTAATTAACATGGAAATGAGTAAAAGCTTCTCTCATTATCTCTTCTCCTGAATTAAGATCTGAAGGTTTTGGGTCTACTTTATGAAGTTCAATATTAAAGGGCTTTAATTTATCAGGCATAATTTTAGTTAGATACCCATCGTACCCCATGTGATGGATTTCTAATTCATTTGCCAATTTTGATGGAACATTAAGAATGAATTCCCCTTCCTTGTTGGTATAAGTGAAGATATCTCCAACACGTACGAGTGCATTTCCTAGAAACTCGTTAGACTCTATGCATTTTATGGTGCCAGTCAACTTAACATTCTGGCCCAAACATGTCATGGATACCATTACAAATATCAGGGCAAACAAACTCGCTATTTTAATTCTTATTCTTTTCATTGTAGTAGTATTTGGGTTAAGAATTAAGAAATCATGAAGTGAATTTAATACCAATAAATCGCTAATAACCAAGTATTTAGAGGCTTTTTTGAAAAATACGCAAATCACTTAGGTGGTATAACCTAGAGGCTGTAAAGACACCTAAGCATAAGTATTACCAAATGAATATTCACCTAGTTATTTTACACATTTCGAGCAATCAACTTTAAAATTTGAGTAATCAAATAACATTGAAATAATTCATGTGGTATTGGAAGCCTTATAAAATGAGATTGTATCAAAACAGCCAATTTGCCTACCCGTTTTCCATTTAGGTCTCACATTTAATTATAGCAGACAATAAAACTGGAAGTATAAAGGTTAAGGTTATAAAGATACTTTGACAACTGGCGCCTGAAAGTGAATGCAATAATGGAAGTTGTTCGCCTGTCCTGTGAAAACAAAAAGAATAATACAAGACATAAAAAACCCTCTCTACAATCTGTAAAGAGGGTTTACTGTCGGGGAGGTAGGATTCGAACCTACGACCCCCTGGTCCCAAACCAGGTACGCTAACCGGACT
Source organism: Marinoscillum sp. (assembly GCA_043554545.1). GTDB lineage: Bacteria > Bacteroidota > Bacteroidia > Cytophagales > Cyclobacteriaceae > UBA7330. Next base: position 1,271,802 of record CP121337.1, on the reverse strand, counting down.
GCGCTACACCCCGAACTCTAATGAGGGTGCAAATCTAGAATTTTTAATATTAAATGCTAGTGTTGGATTAAGAAAAAAAATCCTGCGTACAAAGAAATATTTCTTAACAGCCTATGTTCCCGTTACCTTAATGTTCAAGTTGTGCCTCCGATTGCTTCGCAAGCATAATTATCCTTTCCCTAGATTAGAAAATATTCGTTAGATTTAGCTGCATAATCCGTTATCAATCATTTACATAATTACTTTAATAATGAAAATTGTAAAATACGTACTAATAGGAATATCAAGCCTTATAGTGCTAATTGTCATCGTCGGGCTATTGGCGCCTAATGTATTTAAAGTGGAGAAATCAATTACAATTAATGCGCCAAAAACTGAAGTCTACCCACATATTGCTCAACAAAAACTGCAAAATGAATGGTCTGTCTGGGCCCAGATGGATTCCAATCAAAAAGTCACATTTGAAGGGGTTGATGGTACGCCTGGCTCAAAATATTCATGGGAAGGAGAAATCACAGGAAAAGGATCTCAGGAATTGGTTAGCGTATCATCCGACCAAATCAAATTCAATTTGATATTTACCGATCCTTATGAGTCACAGGCTGATGTGTATTTCAACTTGGAAGAAAACGGGACCAGAACAGTAGTTACCTGGGGGTTTGATAGCGAAATGCCATTTCCCATGAATATCTTTACCTTGTTTGGAGACATGGGGGTTGGGGATGATTTTCAAAAGGGACTTGAAAACCTGAAAGTAAAAGTCGAAGAATAACAGAAATTACCAAAAAGGATACCTCTTACTTATATAAATACTTCAGATCCGGATGATCGCTGGGTCTTAGTAACGCTCTGACACGCTCATGCTCAGGTAACGCGTCATTGTAGGTAGATCCAAACCCGGTTTGCTGATGATAAATAAAATCCTTCCAGGGGTCCTGACCAACAATTCTAGGATCCCCAGTTTCATTTAAGTATTCCGCTAATTTCTTATGTAAATCTTTTTTAATTCCAGCAAAATTTGGATCATTTGCCAGATTCTTTATTTGCCCCGGATCATCTGCTACAGCATACAATTCCTCTGCCGGACGTTTCCCGAAATTTAAGTCATAGTAGTCAGGCATCGTTTGCTCACTTGCCAGAATAAACGTTTTTGTTGGGCATGCATCCACATCCCCATGGGTTGTTTTGTTGGATGAAATAAAGGATGGACCTCCTGTAGGCCACCTTTCCGGTTCAAAATTTTTGATGAAAAGATAATCTTTGGTCCGAATGGATCTGGAAGGATATGTTTCGCCATCAGGCCGACAATAAGTATGTCTTTCAAGACCAGAAAAAACCCGATCACGTAAAGGGTCAATGACACCTTCCTTTTCAGAATTTAAAATGGGAAGCAGACTTTTTCCAGTCATTTCTTCTGGCACTTGCAATCCCGAAGCCTCCAGGATGGTAGGTGCAATATCTGTCAGACTAACCAAATCATCTATTCTTCTTCCCTTTTTGATTTGATTACCCCATCGGATGGCCAATGGCATATGGGTACCCCAATCATAGAGATTTACCTTTGCTCTGGGAAAAGGCATACCATTATCTGAGGTAACAATGATGATGGTGTTTTCCAATTCTCCGGCCTGTTCCAATTCATAGAGCATTCCTGCAAGGTGCGAATCATACCACATGATCTCGTAATAGTAATCCAGGATATCCTGACGTACAACCTCATTGTCAGGCCAAAATTCAGGAACCTGAATATCATTGGGATTCAGGCCAGCCTCCTTTTCTCCTACTCCGTACTGATATTCCCTGTGAGGCTCTGTTGAACCAAACCAAAAGAAAAAAGGAGTATCATCAGGCTTTTCACCCAGAAATTCTTTGAAATTAGCAGTGTAGTTCCTTTTATCAATTCCATAGGCTATTTCTTTCTCAAGTTTGCTGTTGTATTCTTTAACAAGTGGATCTCTTTCGACTCCCAGATAACTCCAATTGCCAGGCGCCCAACCCTTGCCGGTGTATCCTACCTGATAGCCAGCATCATCTAAAAGGTGACTGAAAAGTTTTAAATCTTTGGGCATTGCGCCCATAAGTAATCCAGCCTCTCGGGTTCTCCAAAAATCCTGACCACTCAGGATCGCTGATCGCGATGCTGTACAAGATGGAGATGAAGTAAATGCATTGTTGAATAAAATCCCTTCACGAGCTACACGGTCAAAAGCCGGAGTTTTAATTACCTGATTTCCTGAAATACTTGTATGAAGCCAGGATTGATCATCAGCAAGGACAAACAAGACGTTGGGTCTCTTATTCGTATGCTCAACATCATCTGGTGAGGTACAGCCAAAAACCAAAAAAGAAAAAATCATATGGAAAAGCCATGTTTTTGATTGGATGCTAAGCTTCATGAGTTTAGGGATTTATTCAGGTATATGAAAAGCGACTCACTGTGAAACTAAAATATTTCTCGCATATTCTTGAGAAAATATCTAATTGTAGCACTCTTGGCTTTGAAAGGCCCTATTTATATCAGCTGTTTGAGTATGAAATGCATCCAATTCCGTTTTTTGTTGAGACTAAATAATTACCGAACTTCGCCTGCATATGGCCCGTAACAAATCAGTTAACGTTGGGATTGTCCAAATGAGCTGCTCCTCTGATAAAATAGCTAATCTGCAGAAGGCTATTGTTGAGGTTGAAAAAGCAGCAAAAGATGGTGCACAGATTGTATGCCTCCAGGAATTATTCACTTCCCTTTATTTCTGTGATATTGAGGATTACGATAACTTCGACCTGGCCGAGCCTATTCCCGGACCCTCGGTCGCAGCGCTATCGCCTGTTGCAAAAAAGAACAACGTAGTTGTCATTGCCTCACTTTTTGAAAAGCGTGCAGAAGGGCTTTATCACAATACGGTGGCAGTGATTGATGCCGATGGCACTTACCTTGGAAAATATCGCAAAATGCATATTCCTGACGACCCAGGATATTTTGAGAAATTTTATTTCACACCAGGAGACCTGGGTTTTAAAACCTTCGATACCAAGTTTGCGAAAATCGGCGTGTTAATCTGTTGGGATCAGTGGTATCCTGAAGCGGCACGAATCACTAGCCTGATGGGTGCAGAAATGCTTTTTTATCCCACAGCCATAGGCTGGCACAACAGTCAGGATGAGCGAACTAATAAGGAACAACACAATGCCTGGCAGACCATTCAGGCTTCCCATTCAGTTGCCAATGGCATACCTGTAATTTCTGTTAACCGAACAGGCAAAGAAGGTGACATGGAATTCTGGGGTGGTTCATTTGTAACCAATGCCTTTGGATGGATTGATTATAAAGCTCCGCATAATGAGGAAATCACTAAAGTTGTAGAAGTTGATCTAAAGAAATCCAATAGTTATCGCGTACATTGGCCTTTCTTGCGTGACCGTAGAATCGATGCATATTCCCCTATTGAAAAAAGGTTTATCGATGAGTAAGGAGACTCCACGATCAGCCGGCTTCCATTTCCCGGCAGAATGGCACCTGCATGAGGCTACCTGGTTAAGTTGGCCGCACAACAATGAATCCTGGCCGGGTAAAATCGAGGCAGTTTACAATCCCTATTGCTCTTTTATTAAAGCCATCAGCGCAGAAGAAAAAGTCTGCATCAATGTAATTGACCAGCAAATGGAGGATGAAGCTGCTGAAAGATTAGAAGAGGCCGATGTATCGTTTGAAAACATTAACTTCTTCCATCATCCCACTAATGACGCCTGGTGCAGAGATCATGGACCAGCATTTGTGATCAATTCAAAGACAAAAGAAAAAGCAATTGTCGACTGGGGCTACAATGCCTGGGGTGAAAAATACCCTCCTTTTGATCTGGATAATCTGATTCCTGGTTTAATTGCTACCGAAATGGGATTAAAGACCTATAATCCTGGGATTGTCATGGAAGGAGGATCAGTAGATTTCAATGGCAAAGGCATCCTCCTGACCACTACATCATGCCTCCTCAATAAAAACCGGAATCCCCATTTGAATCAGAGACAAATTGAAAAGTACCTAATAGACTACTATGGCGTGGAGACTATTTGGTGGCTTGGGGATGGTATTGAAGGAGACGATACAGATGGCCACATCGATGACATTACCCGTTTTGTGAATGAGGATACGGTCGTAACAGTTACGGAGCCGAACAAAAGAGATCCGAATCACTTTCCATTGGCAGAGAACTTAAGACAGCTCCAATCGCTAACAATAAATGACAAGCCACTAAATGTGGTAGAATTGCCTATGCCTAAACCCGTGAGCTACCGTGATCAGCGACTACCCGCCTCTTACGCTAATTTTTACATTGCCAACGCCTGTGTGGTCGTACCAACCTATCGAGATGACAAAATGGATACCAGGGTGCTGGACACCCTGTCTGGACTATTCCCGGAACGGGAAGTCATTGGGATTGACTCTACAGACATCGTCTGGGGATTGGGGAGTTTTCATTGCATGAGTCAACAGGAACCAAAAATTTAGGTTTGCAAGGACAAAACATACCAGCAGTAAACAGGTTAATTACCTGAAAATGAGCAAACAAATCACCACACTTACATTCTTAAAGTATCCATCCCTGATTAGCAAGATCTGGGCGTTTCTGATGATGCAGTTTGCACATAAATACTTGCAAAACGTCTCAGGATTGACTTTCTACAAACTGATGGGCAGTGGAAAAGGACTCGGGTTTAACCCATTTCCAGATTGGTCCGTATATTGCCTTTTACAGGTTTGGGATGAAGAACAGTTTGCCCGTCAATTCTTTGATCAATCTCCATTAATGAAAAAATACAACAAGCGTAGTGAAGAGAGTGTTACGCTATTTATGAAAAACATCACCGCCCATGGTAAATGGTCTGGTGATAACCCTTTTAGTCCAAACAGTCTACTGGATAGCGAAAACCCACATCTGGCAGTAATCACACGCGCAACCATTAGATTTTCTAAGCTTTTCAAATTCTGGAGTTATGTTCCTACGTCACAAAAACCTATCGAGCAGGCCAAAGGACTTTTGTACACCAAAGGAATCGGAGAAGTCCCTGTAAAACAAATGGCTACTTTTAGCCTATGGGAAAATGAAGTAGCGATGAAAAACTTTGCTTACCATAGCAAAGAGCATCAAAAGGCTATTCAAATGACACGGGACTTAAATTGGTACAAAGAGGAATTATTCTCCAGGTTTCAGCCATATGATTCACTTGGTACATGGAAAGGAAAAACATGGAATTTTTCTAAATAGCATACCTAACAAAGAAATGAATAGCTGGTTATATTTATTTATTCATCAATCAATGATCCATGCCTAAAGCCATCGTTATAGGTTCCGGTATTGCCGGATTAGCGAGTGCCCTTCGACTCCGGAAGAAGGGTTATGAAGTCAAAGTATTTGAAGCCAATTCCTATGCTGGTGGTAAACTACATGCTTTCAGCAATCAAGGTTATCGTTTTGACTTCGGCCCTTCCCTGTTCACCATGCCTCACCTCGTTGATGAATTGTTTCAATTATTTGATATTGACCCTACCTCTGATTTTGAGTATATCAGAAAATCAACTATCTGCAATTATTTCTGGGAAGATGGACACACATTTTCAGTTTCAGCTGATAAAGAAGATTTCATTGAACAAACTTCTGAAAGTTTTCAGGTAAATAGAGAAAAACTGAGCGATTATCTGGAAAGAAATAAAGAAAAATATGATCTGACTGCAAACATCTTTTTGGAAAAGTCATTACACAAATTGGGCACCTATCTTTCTAAGGATACGCTAAAATCCATCCTTCAGATTGGTAAACTTCATCTGAACAATACCCTCAATGAAGTCAACCAAAACTATTTTTCAGATCCGAAACTAGTTCAGCTTTTTAATCGGTATGCCACCTACAACGGATCCTCACCTTACTCCACGCCCGGCATCATGTCTATGATTCCTCATCTGGAAATGTATTATGGCACTTTTTTTCCTAAAGGAGGCATGCATGAGATTTCCCAAAGTCTTTATCGGCTGGCTCAAAAAGTAGGAATATCTTTTTATTTTAGTGAACCGGTGGAAAAGATCTTGTTAGCAGGAAATCAAGCAACAGGAATCAAGACTCCTAAAGCAGAATATCAAAGTGATGTGGTTGTCACAAACATGGATGTGTTTTCTACATACAAGCAATTATTACCTGAGGCAAAACACCCTAAAAAAATCCTTAAACAGGAACGGTCGAGTTCTGCAGTCATCTTCTATTGGGGCATAAACAGAACATTCAAAGAACTGGATTTACACAATATCCTGTTTTCATCTAATTATCAGATGGAGTTTCAACACATATTTGAAAATCAAGACCTTTACAATGATCCGACTGTATACATCAACATCACAAGCAAAGAAGAACCTACAGATGCTCCTGATGGTTGTGAAAATTGGTTTGTCATGATCAATGCACCTGGCAATTTTGGGCAAGATTGGGATCAATTAATTTCAGCAGCACGAAAGCATATCATTCAAAAAATCAGTCGGGTTTTAAAAGTAAAACTGGAAGATCACATTGTCACAGAGGATATTCTTGATCCGAAAGGAATCGAAGAAAAGACCAGCTCACATCAGGGTTCCTTATACGGAACTTCAAGTAATTCAAAATTCGCGGCCTTTCTAAGACACCCAAACTTTTCAGGAGCCTATAAAAACCTGTTTTTTTGTGGTGGATCAGTTCATCCTGGTGGAGGCATTCCACTTTGTTTGTTATCAGCTAAAATTGCCACAGATCAAATTCCAGCAATTGACTAGCTCTCAAAAAATATTGACCAAAACCAATGTTGCAGTTTTCCTGGTCTGGCTGTTTCACATTTCAGCCCTCATCGGCATCTCTTTTGGTCATTTTGACTGGTTCATCAGTAAAACCCCAATTAATTTAATTGTTATCGGCTCATTGGTAATCATTACCTTTCCTATTGATACACAAAAGAAGCTATTAACATCCCTCCTATTCTTTATTACAGGTATGGCTGTTGAATGGGTAGGTGTTCACCATGACTTCCTCTTTGGCGCATATGCTTACGGAGCGAAACTAGGTCCTAAAATTGATGGTGTGCCCTGGTTAATCGGTGTCAACTGGATGGTACTTACATTGGTTACTGCTGCTATCTCAAATCGCCTTTTTAAGCATGATACCCTTAGAATTATCTCTGGAGCTTCACTTATGGTATTTCTAGATCTTTTCATCGAACGGGCAGCTCCCATGCTTGACTTTTGGACATTTAGTCAGGGTGATCCCCCATGGAATAATTACCTATCATGGTTCATAATCTCTGCCTTTTTGCACTATGTTTATTGCAGGTCTAAGCTAAATGGTGATTTAACCTTCTCTATTCATGTATATCTTGCACAATTGATCTTCTTTACCTATTTCTATGGATTCTACCCTATTTGATTATGCCATTATCGGGGGTGGAGCTGCCGGGTTACATCTGGCACTCGCGATGTCGGAAGATCCATATTTCCAATCCAAAAAAATCCTGATCCTGGAAAAAAATAAAAAGGATCAAAATGACCGGACCTGGTGTTTTTGGGAAAAAGGACCTGGTAAGTGGGATGAGATCGTGTCTGAGACCTGGGAGAAAACACTTTTCATTGGAAATTATAAACATACGGTTATAGAGCTTGGTGCCTATACTTACAAAATGGTGAAGGGGATTGATTTCTATAACAGTGCGTTTAAACAATTAAAGCAACTTGAAAATATCACCACGATACATACAGAGGTTAAATCCATTGATCAGGGATTACCCAATAAAATCTTTACCAATGTTCAGACATTTCAGGCTGATCATGTCTTTGACAGCAGAATCCCATCGGACTTCTTTAAGAAAGGTAATCAGCACATTCAGCTAAAACAACATTTTACCGGTTGGGTCATAGAAACTCAGAAAGATGTTTTTACACCTGACGCCTTCACGATGATGGATTACCGGTTAAGATATCCCGACACCACAAGTTTCACCTACATCCTGCCATTTACTAAGCGAAAAGCTCTTGTAGAATTTACCTTTTTTTCTCCATCACTGGTAAGTAAAGAAACATATGAGAATTATCTTAAGCAGTATGTTAGCGAAATCTTACTAATAGATCAGTTTACTATCAAACAACAAGAAGAGGGAATCATACCCATGACTGATTACCCATTCCATAAATATAACAATGAATTTATCACTAAGATTGGTACAGCTGGGGGTTGGGTTAAAGGATCCTCCGGCTATTCGTTTAAAAATGCTGAGAGAAAAAGCCAGTTGATTCTTGACAATCTTAAGCGGGATCAGATGCCCTCCCAGGATTTATTCAGGAATCGTTTCCAAATGTATGATTCTCTGTTTCTGGATGTTCTTTTGAATAACAATGACCTGGGTCCTCAGCTTTTTAGCGATATGTATCATAAAAACGATATTGAGACCATTTTTTCTTTTCTGGATGAAGAAACGAATTTTGGTCAGGAATTGAAGCTTATGAATACCTTTGATAAGGTCTTGTTTACCAAGACCATTCTCCAGAGAATTTTCAAGTTCTAGTCATCCATTGATTTTTTCTTTTTTTAACTTTATTAGGGAATGAACAGAAGAGAATACTTAAGCTATCTGGCAGCCATAAGTGCAAGTCCGCTAATGGCCCATTTTAAAGGTCCCTCAATTATTACAACAGAGTCTGTGATGAAACGAAAAATACCTTCTTCGGGTGAGCCCATACCTATTGTAGGCGTTGGCACCTGGCAAACCTTTGACGTAGGTCCTTCTGATTCTGAAAGAGATCCCTTAGCAGATGTTTTAAGAATATTATTGGAAAAAGGAGGGTCAGTGATTGACAGTTCTCCCATGTATGGTAGTTCTGAGCAAGTAGTTGGGGACCTCTCTTCATTAATGGGCATTAACGATCAACTATTCATGGCTACCAAGGTTTGGACCCGTGGAAAGAATGAAGGGATGGAACAAATGAATCGTTCATTTAATCGCATGGGCAGAGACCAGGTAGACCTGATGCAGATTCATAATCTGGTTGATTGGCGTACACACCTGGAGACTCTTCGCTCCTGGAAAGAGCAAGGCAAAATCAGGTACCTGGGGATCACACACTATACCGAAAGTGCTTATGATAACATTGAACAAATACTTAGAAATCATCCTGTTGATTTCCTGCAAATCAATTACTCAATCGTCAGCAGAAAAGTAGAAGAACGAATCCTGCCGCTGGCAAAGGACAAAGGCGTAGCGGTTATCATCAATCAGCCCTATGAAGGCGGCTCACTTTTCAGGATGGTGAACGGGAAGGGATTACCTGGCTACGCGCAAGAGTTTGATTGCACCAGCTGGGGTCAATTCTTTCTAAAATATATCCTCTCCCATCCTGCGGTCACCTGCGTGATCCCGGGAACTGACAATCCCATACACATGATCGACAACATGGGTGCCGGAATTGGGAAATTACCAGATCTAGAGATAAGAAAAAGAATGGTTGAGGAATTAAAGTAAGGCTCTGGTATTTATTTTACCTGTCTACATAAGGCATCACTTCAACCTAGCCATCCAACAAATGCCTTTATTGATCGGTAAAGTTTAAATACAGAATTGAAACCATTTAAGGTATCTATCTAGGTTTAGTACATTTTCTAAGATTCCAAAATTGTAGTGCACCAATTTAAATCCAGACTGTCTTGCATTCTTATTCCTCCCTAACTTGTAATCCTATATTTCCTTTTTTCTGCCTGTATCCAGATATTTGGGGGGATCAAATATTTGTTCAAAATAATATACACGATCAATCACGGTTTTATATGTTCCCTTTTCCCACAGTTCGCTAATCAACTTCAGTTGTTCAATTGTTTCATCCACATAATACAAACCTCCGACAGTATGATAGACACATCCACTTACTAAATGCTTTCTCTGTAGCTTTTTGGAGGTCTTGCCTGGAAACATCAATATTTTGGCAAATTTCTCTGTTAGTTGGGCTGATACTTCTCTAACATAAAATATGATTTTAGAAAGAAACACCCAACTTTTTAACAAGCAGTTCCTCGGCTAAACTAGATGCCCCAGTCACGTCAGCCACATACTATTTGGCTCTTTGTATCGTCGCGAAACCTACCGAGTCTGTTACTCCAATTATTAATATTTATTGGTCTTGACTTTTCCGCTACTTTTTTCCAACAATTCTTGCACGCATGCGGCTGAGGGATTGTGGGGTGATCCCTAAATAACTTGCAAGCTGATGCTGGGGCGCTCGGTTTAATAAATCTGGTCTGTTCTGAAGAAGGCTCAAATACCTTTTTTCAGGAGATGAGGTTTTAAACTCATCGAAAGAACTTTGATTTTTTGCCAAGAGCTGTTCAGATAGTATGCGACAAAGTGTTTCGAATTTTGGGAATTTTTCGAAAACCTCTTCTTCCATATCGGGATTTGATACTGTGATGATTGAATCTTCCACACTTGAAACATAATATTCAGAAGGTTGCTTACTGAGTACACAGTTTGGTGTAATACCCTCCATTTCTGTATAAAATTCAGTGGTCTTTTCTTCACCTTCAATTATGTAATAAGTTCTCAAACATCCCTTCAAAACAAAATATCCCTCATCAGAACATTGTCCTTGTTTAAGTATGACTGTCCCTTTTTTAATCGATCGAAATATGTCTAAAGAGATAATTATGTCCTTTTCATCTTTGGTAAGCGTGACATACTTAGAAATAAAATCAAATAACGTTTTTTCCATTTCAGCCTTGTAAATAAGTGAAATCATTCACAACTTTTCTCTCTTAAAAACAACTAAATATTTAGAAGTTGTTGCCCAATGAAGCCAAAAACCACCATTCACAGGCTCCATCTTTACGAGGTCCCACCCTTCATCACCCCAGATGTTGAATTTCTCATCTAATTCTGCTTGAAATTCAGGCTTCTTCAGATGAAAAGCACTAATAGTCAATATTTTATACTCATATTTTTTCATTGTCTTTTACTTTCAGTTTGTGATATATAAGACACCCATGTTAGGTAGGTACTTGATTTACGTTAAAACACTGCAAATGGAAGAATTCCGCTAACTAAAATACAAGAAGGATGAATTGATAACAAAAGTTAGAATGAAAAGTCCTTGCAAAGAAACCCGAATAACTTACTATGGAACAAACTCTTGTTACGGGTAGAAGTAAGCTTAAAATGCACTAAATGTTTTGGTTTGATAATCATTTTTGGGCTTGGCCAGGTTTTTATGGTGATTAGAAAACCGATTGTATGTGGGACAACTAACGGTAGCACATGCGGAAAAAAAACCTGTAAAAACAAATACCAAGCACAGAATCAAAATGTTTCTCATTCTACTAATAGATTTCAGCCAAAATAACGAATATTCTTTAATCATGTTGTCTTTGTTAAACAATTACACACAATTGAAAACTCGAGTATCTAATACATATTATCTTTGATTAACAAAAAAAATGCCACGAAATGAGTAAGATCAAAAATATTGATGAAAAACTCATGTCAGGCAGATTAGATGTTACCAATGTAAACCTACATACAAATGAATGCTTACATCAAAGCTTTAGAAGAAGATCAAAAAGGAAACTGGGAGGCCGCCCATGAGTTAGTTCAGGATTTATCAACATCAGAAGCCGCCTGGATCCATGCGTACTTACACAGAAAAGAAGGGGATTCATCTAATGCTCGTTATTGGTATAGCAGAGCCGGAAAAACTTTTTTTGAAGGTAGTCTTGAAGATGAATGGCAAATGCTTCGAAAGCATTTTGAAGAATAGTTCTTATGGTCTGTTTAAGGCAAAAACTTTGTAAACCTTATTTCCTCCCTTAAGCTCTTAGTTATAAAAAACTGGACACCACCATTCACGAGGTAAACCTTTATACCCTGATCAAAACAAATCCTGACTGCACTTATTTTCGAAGTCATTCCCCCGGTACCCAGACCATTCTCCCGTTCCTGAACGTAGTCTTTTACGACGTTCAGATCAGTTACCTCCGGAATGAATACGGCGCCCTCACCAAGATTCGGGTTTTTAGTAAATAACCCATCAATATCAGAAGCGATGATCAGCCGATCCGCTTTTACAAGGGTAGCCACCAAAGCAGATAATTTGTCGTTGTCTCCTAAGACCACTTCCTCCACAGCCACGGTATCGTTTTCATTGATAATGGGGACATAGTTATGTGAAAGTAGCTTTTCTATGGTATTACGTGTGTTGGTCTTTGACTCTTCGTTTTCAAAATCCCGATAGGTCAGCAAACACTGTGCGACTTTTAGTCCAAAATCACTAAAGACTTCACTGTACATCTGCATCAATTTTGGTTGACCAATCGCAGACATCGCCTGTTTGGAATCAACGACATTGGACCAACCATTGATGTCTACAAATTGTCTTGCAGTAGCGATGGCTCCAGAAGAAACCAGTACTAATTCATAGGAATCCTGTAGCTCAACAAACTGTCGTGCGATGTCTTCAATTTTACCTCGTGAAATCCTGTTGGTTCCTGCTGTCAGGGTAGACGTTCCTATTTTAACAACTAATCTTGTCTTCATCTTATCGTACCTGTCCTTGTCCCATTACAAACCACTTATTGGTGACCAATTGACCCAAACCTACAGGACCACGAAAATGAAGCTTTTGTGTACTAATCGCTATTTCGGCACCAAATCCAAACTGTCCGCCATCTGTAAAACGGGAAGAAGCATTGTGGTAAACTGCTGCACAGTCTACCTCATTCAAAAACTGTTCGGCTGAATTGTTATCGGCAGATACGATAACTCCAGAATGACCACCGGAATACTTATTGATCAACTGTATCGCTTCTTCCATATTGTCTACTGTTCGGAAAAGAATTTTTGGCGACAGGAATTCTTCATGGTAGATAGCTTCGCCTGAAATTGGCGTGACGCCATTCAGGGCTGAAAAAAAAGCACCATCTGTTTGAACATCCAGATTCATTTTCTTCACTCCTTCCATCAACACGGGCATCCATTCAGCTAACCCTGGAATATCAGTGTTAAAAAGCACTTTATCAATGGCATTGCAAACACTCAGTCGGCTCTTTCCATTAAGAATAAGATTTAATGCCATTTCCAGGTTGGCATTGCTATGCACATAAATGAAGTTATTACCCCTACCGCTTACGATCAGAGGTACTGTGGTATTTTGTTTAATGTAGTTGATGAGCCCTTCACCACCTCTTGGTATAATTAAATCTACCTTATATGGGTTATCCTGTAGTATTCGCTGGGTTTCTTTCCTATCTATGTTAAGGTAAGTAACATAATCAACAGATACACCATACTTTGTTAACGCTTCATTCCAAAGCATGACCAAATAAAGATTAGAATTTCTAGCCTCTTTTCCGCCTTTAAGTAAAATCTTATTACCAGCCTTAAATGCACTTATTGCTGCTTCAATTGTTACATCCGGACGTGACTCATAAATAATCAAAATCTTACCAAATGGAACAACACGGTTTTCTACAGTCATCCCGTTAGGATGGTCATAGTGATTTAGTACTTTACCCTGTGGGTCCTGAAGCGCAATCACCTCCTCTATGGCGGCAATCATTCCATCCACTTTCTTGTCATTTACTAACAATCGGTCAACCAGGGTAGGGTCTAATTCTTTAGTCTCCTCCATGTCCAGCATATTCGCATCGATGATGGCTTGACGATGAGCCTCAATTAGCCTGGCTAACTCACGTAGTACTTTATCCTTATTTTCTGTACTCAGGATCATAAAGTTTTAAAAGTTTTAAAAGAGCACAAATTTAATTGTAAATAATACAATCTCTACTACTTCAAATCAGCAATACGATGCAAGCTTTAGTTAATAGTATACTTAATCTAAGCGAAATTTAATTTTTCAAGGCTTTCATGATTTGCCTGAATGATACTAGCAACATCTGTTTCTGTAAGGGCTGCAGATACAAAAAGTGTTTCAAACTGTGAAGGCGCAAGATATACGCCTCTGCTCAACATCTCCTTAAAATATTCACCAAACAAAGAGGTATTACAGGAATTTGCCGAAGTCATATCTTCCACCTTTTGATCAGTAAAAAACAGGCTATACATGCTACCCACTTGATTCATAGTGAAATTAACACTTAACGCTTTCAAGCTGGATTGGTATCCTTCAACAATTTGCTTTGTAGTCTTTTCTAATTGTATATAAACCTCTGGATGGGTGTTAAGGTGGCTAAGTATTGCTTGCCCTGCTGCCATGGCCACCGGGTTTCCTGAGAGTGTTCCCGCCTGATATACCGGGCCATCTGGCGAGACAAAATCCATGATCTCCTTTTTACCTCCATAAGCTCCTACCGGTAACCCACCACCAATGATTTTGCCTAATGTTGTTAATTCAGGAGTCACTTGATAAAGCTCCTGAGCACCTCCTTTGGCAAGTCGGAACCCAGTCATCACTTCATCGAAGATTAACAAAATACCCTCTTTATCACACAATGCTCTCAAGTCAGCTAGGAAACCATCTTTGGGTAATACACAACCCATGTTTCCAGCAACGGGTTCTATAATGATGGCTGCAATCTCCTTTTTGTTTTTCTCCATCAGGATTTTAACCGCCTCCAGGTCATTGAACGGTGCCAACAAGGTATCCTTAGCTGTTCCTTCAGTTACTCCTGGACTGTTTGGTGTGCCCATGGTCATGGCTCCGCTTCCTGCGGCAATAAGAAAAGAATCTCCATGTCCATGGTAACATCCTTCAAACTTGATGATTTTATCCCTCCCGGTAAACCCCCTGGCTAACCGAATGGCTGACATTGTTGCCTCTGTACCTGAGTTGACCATCCTGACCTTTTCAATAGAGGGCACCATCTCACAAATGAGTTCCGCTATGTTAACTTCTCCCCTTGCCGGAGCGCCAAAAGAGGTAGACCCTTTTACTGCTTCAATAATTGCACGCTCTACAGCTGGATAGGAATGCCCCATGATCATTGGGCCCCAGGAATTGATCATATCAATATACTGATTACCATCCTCATCGATCATTTTTGAACCCTTGGCTGATTTAAAAAACAGCGGATCACCACCAACCGCCTTGAAGGCCCTTACCGGCGAGTTTACTCCACCAGGAATAAATATCTTTGCTTGTTTAAATAAAGATTTACTTTTTTCAATATTCATAAGTATCACTATTCACCACTTCCAGCTCTGTTTCATTAAATCTCAGTATGGGTACTACCTGGTTGTCATTGGCAAGACCATACTTTATGCCTTCATAAATTTTTCCTTTAGTATAACTACCATCCCTCAGACCTGTTTGGAAATATTTTCCATAAGCGTTCATCTTCTGTCCTACAAACCAAATGAGTTCATAACCCAGATAATGATACTCTGAAGGTAACGTCTTAAATCTTGAAGCTAATCGACTTGAAACCTCATTAAATGAATACCTGGTCTTATCAATGTACCCCGGATCCACCATGGTAATGCCCAACCTCTCAAATTGATTGTAATCAGTCATCGTAAAGTCCAACCAGTCACCGTATGTATATATTCTTGTGCTATCCCTCCTGGCCTGTACCACACTTACCATGTTATTTGAAAACACACTCTTACGGGTAGCGACTAAAAAATGACCAATTGAATCTTTGGCCATGTTCAATACTTCTTCATAATATACTATTCTCTTATTATTGTCATCCCTGGAGATCGGTAAAGTGAAAGCTTCTTCTTCGCCTCTTTCTTCTTGAATTCTTTTTAATTCATCTTCCCTTACCCTTCTAGATTTAATCTCTCTATCCGGTATTAGGGCAATTGAATCAGCCTCCGATTCTGTCAGGTATACATCGTGGTCTGCTGTAAGTGTATCCTGAATAGCCCTTGCATTATCGATATTGATGGGCTTCATCCAAATAACATTGAACCCTGCTTCTTCAACCTTTTTTTTGTATACTGAAGCAAGCAATGAATCTTTGTCATTTTGTTCATAAAAAATCATCACGTTTCTATTTGAATCTATCTCATGAATTGCCAGATCAGCCAGTGCAAGAGCCATTGTCTCAGTGGTGGGCTGAAATAAAAACGAGAAGGGATTCCTTCCTATGATCTCACTTGTGGATGAGATCGGGTTGATCATATTTATCTTATTTTTCAAGGTATAATCCTGAACCAACTTTACCGGATCTGAATATAACGGGCCAACAACAAGATCATTTTTATCAAATCCTTCCGACTGAAGAATTGACGCTGTAGTTTCCATATTTCTTTTTGTGTCATATGGAATAAGGGCTATTTTATTTCCCTCGCGGTTAAGGTCTTCAGCAGCCAACTGCATTCCCTGATACATATCAGTCACCAGGCTATTTTGTAAGATTCTGCCCGGCTGCTCTATCGACTCAAACATAAATGGCAATAACACCGCAACATTATACTGGTCTTTTCTTTCAATAGATAGCGATACATCCGAGGCAGTTCTGATATCCAGATCAAAATCAGCCCTTAAGCTATCTATCAGGTTAAAATCTCTTTCCGTGTAAGGCACGTTAAGAGAATTTTTTACATAAGCCCCAGCCAAAAATTTATTATTTGGATGCTTTTTTAAGAGTTGAGTCAAGGTATCCATAGAAACCTTGCTTAGAAAGTATGATGCTAGTTCACGCTCTGTATTGGTGTTATATGTGTGCTCTGAATGCATGGAAGCGAACTTCAAAGCGTCATCAAAATTCCTATTTGAATATTGTGCATAAGAAAGCCAAAACAACAATTCATTTTTCTGATCCCAATCCGGATATTGCTGTAGCATTTCTTTCCAGGAACTGACAGCTTCTCCCGTTTCGCCCGCTTTAAATGTACTTAAGCCGTAATAAAATGCAGCGTAGGGAGCGAATGGAGAGTTTGACCTCCTAATATTTGAAAACATGGCTTTAGCACTCAAATATTGTCTGGCTTTGAATGATTGTCTTGCCTCCAAATAATCATTTTGAACCTGACTATTAGCTACAATGGATAGGCTCAAAAAGACTAGTAATGTGCAATATTTTAACAATGTAGAGCTGGTTATATTAAACATAATGACTGACTGATTATTCCCATTCTATGGTAGCTGGTGGTTTAGAAGAGATGTCATATACTACTCTATTTACTCCCTTCACCCGGTTGATTATCTTATTACTAACCCTACCCAGAAATTCATATGGCAAATGACACCAATCGGCAGTCATACCGTCCAGACTGGCTACAGCTCTAAGCGCTACGACGTTTTCGTAAGTTCTTTCATCACCCATAACTCCTACAGACTGTACCGGCAAAAGCATCGCTCCTGCCTGCCACACATGATCATAATGTCCCTCTTCTATCAAACCTGTAACAAATATATCATCCACTTCCTGAAGTATGCGAACCTTTTCAGGCGTAATATCACCCAGGATTCGAATTCCTAACCCAGGGCCGGGAAAAGGATGTCTCCCTAAGATAGCTTGAGGGATTTCTAAAGCCCGTCCCACATTTCTAACTTCATCTTTAAATAATGAGCTTAAAGGTTCAACAACTTTTAGATTCATCTTCTCAGGCAAACCGCCAACGTTGTGATGAGACTTAATCGTTACTGAAGGTCCATTGACCGAAACAGATTCAATGACATCAGGATAAATAGTCCCCTGACCCAACCATTTCACCTGTTGAATCTTTCCTGCCTCGCGATCAAATACCTCAATAAATACCCTTCCTATCGCCTTTCTTTTATCCTCAGGATCTGTTTTACCCTTTAAGGCATCATAAAATTCCTGTTTGGCATCAACACCCTTTACGTTCAGACCCAGACCTTCGTATGATTCCAATACTTTTTCAAACTCGTTTTTCCTTAGTAGCCCATTATCAACGAATATACAATACAGGTTTTTGCCAATGGCATGATGTATCAATGTCGCAGCTACTGATGAATCCACCCCACCCGATAGTCCTAAAACCACTTTATCATTCCCGAGTTTTGCTTTCAATTCACGCACAGATTGCTCAACAAATATATCAGCAGTCCAATCTTGTGAAGCCTTACAAATGTGAACTACAAAATTTCTTAATAAGGTTTTACCTTCCAATGTATGGGTAACCTCCGGATGAAATTGAATACCATATATCTGCTGATCCCTTATTTTAAACGCCGCCACAGGGATACTTTCCGTATAAGCAATGAGTTCAAACTCCTTTGGCAATTCAGTGATTGTGTCACCATGGGACATCCATACCTGACTACCAATATTTAATTCTTTTAACAGATCATAATGCGTATCTATGTGGGTAAGATTTGCACGTCCATATTCCCTGTGTGATGATTTACTTAGTTTGCCCCCATGCTTGTGAGCTAGTAGTTGAGCACCATAACAAACGCCCAGTACTGGGACATCAGGCAGATTTTCTAAATCAATATCAGGAGCCTCATTATCTAGTACGGAACAGGGGCTTCCGGACAATATGATACCTTTTACGGTTTCATCAGGAGTTGGGAAGTGATTGAACGGATGTATTTCGCAATAAACATCAAGCTCCCTGATCCTTCTGGCAATCAACTGAGTATACTGGGAACCAAAGTCTAGAATCAGGATTTTCTCTGTCATGTCACAAAATTAGCAGATTAGATGAATTTATGACTCGCACTTATGGAGGAGTTTTAAAATCTGAAGAAGTGATTTTTAATATCAGGCGCCTTAGGCCTTCAATGATTCACAAAAAGGCGTTATTCACTTAATCAAAATGGATAAATCAAGCGTTTTGAAATTGGAAATTCTAATTATCAAATTTTTAAGATATATCTGATTTAATCATTAGAAACCCAATAATAGTCCTGTTTATAAATAGTTTAGTCACTTCCATTTGAATTATCTTGAAATTTGTCTTGCTTAGCCGGTTAATTAGAAAATCATTGGATGACCCGAGAGGAGCAAAGATTAATAGAGAGTAGAGAAGGCATTGGTTGGAAGCAGTGGGGGCCGTACCTTTCTGAAAGGCAATGGGCTACGGTTCGCGAGGACTATTCTGATCATGGAAACGCATGGGAATCCTTAATTCACGATCACTCAAGAAGTAAATCCTACAGATGGGGCGAAGACGGCATTGGAGGGTTTTGTAACACCGATCAACGTATCTGCTTTTCATGGGCATTTTGGAACGGTAAAGATCCAATTCTTAAGGAGCGGCTATTTGGTTTATCAGGAAATGAAGGTAACCATGGAGAGGATGTGAAGGAACTCTATTATTATCTGGATAGTACCCCGACACATTCCTACATGAAAATGCTGTATAAGTATCCTCAACAGCAATTCCCTTATGTCGATCTTATTGAAACTACCAGAAAACTGACCAAGAAAGATCCTGAGTATGAAATTGTTGATACGGGAGTATTTGACAAAGATGAGTACTTCGATATTTTTATGGAGTATGCAAAAGCTGGACCTGATGATTTTCTCTTAACAGCAGAAATACACAATAGAGGACCGGAAACTGCAGAAATTACAGCGCTTCCAACCATTTGGTTCAGAAACACCTGGTCTTCTGGGCGTGATAAGTTAAAGCCTCAGATCACTCAGATAGCGGACAATCAAATGTTAATCAAGCATCACTTGCTTGGAAATTACCATATTTATTTTGATGGAAGTCAGGAAGAATTACTGTTTTGTGAAAATGCCACTAACAGAAAGCGACTTTATAATACTGAAAGCAAAGAAAAATATTTCAAGGATGGTATAAATGACTATATCGTAGATGGAAAGCCTACCGTAAACCCGCAAAAAAAAGGCACCAAAGCCAGCGCATCCTTCAAATTATCTATCAACCCTGGTGAAAAGGTAACGATAAGATTAAGGGTATCAAAAGAATCAATAGATCATCCTTTTCATGATTTTGATAACCTCTTTGAAGAAAGAAAAGGAGAATGTGAAGACTTCTTCCATTCCAAGCAGTCAAAAGTACCAGCAGGTGAGTTAAAAAACCTTCAGCGACAAGCTTTTGCTGGTCTGATGTGGAGTAAACAGTTTTACTACTACAATGTCAAAAACTGGATCAATGGGGATGCTGGCAGACACAAGCCCTCTGAGGCCCGAAAAAATGGCAGGAATAGTGACTGGCAGCACATGTTTAATTACGACATCATTTCCATGCCAGATAAATGGGAATACCCATGGTTTGCTGCATGGGATCTTGCCTTTCACTGCATACCTATTGCCAGGATTGATCCTGATTTTGCAAAAGACCAGTTAATGGTACTTTTAAAAGAGAGATATATCCACCCAAATGGTCAGATTCCTGCCTATGAGTGGAATTTCAGTGATGTTAACCCACCTGTCCATGCTTGGGCTGTATTAAGGGTATTTAAGATTGACCGAAAGATGAACGGTGGCAAAGGAGATATTGATTTCTTGCAAAGGGCCTTTCATAAATTACTAATCAATTTCACCTGGTGGATCAATAGAAAAGACCAGGACGGGTCCAATATTTTTGAAGGTGGATTTCTTGGTCTTGATAACATCGGTGTCTTTGACCGAAATCATCCAATTGTAGAAAATGCAAGGTTGGAGCAAGCAGATAGCACGAGTTGGATGGCTATGTTTTCACTCAATATGTTAAGGATTTCACTTGACCTTTCCAGTGTTTATCCAACCTATCAGGATATGGCCATCAAGTTCTTCGAACACTTTTTATATATCGCTGGAGCAATGAATGGTGTAGATGAAGACAAAGTAGATCTATGGGATGATGAGGACAATTTCTACTATGATGTCATGCATATCCCTGGAAAGGAAGTTAAACAAATGAGGGTTAGATCAATGGTAGGACTCATCCCGCTTTTTGCAGTGGAGATCCTTAACTCAGATGTATATAATAAGCTTCCTGAATTTCGAGAAAAGCTGGAATTCTTCCTGAAAGAGCAACCGAAACTTGCCTCATTGGTATCCAGATGGTCTGAAAAAGGAAAGGGAGAACGTAGGCTCTTGAGTATTCTAAGGGGTTTCAGAATGAAAAAAATACTTGAAAGGATGCTTGACCCGGAAGAGTTTCTATCGCCTTATGGAATAAGAGCTTTATCCAAATACCACGAAAAGAACCCCTACCAATTGAAGATCAATGGCAATGAGTTTAAAGTGAAATATCTGCCAGGGGAGTCAAACTCATCTTTTTTTGGAGGGAACTCTAACTGGCGTGGACCGGTATGGTTTCCAGTAAACTACCTGATTCTCGAGAGTTTATTAAAATTCTACTTTTATTATGGAGATGACTATAAAGTAGAATTCCCAAAAGGCAGTGGGAAAATGATCACATTGCTGGAGGCTGTTAGAAAGCTTAGTGAAAACATGATGGATCTCTTCTTGCCTGACAATAAAGGTCAACGCCCTATCTATGGATCTCAGAAAAAATTTCAGGACGATCCCCACTTCAAGGATTACATCCTTTTCTTTGAATATTTTAATGGCGACAATGGGCTTGGACTTGGTGCTTCTCATCAAAGTGGATGGACAGGGCTGATCGCTGAAATCATACATCGTTATTACAATACAGAAACAGTTATCAAAGTAAAATAATCATTCAGTAAAGCAGATTAACTTTGCAGTTCATAAAACTAATACCCCATGAGAGTTTCAATTACCCTTCTAATACTTTCTTTAAGTATTTCAGCTTATAGTCAAACAACAAAACCCAAACTCGTTGTAGGCATCGTTGTGGACCAAATGCGTCAGGACTACCTACTACGATTTTCAGAAAAGTACACTGATAATGGTTTTAAAAAATTAATGAAAGATGGCACTGTAGCGTATAATGCTCATTATAATTATATCCCAACCAATACGGGACCAGGTCATGCATCAGTTTACACAGGAACTACCCCAAGTATGCATGGCATTATATCAAACAGTTGGTACGAACGAAGTATCAACTCCGGATTATATTGTGTGGAAGATCCCAATCAAAAAGTCATAGGAGGTGATGAAGGTGCTGGTGATGTTTCTCCAGTAAATCTCGTAACTACTACCATGACTGATGAACTTAAAATCAGCACAAACTTTCAGAGCAAAGTAATCGGCGTAGCAATTAAAGACAGAGGATCAGTTTTACCAGCAGGACATAATCCCGACTGTGCGTATTGGTATGATAGTGAATCTGGCAATTTTGTTACAAGCACTTATTACCGAAACGATTTACCCTCGTGGGCAGAAAAATTTAATAAGGAAAGAAGACCTGCTAAATACATGAAAGGTAATTGGGAACTTTCCCTTCCGCTATCCTCGTATACTGAAAGTAGATCTGATGAGAATACCTATGAAAGAGTTTTCGATGACAATGAGAAGCCAACATTTCCTTATGATTTGGCTGCGTTATCCAAAAAAAGTAGCGCAAATAATGTGATCAGAGGAACACCCTATGGGAACACCCTAACTTTGGATTTTGCTCTTGCTGCCATAGAAGGTGAAGAAATGGGTAAAGACCCCATTACAGATTTCCTTGCAATAAGCTTTTCCTCTACCGATTACATTGGCCACCAATTCGGACCTTATTCCGTTGAAATAGAAGATACTTATTTGAAACTTGATGCTGAGATAGCCAGACTACTAAAATATTTAGATGAAAAAATTGGGGAGAACCAATACACTGTTTTTCTAACAGCAGACCATGCAGTTGTTGCAAACCCTCAATTTCTGGTGGACAATAAATTACCAGGGGGTTATGCAAACGGAGGTGAAATCAAAAACGCTATTGAAAGTGCATTGATAGACAACTTCGGCGAGGGTGAATGGATAACCAACACCTCTAATAATCAGGTGTATTTAAATCATGAGTATTTAAGATCACAAAAAGTTAAAAGGATAGATCTTCTGGAAGCCATTAAATATAACCTGCTAAAAATTGATGCCATCGCAAATGTTTATTTCCCCGGAGAATTAGGTACCTCAGGAGCCTTACTAAGTAACCTTTTGAACAATGGCTATAATGCCAAGCGATCAGGGGATTTGATTTATATAACAAAACCAGGTTATTTGGGTGGCAAGCCAGGAGATCGCGGGACGTCTCATGGAAGCGGGTATACTTACGATACACACATTCCAATCCTCTTTTATGGAAAAGACATACCAGCTAAATCTGTGTATCGGAAAGTTGATATCACCGACATCGCACCAACCGTTTCTATGCTATTGAAAATTACCTTACCTGCTTCTGCAACAGGAAATCCAATAACCGAAATATTCGAATGAAGCAAATAGGATTAATCTTCGATATGGACGGGGTTATTGTTGATAACAATGAATACCATTTTCTGGCATGGAAAAAATTAGGGAAAAAATATGGTGTTGAAATATCAACTGAATACTACAAAGAAAAGATGAACGGCAGAACAATTACCGAGCTCATAAAAACAGTATTCAAAGACCTTCCTGAAAGCGATATCAAACATCTGGGCGAAGAAAAAGAGGCTACTTATCGGGAGTTGTACAGGGACCTAATAACTCCTAATGCTGGGCTTTTGGCCTTTTTAGAGCTGGCTAAAAAAGAAGGCATTCCCATGGTAGTAGGTACCTCTGCACCTCTTGCCAATGTTGAGTTTACAATAGACCGTTTGGATCTTAGAAATTATTTCGTAGACATTCTGGATGAGAGAGCAGTTACGAAAGGAAAGCCAGACCCTGAAATATACCTCAAATGCGCAAAGGCAGCAGATAGAGAACCTGCGAATTGCATCGTGTTTGAGGACGCGATATCAGGTATCACAGCTGGAAAAGCCGCCGGGGCGAAAGTAGTGGCACTGGCAACCTCACATCCAAGAGAAGAATTAACTGCTGATTTAATCATTGACAACTTCGAAGGATTCGGAATGGAACAGATTATGGGAGTATTGAGTTAAAGAACTATGAAGCTCATCATAGCAGGTCTATTAATTACTATCACTAGTATAGCGGTTGGGCAACCATTAAGAATTGCTCAGCTTAAATATGATGGAGGTGGAGATTGGTATGCCAATAAAACTGCCCTACCCAACCTTATTGCATTTTGCAATCAACATTTAGGTACAGACATAGCTAGAAACGAGGAGGTCGTTGAGGTAGGAAGTCCAGACCTCTTTACCTTCCCATATGTATATATGACCGGACATGGAAATGTGGTCTTTAGTGATCAACAAGCTGAGAACCTAAGAAAATACCTTATATCAGGAGGCTTTCTACATATCGATGACAATTACGGACTTGATCAGTTTATTCGGGTTGAAATCAAAAAAGTCTTTCCTAACCTTAATTTTGTGGAAATTCCTTTTAGCCATCCGATATATCATCAAAAGTATCAATTCACAAATGGGCTTCCCAAGGTGCATGAACATGATGGTTTACCTCCTCAGGGTTTTGGGTTATTTTATGAGGGAAGGCTGGTTTGCTTTTACTCATACGAAAGTGATTTGGGAAATGGCTGGGAAGATAAAAGCATTTATAATGACCCTGAAGAAATCCGACAGCAGGCTTTACAAATGGGTGCTAATATCATTTCTTATGTCTTTACAGGAAGCGACGACTGATGTATGCTCAATAAAAAAGGCCATACCCGAGGATACGACCTTTCACCTGATATATAAAATAACACTTATTGCCTTCCTCTTGGTCTGATAGTTCTAATTACGGTCTCCCCTTCTGAAGTAATGCTTGCTTCATTGTCACAAGTTCCATCACCATAGTCAATGATCGCATTTCTTTCACCTACTGTTATTTCTTTTACTCCCTGTACAGGTATTACGATTCTGCCATCCCTGCAACCTCTTTTGAAGATTAAAGTCTCTATGATATTTATCTCATAGTCATTACCTTTTAAATTCACGCCGCTCGCCGATCCATCTAAAGTAGCATAGTTTTCTCTGCGATCGCTGTGAAAGAATAAGGTGCGCAAATGACTGACTTCCCTAGTAGCAAAAGTTTCATCAGGGAAAGTGATCTTACCACCCTCAAGTATAATCTCAAAACTGATTGAATTTTCAGCATTTTCTGAGTCAGTGACATTCGTCACTTTTCTTACACCTTCAACATGGATACCGTCAACATAAAAATCTTCAAAAGTGATTTCCCTAAATGATCCCACCTGTTTCATCCTACCATCATAAGCTATGATAATCATACCACTTTTAATTACCCCGTTAGGTCCTTCACACCCATCCCCAAAGTCAATGGTAATGATTTGATTTACGGTGTCTTTTGTAACGTCTGCACAGTCCAGAATCGCGTCTCTGGTAAACCTACCAGTGACTGTCTCATCCAGGGTCTCCATACCGGCGTCTGCCAGCAAGTCCACTTCTTCAAAAGTAGATTCTAATGCAGCTTCAGATTCCACATCAAAGGAAGAAATGTCTGGACTTGCACCTTCATCTTCATTTTGACAGGCTGATAAAAACAGTGAAAATAATACTCCTACTGTCATCACTTTAATTATTACTTTTTTCATCGTATTGTAAATTTGGTTCTAATTGATTTCGGTGCTTTGACAGGTAAAAGACATTAAGGTTTAATTGGGTAAAGGATTTTTTTTAGTATTAATAGTATTTTTATCTTAATATGTAGATTTCGAGTTAATTTACTGATTCAGTTACCGGTCATATGTATAAATACCTATTTCTATTACTAGCCTTATTAATTAATAATCAGCTATTTGCTCAGGGATGTAGTGACGCTGGTTTTTGTACCATGGGTGCTATGAAGCCAGATCAGGCTTATTCGAAACAAATAAACCTGAAGTTAAGATCACTTGAGATCAGCGCATACCGGGGAAGCACTACATTAACCCCAATAGTTAGTGTGTATACTGCTGACCTAACCATAGGCGTGAATGATCTGAATTTTTTACAGGTCAAGGTTCCCTATCAAACAACCACCGGTAATTTTGGTAAAACCTCAGGAATGAGTGATATATCCTTAAGCTGGACGCGCCAATTAGTCAACAAGGAAAATTTCTCCATGAGCGCAACATTAGGCACTAAGATACCAAGCGGAAAGTCTGACATTGAGAGAAAGGAAAATGAATTTGGCCCTGCCAGTGACTTTCCCATGTACCAGCAGGTCAGCCTGGGTAGTTATGATATTGTGGCAGGCGCTGCCATCATCAACAATGATTGGTTGATCGCAACTGGCATCCAAATTCCACTGACCGCAAACGAAAATGATTTTAGATGGGGTCAATGGTCTGGTTATCCTAGTAATGAATATCTCAGAGAATATCCGTTATCAAATAACCTCAAAAGAGGAACAGATATTATGCTGAGGGTAGAAAGAAACTTTCGGTTTACCAACTTCAATTTCAACGTGGGCTTATTGCCTATTTATCGTATCACAAAGGATGAAATATACGATTTTAATTCAGATCAAAGAGTAAGGGTTGACAACACCACCGGAATGGCACTTTCTGCACTCGCTGGTGCTGGCTACCGTTTCAATGTGAACAATAGCGTCAAGGTATTATTTGGTCATAAGATCACTCAAAGAAAAGTAAACCCTGATGGCTTGACGAGACATGCAATTCAGACTATTAGTTATATCTATCGATTCTAATTATGAGGTATTTTTTTACATTGATAATTAGTCTTGGGTTGATAATAGGTGGCTATTCACAAGACTCCCTATTTCAAAAAGCCAATCAAAAACTTGATGATGGTGATTTTGAGCTAGCCCTTCAATATTTTAAGGAGGCCGGAGCCTCATTCTCAAGCCAGGGAAATACAAGGATGTATTCCTACAGTAAATTGGGTGAAGCAGAAGCCCATTTAGGATTAGGAGAAATCAACCTTGCAAGATCTATTGCTATAGGTACAACCAAATTTGTATCTGCCACACTTAAGCGTGATCAGTCCTTATTTGTAAAGGCTAAGATGATTTCAGGAAACGCCTATTTAAGATCAGGAAGAATTGATTTAGCACTGGAAAACCTGAAAGAAGCAGAAGCCTCACTAAAAGAAGCAGATTTAGTAGCTGCAGAATGCTATGATGACCTGGGAGTCATTTACACTACCAATGGCAACAATGAACTGGCCTTGCAATATTTGCAAAAAGCGATATCCATCAGACAAAAAGCACCAGATAGTGAAATACTTGTTGCAGATTCATACAACAACATCGGTAGGGTATACCTAAATGATCAGCCACTACAGGCTATTATATACTTTAACCGGGCATTAAAGGTATATACAGAAATATTGGGTAATTCACACCCAAAAGTCGCCCTGGTATATAGCAACATGGCCTTTGCAAATGCAAATCAAAATAATTACGATGATGCACTTGCCTATCTGGATCAAGTCAGTGCTATTTACAACACCCTTTATTCTTCAGCGCATCCAAATAAAGCATATACCTTGAATAACCAGGGTCGAATTTTGGAAATGAAAGGTGATTACGTCGGCGCTTTAAATTATCAAAACAAAGCACTTGAATTGTACAAGGACCTTTACGGAACGAAACATCCTGAAGTAGCAAACACCTACTTCCTTATTGGAAGCGTATACCAGAAAACCGAAGCGTTTTCAATGGCCATTGAAGCTTTCCAGCAATCCATCTATGCCAACCTGTTTGACCAGGATTTTACTGACATTTATAAACTTCCTGAAATCCGGGATTATTTCAATGCCGATATTCTTCTTACCTCATTACAGGCCAAAGCCCAATCTCTAGAGGCCTATCACTATAATCATACACTAAAAATGAGGGATATAACCGGAGCTCTGGAAACCTTAATCAAGTGCGATGAATTGATCACCCAAATCAGACAAATCAGATTTAATGAGTCTGATAAACTTAAATTGGGAGAGATAGCTGCCCAAGTTTATGAAAATGGAATTAGCATAGCAGCATATTTAAGCGAACGAACATTCAAAAAGGATTATTACCTCAATACCGCTTTTAACTTTTGTGAAAGGAGCAAATCATCCGTGTTACTGGCTGCAATTAATGACACCAATGCCAAACAATTTGCAGGAATTCCGGATGCTGAATTGATCATAGAAGATAGTTTGAAAAGCCAAATTGGATTCCTCGAACAGCGCCTGGCTCAGGTGACCTCTGAAGAAGACATCCAGGAAATTAAAATTGCGCTATTAAAATACCAGAATGAATTAAGAGATTTTATAGGCAACCTTGAAACAAGATATCCGGAATATTACAACCTCAAATACGACAACAAATTGGCCAATATTCCAAATATCCAAAAAATACTAGATAGCAAGACGGCCTTAGTGTCCTATTTTATTGGTGCTGAACGAATATATATATTCATGATCACTGAAAGGAAAGCTAGCATAATCAACTTATCCAAAGAAGCATCTTTTCCCCGAATGTTGAGTGGGTTTAGAAATGCCATCAAATTTGATGTAGACGAAACCTTTACGATGTCTTCTGCAGCGCTATACAATCAACTCATACCTAAAATCGACGATCCAATTGACCAGTTAATCATTATCCCAGACGCTGTACTTGGGTCCATTCCTTTTGAAGCGCTCGTCAGTGAAAAAAGCGAAACTAAACAGGTTAGGGATAACAGATACCTGATTGATCATTATGCCATCAGTTATGACTATGCAGCTACTTTGTTTTATAATAAGTCTAAAAACAGGGTTGAATCAAATAAAAGAGGAATTCTGTTGGCAGCTCCTGTCACTTTTGAGCAAAATGGACAGTTCCTTCAAGAGCTTCCAGATTCAAAAAAGGAAATTGATGAAATAGAAAAATTGTTTTCCAATGTCCAGGTTAAAACAGTTGCCTCAATTGGCACGGATGCCTCGGAAGAAATGATTAAGTCCATCGAGCTATCAGATTTTCAGTTCATTCACCTGGCCACACATGGCATCGTCAACCAATCAAAACCTGAGTTGTCCAGGGTTTTTCTGTGTCCTGGTTCAAATGAAGATGGCAGCCTTTATTCAGGCGAGATTTACAACCTAAAGTTCAATGCAAACCTGGTGACATTATCGGCTTGTGAGACTGGTTTGGGTCAGGTAGCCAAAGGAGAAGGTATTGTTGGTTTGAGTAGAGCCCTTCAATACGCAGGTGCACAAAACTTAATTGTTTCATTGTGGCGAGTTGCAGATAAGTCGACCGCCGATCTTATGATCGAATTTTATAAGCAGTCATTAAATAATCCTAATAAAGGATATGCGTCAGACCTACGTACCGCTAAGCTTAGCTTACTCCGCTCAGAAGAATATTACAACCCCTATTTCTGGGCTCCTTTTATTTTGATTGGTCAGTGATTTACAAACTGGTAAATACGTCTTCAAATTAAATCATGGAATAAGACCTTGTGTAAATTTAGGAACCATTTTAACTTGATCTAATTATTCAATTATGAATGATATCCAAACCAGGCAAGACATTGAAATACTCATTGACAAATTCTATAAAAAAGTCATAATCGATGATGTGATAGGAGATTTTTTCACCGAGACCGTACAGCTTGATTGGACAGTCCATATCCCAATTATGTATGATTTCTGGGAATCAACATTATTAAGCGCCGGTAAATACAAAGGCAACCCCATGATCAAGCACATAGATTTGAGTGAAAAGAAGCAGCTAAAAGCAGAACACTTTGAGCGATGGCTAAAACTTTGGGAAGAAACCATAAATGAGCATTTCAAAGGTAAAAAATCTGAGGAAGCCATCATGCGGGCCAAACAGATCGGAGGCTTGATGAACCATAAAATACAACAACATAGTCAAGGTCACCAATGATTGCTTTTATTCGGTGGACCTACATGGGTAGTTTCATTGCTTCCAGTGAAGGGTACATTAAAAAGCTTGTAATGACCATTCATGCAGAAGAAACAGTCTTTTGATTACCTTTGCGCTTCCATGAAAAAAGTAGCATTCTATACTTTAGGCTGTAAACTAAACTTTTCAGAAACCTCTACCATCTCCAGGATGTTCCAAGACAGAGCTTATGAAAAAGTTGATTTCTATGATCGACCTGACATATTCATCATCAACACCTGCTCGGTCACAGAAAATGCGGATAAAAAGTGTAAAAAATTAGTACGGGAAGCCAAAAAGATTTCTCCTGAAAGTTACATCGCTATCATGGGATGCTATGCCCAGCTTAAGCCAAAAGAAATTGCTGAAATAGAAGGAGTAGATGCTGTACTTGGTGCAGCAGAAAAATTTAGGCTGTTTGATTATCTCGATGAATTTGTGTCAGGTGATCATACCAGGGTATTTGCTGCTGAAATCAAGGAAGCCAAAAGATTCAACGCTTCTTATTCATATGGTGAAAGGACAAGAACATTTTTAAAGGTTCAGGATGGCTGTAATTACGGATGTGCATTTTGCACCATTCCATTGGCCAGAGGGAAAAGCCGAAGCGATACAATTGAAAACATTGTCGCTCAGGCCAATGAAATTGCTAAGACAGATATCAAAGAAATTGTACTTACAGGAGTAAATATTGGTGACTTTGGGATCATTAATGGGAAGAGGATAGAAAAATTTATCGATCTTCTGAAAGCACTTGACGAAGTATCAGGGATCGAAAGGATAAGAATTTCTTCCATAGAGCCCAATTTACTTACTCATGAAATCATTCACTTTGTAGCTAGCTCCAAGAAATTTGTTCCACACTTCCATGTCCCTCTTCAATCGGGAAGCGATGAAATTCTTCAAAAAATGAATCGTAGATATCTAAGTGATTTATACAGAGATCGTGTACAAACCATAAAATCAGCACTACCAAATTGTTGTATTGGCGTAGATGTGATTACAGGGTTTCCCGGGGAGACAGAGGAGCATTTTTTAGAAACATACCATTTTCTAAATGAACTTGATATCTCCTACCTCCATGTTTTTACCTACTCAGAGCGAGAAAAAACCCCCGCAATGGAAATGGATCAGGTGGTTCCTCTGGCTACAAGGAGAAAAAGAACCAATATGTTGCGTTCATTATCTGAAAAAAAGAAAAGGTATTTTTATGAGTCACAATTGGGCCATATCGGGAAAGTACTTTTTGAAGAGGACATTGAGGAAGGAATGATGCATGGATACACTGAAAATTATATTCGTGTAAAAGCAAAATACGACCCTATATTGATAAACGAACTTAAAACGGTGACTTTAGAAAATATCGACTCGAATGGTCTTGTCGAAGTTTCAGAACCCCAGGAAATATTAACTCATTAATATGAAAATTATTTGTATTGGTCGCAACTACGTTGACCACATAACTGAGCTAGGCAACGAAAGACCTGAAAGCCCGGTCATTTTCCAAAAGCCTGATACAGCAATTCTCAGGAACAATGACCCTTTCTATATCCCTAATCACTCGAATGAGGTACATTACGAAGTAGAAATACTTGTTAAAATCAACAAAGAAGGCAAAGCAATAGATCCTAATTTTGCTTCTAAATACTATGATGAGATTGGGCTTGGTATAGACTTTACCGCCAGAGACACCCAGCAATACCTCAAATCAAAAGGACTTCCATGGGAGCTAGCAAAGGGTTTTAATGGGTCAGCTCCTATTTCACCTTTCATTCCTAAAGCAGAATTCAATCTCCAAAACCTAAATTTCAAATTGGCTAAAAATGGATCAACTGTTCAGGAAGGAAACACCAGCCTCATGCTCTGGCCCATTGACGAAATCATATCATTTGTATCTAGATATTTTACACTAAAAAAGGGAGATATTATTTTCTCAGGTACCCCAAAAGGAGTCGGCCAGGTAAAGATTGGAGATCGGCTCACCGGCTACATTGAAAACAAACAGATGTTTGATTTTGACGTTAAGTAAGTAAGTTTCAAAAATCACCAGATTATTATCTTTGTGATAATTAAAAATCAAGTAGGTAGGAGAAGAAGTATATGCGGTTATTGATTCTGACGATTATCGTCATTTTTACACAAACAAGTTTATTTGGTCAGTTCTTTACTGATGATGATTATTATCTATTCCCAATAAATCCAGGCCAGCAAAATCTGCTGGCTGGCACCATGGGTGAGCTTCGTTCTTCACACTTCCATGCTGGTCTGGATATTAAAACTGGTGGGCAAAAAGGTTTGCCGGTTCATGCTGCTGCTGAAGGTTATGTGTATCGAATTAAAATCTCTCCAGGCGGATATGGCAACGCACTGTACTTAAACCATCCAAACGGAACCACTACGGTATATGGCCACCTGGATAAGTTTAGCCCCGTTTTGGAAGACTATATTTTGAATGCGCAATATAAGCAAGAGCAGTTCAGCGTAGACCTCTTTCCCGGTGATGGAACCTTTAGATTTGAAAAAGGAGAGATCATCGCCTATTCAGGAAACTCAGGCTCCTCGAGTGGACCACACCTGCACTTTGAAATCAGAAATCGTAATCAACGCATACTTGATCCCTTGAAATTTAAGTTTCCAGAGATTAAAGACAACATGCCTCCATTCTTAAAAAACATTGCATTCGTTACGCTTGACGAGGGAGCAAGAATCAATGGTGCATTTGGCAGGTATAATTTTGATGTGATTAAAATTGATGGTGCTTTTAGGCCAAGGGCACCTCTGGAACTTGAAGGAAACATTGGAATTGAAATTTACGCTTATGACTTAATGGACGGCGTATGGAGTAGAAATGGAATTGCTGAAACCACGCTTCTTATTGATGAAGATACCCTTTTCCGAGAGCTAAAGTCGAATCTTTCATTTAGCAAACAAAAAAATATTCTGGTACATATGAATTACCAAAACTATGTAGAGAAGGGACTTAAATTTAACCGCCTATATGTAGAAGATGGAAATGACAATGATTTCTATCTGGTTCCCTCAAAAGGTGTATACTTCGATGGAGAGCCACACACAATCACTGTATTAATGCAAGATAGTTATGGCAATATTGCAAAATTTGAGACCAAGATCAACGAAAGAAAAATAATCAATCGACCAAGGCCCTCGATTAACGAATTTGAGATATTCAGGAACTATCTACATTTTGAAGCAGATTACGCTTCTACTCCGAATCAGATCCATGTTTATTTAGGTAATGCAATCAGTGAAGTCATTCCTTACAGGGTTGAAAAGTCCAAGGCTTATTATTTATGGGACCTTAGGAATGGATTACCGGATTCAATTGATTACTGCGGAGAAATTAAAAAGACTGATATTCAGGCCATGATTCCTTCAGCTATCGAACAAAGCTTTTACCATAAAGATGTGGAGTTGTTATTTAGGAAGAGCACACTTTTTGACACGTTATACCTACAATTTGATAAATCCTATGACTCGGTAAATGGGTTTGAAGAATACAATTTTAATCACCTGAAATATCCATTAAAAGGAGCTGTAAGGGTTACTTTGAAATCTGATAAAGATTATCCTTTTGGAAGCCAGGCATACATACGGCGAAATGGAAGACTCTCCTATCAGGGAGGCTCATGGGACGGTGAAAAAATTGAATTCTACACCAAAGACCTGGTCACATTTACCATAGCAAACGACTCTACTCCCCCTACCCTAAGACCAGTGATCGTCAATAGTGATCAGCTTTACTTTAAGATAAGTGATAATTTATCCGGAATCAAAGCGTTTAAGGCCACGCTGGATAATGAATTTGTGCTTATGAAATATGAACCAAAAAAATCATTGATCTGGTCGGAGAAAAAAGACAAAAACATTCCTTTCAAAGGTGAGTTTCTATTACAGGTAGAAGACAATGCCGGAAACAAAGAAACTTATAACTATACATTTAATTAACTATGAAGCTTAAACCAGGTGACAATGCTCCTGATTTTACCAGCAAAGATCAGGACGGAAATGAGATCAAATTATCAGACTTTAAAGGAAAAAAAGTAGTCCTGTATTTCTATCCCAAAGACGATACTCCGGGTTGCACAGCAGAAGCCTGTAACCTTAGAGACAATTATGAATTAATGCAATCTAAAGGGTATGCGATTCTTGGCGTCAGTGGTGATAATGAAGCAAAACACAAAAAATTCATTGAAAAGTATGACCTACCTTTTCCATTGGTTGCTGATGTAGATAAATCAGTCCACGAGAAATATGGAACCTGGGGTGAAAAATCCATGTACGGTAAAAAATACATGGGCACTTTAAGAACAACCTTCGTCATTGATGCAGACGGCAAGATTGAAGAGGTAATTGAGAAGGTCAAAACCAAAGACCATACAAATCAGATTCTAGGTGCATAATTGATGTATCTGGTTAAACTATTTAAATCAAAATAAGCTGGGGAGTATTTTTATCTGCAATAATCATGAAAATGCCTCCCGGCAATTTTAAATGTATAATTTCAACTTATATGCAATTAAGGGGCCTCCTCAACTTATTTTTTTAGTTTTTAACTCCAACCACTTTACTCCTTTTCTTACGTATCGCTATTTTCTTCTGTATGGTTTATTAAATTTGCGGCCGCAACAAAGTAAATCATGTCAAATAAACCAGACTTTAACCATCTCAAAGAAGTTTCTTCCCAGGTTAGAAGAGATATTGTGAGAATGGTCCATTCCTGCCAATCAGGCCATCCAGGAGCATCTTTAGGATGTACCGAATTCTTTGTATTACTGTATTTCCATGTTCTGAAATATGAACTCCCATTCAAAATGGAAGGCAAAGGAGAAGATTTGTTTTTTCTAAGTAACGGGCATATTTCTCCTGTCTGGTATAGCGTGTTATCGCATGCTGGCTTTTTTGATAAAAAGGAATTAGCCACCTTTAGGAAAATCAATTCCAGACTTCAAGGGCATCCGGCTACAGAAGAAGACTTACCGGGGATTAGAATTGCTTCTGGCTCACTAGGACAAGGACTTTCTGTCGGAATAGGTACTGCGCTATCTAAGAAATTAGACAAAGATGACAGCCTCGTTTATGTGCTCATGGGTGATGGTGAACAGCAGGAAGGTCAGGTTTGGGAAGCCGTTATGTTTGCAGGAAGTAAGAAAGTTGATAACATCATTGCAACGATCGACTACAACGGACAACAAATTGATGGCCCCACGGATGAAGTCAACCCGTTAGGTGATCTAAAAGCAAAGTATGAAGCCTTTGGCTGGGAAGTAATTACTTCTGATGGGAATAACATAGAAGATCTGGCTTCCGCCTTTGAAAAAGCAAAATCACTCACTGGAAAAGGGAAACCCGTGCTCAACCTTATGACTACTGTCATGGGTAAAGGAGTAGACTATATGGAAGGCACCCACAAATGGCATGGAGTAGCTCCCAATGATGAGCAATTGGCTGATGCGTTAAATCAACTAGAAGAAACCCTCGGAGACTATTAAGATGGCAACTAAATATACATTCACAGAAAAAAAAGATACCCGATCCGGTTTTGGAGACGGGTTAACAGAATTAGGGAGAAGTAATCCCAACGTAGTTGCTTTATGTGCCGACCTGGTGGGTTCACTAAAGATGGCTGACTTTATCAAGGAAAATCCTGAACGTTTTGTACAAATAGGCATTGCCGAAGCCAATATGATGGGTATTGCAGCGGGTCTTGCTACAACTGGTAAAATTCCTTTTACGGGCACCTTTGCTAACTTCTCTACCGGCAGGGTCTATGACCAGATCAGACAGTCCATCGCTTACTCTGAAAAGAATGTGAAAGTATGTGCTTCTCACGCGGGAGTCACGCTAGGTGAAGATGGAGCTACACACCAGATTTTAGAGGATATAGGAATGATGAAAATGCTTCCTAATTTCACAGTGATCAACCCATGTGATTACAATCAAACCAAAGCAGCTACCATAGCTATCGCTGAATATGAAGGACCAGTCTATCTGCGTTTTGGTAGACCTAAGTGGCCCATCTTTACAGATCCTAATCAAAAGTTTGAGATAGGAAAAGCATTACACCTGATTGAAGGAACTGACGTTACCATATTTGCCACTGGACATCTTGTATGGAAAGCCATTGAGGCAGAAGAAATCCTGAGCGCACAAGGCATCTCAGCTGAAGTTATCAATATTCACACCATCAAGCCGCTGGATGAAAAAGCAATTTTAGCATCCGTTGCAAAAACCGGATGCGCTGTATCAGCGGAAGAACACCAAATGGCCGGTGGATTAGGAGAAAGTATTGCCAGTACTTTAGCGAGACATGATGTAAGACCTTTAGAAATTGTAGCCATTGAAGATCAGTTTGGCGAAAGCGGAAAGCCAGAAGAACTTTTAACAAAATATGGTTTGAGTGCAGAAAGCATTGTAGAAAAAGCCAAAAAAGCCATACAAAGGAAGAATTCCTAAATTGACTTAGTAGCTTTGCCGGATATGCTATCCAACCGGCAACTATTTTTACGAAATCTCGCACAAACGACCAATTTCCCGTTGATGTTGGAGATTGAGCGTGCTAAAGGGATTTATATGTACGATCCAGATGGTAAAGCTTATATCGATCTGATCTCCGGAATTGGAGTGAGCAATGTAGGCCACAGTCATCCACAAGTGGTAAAAGCGGTAAAGGATCAGGTAGAAAAATACATGCATCTAATGGTGTATGGTGAGTTTGTTCAATCACCACAGGTTAAGCTTGCAGAAGCTATTGTTGATACACTTCCTCCTACACTAAATTCGGTTTACCTGGTCAATTCTGGTAGCGAGGCCATAGAGGGCGCCTTAAAACTCGCGAAAAGATATACAGGGAGAAGTGAGATCATCTCCTGTTACAATGCCTATCATGGATCAACAGCTGGTGCCTTATCTGCCGGTGGAAGTGAGACTTTCAAGCAAAATTACAGACCACTGGTTCCCGGCCACAAGTCAATCACATTCAATCAAATCAAAGACCTGGATCTCATTACTGAGCAAACCGCCGCATTCCTGGTAGAAACCATACAAGGAGAGGCTGGCGTCAGGGTAGCAGATGAATCCTATTTCAAAGCAGTAAGGAAAAGATGTGATGAAACAGGTGCCTTATTGATACTTGATGAAATTCAGGCCGGATTTGGCCGTAGTGGAAAGTTCTGGGCGTTTGAGCATTATGGAATCTCTCCCGATATTTTGTCCAGTGCAAAGGGAATGGGTGGAGGCATGCCTATTGGTTGTTTTATCAGCTCAACTGAAATCATGGGTGCTTTCAAAGAGAACCCAATTCTTGGGCATATAACCACATTCGGTGGTCATCCTGTAAGCTCAGCTGCTTCACTTGCAACTATCAATGTGATCATACAACAGAATCTAATAAAAGATATCCCTAAAAAAGAAGAACTCTTTCATCAACTGCTAAAACACCCCAGGATAAAGGCTATTCGCAGCAAAGGACTCATGATTGCATTGGAGTTTGATTCTTTCGAGACGTTAAAACCAATCATTGACAGAGCCATAATTAAAGGTGTTGTAACTGATTGGTTTTTGTTTTGTGACAACTCCATGCGCATCGCACCTCCACTAACCATAAGTGAAGATCAAATAAAGCAAGCCTGCAGGATCATTCTTGATGCAGTTGACGGATAAGGAAAACGCCTCAAAGCAGGCTACTTAAAATAAAGGAAACTTTCAGCTCTTTATCCCCGCGTTCAACAACAAGTTCAGCATTCTCTCCATCTTTTTTCAACATATTCTCAATGTCAACGAGTGAAAGTTCCGAAGCGTTCTTGCCATTGATCCTTTTTATTTGATCATTAACTTGTAACCCTGCTTGCTCAGCCGGACCACCGGTGATTACCTGATGAATTAGCACTTCATTCATTTCTTCATTCATTTGTACGTCCATTCCGCTACAATTGACAGAAACATCAGCATCAAACTGATTACTTTTTTCCAGGTAGATTTTATGGTGAGGGTAGTCAAACAATATATTAAACTTTCTAAGAAACTTATTTCCGATAATCCCTGATACATGTGAGTTTGCTTGTATACCTACCTCAACCTGGCTAATTCCTATGGGAAGCTCTGCAAATTTAAAATCGTCTATTTCTAGCATTTTCACTATACCCTCAAAATGTAAGGTCTCGTTGTTTGAAATATCCTTAACTAGGTAACTATAATGCTCCCCTGTTTTGTGTATAATGTCATTTTTGTTAGCAAAGGGAGTATTAAAATCTAATGTGGTGCCTGCTCCGGTATTTACAAAAAATGTTCCTTTTACGGATTCGTTATTGTTCAACCTCAATGTTGCATCAATCGTTGGTATGCCCAGATGAGACTTAAACTTGATAACCTTTCCCCTTTTTGGGAATTCATCTTCATATATTTCAAGCATCATCTTCTCATAATCAAGTCTTACAATATGATGATGAGCCAGGTCGTACCCTATGATTCCATCTATATCTCTCCCAATACTTATCTCCAAATGTTTTAAATAAGCCGCATTGAGTTTTATATCTGACTCCAGAACATAATTATTGAACTCAATCTTACTATGCTTAATGGCTACAGACTTGATTTCACCTTGTGCTGCTGCTGCCAATTCCTGATGATCAAACATGAGATTTAGCTTTTTTGCAACATCCATATCAATCACTGTAAGACCAGCTCCAGTATCAAAAATAAAATCCAGAGGCTCGGAGTCATCTACACTCAATTGAATCAAGATATGATCACCATATTGCTCAAAGGAAGCACTTGTAACAGGCTCTTGTGCATGTAACTTTAAAGAGAATAAGAAAGTCAGAATGATAAGAATACGCATAAGAATTAGTTTAGTCGGCCAATTTAAAAACAGATTTGAAAACTTTCACCTTTAAGTGTTTAATTTTCAAATCTCAACGAGGTAATAATGAAAGTAAAATGATAGAGAAAGTAAACGAAACGGCTTTATTTCTGAAAAATAAGGGTTTTGTAAGCCCAGAAGTTGGAATCATACTTGGTACCGGTTTAGGAGAACTGGTAAATCATATAAAAACTGAGAAGACCCTGTCTTATGAAGAAATTCCACATTTCCCGGTATCAACAGTTGAATTTCACCATGGGAAACTAATTTTTGGAGAATTAGAGGGGAGGAAAGTTATTGCTATGCAAGGACGTTTTCATTATTATGAAGGATACGACATGGCTGATGTCGTTTTTCCTGTGAGGGTGATGCATAAACTGGGCATTCAACATTTACTCATTTCCAATGCATCTGGATCTATGAACACAGCATGGAAAAAAGGACAATTAATGCTGATTGAGGATCACATTAACCTACAGCCGGACAATCCACTCAGGGGTAAGGGAGCTTCAGCCTTCGGTCCTATTTTTACTGACATGAGTGCTCCATATAATCAACAGACAAATAATTTATTTAAAGTGGTGGCAAAAGCTGAAAACATCACCCTCCATGAAGGTGTCTACGTGGCCGTAGCTGGCCCTAACCTAGAGACCCGTGCAGAGTATCGATTTCTAAAAAATATTGGTGCGGACGTTGTTGGCATGTCCACAGTCCCTGAAGTAATTGCAGCTAACCAAATGGGTCTTTCTACAAACGCAATATCGGTAATTACTGATGAATGTGATCCCGACAACCTTCACCCCATTAATATTGATGAAATCATAGCTGCCGCCAAAGAGGCTGAAAAAGATCTAATCAGACTTTTCAAGGGAGTAATCAAAAAACTAGCTTAAACCATCAGTCGTATTTAAACAACTATAAACGGACAAATATTACAATATTCACAAAAGTTTATTAACTTTAATGGAAACTATACAATTTATCCAAAATTGGTGACTGATAATTATTCTTAAAAAGGCCGGTTCAACAACCGGTCTTTTCATTTAAAAAAAGATTACATGAAAAAGGTTGTTCATGGTTTTGAACATATCAGCTACCAGCCAATTGAGTTCTCCGAGGCTGAAATGGATAAAAGAGCTCATTCTTTTTATGAATTATTGAGTAATAGAAGAAGTATTAGATCCTTTTCAAGTAAACCTGTAGCTAAAAAATTAATTGAGATCATAGTCAAGACTGCGGGAACAGCACCTAGCGGTGCAAATAAACAACCCTGGAGTTTTTGTGCGGTATCCAATCCTAAAATAAAAAAGGAAATAAGAATAGCTGCTGAGGAGGAGGAAAAAGAAAACTATCGGCATCGGATGAGTGAAGATTGGCTTGAAGACCTGCAACCGTTTGCCACTGACTGGCACAAGCCATTTTTAGAGATCGCACCCTGGCTGATTATTGTGTTCAAGAAAACTTATGATATTGGCAAGGAAAATGAAAAATTAAAAACCTATTACGCCAATGAATCAGTAGGTATTGCCTGTGGTATGCTAATAACTGCAATTCAGCATGCAGGACTCGTGACCCTTACTCACACCCCAAGCCCGATGAACTTTCTTTCCAAAATATTAGATAGACCTGTAAACGAAAAACCTTTTTTACTTCTCCCTGTTGGATATCCAGACAGTCCAACATTTGTTCCTAAGAACACTAGAAAATCTATTAAAGAGATACTCTAT
The DNA here is from genome assembly GCA_043554545.1 of Marinoscillum sp. Lineage (GTDB taxonomy): Bacteria > Bacteroidota > Bacteroidia > Cytophagales > Cyclobacteriaceae > UBA7330. The sequence goes on along the minus strand of CP121337.1, from coordinate 1,231,459 downwards.
TTTTATGAATGAATCCTGCAAAAATAATCGGTGTTTTCACTACCTTTAAATATCAAAACATTATTTAATCAAGATATAGTCTGGTACTAAAGATGTCAGACTGTCTATAGCTGGTTGGGACCCTGATACTATCGTATCAGGGTTTATTTATTTATTGCGTGCCCACAGTTGAACTAGTCAATGAATCTACTTACGTAGTGTGCTTATTGATAAAATGACTAATTTAAGCGGATAAAATTGTCAATTACCCAATAAATCGCTCACTATGGCCGCTATTTTTGTTGTACTTACAGGTATTGCAGTCGTCCTACTCTGCATCATTGTATTGAGGCTGCACGCATTTCTTTCACTCATCATCGCAGCACTCGTTACCGGTTTTCTTACCTCACAAAGCCAACTTTATGAGTTCGCCATTCAATCCGGAATGGGTGAAGGTGCTGCAAACACACTCATGATGCAGTCTCTAGGCGCCCGACTTGCTGCTGCTTTTGGTGCCACGGCAGGAAAAATCGGAATCCTTATTGCACTTGCCTCAATTATTGGTGCATCATTAATGAAGAGTGGAGCAGCGGATAGAATCGTTAGAAGCCTTTTGAAATTGGTCGGTGCAAAAAATGGTTCTATGGCTTTCCTCGCAAGCAGTTTCACGCTAGGAATTCCTGTATTCTTTGATACGCTGTTTTACTTGATGATCCCTCTGGTAAAATCCATCAGCGTAAGAGATCCAAAAAAATATAGCCTGTATATCATGTGCACGATTGCTGGTGGAGTGATGGCCCATTCATTGATCCCTCCCACTCCGGGTCCGTTATTTGTAGCCAAAGAGCTAGGTGTTGACTTGGGGATCATGATGGTCGTAGGCCTCATCGTTGGGGGACTAGTGGTCTTGTGTGGATATGTATACGCCCTATGGGCTTATAAAAAATGGGATCTACCCATGAGAGATACTACAGATATTTCGATAGAAGAATTAAGAAAAAACGCAGAAGTTTCTGACGCTGAGTTACCCTCGTTGTGGCTTTCATTGTTGCCAGTAATTTTACCACTTATTCTAATTGCAGGTAATACCTTCTTGAACATGTTTATAAATCCAATCGATGTTCAACAAGGTGAGTTTCTCCAAAGCCTCTTGAGTGGAATTCAGTTTGTTGGTGACCCAAATATCGCATTGCTGATCTCTGCAGGTGTAGCAATGATTCTCTTAAAAAGAAAAATTCAGGACCAAAAAGCATTTGAAAAAGTATTAGTTGATGCCTTATTAAGTGCAGGTATGATTATTTTGATCACCTCTGCTGGTGGCACCTTCGGTAAGATGCTTCAGCAATCTAATATTGGAGCAAGTATTGCCACAATGGCTCACAGCTATCAGACAGCGATACTACCCCTCGCTTTTGTTATTACCATGGTCATTAGGACTGCACAGGGGTCTGCTACTGTAGCGATGGTAACCACTATTGGAATAATGAGTGGTTTTGGCGAGTCAGCTGGTTTGGCCTTTCATCCGGTATACCTGGCCTTGGCAATAGGCTGCGGCTCCAAGATCTTCCCCTGGATGAATGACAGCGGCTTCTGGATAATCACAAAAATGACTGGAATGGCAGAAAAAGAAACCATTCGTTTCTTTTCGTACCTACTTACAGTAATGGGTATATCAGGTCTGGTGATTTGCATGATACTTTCTCAATTATTTCCATTAATCTAGCCATATGATTGATGCGCCAAAAGCCATTGTCCGGGTGTCCGAAGAGGACAATGTCGGCATAATCACTTCACCAAATGGACTTGAAAAAGGTGCAACCGTCATGGAATCCATTACTTTAAAGCAATTTATTGGCATGGGTCACAAAGTAGCACTCAAAAGCCTCTCAAAGGGTAGTGAAGTTATTCGCTACGGGCAGGTTATTGGATATTCCTCTTCAGCTATTGAGCCGGGAATGCTGGTGAGTGAAAAGAACATATCGATGCCTGAACCTCCTCCCATGGAGCAGATGGAATATAATGAACCTAAACTCAACAAACCAGAACCGATTGAAGGATATACTTTCCAGGGATATAAAAACGCTGATGGATCTGTTGGCACAAAAAATTTATTAGCACTATCCACGAGTGTTCAATGCGTGGCTGGCACGACAAATTTTCTTGTCGAGAAGATCAAAAGAGCACTACTTCCTAAATACCCCAATGTAGATGATGTAGTAGCCATCAATCACAGCTATGGTTGTGGAGTTGCCATTAATGCTCCAGCAGCAATCATTCCTATCCGAACCATTCGAAACCTTACCCAAAATCCAAATTTTGGAGGCGAAGTAATGATAATCGGACTCGGCTGCGAGAAGCTTCGACCTGAAAGTCTACTCTCAAACAAAAACGATCAGGATACTATACTTTATTTGCAAAACGAGGCTTTTGAAGGTTTTGGTGAGATGGTAACTGGTATCATGGATATGGCTGATATTCATCTAAAAAAATTAAATGAACGGAAACGGGAAACCTGTCCGGCTTCAGATTTGGTGGTAGGCCTTCAATGTGGGGGCAGTGATGCTTTTTCTGGCATCACAGGAAATCCAGCCACTGGATTTGCTGCAGACCTAATAGTAAAAGCCGGAGGCACCGTACTCTTTTCTGAAGTTACAGAAGTCCGGGATGCTGTGCATCACATACTCCCAAGGGCCATTAACAAGGAAGTAGCTAATGCACTTAAGAGAGAAATGAATTGGTACGATGAATACCTGTCTGGTGGACTGGTGGACCGGAGTTCAAATACTTCTCCAGGCAATAAATCAGGAGGTCTGAGTAACATCGTTGAGAAAGCCATGGGATCTATCGCCAAATCTGGCACCAGCCCACTTGTAGATGTATTAGGTCCTGGTGAAAAAATAAGTAAGAAAGGACTCAACTTTGTGGCTACCCCGGCGAGTGACTTTGTCTGTGGAACCCTTCAATTAGCTGCGGGCATGAATATGCATGTATTTATCACTGGAAGAGGAACTCCTTATGGACTAAGAGAAGTACCTGTCATCAAAATTAGTTCTAATTCCAGACTTGCTGCGAGATGGTATGATCTAATTGATCTGGATGCGGGACCGATTGCCATTGGTGAAAAGACAATTGAAGAAGTTGGCTGGGAATTGTTCCACATGATTCTGGAAGTGGCCAGCGGAAACAAACAAGTAGCGAGCGATAAGCTGGGACTTTATAATGACCTGGTCCTATTTAATCCGGGTCCGCTTACCTAATTTTATATTTTACTCTAACTAAACAATCAAATGGCTTTGACTTTAGCACAAATAAAAGCATCTCTCGAGGATGGACTCCTTTCTTTTCCAATCACAGATTTTGATGATAAGGGTTCTTTCAATGCCCAAGCTTTTGGAGAAAGGGTAGAGTGGTTTGTTGAACACAAGGTGTCGTCAATTTTTGTTGCAGGTGGAACCGGTGAGTTCTTTTCATTAAGCCAGTCGGAATATGAACAGGTTGTACAGGTAGCCACAAAGACAGTCAAGAACAGAATACCAGTTATCTCCGGTGTAGGGAGAAGTATTCCTGACGCAATTTCATTTGCTAAGATTGCGGAGGAAGCCGGGGTAGATGCTTTGTTGCTATTCCCTCCCTACTTAACAGAATGTCCAAGAGATGGAGCATACGTGTATGCCAAAACCATTATGGATAGCACCAATTTACCTGTTATTTACTATAACAGAGCTAATGGTACACTAACCGCTCCCTATGTTGCGGAATTGGCAAAAAACTGTCCCAATTTCATTGGGTTAAAGGATGGCACAGGAAACATCCAGGAGTTAAATGACATTATTCAAACAGTTGGGAAAAGGCTTTCTTATATTGGTGGAGTACCTACTGCCGAAATTATTGCAGAAGCCTACCTGGCCATTGGTGTAAACACGTATTCTTCAGCCGCATTTAATGTCACACCACAGCTTGCCAACCACTTTTATCAAGCTTTAAGAAAGGGGGATAAAGAAACTGTATCAAAAATCACCAAGTCATTCTATATCCCACTTGTTCGTTTACGCGAAAGAAAAAAAGGATATGCAGTTAGTCTGATAAAAGCCGGAGCGAAAATTATTGGAAAAAGTGGTGGAGATGTTAGGGCTCCTTTAACGATGCCAACCAAAGAAGAGGTTAATGAATTGACACATATCATTAAGACGGCCAATTCAGAATTTGGATTCTGAGATAATGGTATAACACCTTTAAACTTGAGAAAAAACCAGTAGTCGGAACCTATTCGAGTTTGAACTGTCCGTATTTCCCATCCACAAAAGTTTTACAGGTCATTGCGTTTTTCAATACGGCAGGCTTCAACATAGATTTACCCAGAAGCATTCTGCCGCACTCCTGAATACCCTCAATAATTGAAGGGTGCGGATGTATTAATTCAGCAAGCTCCATCATGCCTTTATCCATGGATATTAATAGTGCAACTGCCTGAATGGCACTGGATGCATGCTCACCAACAACGCGCATCCCATATATTTTCAGCTTATTGTCATTAGAAACAATAATTTTTATGAACCCCTGGGTATTACGCATGGCTACTGCTCTGGGGATACAAGAATAATCAAGACTTACGACCTTATAATCTAATCCTTCTTTTTGTGCTTGAATCTCGTTCATTCCTACACCTGCAACTTCAGGACCTAAAAACATGATGGTTGAGATATTTTCATAAATCAAATCACGTTCAGGTTTTCCGAAAATTCTTTCCACTGCAAACCGCCCCTCCAATTCACCAACATTCACCAAAGCGATATCAGAGGTGATATCACCAACCGCATAGATGTTTTTTACAGAAGTCTGGGTTAGGTTATCAATAATCCCACGTTTATCCAACTTTATGTTCAGCGACTCATCAAATAAATCTTCATGGTTTGGCACTCTTCCCACCGAGACAAGCGCTTTTTCTACGTTAAAAACCTCTTTGGTTCCATCCGTATATTCCAAAGTATAGTTGACCATCCCATTCTTAACCTCCATATCGACCAACATAGAGTTTCGATGAATGAGCACATTCTTCATTTCCAGGTTTCGCTCAATAACTTTAACTATGTCTTCATCCTCAAAAGGAAGTATTCTGTCGCCTTTGTCAATTAAGTGAACTTTTGTTAACCCGAAATTTGAAAAGATCGTTGCAAATTCACATCCAATAACGCCTGCCCCAACAATCACAATACTTTTTGGAAAACTATCAAGCTTATCTAGACCATCACTCGTAAATACATTTTCTTCATCAATAGGGAGCTCAGGCAATAGCCTTGGACGACTTCCAGTAGCTACAATGATATAATCTGCTTCAATAATCTCTGTTGAGTCAAAATTCATGATTTCCACCATAGTTTTGGAGATCACCTTCGCATTCCCAACAATATAATTGAATAAATCTGCGCCTACGGTTACATTAATGTTGTGCATGTGGTGCTCCAACTGATCCATTCGCTCCTGAACAGCCGCTCGAACCTCATTTTTTAAGGTCTTAAAATTAAATTGATGTTGATGGATATTTAGCGCCTCTTTATGCTTTCTAAGACTTGCTGCCTCTCTCGAAAGTTCCCACCAAGTTTTACTCCATAATGCACCATGATGTATTCCAGCACCTCCTAATTGTTTCTTCTCTATTAAAGCTACCTTCTTATTAAAATCTATTGCTCGCATGGCAGCGGCATATCCGGCGGGTCCGGCACCAATAACGATGACATCGTATTTTTTCATTTCATGAGTGGGCTAATAAATAATGAATGTAAAAAAAATATTGCTTATCAGGAAGTTTGATGTCTCTTTTCCAAAACAGCTATCACATCGTATATGGACAAATCCTGGTCAGAAAGTAGAACCAGGAGGTGAAAAAGAAGGTCAGCGGACTCATTTGCCAGCAACTCTTTATTTCCAGCCATGGCTTCAATAACGGTCTCTACTGCTTCCTCACCGACTTTTTGAGCCACTTTATTCGTTCCCTTCTTAAACAAGCTGCTGGTATAGGAATCATCTGAGGGGTTTTGCTTACGAGATTCAATGATTTCCATCAAGTGTCCGATGAAATTTACACTCTTCTTGTTCTCTTCATTAAAACAGGTATCTGCGCCAGTATGACATGCCGGCCCTACTGGATCAGCTTTAATCAATAAGGTATCTCCATCACAATCGGGAATAATTTCTTTCATGAAAAGGAAGTTACCAGAGGTTTCTCCTTTGGTCCATAACCTTTCTTTAGACCTGCTATAAAATGTGACTTTCCCGGTTTTTCTGGTTTCATCCAATGATTCCTCATTCATGTAACCCATCATCAGTACTTTCAGGGTATTCACATCCTGAATAATGGTTGGTACCAATCCGTTTCCTTTTTTAAAATCTATATCCTTCAAATTCTTACAGGTATGTTATTTTTTAGTAATGATGCTTTCAAATCTGCTATTTCAACCTCTTTATAATGAAAGATGCTTGCTGCTAAAGCTGCATCGGCTGCTCCTGAATTCAAAATATCAGCAAAGTGAGGTGCACTTCCACCACCCCCTGAAGCTATGACAGGAATGGTTACCGCTTTCGAAACCCTGGAAGTAATATCCATAGCAAACCCGTTTTTGGTTCCATCATGGTCCATGGAAGTTAAAAGAATCTCTCCAGCACCTCTGTCACAAACCTCCTTTGCCCATACTACTGTTTCCAACTCCGTGGGTCTGGTTCCGCCATGTGTATGCACAAGGTCCTTACCTTCAATATTTTTAGTGTCAATTGCAACTACCAGACATTGAGAGCCAAATTCAGCTGAAATATCATTCACCAGGCCAGGTGTCTTCACAGCTGCAGAGTTTATGGCTACTTTATCCGCACCTGCGTCAAGCATCATCTTCACATCTTTTACAGCACTTATTCCACCACCTACAGTAAAAGGAATATGAACGGCAGCAGCTACCGCCTTAACCATCTCTAGCAATGTTTTTCTTCCTTCCAGTGTAGCAGAAATATCAAGAAACACCAATTCATCAGCGCCCTCTACCGCATATCTCTCCGCAAGCTCAACAGGATCACCAGCATCACGTAGTTCAAGGAAATTGACACCTTTAACTGTGCGACCATCTTTGACATCCAGACAGGGAATAATTCTTTTTGTGAGCATTAGAAACTGCTTAATTGCTGTAAAGATAACTTTCCTTCATAAAAGGCTTTTCCAATAATGGCACCAGATAGCTGATCTGTTTTTAATTGTTCTAAATCTTCCATCGAAGTTACTCCTCCGCTTGCTATCAATTTCATTTCAGGAAATCGCTTTATAATTGATTGATAAAGCTGAAACGATGGTCCTTTCATCACTCCGTCCTTTGAGATGTCGGTGCATATCACCCATTTGGCTCCGGCTTCCTGGTAATCAGCCAGAAATTCGAACACATCAATCCCAGAGGCTTCCTGCCAGCCTGAAATCATTACCTTCTCATTCAGCACATCAGCTCCAAGAATTATTTTTTCAGAGCCATGATCACTGATCCATTTCTTTACTCTCTCGGGCTCTTTGACTGCAATGCTTCCTGCAGTGACCTGTTTGGCACCAGCATTAAATACCTTTATTAGATCTTCCTGTGATTTTACTCCTCCCCCGAAATCAACTTTTAGCTTGGTCCCAGAGCAAATACGTTCCAGGACCTCAATATTTACCACATGTTTTGCTTTGGCTCCATCCAGATCAACCAGGTGAAGTCGGGTAATTCCAGCCTCCTCAAACTTTTTCGCTACATCAAGGGGGTCATCACTATACGCTTTTACCTGGTTATAGTTGCCCTTTGTCAACCTTACACAATGGCCATCAATTATATCTATTGCTGGGATAATTTGCATCTTAATTCTAAAGCTTGATAAAATTCTCTAATATTTTCATCCCTGGCTCACCACTTTTTTCTGGATGTGCTTGAATAGCATAAAAGTTATCTTTTTGCAACATCGCAGTAAATGGTACATCATAGTGACATTCAGCGGTAGTGAACTCACACAAAGGAACGTAGTAACTGTGAACAAAATAGATATAACTACCTTCTTTCACTCCATCCAGTATAGGCGTATTGAAATTGAAAATATCATTCCACCCCATGTGTGGCACTTTAATTCCGTTTGGGAGAAATCGTTTAACCTCCAATGGGAGGATCCCTAAACATTTAGTATGGTTCTCCTCCGTATGATCGCACATAAGCTGCATGCCAAGGCATACGCCAAGAAATGGCTGTTTCAGATCTACGAGCACTTTATCTAACCCTCCAGCTTTTAAGGACTTCATTGCTGAACTAGCCTCGCCTTGACCAGGGAAAATAACCTTATCTGCCGCTGCTAACACCTCAGGGTTATCCGTAAGTACGGGAGTAATGCCTAACCTGTTTAGAGCAAAAGTCAAAGACTGTACATTTCCGGCATTGTATTTTACAATGGCTAATTTCATCAGTTAATGACTTTACAAGGATTCATTAAGTGTTAGGAGTTTCCTCACTTTGTTGATGAGTTTCGTGGACTCCTCAAAGCTCAAAGTCTGTTGACCGTCAGAGAATGCTTTGTCAGGCTCATCATGAATCTCAAAAATAATTCCATCTGCCCCTGCAATTGTTGAAGCCAGTGCGATGGGGGCTACATAATCTCTAATTCCAATTCCATGTGATGGATCTGCAATGACCGGGAGATGTGTTTTTTCTTTTAATATTGGTATGGCGTTGATATCAAAAGTATTTCGGGAGGCACGCTCATAAGTCCTAATCCCTCTTTCGCATAGCAACAATCGTTCATTACCAGCTGAAAAAACGTATTCTGCACTGTGTAACAACTCATCGATGGTGCCTGAAATGCCCCGCTTGATCATCACAGGTTTGTCCACTTTCCCCAGTTCATCCAACAAGTTGAAATTTTGTGTGTTTCTGGCTCCTACCTGGTACATGTCAACGTAATCATACATCTCCTCAATTTGCGATACCTGCATAACTTCCGTGACAATCTTTATGTCATTTTCTCTGGCCAGTTTGTACCAAAGTTTTAAACCTTCTATTCCCATTCCTCTGAACGAGTAAGGAGAGCTTCTTGGCTTAAAAACGCCCCCTCGCATAATCCTAAGACCATTTACTTTTAAGTGGTCAATGGTCTTGTTAATGTTTTCTTCCCCTTCTATGCTGCAAGGGCCGGCCATCATAGCAAACTCACCAGCACCAATAAGTACTCCATCTCCTAAATCAATCTGAGTTTGATCGGTCTTCCACTTGGAAGACACCAATTTATAATCATCAGATACCACATGAATATCTCTGATGCCATCCAAATGTCCTATTTTCCGGATATCAAACCGCTCTTTACCAATACCAATCAGGTAATCCCCTATTTGAGTTTTAACCTCGGTAGTCTTGTATTTATGGGCCTTCATCTCATCAGCTACCCGCTGTCTTGATTGAGCCGAAATTTTAGGTTCAAATTGAATGATCATTATTTTTCCTTAATATTTTGTATAAATTTTTTGATCGAATCGTCAGAAGCATCTTCCCCTAATAATTTAATAAAGGCACTGCCGATAATCGCTCCATCCGCATATTCACAGGCTTGTTGAAAAGTTGGTTTATTTGAAATTCCAAACCCAATCAAACGCTTGTTTTTTAGGCCCATATCATTTACCCGATTAAAATAACTGATCTGCGTGTCTGAAATCTCTCCTTTAGCCCCAGTAATACTGCTAGAAGAAACCATATAAACAAATCCGTTTGACAGGTCATCGATCTTTTTGATTCGTGCTTCTAATGTCTGTGGAGAAATTAAAAAGATATTATACAATCCATGTGCCTTGAGTTTATCCTGATAAAGCTCCTCGTATTCATACAGTGGCAAATCCGGTAAGATCAACCCATCGATGCCTGTTTCTTCGCATGATTGACAAAAAGCATCAAAACCGTATTGTAAAATGGGGTTGATATACCCCATTAACAATACAGGAATAGATACGTGGTCCCGTAGCGCTTTAAGCTGATCAAACAATACTTTAAGCGTCATCCCATTCTTTAGAGCTCGTGTTGAGCTTTCCTGAATTGTCGGACCATCTGCTACAGGATCAGAAAATGGAATACCTATTTCAATCATGTTGGCACCTGCAACTTCAAGCGCCCTGGCGATTCGTACAGTATCATCAAGGTCTGGGTAACCAGCTGTAAAATATACATTCAAGATATCTTTATTACCTGCATCAAAAGCCTGATCAATCCTATTCATCTCTTTTAATATTTCCCCCATTTGATATAAGTTTCAAGGTCCTTATCTCCCCTTCCAGAAAGGTTGATAACAACTACATCTTCTTTTTCTAACTTTACTTTATCTAATGCTGCAAAGGCATGTGCCGATTCCACAGCAGGAATAATGCCTTCAAGCCTGCTTAACATTAAACCTGCATTCATGGCTTCCTCATCAGTAATACCAACAAATTGCGCTCTCCCTGAATCAAATAAATTGGCGTGAAAAGGTCCAATACCCGGGTAGTCAAGTCCAGCAGATATAGAATAAGGTTCAACCACCTGTCCATCCAAAGTCTGCATCAACAATGTTCTGCTTCCATGCAAAACGCCTTCCTTACCTAATGCAGTAGTGGCAGCGGATTTACCAGAGGTATTGCCTAAACCAGAAGCTTCAACAGCAATCAATTTCACATCTGCTTTGTCCAGGTAATGATAAAATGCTCCGGCCGCATTGCTTCCTCCTCCTACGCAGGCAAATACATAATCAGGATCCGTTCTTTGCTCTTTCTCCATCAACTGAACTTTAATCTCCTCGCTTATCACCGATTGAAATCTTGCAACCATGTCCGGATAAGGATGAGGGCCAACAACAGATCCAATGATATAATGGGTATCTGATGGGTTATTGATCCAATGACGCATGGCTTCATTTGTAGCATCTTTCAAGGTTTTAGAACCAGAAGAAGCAGGCATTACCTGAGCTCCTAAAAGTTTCATTCTCTCAACATTGGGCTTTTGTCTTGCCATGTCTACTTCTCCCATATAGACTACGCAGTCCATTCCCATTAAAGCGCATACAGTAGCAGTAGCAACTCCATGTTGTCCCGCTCCTGTTTCAGCAATGATCTTTTCTTTACCCAATGCTTTGGCAAGGAGTATTTGCCCAATGGTATTATTGACCTTATGAGCCCCCGTATGACACAAATCCTCTCGTTTTAGATAAATCTTGGCACCATATTTCTCAGATAGCCGGGCAGCAAAATAAAGCGGAGTAGGACGACCTACATAATCTTTTAGCAAAGACCTGAATTCAATTTGGAAATCAGGTTTTTGAATGATCTCCAAATAATTCTGTCTTAGCTCTTCCACATTGGGGTAAAGCATTTCAGGAATGTATGCTCCACCGAATTTGCCATAATAGCCTTTTGGGCTTACCTGGTATTTTGATTCATTTACATTCATAGTAACTCCTTCACTTTTCTGATTTTTTCAATATCCTTGTGACCTGGCGCAATTTCAAACCGGCTATTGATATCAATAGCATAGAGCCCAGGTAAATTCATTTTACAAATAAGCTCAACATCCTCTGGTGCAATTCCACCGCTAAGAAAGTAAGGGATTGCAAAGGGATATTCTTCTAACACATTCCAATCGAACTTCCTTCCACTTCCACCAAATAAATTTGTTTTGGTGTCAAACAGGAAGTAATCAATGCTGTCAGCAAAAGCAGTCATCTGCTCAATGGGTAGTACATCGGCTACTCGAAATACTTTAATAATTCCCAGCCCTGATAGCTTTATATCTTTTGCCATTTGCACAGACTCATCACCATGCAACTGTACATAACTCAGGTTAAAAACTTTTGCTTTTTCCAATACTTCTTCCAATGTAGGATTCACAAAAACACCAACCCTTGGTATATCAGAAATCAACTCTTTGTTAAGCTTAGTGTTTGAAGCATCACGTGGGGATTTGCTGTAAAATATCAAACCTATGAAATCCGGGCTCACGCCTCCCAGCGCCGTGAGATTTTCTACCTCTCTCATCCCACAAACCTTCAACTTAAGACTCATTTTTTTAAGTCTTTGATGTTTTTTACAAATTCTCTACAAGCTCTCTCCGGGCTGGTAGTTTTCATGAAATTCTCTCCAATCAGAAATCCTTCAAAGCCATGGCCCATCAGATCAACCACAGTTTCTGCTTTACTAATCCCACTCTCAGAGATCTTTAAAAACTGATCAGGGATCATTTTAGCCAATTCTTTACTTGTATTGATGTCTGTTTTGAAGGTATTTAAGTCTCGGTTATTCACTCCAACAATATTCACTTCGTCTGTTAGTGACCGATCCAGTTCCTCCTGATTGTGCACCTCAAGAAGTACCTCCATTCCTAAGGCTCTTGCTTTTGATGCCAAAGTCTTTACTTCTTTTGGCGTTAGACAGGCAGCAATTAACAAGATCAGATCCGCGCCAATTGACTTGGACTCAATCAGTTGATACTCGTCAACGATAAAGTCTTTTCTTAGTATAGGACAAAAATTAAAACTTCTAGCTTTTGTGAGGTCATCGCTGTTGCCTCCAAAATATTTTTTGTCTGTTAATACAGACAAACCTGCAACTCCAGCCTGCATGTACCCGATAGATACCTTCTCTATTTTTGCCTGGTTGTTAATGATCCCTTTGGAAGGGGACTGTCTTTTAAATTCAGCAATAATTCCTATTTTATCAGTTCTCCTCAAGTACTCACACATGGATACCACCTCTCCCTCAAAGAAAGGACTTTGCTCCAGTAGCTTAACTGGAAACAATGACTTCCGCTCAGCAACTTCTTTCTTTTTATCAGCTACTATTTCATTTAGTATACTCATGTCCTATTTATTTATTGAAAGAAAATCCTTGAATGACTCCAGCGCCTTACCGGAAGCAAGTGATTCCCTGGCCTGAATAATTCCTTCCTCGATCGTAACCTGTTTTCCTACTGCAATTGCCAATCCCGCATTTGCAAGGACAACATCTCTTTGGGGATTTGTTGCTTGATTGCTTAGTATCTTTTCAAAAATTTTAGCCGAATCAGTTACAGTTTCACCCCCATGAATTTGTTCCTGAGTAACCATTTTCAACCCCAGGTCTGAAGGACTAAAAACCTCTTCCCTATCATTCATAACCATCTTGAAATTGCCGGTCAATGAAACTTCGTCGTATCCATCTAAAGAGTGTAAGATCACATAATTTTTATCTGTATTTTGATATAGGTATCCATAAAGCCTTGCGAGCTCTAGGCTAAATACACCAACCAATTGATTCTTAGGTTTAGCTGGGTTAACCATAGGACCCAACATATTGAAAAACGTCTTTACCCCTAACTCCTTTCTAACTGGACCAACATTTTTCATTGCCGGGTGAAATAGCGGCGCATGCATAAAGCAAATGCCCGCTTTGTCCAGACTTTTCTGCAGCGTGCCAATATCATTAGAGAATTTGGCACCCAAATGCTCCAGCACGTTGGAAGACCCTGAAACACTGGACACCCCATAATTTCCGTGTTTCACAACCATCTGGCCAGTACCCGCTACCACAAAGGATGAAAGGGTGGAAATATTAAAGGTATTTTTACCATCACCGCCAGTGCCACACAGATCAATGGCATTATAATCTTCTACAGGAACTTTCACACACAATTCCAACATTGCATCCCGAAAGCCAGCAAGCTCTTCTACTGTAATCGTACGCATCAGATATACAGTTAAGAATGCGGCCATCTGGCTTTGATTGTACTGGCCCGTTGCGAGGTTAGATAAAATATCAAATGCTTCCTGTCTTGAAAGTGACTGGTATTTAAAAAGTTTGTTAAGAACGTCCTTCATCTGATTATTGTTGAATCCAGTTATCAATCATTTTAATCCCATGTTCTGTCATTACAGATTCCGGGTGAAATTGTAAACCTCTCACATTGTATGTTGCATGCTTGATGGCCATAATATTCCCATCATCATCAGTTGCTGTTACCTGCAAATTATTTCCAATTGATTTGGGATCAACCGCCCATGAATGATACCGGCAAACCCTGAAGTGATGTGGCAAGTCAGTGAAAATCGGATCTTCAATATCTGTAAGCCTAATGTCTGTTGCTACCCCGTGAAACACGATAGGTAAGTTAAAGAGCTTTGAACCAAAAGCTTCTGCGATCGCTTGATGTCCCAGACATACGCCAAGAATTTTTTTAGCAGGCCCATACTTTTCTATCATGGTAGGCATAACGCCTGCTTCATCAGGTAATCCTGGACCAGGAGAAAGTAAGATGCTTTCAAAACCACCTGCATAATCAACAGGAATTTTATCGTTTCGATGAACTTCCATGTCACTACCAAGACCCAATTCCCTCAAAATATGCACGAGGTTATAGGTAAAGGAATCATAATTATCGATGACCAATACTTTTTTCATTTGTTCAATCCTCCAATGTTTCTGCCATCTTCATGGCTGATTCCAATGCTGCTAACTTATTATAAACCTCCTGAACTTCACTTTCTGGGTTTGACTTAGAGACAATCCCTGCACCCGCCTGGAAATACAATTTATTTGATCTACTCATAAAGGTTCTGATCATTATGGCATGATTATAATTACCTGCAAAATCCAAAAACCCTATGGCTCCTCCATAAAAACCTCTATTCATGTTTTCATGTTCATTGATCAATTGCATCGCCCGATACTTAGGTGCGCCGGATAGTGTGCCAGCTGGAAAAGTACTGGCTACGATATCCAATGGGTCTGAATCTTTTCTCAATTGCCCGGTTACTTTAGAAACAAGGTGTATCACATGAGAATAATATTGTACTTCCTTATAGGTCTCGACCTTCACCTCGTCGGAACTCTTGCTCAGATCATTTCTGGCAAGATCAACCAGCATAATATGTTCTGAATTTTCTTTTGGATCTTCAAGTAGCTTCTTTGCCAATTCAGCATCTGCCATATCATCCCCTGTTCTTCTGAAAGTGCCAGCTATCGGGTAAATAGTGGCCTCTCGCTCCTTCACAACTATCTGTGCTTCCGGCGATGATCCAAAAATCTTATACCCACCATAATCAAAATAAAACAGATATGGAGAAGGGTTTATTGATCTCAATGCACGATACACTTGAAATTCATCGCCTTTGAAGCCTGTACTAAATTGTCTGGAAAATACGACTTGAAATACATCTCCTAAATCACAATGCTTAATCCCCGACTTGACTTTCTCCAAGAATGAATCATCTTCAAAATTAGAGGTTGTCTCACCTTCCTTTTTGAAGTTAAAAGAAGGTATGTTACGCTGTGAAATAAGGTTAACCAGTTCAGCGAAATGAACATCATCTTGCTCATCAATGTAGGTTTCGATCAGGAAACACTCATTCCTGAAATGATCAAGTGCTAAAATAAATTTGAACAGGTGATACTGTATCTCTGGAATATCTGAAGAAGGCGTCTTTTTATTTTCCAAATCAATATCCTCGAAATACTGCACAGCATCATAGGACATATACCCAAAAAGGCCCGTTTTAATAGACTTTTCAGGGTTTTCTGGCATCTCAAAAGCATTGAGGAATTTCTTGAAAGTTGGCAACAACTCGGTTCTATTACTCAACTGCTCACTTTGATTCGTACTATCAGGGAAAGTGATATTAACCTTTTCATCTGATAATTTAAATGACGCCATGGGGTCACAGCACACATATGAAAAGCTGTTTTCTGCTCCATGATAATCAGAACTTTCCAGGAGAAATGAGTTAGCAAATCGATCACGGATTTTCAGGTATAACCCTACAGGGGTAATGGTATCAGATAAAAATCGTTTCTGTCTAATCTTGAGTCTATATTGTTTCATTGTATTAGTAATAAAAAAAACCCGCTGTGAACAGCGGGTTTTTGTATATCATTTCTACATACCTCGACCATTCACATCTACGAAGAGTGTGTAAAATGCCAGTACCAGTATGTGTTTTTTCTCAACATCAACGCTAAGCTAATTTGTGAATGACATCAAATCCAAGAAAACATTTAAAAAAATAATAATTCAGGCTAAACAATCACTAAAAAAAGTACTTGAAAACTTAAGTGATGGTATTCTGATGAAATAGTCTTAAATTTCTAACAGGTTTAAAATAGCTTATTAAAATGCTTTCTACCAAAGAACAAATAAATATACTGGTTCATTTATCAGTTGCAGATGGACACCTTGCTGAAGAGGAAAATAAAATGATTCATAAAGTGGGAGAAAGAAATGGTTTAACAGCTACAGAAATAGCAGAAATCATCAAAAACCCAAAAGCCATTCCTGTACTGAGGGAAATAAACCCAGATGAAAAATTTGAATATCTATATAATGTCATCTACCTAATGAAAGTAGATGGGAAGATTTTCCAAAGTGAAATTAAATTCTGTGAAAAAGTTGCTATCGCAATGGGGTACAAGCCCAGCGTGGTTTCCGATCTTAGCGGACATATCTTTTCTGATGAAACCTTAGTGGAGAAAAGAGATCAATTAATAGAGATCGCAAATAAACACCTGAGTTAAAGGCTGCTATTTTTTAGTCTTTAAGACTCTTGTCAACTCGTCAATCAACTTTTTAGACACTTTCTTATCGTTCTTTTTCTTGAAATTAATCAATGCCTTAAGTGAAGCTTCAGTTTTCTCAAATAGCCCATCTGGGTTTTTATCGAATGCATAGCTTCCTAAACACCATTCAATCTCAGAAACAAGTTCCTCCTCGATTCCTAACTGTGTCAGTTTATCCTTTGCTTCCAAAAGTTTACTTTCTATATTAAGTTTTGTCGCAGCCATAAGATTGGTTTTTAAAGTGAAAATAAATTTCAGGAATTATCTAATTATTATAACGGAAAAACCCCTTCAACCGTTTAGTTAAAGTGAATTAATTCTTAAAATTCAAGCTTGCCAAAAGAGAGCAGATATGCCGCAGAAAATCCTAGTACATAGGTATTAGATAAATCTGGGATCAGGGTATCAAAAGTTCCATATTCAAGTATATCCCTAAAACTGTAGGAAACAAACCCATCCAATTGAATCGCCCCAAAACCAAAATCCCTCATGATACCAAGCCCTACTCTTACTCCATAACTGAAAGTTCGGTCTCTTGATTTGAGATAAGGATAAAAATCAGCCTGCCCAATATTATTCAGATCAGGATCCGGTCCCTTATTTACGTCTATCAGGTGTTCCAAATAAAACCCCAGGGTGAAAAAAGGCTTTGTTTTTCTATGTCCAAAATAAATGAAAGCTTCCGCAGGAAATTCCAGATAAGTCATGCGCGTGGCATAGGGTGGTTCATCTGTTGGGAAAACCTGCTTCCAACCTTTATTGATCATATTAATGCCAGACTGTAATCCAGCATTTAAAAAAGCCGATTGCTTTTGATCGGAAAAGAATCTGTAGATAAGTCCCGTATGATAGCTTGTCAAATAATCCGTATTGATAATGGCATTGCCTAGTGTGCGCTCAAAAAATGCAGAAGAAAAATTTCCTCCCCCTTTTATACCAATGTAAGATTTTGTTTGAGCATTGGAAGCTAGTACCACCAACACAAAAAGAAACATAAAGAAGAGTCTTCTCATCGAATAATAAATCAACACTATTTCCTCGTAGCTTTTATCGCCTCATTACCGATGCAAATATGAAGCATTTTTTAGTATCCCAAAACATCAGGAACCGGGCAATAATGATTTGAAAATAAAAATGCCTTTTTTGTTGCCAATGATGATGTCTTTAAATCCATCATTGTCGATATCCACGACCTCAACCTGGAGCCCTACACCGGAATTATCATCTATCAAATGAGTCGTCCAAATGGTTGAATTATATACACCTTATGCTCTATTAGGAAATCAGGGTTCAACTATCAATATTAAAACCAAAAGCCTAATCATTAATATTACCATAAAATTGCACCCCTAATGTAAATAAAATGTTAACAATTATATCATATTAATCAAAAATCAATATTTTAGTAGGCTGCGTAATTTTACCAACGTTAAATGTAACCCACAGCTAATGGAAAAAATTGAATCAAAAAGAGAGTTTATGGATACCGAGACGCGCGACCTGGATGACGTACTGGATGATGCCTTTTTCTCTTCAAATCAAATAGATAATATGGATGAGGACGAGTCCAACTACGACTGCTGGGAATCAGAATACAGACCAATTTCCGAACTTTAGCAAAGAATCACCTTATTTAATTGAAACATATTTACCTTTGCATCTGGCAAACGGGTACGACCAGCTCCTGCTGAATCCCCCAGGACCGGAAGGTAGCAAGGGTAGGTGGTTGTAGCGGTGCGATATTCTGTTTGCCTTTTTTCTTTTTCAATCCTCATTAACCAATTTACTACGAATGAAATTCTTCATAGACACTGCTAACCTAGACGAAATACAAGAAGCATACGATCTGGGTGTACTGGATGGAGTGACGACTAACCCTTCTCTTATGGCTAAGGAAGGAATCACTGGAGCGTCAAATATTCTCAATCACTATAAGGCAATCTGTGACCTCGTTGATGATAATGTTAGCGCTGAAGTAATTTCTACCGACTTTGATACGATGGTCAAAGAGGGAAAAGAATTAGCAAAGATTGATGATAAGATCGTGGTGAAAATACCAATGATCAAAGAGGGTGTAAAAGCTTTGAAAGCTTTGACAAGTGAAGGAATCCGAACCAACTGTACGCTTATCTTCAATGCAGGACAGGCTATTTTAGCTGCAAAAGCAGGAGCAAGCTACGTATCCCCTTTTATTGGAAGATTAGATGATATCAGTTCAGACGGAATGGCCTTGATTGAGCAAATCGTCTTGATTTATGATAATTACGGTTTTGAAACTGAAGTCCTTGCAGCCTCTATCCGGCACACGATGCACCTCATTCAATGTGCTGAAGCGGGCTCAGATGTAGTAACCTGCCCACTTAATGTTATCACAGGATTGCTTAAACATCCGCTGACGGATAGCGGGCTCGAAAAATTTCTAGCTGACTACAACAAAGGAAATAGTTAATTTCCAAAACAACTGCTTTTGGTTAATATGTATATCATAAAAGTAAAAGGCAAAGCAAAAATTCCTGATTATATTCAACTTAGGGATGATAACTTTGTCCTGATTGCTTATTTCCGTGCTGATAGGCCCTTTCAGAAATTGGAAAAATTTGGTCTTGAAAAAAAAGAAAAAGAGCTTGGTGAACTGATCAAGTCATTACCATTTGGAAAATTACAAAAACTGGAACTCTGATGACCTTCTCAGAAGATGATGTAGTCCAAGTAAGCAACGCAAATATCTTTCAGGATAATACAACTGTCTTAAGTGAAATTAATTTTGAAATTGAGAAAGGCGAATTTGTATACCTGGTAGGAAGAACAGGCAGCGGTAAATCATCACTTCTAAAGACACTCTACGCTGATTTACCCTTACGGCTGGGCAATATCCGCGTGGCAGGATATAATATCAGCGGTATCAAGAATCAGGACATTCCATTTCTAAGAAGAAAAATAGGCATCATCTTTCAGGACTTCGAACTTTTCTACGACAGAAGTGTGGCAGAAAACCTCTTTTTTGTCATGAAAGCAACCGGATGGAAGGACAATGCTAAAATGAAAAATAGATTGGCAGAAGTCCTGATGAGAGTTGGACTTGGAGCGGTATCCAGTAAAATGCCTCATCAACTTTCTGGAGGAGAACAACAAAGGGTAGTCATTGCCAGAGCAATGATTAATGAACCACAAATTCTTTTTGCTGATGAGCCCACCGGTAATCTTGATCCTGATGTTTCTGAAGGTATAATGAAATTATTTTTTGAAATCAATAACAGTGGGACTGCTGTGCTGATGGCTACCCACAATCACAGTTTTATCTCAAAGTTTCCTCACCGCGTCCTGAAATGTGATAAGGGGAAAATACTGGACTCAAATAAGCAGGATTTTGAATTGAATGAAATTTCCTGATTACATTTAAAGACTTCATAAACTTAAAAGTATTGGATAAGTTTACTGAAGGAATCTTATTAAATGAAGGTATTATTTTCACTTCTACTCTTTCTACTTCTTTTAGGCTATCTAAATGCGCAAGTTTCAGTGCAGGACACCATTCAGGTATTACAAGATTCTTCCGGAATCAATGAGGAAAAAGCTGACCCAATTCTAAAAGCCCCAACGCCCTGGTCAATCTACCTGGAGGTTCTTCCTGAGATTGCTCCTCGACCCGATGCTTATAGCATTCATTATCAGTTTGCCGCCGGGGCTTCGTATCGAAGACTAGGACTAGGTACATTTATCAACTTTCAGAGAAAGAATATCCAAAGGACGCTAATATTTCCAAATAGATTCAACCTGATCTACCTGCATGGAGGTGCATTTCTTAGCGCAAGATTTATTGACTACCAACGCATAGCGCTAGACCTAAGGTATAATTACAGTCTGGGCAGTATGGTTTGGGAAAATTCAGAATCCAAAAAAGACCTGGCAAGAGATAACTTCAGTCTATCAAAGCCAGAGTTAATTTTACAATATCATATATTAAAATTCGTATCTGTCTTTACTGCAGCAGGTTATAAAATCAGCCATGGTATTGACTTACCAGGTGTACAAAAAAACGATTTTAACGGTATAAGTTTTGGAGTTGGCTTAAGGGTAGGATATTTTCAACTGGCAGAATGAGATTATTAGGTTACATATCATTCATCCTCTTTTTATCCGCCTGCTCCTTAGGGCCCGAAAAACCTGATAATCAACAGATATGGGATTATTCCAACCCCTCAGATACGGGGCTGTCCGATAGTATCGCATTGATCCTGAATGAAAACATTACAAACCTGGCTTACAACAATGTTAATTCACTGACCATCATAAAGGATGATCAGCTGATCTTTGAAAACTATTACGACAATTCGTACCGTGACAGAAAAAGAAACCTTGGCCAAATATCAATGGTATTCTTAATTACATCACTGGACTTGCTGATAAGAGATGGTTACATTCAGAATGTTCAGGAAAAAATTGTCAACTACCTGCCAGAATATCAAGCCATTTTTGATGCGAATCCTAACAAGGAACTAATTACTATCGAGCATTTAATAAGTAATAAATCAGGCTTAGCCTGGATCCAATCCAATGCATTCCCTGATAACATCAATGATCTCAACCTGATGAAGCTGGAAAATGATTGGACCTCGTACGTTCTGTCACGCCCACTTGAAGCTGAACCTGGCCTGAGATATGTACCTAACGATGGCGCTGGTGTAGTATTAGCCAGGCTCATGCAAAATGCCCTTGGTAGTGATTTATTGAATTATCTGGAACAGGAGTTATTTTTGAAAATTGATATCACGGATATCAATTGGGAGACCGATCAGACAGGAACATTAGATGGCTCAGCAGGTTTAAGCATGAAAACATTAGACTTAACGAAATTCGGATATCTATTATTAAAAGGTGGCCGATGGCAAAGAGTCAGAATCATCTCTAATGAGTGGGTCTTTGCAATGACACAAGTAAATATTGAACTCGACAATTCGCTCAATGCCGGCTATGGCTGGTGGCGTTTTACAGATGGCACATTAAACCTGCCGATAAATGACACCTATTTTGCAGCAGGTGGTATCGGGCAACAACTATATGTGATTCCACATCAGGAAATGGTTGTTTCCATTGGTGCTGAAAACTATTCTCAGGGATTTTTTAATTCGTCCACCTTTGTCTTTCTTTCTATCCTTGGATTACTAGACATAAATGAAAATTGATGTCTAGTAATCCAGATTTATTACTATTTGAAGAGGTCAAAAAAGGAAATGAAAAAGCCTTTAAAGAAATATTTCACAAATATTACAACGACCTTGCCCGCTTCTGTTTTTCTATGGTAAGAGACACCACGATAGCAGAGGAACTAACACAGGAAATATTTATTTATATATGGGAAAAAAAAGATAAAATTGATATCTCAACTTCCTTTAAATCATACCTCTATTCAGCAATAAAAAATAAGTCGATCAATTATATTAAATATGAATTACCTAAGCAGCGTGCGCTGGTAGACCTGTCTGACACACTGCTTTCACCAAACACGCCACTGCATGACAAAGGTGAAACCAAGAGATTGAAGAAGAAAATAAATCTGGCCATTGATCAACTGCCAGAAAAGTGCAAACAAATATTCCTTCTTAGCAGGTTTGGTGGATTAATCTACACGGAAATTGCTGAGGAATTGAATATTTCAGCAAAAACAGTGGAGAACCAAATGAGCATAGCACTAAAAAAATTAAGAGAATCTTTAGCTGCTGATTTGAAAAATTATTTGAATGAATGATTAAATTGTAAAATTGTTTGGGGGTATCGAACTCTCAACTTGACATAGAGATACATGCAAGACTCATGGCTTGAAAAATACCACCAACCTAGAAATCATGAGGGAAAATCGCATGATGAATTCGAAGCATTCATCCAATTAAGCGAAGACCCTTCAGTTGATTTTGATACGGATGATGCCTGGAAAAAGGTTAATAACCGGCTTGGGCTTTCCCCGGGAAAAAAGACATTTCAACTATCTACAGTTTGGAGAGTTGCGGCAGTATTTATGTTGATGGCGCTGTCAATGGTCTTATATCTCAACATCTCCGAAGGACCCGGAGAATTGATGATAATTACATCCAAAGATGGATCGTTGATGCATGAACTTCCTGATGGGTCTACTGTTTTTCTACACGCCAACAGTTCGATCTCCTATGAAAAAGCATTCAAAGATCGTGTGGTTAATTTCAAAGGGCTTGCTTATTATGATGTGGTAAAAAGCGGAACTACATTTACTATTAAGATGAATGATCTTAGTTTAAAGGTTCTTGGAACCGCTTTTAGCCTGGAGGCATCTGATGATCAAATGAAATCTTATGTGGAGGAGGGGCTCGTTGAAGTTTCAAATAAATCAGAAACACAAAAAGTTAAGCCTGGAGAGCTACTTACCTTCAACAAAGCAAAAAACGCTTTTTCACTTCAACAAAATGCTGATCCCAATATTCTTTCCTGGAAAACAGGTAAGTTCATATTTCAAAACACTCCTTTTGTGGATGTAATTCAGCACCTGGAGAAATATTATCAGATAGCGTTTGAAAGACCAAACCAGTATAAAAATTGCTCGATTACCGGTCAGTTCAACAAACGTGAGTTTGGAGAGGTACTCGCTATTTTAAGTGAAGTTCTCAACGTAGAATTCCAAATTTCTAAGTCAAAGGTTAAAATAATAGGAAAAGGCTGCATTTAAATATTATTTTTGAGCGTTAATACATCGTTATCACTCAGAGGGCGTAGTTATTTAAATGCTTCAAAAGTTTCTCAGGTACTTTATTCTATTTAGCCTATCCCTGCTAACGCATTTTAGTCAGGCACAATCAACAACCATAACCAAAGGTACATACTCACTACAACAGCTGCTTATCTTACTGGATGAGTCATATGACCTTGCATACAGCATCAACAGACTTCCAGGAGATGAAGAAATCACACTCGCTAAAGACACTGGTTTGGAAGAGGTAATTAGCTTAATAACGCAACGGACTCATGTTGTTTTCAACAGGAAAGGCTCACTTTACATTTTATCCTATGATAAAGTAAAACCTAAAAAGTTTACACTTAGAGGTCAGGTAACAGATAATCAATCAGGAGAACCATTAATCGGATCACTTGTACTCATCGAAGGTACCTCACAAGGAGTCGTCACCAATAACTATGGCTATTATTTTTTGACCTTACCCCCAGGTCAATACCATATTGGTTGTTCATTTATTGGTTATGAAAAAGATACGATTTCTATCAACCTTAGTTACAATATGAATCATGATTTCGAGTTATCTATCACGCTATCTGAACTTGAAGAAATCACTGTTTCATCCCGAGAGCCAGAATAC
Organism: Marinoscillum sp.; assembly: GCA_043554545.1. Lineage (GTDB taxonomy): Bacteria > Bacteroidota > Bacteroidia > Cytophagales > Cyclobacteriaceae > UBA7330. The sequence goes on along the minus strand of CP121337.1, from coordinate 1,207,558 downwards.
AACATCAAGAGCATTATTCCAGGCGTAAACACCATCGACCTTCAAACAGATGGACAAATCCCCTATTTTCTTGGTGAAGTGGATGTGCTTCAAGGCTCACTACTTATGCCCGGAATAAGAACCATTGGAGAAGATGCCAGCGGTATCAATGTGCGCGGTGGTGATGTGGATCAAAACCTTTTGTTGCTGGATGAGTCCATTATTTATAACCCAAATCATTTCTATGGGTTAATCAGTGTATTCAATCCAGAGGCTGTAAATAACATAGAAATCATGAAGGGATTTATGCCACCTTCTTATGGAGGACGAGTCTCTTCAGTGATCACAATCAACCAAAAAGAGGGGAATGATGAAGCATTTCAAGTGACTGGTGGAATAGGGTTAGTCTCAGCAAGGGTAATTGCCGAAGGGCCCATTAAAAAGAAAGTCAGTTCCTTCATCGTCTCTGCCAGACAATCCATTGCTGACCTATCGGCTTTGGGTAACAACAGTTCAGGGTTAAGTAGAAACACTGCTAATTTTCAGGATATAAATGGAAAGTTTAATTGGAAATTTAACTCCAATAACACACTGCATTTTTCTGGGTACTTTGGCAATGACCGAAACCGGACAGGCTTAAATGCCATTAGGAATTGGGGGAACAGAAACCTATCACTTAGGTGGAATCACTTGTTTGGACCAAGGTTGTTTAGCAATTTTACCAGCACTGTAAGCGAGTATGCCTACAAAATAACAGACCCTCAGGAAGCTGGTTCTTTTGTGGGTAAGTCAAGCATCATTAATTATTCTTCTAAGGCAGACTTTTCATTTAATCCCTCTGCACAAAGTGAAATCACTTTTGGTATGGGTACAATCTACTACCGACTGTTGCCAGGCGAACGAATACCTTTCGACGAAAATGCCTCCTCTAAACCATTTTCTCTTGATACAGAAAACGCATTCGAATCCTTTGCATACATAGGTCACCAACTGGATATAGGGAAAAAATTTACCATGCTCTACGGATTAAGATACAGCTCTCTAATTAACCTTGGACCTGGATCCATATACCAATATGATAATTCATTAGAGAAAAATGTTAGTAATATTATTGATACCACCTTTTATTCTAAAGGAAAGATTATTAAGTATTATGATGGTATTGAACCTAGAATATCTACTAATTTCGTCCTTAATGATGCACAATCTATCAAAGCTTCTTATTCGAGAACTTATCAATACCTCCACCTGATCTCAAACACGGTAATTCCATCACCTACAGACATTTGGAAAATCAGTGATAGCTACATCCCACCTACACGTTCTGATCACTTTTCACTTGGGTTCTATCAGAATTTCAATAAAAATATGTTTGAAGCTTCTGTTGAAGTCTATTACAAATATCTGAATAACCTGATTGAGTATAAAAATGGAGCAAACCTGCTGTTCAATCCGAATGTTGAAACAGAGGTCTTAACAGGTATCGGAAGATCCTATGGGGCTGAGTTTTTTATTAAGAAAAACCTTGGAAGACTAACCGGATGGTTAAGTTATACACTGTCCAGAACGGAAATAAAAATTGAAACACCATTTCCTGGTCAAGCTGTGAACCAAGGCAGGTATTTCCCTGCTAATCATGATAAACTTCACGACCTTTCACTAGTCTCAATTTTGAAAATGGGTGAACGGTGGGCACTCTCAGGGACTTTCAATTTCAGTTCAGGAAGGCCGATCACTTTGCCAGCAGGCAAATATGAATTTGAAGGAAACCTGGTTCCCCACTTTCAAGGCAGAAACCAGAATAATTTACCCAGTTACCACCGGTTGGATTTATCTGTGAAATTAAACGGGAGAGATATTAAAAAGGATGGGTCCCCAAAGAAATACCATGACTATTGGACTTTCGTTTTATACAATGTGTATGGAAGAGCAAATGCATATTCTTTGATCTTCAGAAAATCTGAGAACGACCCTATATTGACTGAAGCGGTTCCCTTTACCATTTTTGACTCCCCTATTCCGGCAATCACATATAATTTTAAATTTTAATGAAACGTGTCTATCATATATTGACCCTCTTCATTGTGATTACAGCCTGTAGTGATGACATTGATCTTCCTGAGGCTCAAGAAATTGTTGTTGTTGAGGGCTGGTTAAATGATCAGGACACCATACAACAGTTAAAATTAACAAGGACGGTTGGTTATAATACAAAAAGCACTGGATCCAGTATCGAAAACGCTATTGTGAGTGTAAGAAGTACCCGTGATATTTTTAATTTTGAACATACCATCAATGGCAACTATGTTTCAAGTAAGCCTTTTGCCGGAATCACTGGTGTGTCCTACTGGGTAGAAATAAATATTGCTGGGGAAGTCATTCAATCCATTGCGGAAAAAATGGTTGCAGCACCTCAATTAGATAGTCTCGGCTATGATTCATTTTTCAGACAGTCAGAAGATCAATCACAGTTAAACGAAATCATATTTTTCCCTGTTGGCTACTTTTCGGACGATCAAAACGAGCAAAATTACTATCGCTGGAGATTCAAAAACAATCAGGTATTCTTTACGTCTGCAACCGATATTTACATTCAGGAAGACCGATTCTTTAATGGTCTTGAAAACATAAAGAATGAATTTGTAGAATTCGAATTTAAGCTTAATGACACTATCTATGCTGAGATTCAGGAAATTACATTTGACGCATACGATTACCTGAGACTGCTCAAATTACAAACCACATCCTTGGGAACAAGAAGTGGCACTACTCCATCTGTGGTGCAGGGAAACCTCTTTTATAAAGATAATCCTAGTCAACTGGTTCTTGGCTATTTTGGTGTGATTTCCACGAATTCCAGAAATCAGATAATTGTTCCATAGTTTTTTCACATTTTTTTAGGGGTATACCAATCGTTACTTGTCTTAGATAACGAATGGTCAGGAAACTCATCATATTGATGTTAACAGTGGTAATTGTAGCCTTCGGCATCTCTTTATCCCACAACAAAAAGAGGTCAGAAGAAGTTAATGATGAGTTCTCCTATTAATAATTGGATAAAATGGTTTTAAAAAGAAGCAAAATATCAAGAGGGTTAGGCAAGTTGTTGAAAAGAAAGGATGTAAGCCACTTTGAACATGCGCATAATATTTTTCTGGAAGACCCAACAAATAGATACAAATATCTTGAATCATTCACTCAGGCTCAGCTGAATGAAATTGCAAGTGCTCATTTCAAATAATTAGCGACCCCTTTCACACTTAATACTTAGCTTTAATAGCAAATGTCATTTAAATGAGTAATTAAAGCCTACTCCATTGAATTTGGTGTGTGATGTTTACTACTTCAATTTAAATGGAATGCTTTTAGTCACTTCCGCAGTAGGGAACTCCTCAGGAATTGGCAAGGTAACTTTCCCTGTCGCAGCCCACTCCGTACCTCTTAAGAATGTGGTGATAAATCCAATGCCTTCCTGTGAATAATCATCATGTCCCAATGCCGTATGAAATACCCGGCCCTTACCATAATCAATTACCATCAACATAGGTTCATGGCGGTCTGTAGGAGGTCTTCCGGACATATCCTTACCAGTTGCCAGAATAGTCATATTTACCGCTGGTCCTCTCAATTTTGCATAACACTCATCTTTTGAAGTCAACCAATTTTCAGGCAATCCCTGGGTGATTGGATGATCAGCAACCCTAAGTGTCATTAAAATATTGTTTTGCGGACCATGCGAGCCAGCGTTTCCAGGTGTATTATCTCTAACTAACTCTCCTTCATTCGTATAATACACATAAGGTCCGGCTTGCTCCGTTCGGTCACCCCAACCGCCCAGGCCAATCATTTTATTATAAGCTTTCCACTCAGGAAAAGAATTGTCTGCCGCATGCACAGATACCAGACCTCCCCCACCGTTTATAAACTTCTCAAAGGCTTTTTTTGTCTTTTCAGGCCATGGTGCTGCCCGCCACCCAAAATTTGAAATGACCACATCATAATTCTTGAAATTTGGTGAAAAATCAGGATCTGCCTTTGGTTGCTCAAGGTCCTGTGTTTCACCGACTCCTGCCATGGGTAAATAGTCTTTTTCACGATCAGCTTTCCAGGTAAATTGGCTGCGATATATATCCACTTCGAACATACCCGTTTCCTCCAGGTACTGCTTCATCATTAGGGTGGATTTAGGCCATACTGCATGGTTATTCTGACCATCTACAATCAGCGCTTTTAGTTGCGCATTGGCTGAATGCGCCAACAAGGTAGCAACCAGGGAAAAAAGGAAAATTTTCTTCATGATTATTGTAATAATTAAGGCAGGAACCGCATTGAAATAACACCAAACGATTCCTGCCTGAATGGACTATTAACTGTATGCTATTATAGTTCTGCAAATAATATTTTCTTGTATTGAATGGTCATTTCTTTATTAGGGTGAAGCTGTAATCCAACAGGACCTTCCTCAATAGCAGTGTCAGAATCATAGGTCAGCACTTCTTCCCCGTTTAACCACATCGTGTAAACACTACCGAGTGCTTTTACTTTAATGGTATTCCAATCATCCATTTTTAAGAGATTCTTGATGTTTTTTGCTTCTGCAGGATAACCCTTTCCAGGAATATAAGGAGAGCAGGTCATGTCTCTTTTCAAAGATCCGGATTCCCCGATTTGGATTTGTTCTTTCTCAGTTCTAAGGAAAATCCCTGAATCAACTGTACCTCCGATAAATTTAAAATCTGCTTGAATGATGAAATCTTTATAAGAGTCGTTTGTCCATAAGATGGAGCCTTTTTTATCTGGACCACTTTTAGCTGTGAGAATCCCCTTACTGGCGCTCCACCAGATATTGCTTTCCGGAGCAGTCCAACCGCTCAAATCCTTACCATTAAAGATTTTCTTTAGCTTAGGATCTTTGTCTATATCATTGAATGAGAAAGAAATCATCACCGCAACGATGGCTATTAGAATTAGAATATTTTGAGGTTTCATTATGTTTCTATGTTTTTGGGTTTACAATCCATAAAACTAAGAATTTTTTAACTAATGTCGCCTTCAAATGCACATTAAAAACGCTAGTCCTCAGATACTTGTTTGTAGATTTATAAGTTAAAAAAACGGATAAGTTTCTGTTGCATCAATCTGCTTATTCTCTTAATGGATAAAATAGTTCCACACTATAAATTCATCTTCTGCTTTGGCCAGGATGCCAGGGTCTTCAAATCAATTCCATGTACTGTTTTTAATATACGCCGTGATCAAATTCATGATTATTTCATATATTGAAAGCTCCAAATACCCTAAACAGTAAAAACCCCTATGATCACTACACTTTTAAGCAAAGTATTTCTCCCCTTATCACTTGCCATTATCATGTTGGGAATGGGAATGACATTGATTCCCGATGATTTTAAAAGAATAATAAAATTTCCCAAAGCAGCTTTAATCGGACTTACCAACCAACTGATCTTATTACCTATTATTGGTTTTTTTTTCGCAGTAGTTTTTCAATTGGAGCCTGTCATGGCAGTTGGAGTCATGATTTTGGCTGTATGCCCAGGTGGACCTACAAGCAATCTAATCACACAAGTATGCAAAGGAAATATTGCCCTATCAGTTTCTTTAACTGCAATAGCTAGTTTTGCCAGTATACTAACCATCCCACTGGTCTTGTCCTATGCACTAGAGTATTTTGGAAATGGTACTGATGTAACCATTAAGCTGCCCATTCTCCAAACCGTCATCCAGATTATGGGTATCACTGTTATCCCAATAACCCTTGGAATGATCATTCGCCGATACAAAACCAACTTTGCTGACAGAATGGAAAAACCTATGCGAATTGCTTCTACCGTAATTTTCATTTTAGTCTTCATTGCCATAGTAGCTGCAAGCTTTAGCACAATTGGCACCGCCATGAAGAGTGTAGGTATTGTAACACTAGTCTTAAATATCAGCACCATGGGGTTGGGATATTTAATCGCAAGATTATTCAGGCAAAATCTAAAAAACTCTATCTCTATTAGCATTGAAAGCGGAATACAAAATGGAACTCTTGGGCTCGTAATTGCCACATCCATACTAAACAACACTGAAATGGGTATTCCCACCGTAGCCTACTCCATCTGGATGTTTGTCACCGGAGGCATTTTAATGTGGCAGCTGGGAAAAAGAAAGGAACCTGATACTGTGCAGGAATAGCATAACGTTGTACTTCCTCCATGACAGCTAATAATTTGTTATATGTTTGATATATCATGTAGCCCAGGAAAGCATCTCTATCTTTTATTTTTAATGTCAATTACCGGCTATTGCTATGGTCAGACTCCGATTGAGCTAAAAGACAAGAGAGAGATATTCGTTGATGATTACCTGATCGAAAAGCTGGATGGAGTTGAAATCGTAAAACACAGTCCTCATGATGCAGGTGAAGTGCTAAAGTTTGATAAACCCTGGGAAGGAAATTTCTGTGCCTACGTAACGATTATCAAAGACGGAGATCTATTTAAGGCTTACTATCGGGGCCTGAGAGAGGCTGGACAGGATGGGAACAATACAGAGGTCGCATGTTATGCTGAATCTAAAGATGGTATCCAATGGGATAAACCAGATTTAAAATTATTCGAAGTGGAGGGTAGTCTAAATAACAATGTGATTCTATCGAATGCAGCGCCAGTCACCCATAATTTCAGTCCTTTTCTTGATACTAACCCACTTACAGATCCCGATCAAAGATTTAAGGCTCTCGGAGGCATTGAGAAAAGCGGACTGATAGCCTATACTTCGCGTGATGGAATTGTTTGGCATAAATTACAAGATGCACCTGTGTTTACACAAGGCAAGTTTGATTCACAAAATGTAGCCTTTTGGTCCGAATCCGAAAATCAATACATCTGTTATTTCAGAACCTGGACAGGCAATGGCTATAAAGGTTTCAGAAGTGTTAGTCGTACAACATCGACAGATTTTATCCACTGGAGTGATCCTGAAGAAATGTCCTTTGGCGATACTCCACTTGAACATCTGTATACACAGCAGACAAGCCCTTACTTCCGTTCCCCTCATATTTATGTTGCCATTGGTGGCAGGTTTATGCCTGGAAGGCAGGTGTTGACGGAACAACAAGCAGAGAACCTTAATGTAAACCCGGGATATTTTAAAGATTGCTCTGATGCCTTCTTTATGACCTCGAGGGGTGGAAATGAATATACGCGGATGTTTATGGAGGCTTTTATCAGACCGGGAATTGGCCTCGACAATTGGGTTTCACGATCAAACTACCCAGCACTTAATGTAGTTCAAACAGGCCCCGAAGAAATGTCCTTATATGTTAATCAGGATTATGCACAACCAACGGCACACCTCAGACGATATACGATGCGTCTGGATGGCTTTACCTCGATATCAGCGACCTATGAGGGCGGCGAAGTGGTCACAAAGCCATTTACTTTTTCTGGAAAACAGCTCGAAATCAACTATTCAACCTCTGCTGTGGGCGATTTGCGGTTTGAGATGATCGATGACCAACAGGTCCCGATCTCTGGCTTCACATTAGAAGATTCTCAGGTTATCATAGGAAACGAAATCTCCAGAATCGTGAAATGGAAAGAACAAGTAGATTTATCTGAGTTGATGGGTAAAACCGTCCAACTAAGGATTCATATGAAGGATGCTGATTTATACGCTATCCGCTTCCGTGAGTAAAGTTATATTTTTCAGGGCTTAGTTAAGGCCACATACACTCGCTCAAAAAACCTATAAAAAACGCAAACAACAAGCATAACCGTTTGTTAATTGAATTTGTACTGCAGTTTGGTATTCGCTAATTTTAATGTTTACTAGAAAACTAACTATGAAGAAAATCTCATCATATCTTATCGTCTTACTCATACAAATTGCTTTTCTGCAAGCACAGGAACTTTCTCTTAAAGTAAGTCCTGAAACCATTTCTATGGAAATTGGTGAATCCATACAGGTTCAGGCAGCTGTAATGGATGCCAAAAACAAAAAAGTCAAAGACCGGGAATACATGTATATCTCAAGAAATAGACGTGCTTTTTCTGCTGATAGTACAGGCAAAATTACTGCGTATAAACATGGGGAACATAGCCTGATGATCATCAGTCCAGGTCAGCCACGGCTTAGAACAACGATCAATGTAAACATAAAACCAGCACCCATTAAGAAAATTGCGTTTGGTTCAGTTCCAGAAAAAATTTATACGGGGGTAAGCATTCCGCTGAATTTTACGATCACTGATGAAGCCGGGTTCCAAAGACCAGAAGTTGCATTATCTCTCTCTTCCTCAGATAACAGCAAGTTGGCGATTGCTCCATTCTATAATTTGATTCCGAAGGAAAGCGGGGTTGTGAAAGTGACTGCCTCTACCGGGAAAATTACTGAGAACCTGGAGCTTACAATCCTCGAAAATCCAATTGTAAAGATAGACTTACAATCAGACATGATTGAAGGCAGATCGGGAGATGTATTCACATTAACTGCAGTTGCAAAAGATAAAAATGGAAACGAGGTCCCTTCAGCCCCTATCAGCTACTCATTTACAGGTAAATCGTATGATGTCTCAGGAGCTCCTTCCGGTCTCATAACAAAAGAAGGAAAATTTGTAGCCGATGAGCCTGGACTATATGTCTTACAGGCAAGTTGTGGCTCCGCTGCCGCTTCTGTTACCGTCAGTGCCAATAGCCGAAACATAACACGTGAAATTGAACAGGTAGGAAAAGGATCTGTCAACGATCGACACACTTCTGACTTTTGGATTTGGGAAGGGGTAGACGGAAAAGACTATGCCGTAACAGGAACCTGGGGCTCAGATGGAACTGCCTATTTCTGGGATGTAACCAATCCAGCTAGCATGCAATTAATTGATTCAGTAAAAGTGGATGCCAGAACGGTTAATGATGTGAAAATTTCTGAAGATGGTACCCTATGTATCATTTCGCGAGAAGGAGCCTCCAACAGAAAAAATGGTTTAGTCATCATTGATGTCACCAATCCTGCAGATGCAAATGTCATATCTGAATTCTCCGAAAACCTGACAGGTGGCGTTCATAATGTATTCATCTATCAAGATCATGTGTACGCATTAAGTGCTGCCAGGAAATACTATTCCATTAATATTGAAGATCCTAAAAACCCTAAAATCGTTGGGGAATTTGAACTAGATACCCCTGGTCATTCCATTCATGATGTCTGGGTAGAAGATGGAATCGCATATTCCTCTAATTGGGCTGATGGCGTTCAGCTAGTAGATATAGGAAACGGTATTGCTGGTGGCTCCCCATCCAATCCGGTACAATTTGCCAGTTACACTTATCCAAGTGGAGCCAATCATGCAGCTTTCCCATATAAAGACAAGAAAACAGGCAAATTTTATGTGATTCTTGGTGATGAACAATTTCCATACGGTTTAGACCCTGATGGTCGTAAACCCAGCAGAGCAGCTGGTTTTCTTCATGTGATTGACTTTACAGACCTTAAAAACCCAAAGGAAGTTGCCTGGTTTGAAGTTCCTTTTGCCGGATCACATAACTTCTGGATTGAAGATGATGTGCTGTATGCTGCCTTTTATAATGGAGGCTTGAGGGTGGTAGATTTAGAAGGAGAATTATTAGGTGATCTTAACAGGCAAGGCCGAGAAATGGCATGGATCGTACCTGAGGATCCAGATGGATATGTTTCCAATGCGCCTTTTACCTGGGGTGCACAGCCATACAAAGGTCATATTTTTTACTCAGATTGGAACAGCGGACTCTGGTCTGCCAAGTTAAAGCCAATCGTACCTGAGGATACTACGATACAACCTAAGTAGGATGACAGTTGGTTATTTAAAGACTATGCGAAATTCTCTGCGTATGATAAGTCAGACCCGATTTTTGATCCTGTTTTCTATAATCTTCATAAGCCAGGGTGTGTTTGGTCAGAATTATTACGTTTACGTCACCGCAGAGTCGGAAGATGAGGTTGCTCTGATCAAGTTTGACGGGAATGAAGCAACCATAGAGGAAAATATTACTGTTGGTATATGGCCAGCAGAAATCGAAGGGCCTCATGGAATTAATGTGAGTCCGGATGGAAAGTACTGGTATTTATCACTGGCACATGGTAATCCTTATGGCACCCTCTATAAATATTCAACTGCCACCAATGAAGTTGTAGAGACCGTACAGCTTGGGCTCTTCCCGGCGTCGCTACAAATTTCGAAAGCCACGGGTTTACTCTATTGTGTTAATTTCAATCTTCATGGAGACATGGTACCTAGTACCGTATCTGTGGTAGACCCTGAAGACATGATAGAGATCGACCGTATTGAAACGGGGGTCATGCCTCATGGCTCAAGAATTTCTTCTGATGGCATGTTCCATTATTCGGTCGGTATGATGTCAGGTGAATTATTTGAGATCTCTACCACCAAATTAAAAGTAACAAGAACCTTAAACCTGGATGGTAATGAGCCAGCTGCCATGCAAGACATGAGTGGCATGGACCACAGCATGATGGATCATTCCAAAATGAATCATATGGGAGGCGGTGGAATGATGCACCATAGTGCTGTAAAGCCTACCTGGGTGATGCCTCACCCAACCAATGGAAAAGTTTATGTGGCCGGAAATGGGTCCGATGAAATATTAGAAGTGGACCTAAACCAATGGGAAATTACCAATCGCCTGAAAACCGGTAAGGCACCATACAATTTAGACATCTCTCCAGATGGAAGGTACCTGGTAGCAACCTATAAGGGCAGCGCGGAAACAGGTGTTTGGGACCTGAAAAAAATGACTGAGATCGGAAGGATCAAAAACACAAGGAGAGTGACCCATGGCGTTTCCATTTCTTCAGATAGTAAATATGCCTTTGTTTCTGTAGAAGGTATTGGCGGGGAACCCGGTACTATGGATGTCATCCATATTAAAAAGGCCAAAAAAGTAGCCTCGGTAGATTTAGGTAAGCAAGCCGGTGGGATTATCTTTTGGAAGATGGGAGAATAAGACCTTCAGTCATTAATTTCATCTTGTGAATACTTCTTCCTAACTTTCTGTTAGTCAAATTACCAAATCAGACATGCTTATCTGATTGATTTCATTAACTGTTGGGTTCTCTGTTCCACTGATTTTAGTGAGTGATCTTCCAATTACAGAGATGTCATTTGTTGTCTGGACCTGGATGTTCTGTGCCGGTTTATTGTTGAAGGGTTACTTCTATAGCTTCATCTCTCCATTTATTGATGTGCCGGTAGATCAACAATTGTCCTCCCGGCACATACGATATCTTAATTTTTTCCGCTCTGCTTTACTTTTTTCCAGAATTGGATTCTTTATTGGGAATTTGATATTCCATGGAACATTCGGAACAATCGCCTTAGGGTTAATCCTTATGAGTATTGGCGTCTATATCAGCAATCATTGTATCAATCTCCCGAAAAAAAGCGCTTCAGCCAGTAGTAACTGAGTTTATTCCTCTAGTTTGAGTACTGCAAATTTTCCTTTATTCCAACCATGTACTAAGAGGTATACCTGCTCAGAGCCATCTCCTGATTTTACAATATGTGGCCATACTTGATGAATATTTGTTAGAACAGGAATGTCCAGGTCTCCAGGAATAACAGTAGAAACCAGTTTTTCACTGGTATGCACATAAATAGGGGCAGATTTCTGATTGCCTATAGGGTTTAGGGCATTCATGAAATAGTGATCTGATTTATAAGCAACATTACAGATCAAGGCTCCTTCCGGAATGTCATCAAAGGTTTCTACAAATTTGCCTTTGCGAGTGAATTTCACCACCTGACCTGCCGCCCGGTTAGCTACCAGGATACTGCCTTCATGTGCATAAATTCCATGTGCCGTCTGGAATTGACCAGGATTATCTCCCTTGCCTCCCCAGGCCAACTTACCCCAGCCCCATTTTCCACCTTTTTCCTTAATTGTGAGCACAAAATCTCCTTTGGAGTACCCATGGGCTACATAGATCGTTCCTTTCAGGTAAGTGACATCGGTAACCCCAAAATTGCTTTCTTCTGAACCGAAGAATTCATTTGCTTCTGCAAATTTGAATTCTGTTCCTGTGGGCTTGTTGATCTCGCTGATGATGTTGCCATCCAAGGTAACAACAAGCACACGGTTACCATTCTGGGCAATGGCGAGGTATTTATTTCCTTTGTGGACAAAGAATACAATCCCATGTATATTATCCTTCAATCGTTCATCTGTGCCAATGGTGGACCATTTGGTAAGGTCTGGACTGATCGAACATAGACCATATCCGGGTATTCCAGTGTAAACAATTCCTGTCTCAGGGTCTTCGTTAAAACCGCCATGCATTTTTGGTTCAAACGCTTGTGCCTCTTCAGGAAAAGCACCTGTTAAAGCTTCATCCCAGGAAAAGATAAAATCTCCCTGTCCTGTAACTAGTTTTGCAAGTCTACTGTCGGTCGCTTCATGTTCATGGGAATGTGCTTCCCCAGCATATGCCAATTCATGCGAGTGATGCGTATGATCATGATCTTCCTGTGCAAATACTAGATAGGAAAAAGAAAGAGAAAAAATACTAAGGGTCAGGGAAAGGGTTGTTTTCATTTTCATGTTAAATGAGGGTAAATTTTTCGGAAGTTAATTATTCCAACTTTAATATTCAACTTAACAAATTATATGGATGCAATGGAGTCTCCCAATATCTCATATATTTACTAATTTGCCAGTGCTTGTCACCATTGCCAATGAAAGGAAACAAAGTTCGTCAGTTATCCGCAGTCATGTTTACAGATATTGTAGGCTATACTTCGTTAATGCAGAAGGACGAAGCATTAGCTAGCCAGGCCAGGTCAAAACACCGGGAGATATTTGAGGAACTACATACGACACACCAGGGAAAAATCATTCAGTATTATGGCGACGGTACACTAAGCGTATTTAAAAGTGCTGTCGAAGCAGTAAGGTGTGCTATTGAGATTCAAAGACGTTTACAGATAGGAAATAAGGTTCCTTTAAAAATTGGAATACACCTGGGTGACATCGTATTTGATCATACGGAAGTTTATGGAGACGGGGTAAATTTCGCATCCAGAATTGAAAGTATGTGCACCGCAGGCAGCATCCTTCTTTCAGCTAAAGTAAATGATGAACTAAATAACCATTCAGATATCACCACGGTCTCCCTTGGGCTTTACGAACTCAAAAACATTACAAGACCCGTGGAAGTTTTTGCCATATCAAATGAGGGGATCAAGGTTCCTGAAATTTCTGAGGTCATTGGTAAACAGCAACCCATTAACAAAACCATAGCAGTACTCCCATTCCAAAACTTCAGTGGAAATGAGAACGAATACTTCAGTGACGGCATAACTGAAGAAATCATCAATGCTTTGGCTAAAATCAAAAGCATTAAAGTAACCTCAAGAACATCTTCATTCTTCTTCAAGGGGAAAAATATTTCAGTAAAAGAAATCGGGAAGCAACTGGGTGTATCAACACTTATTGAAGGAAGCATCCGAGTAGCTGGAGATACCATCAGAATTACTGCACAACTTATACAGGCAGAGGAAGATTTTCACTTTTGGTCTGAAACATGGGACAGAAAACTAGCGAACATCTTCGAGATTCAGGATGAGATCAGTTTAATCATTGCCGATAAATTAAGAGAACAATTTGGGCATTTTGAGATCCAGGAGAAACTGGTAGAGAAACAAACAGAAAGTTTGGATGCATACGAACACTCACTAAAAGCTAATTACTATAAAAACAAGTGGAACCCTGAGGATATCCGAACAGCGATTTCCCATTATGAAAATGCCTTAGAAATTGACTCCAACCATGTTGAGTCACATATTGGACTTTCTGATGCTTACAGCTTTCTGGCGACAACCGGATTTATGCCTTTTGATGAGGCATGGGAAAAAGCCATGCATTACACCAATAGGGCTTTGAGTCTAAACGAACAGCATTCAGGAATTCATTATATTTTGTCAAACTATGCCTTTTTCGTAGCATGTGATTATGAAAAATCACTTCAGGAAATGAAAAAGGCAATTGAATTGAACCCAAACAATGCAGAAGCTCAGCAATACCTTTCCTTTCTCTACATTATTGCCGGTGATAAGATAAAATCTGAGAAGCACCTGGATATTGCCTTAAGCATCAACCCACTTTCTGATGAAACCCAATTTTTTAGGGCATACCATACCTACATGGTTGGGGATTACAAAGAGGCCTTACATAAGCTTGACAAATGCTTAGACAACAACGACAAAAATATCCCTGCCCACTCAATCAAAACACTATGCCTGCTTAAACTGGGTCAATATGAGCAGGTGATTAGCTATTTTGACCATATTCCACCTGAGGTAATCATTGAGGGAGAAAAAACGGGGACAATAGGATTGGCTTACGCACTTAGCAATCAAGAAGATGGGGCAACTCATTATTTGAACAAGTTGATCGAGCAATCAAAAAACCCACAGGGATTTACTGAAGACTCTTATCTTTTTCTCATGTACATAGCCATGGGGTCTTATGATCTTGCCTTTGAATGGGTAGAACAAGCCATAGATAAAAAGTCTTCGCTTTTACTCATACGGTTTTCAGATCCTCTGGCCGACCCGTTAAAAAATGATCCTAAATACCAAATGTTTCATCGAAAAATCTTTGGCACAGAGAAGCAGGAAAACCATACAGATAAAAAGAAATCACCACTAGCAGAAAATAAGATCGATGAATTCACGGCCCGATTGCTGGACCATATCAGAGCACAAAAACCTTATTTGGATACTGACCTAAGCCTGAGATCACTAGCTGATCAGGTAGATATTCATCCAAATCAACTCTCCTGGTTACTGAATGAAAAATTAGGCAAGAACTTTAATGAATTTGTGAATCACTTCAGGGTTGAAAACTTCAAAAGCCTGGCCACAGACCCAAAAAAATCACATATTACCATCATGGGCTTAGCGTATGAAAGCGGCTTTAATTCCAAGACTGTTTTTAATACCTATTTCAAAAAGGAAACAAGTCTGACTCCCAGGCAATTTTTAAATATCTCAAAACGCAGTTGAATAACGCGCTCTTCCTCCCTGCCTCTTAATGGGTTCGGAATTATAATTCAGAACAATCAGTAGCTATCTCCTCGGCACTTTTGCTTCATAATAAATCAAATAACAATTATGAAAGCGATTGAATATTCGAAGTATGGGAGCCCGGAAGTGCTCAAAATGATCGAGGTAGAAAAACCTGAACCTAAAGACGATGAGGTTTTAGTAAAAATACATGCCACGACTGTCACGGCAACAGAGGCAACTTTCAGAAAAGGAGATACTTACATGACAAGGTTGTACACAGGATTGACAAAGCCTAAACTAAAAAGACTCGGTGAAGAGTTTTCC
Source organism: Marinoscillum sp. (assembly GCA_043554545.1). Taxonomy (GTDB): domain Bacteria; phylum Bacteroidota; class Bacteroidia; order Cytophagales; family Cyclobacteriaceae; genus UBA7330. The sequence continues at coordinate 1,192,191 of CP121337.1, read as the reverse complement.
GGAACCATCGAAGCCACTGGAAAATTGGTGAAAATATGGAAGCCTGGTGATCAAGTCTTTGGTACTGCTGGCCCTGATTTTGGAGCCAATGCAGAATATCTCTGTATTCCATCGGAGGGAGTCATCTCTGCTAAACCAGAAAAAGTAAGTTTTGAGGAGGCTGCCGGAAGTATTGACGGATTCCTGACTGCTCTCCCTTTCCTCCGAGACGCAGGTAAAATAAAAAGTGGCCAAAAAGTGTTGATCTATGGTGCCTCAGGCAGCATAGGATCTGCTGCTGTACAGGTAGCCAGTTATTATGGCGCTCATGTCACCGGAGTTTGCAGTTCAACCAATAGAAGAATGGTAAGCCAATTGGGAGCCGCTAAAACAATAGATTATACAAGCGAAGATTTCACTCAAAATGGGGAGACCTATGATATCATATTTGATGCTGTGGGAAAACTTAAATATTCCAAATGCAAAAAGGCATTGAGTTCAAAAGGCATCTTTCTTGAAGCAGGAATGGACATGCGTATTTTCTTATCAGTCATGTGGTCCTCGCTCTTTAACGGTAAAAAGGCGAAGGTGAAAGCTACGGGCTTAAGACCTCCACTCGAACGAACAGAAGACCTTAAGTTGCTCAGAAGCCTAATGAAGGAAGGAAAGATAAAGCCGGTAATAGACCAACAGTATCCTTTAAGTAAGATCGTGGAAGCCCATCGCTATGTAGATGGTGGTCATAAAAAGGGAAATGTGGTCATTCGTATCCATACTGTGTAAAATCAATATTGTGGAGTCTCTGACTTGTCAAAGATTTATTTTTTAGCTTTAGGTGTAATTAACTAGGTGGTAGCACCTGTATTTCAGCAATATCAAAATCTACATGAACAAGTATACACTGAATGTTCTCCTATTCACATTAATTGCTATATCCACCAACCTTCTGGCACAGCAAGGCAAACCCACTTTGGATTATTACCTGCCTCAGGACATTTCTTATGATGAAAATATTCCTAAGCCCCAGGATATTTTGGGGTGGGTTCCCGGTTCCTGGCATGTGAGCCACGATCAACTTGTAAGCTATATGCATGTGATGGCCAATAGTTCACCACGCATTACCCTGGAGAACCGTGGCCAAACCTTTGAGGGTCGACCGCTGCTTCTGCTTACCATCACCACACCAGAAAATCATTCAAAATTGGAGGAGATACGCAAGCAACATGTTTCGCTCGCAGCATCTGGGAGCGATGGGCTGGATACAGAAAGTATGCCACTGATCACCTATCAGGGCATGAGCATTCATGGAAATGAGCCCAGTGGTGCTAACGCAGGTCTACTGGTCGCCTACTATTTGGCTGCCGCTCAGGGACCGGAGATCGAAGCCCTTTTAAAAAACACAGTAATCCTATTCGATCCATCCTACAATCCCGATGGCCTGCAGCGATTTTCCTATTGGGCAAATACTAATAAGAACCAAAATATAAATCCAGATCCTCAGGATCGTGAATACAATGAAGTATGGCCCGGTGGACGTACCAATCACTACTGGTTTGATATGAACAGAGACTGGTTACCCGTACAATTACCGGAATCCAGGGCTCGTATCAAAACCTTTCACGATTGGTATCCCAATATCCTGACAGATCATCATGAAATGGGAGGTAACTCCTCCTTTTTCTTTCAACCGGGTATTCCATCAAGGACTCATCCATTGACTCCCCAGATCAATCAGCAGCTTACCATGGAAATAGGCAACTACCATGCCCGTGCCTTCGATAAGCTGGGATCACTTTATTATACAGGCGAAGATTATGATGATTTTTACTATGGAAAAGGCTCTACATTCCCTGACATCAATGGCAGCATTGGAATACTTTTTGAACAGGCCAGCTCACGTGGTCATGCACAGGAAACAGATAATGGCATACTCACTTTCCCTTTTACCATACGGAACCAATTTACTGCGTTTCTTTCTACCCTAGAAGCCGGGAAAAACATGCGCGTTAAGCTGTTGGACTATCAACGGGATTTCTTTAATACCACGAGAAAAAATGCCGGGAGTGATGCCTATATCTTTGGATCTTCCAATGATCCCGCCAGTGCCTATCACCTGGCAGAAATTCTGAAAAGACACAAAATAGATCTCTACAGCCTAGCCCGGGACTTTACACAAAACGGAAAAAAATTTGAAACGGCCAGCAGCTATGTGGTTCTAAAAAACCAAAAGCACAGCTTGTTATTGAAGGCCATGTTTGAAAAACGGACCTCCTTCACGGATAGCCTTTTCTACGACATCTCAGCATGGAGTTTTCCATTGGCCTTCAACCTGGACTTTAGTGACTCAGCACCTGTAAGCTTGGCAGGTAATGAAATAACCGATCTGCAATTTCCAAGCATACCTCAAGTAGAAAAAAGCACCTACGCTTACCTGATTCCCTGGGGTGGATACTACGCACCTAAGGTACTCAACGTCCTTTTGGAAAAAGGGTTGAGAATTAAAGTGAGCATGGGTACATTCAGTTACAAAGACAGAACATTTGATTATGGCACCCTGGTAGTGCCTGTAAAAAACCAGAACCTTAGCCCGGAGGAAATACATGAATTACTGAAAGCAGCCTCCCGGGAGGCTCATACAGAAATAGTGGCCATACCTACGGGGTTAACTGCAGGCATCAACCTGGGCAGCAGGCAGATGCGTGCATTAGCACCTGCAAAAGTAGCCGTAATTGTAGGCGATGGAGTTGCTCCCTACGATGCAGGTGAAATCTGGCACCTGCTGGATACCCGGTATGACATGAAGGTGACCAAACTGGATGTTAAAAACATTGGTGCTGCCGACTTATCGAAGTACACCGATATTATCTTACCCAACAGCTCAGGTAATGCATTGAACGTAGAAAAATTGAAAGCCTGGGTACTTAATGGAGGCTCACTCATCGCATTTAGAAATTCAGCCCGCTGGCTGAATACCAATGGATTAATGAAATTGGACTTTGTCAAAACCAAAAACCCTGCACAAAATATCACCTTTGAGCAAAAAGGAGATTTTAATGGAGCTCAGGTCATCGGTGGAGCGATATTCGAAGCAAAAATTGACCGTTCACATCCTGTAAACTTTGGATACAAAGACGATCATCTCAACCTCTTTAGGAATACCACCCTATTTATAAAGGCGGACAGCACCAGCTATCACAACCCTATTCGCTATACAGACAACCCACTTGCTAGTGGGTATATCAGCGAAATAAATCTGGAAGCCCTCAAGGGTACCAGACCTTTTGTGCACAAGAACCTCGGCAAAGGAAATGTGATCTTGTTTACCGACAATACCAACTTCAGGGCTTTCTGGTACGGCACCAACAAACTGATGATGAATGCCATCTTCTTCGGTGACGAGATGTAAAAAATGAAACTTAAGCCGAGCCTTATCAGAAAGTTATTCAAGATCATGCCTTTTGGCTTAATCTGGGGGTTGTTTGGACTGTTATATGTTCTGATCGAATACGGCTTATTGGGTGATTCAAAAATCTACCCTTCTACACAGAACCCCTACTTATCAGCATCATCACTGATGCTAACACCCATAGGGTCCTCCTTATTAGGACTATTGCTTGGCACAATTGAGGTCGTGTTCTTGAACAACCTTTTTGCTGCACGTCCTTTTTGGCAGAAGATCTTTTTCAAAACGGTCTTTTACCTGGTGGCCATCATTACACTTCTGATCATTCTGACATTATTCACCAATAGCATTGCATTGAGTTTGCCATTTTTTCATGCAGATGTGATCAATTCCGTCCTACAATTCTTCTTGAACTTTGCCTTTTGGAGCATCGTGATATATGGAGCATTTATAGCCATGATTACCCTATTCGTGCATGAAGTATCTGAATACCTTGGTGGCAATATTTTTAATAATTTTTTCATCGGGAAATACCACCAGCCCAGGGAAGAAGAAAGAGTGTTTATGTTTCTCGACATGAAAGCTTCTACAACCATTGCAGAGCAACTGGGACATTTAAAATTCTTCCGACTTCTCAACAAATATTACGCGGATATCACTGATGCCATTGTGCAAACTCAGGGCGAAGTCTACCAGTATGCGGGTGATGAAATCATTGTGTCCTGGGATTTCAAAAAAGGGATAGCCAGTAACAACTGCATTCAATGCTTTTTTACAATTAAGGATATCTTTCAACGATTAACCAATAATTATGTGGCGGAATTTGGCCTGGTCCCTGGCTTTAAAGCTGGGTTTCATTATGGTACCGTTACAACAGGCGAAATTGGAGTGCTCAAAAAGGAAATATTCTTTACAGGTGATGTCTTAAATACTACCGCCAGGATACAGGCGACCTGCAACGAAGTCGGAACTGATATTTTGGTATCTGGCCAACTAATCGAAAATTTAATGCTGAATGATGATTTTCAGCTGATCGATATAGGTGAACGTGAACTGAAAGGTAAACGTGAAAAGATTCAACTCTTTTCTATCAACAAAAAATAGATAAACAATAGGCTTATCCTTTCTTCTGAAAACCGCTGATCTGGATTGCAATTACCGATGATATTATACTGGATTACTACGGTGAAGCAATCTTAGGCTGATGGGCTCTAAACCCAGATTTCAGGGAACATGCAAATGAAAATCACCTTACCACTCAAAAACGCCTGCTTCTTTGTTCCATTTCAAGGTTAGGGTATTCATTGCGGGAGGTTCCGAAATCCCTCTATCTTCTAGCCCACAGGAACAAAATTCCGGGATGATTTTCAGCGATGTTCCAAACTGGGGAATCTGATAATTCAGAGAAAGAAGATCTTTCAATGAATCATAGGTTGACGGGCTTTGAAAAAAGGCACTGGTATCAATCTTTGGAATAACCTTGGCTGTTATATCTTCAAATTCACACAACTCATTTTCCCAAAATTTCACAGCGTGCATTTCATAATAATCACAGCACATGTCAAATTCTGACCTCTGTAACAAACTAATGTTATACCCATTACTTTTACTGAATACGGCCATTTTTACTCGTCCATTATTTGCCTCCAGGTATCCATTGCTGAGGTCAAGTTTAGTTATTTGCTTCTCGATTGTAGTACCTTCCTCCTGAACAGTAATAAGTTCATCGGGAGTTACGGCATAAGATTCAAGGACACTCAAATATTTTCCATCGACCACCTGACAGAAAATTCTGGAAATACTTCCATCATCCTCGATGGACAGGTGTTGATAATTGATGAAAGTATCTCCACTTAGCGATCCATCATCTAATATCGGTCTAAATGCGGTTTTAACACGTATGTCCCGGTCTGTGATGAATTCATCCCAGGCCCGCGAGTTATTACTCAATGATTTTACCTGTTCAAGGTCTATTTGTTTTCCAGTCTTGTTGAAAGTGATGAAATATACGTTTTCATTCTGATCTTCCCTCACTGCCTTTTGTACAAACTCCGTCAGAAAATAATCACCATAATCCTTAAGTATTCGCTCAAAAATTGGTGGGTCGCGATTGACTACTTCATTGGTACGTTCATAGGCAATAAATTTTGGGAAGTCTGCTGCATTTCCAAACTTTTCTACTTCACGCTGATAGGGAGTTTTGTCTTCTGGCATTAGTTCAGAATCCGCACTCATTTCCATTTCTGCTTCTTCCTCAGCAATTTCTTCCACTTCCTCTACCTGCCCTAACTGTCCTTCCTGCCTGCCTGATTGATTACTACAGGCAAATATGCCCATCATTAACACTCCAAAAAATATTTGATACATCTTCATAACTATAAATAATTATCGCTTAAGACCACCCCATTCTACGACCACGTAACCCTGTCGCTCGGGAGCCTTTGCTAGTACGGGTTCTGTAACCTGAACAGGTGCTTCAAGCGGTTTAAAATCCATTAAAACCCGAATGAACTGATCAGGTACAGGCTGAATATCTATCGGCGCATATTGATCGATGTATTTTTGATCATAGAAGGTGATAAAACAATACGATTTTTCCTGAAGGTCCGCTAACCAGGCCTCTTTAAACTCTGCTATCTCGATTTCATTGAGGCCTAAATAGGTTAATTTCTCATCCAGAAAATGCGAGATCTCACTGCGGTGTTTTACAAATCCTGTTTTCAAGGGTGGTAGAAAATCAGAGACCCCTTCCCAGAACAGTCGATGCTCCTTTACCTGACTCTTATAATCGACCAGGTTACCATTTGACTCTGCCTTTACATACCAGCCATCCTTGTGACTGGGGTAGGAAGCAATCAGTTTTACTTTTGAATCCACGGCAATTTCTACATCCATTGACTCCTCTGGATATACATACAAGATAGGCTCACAGGCAACCGGTGTCAGGTAATCCTTGCGGGTAAATTGTACAAAGCGACCCAGGTAATCTTCCCAAAAGAAGAAAGGCATACTCACCTTGAAATCCTCGTAAGACTTAAAATCCACACCAGGCATTTCTTTATATTCTTCCAGCCTTTCCTTGTAGACCTGGTATTTCGCTTGCATGACATCCTCATTGTTCAATGCATAGATGTCTCGGCCAGAATAGGTGCCAATAGCACTGAGTAACTGCTTATCTAATTTAACCACGTTAGACAAATCAATTGGAGAATCATTGCAATACCTGTCTGTATATTGTACATAATTATCAAAATCTATGGATTCGGTAGATGTGGGCTTTCCACTAAAATCATAAGTATAGATAGACCATGATCCATCTGGGTGGAACACACTAAACGAGCCATCCTCCTCATTCAATACCATAACCTGATCACCATAATTCGATACACCAATGGATTTAAAATTTTCATTGATGTCTCCATAATACTGTAATTTCTTTGCATTTAAACGCAATGGCTGATCATTTACAAATAGCTGATCAGGACTCAGCAATCTATCTATGACCGTATTGGGTAATACCTGTACTACTTTGGCCTGTTTAAATAGTTTAAAGCTATTGAGCGCGTATCCTGCATCCCTGATATTAATTTTATTTCCTTTGAAGAAATCTTTTCCAAAAGGCATTTCCCTGTCAATGTATGATTCCAGGAACACCAGCGTATCGGCATTATTTAAAAAATACACCATGAAATCACTGGTATATATACCGGACTCACATCCCTTGCATTCTGAGTCATCACGCAGGTCCATTCGATACAAATCATAGTCATTGTATATTCCGGAAGAGATTTTGCCCACTTGCTTTATTTCCGTAGTGAAAGACATCATATCTTCTCCTGTATTCACAGATAATAGGGGGTCCTGATTATCAAAAGCTACTTTCAGGGTATCTGGTTTTGCTTCCAACCGGGTGAAATCTGATTGATAAAAGTGATCATAATTAAACTCAACTGACAAATAACCCACACCATTGACTGAGGCCAAATTACTTCCTAGATTGACTATTCGAGTGCCATTCGTGAACATGATCATGTCCTGACTATCAAAATCAAAGACGTTGACATCTCCGACATGAGGGTCATAAAACAATTGCGTAACCAGACCTGAGGAAACATCATAGGAAAAAGCTCCATCAGCATCAAAATACACCCTGGAACCATCGCTACTCCATCCTGCCCAACCTAAATCCTGGTCACACGACCAATCAACCAATTTGGTTTGCTTACCCTTTTCAACTAAAAACACACCCCCTTGCTCACAGGATTTTAGGATAGACAAACCATCTTTACCGGATGGAAATACCCCTTTTTCCGGAACAGTAACATCCGCTGGCGCACTGGCAGGACCTGAAGAACCATTTTCAAGGTTATACTTCGTATTATAGTTGTTGGCGTAATTGAAAAAATACACCTCATCACCCGATTGCTTCATGTGGAATTTCACTTCGTTAATATCTGAAGTTTTAATTCTTCGTATTTCGATATTTTTCTGTTTTTTCACCTCCACCAGGGAATACTCCTCTCTCGCATTTGGAAGTTTATAGACAGCGAAAAAACGTTTAAACCCTTTATAGTCAGCAGGGGTAATTACAGATACCACCTCTCCCTCCAGGTATTTTAAGCCCACAGATCTCCATCTGTCCAATTTATTTAGTTCCGGGCCTATAGAAATGCTATTAAAATACTCATCATTTAACCAATACCTGGTAATTCCTAAAGAATCTACCTGGTCATTTGAATAGATCGGCACCTCAATCCGATTAATCAAATTTCCATTGAGATAGACATCACAGAAATATTCTCCATGCCCATTATTAATTACTGCCTCCCAGGTTTTGATGGTTGACCAAACATTTTGAGTGTTAGTGCCATGAATATTCACCTCAAAAAAACCAGTTAAAAAATCATAAATGGGTATTTCACTGCCAGCTGACTCCAGACTGAACCTGGGCTTAAAAGTATAAGAGCTCCCTTTTGGCCAAAGGGCATATTCATACTGATGAGTACCCTGAGGCATGTTACTGAATTTATTGTATACATGAAATATCTTGACCGGATCAGCGATATAACTGACCCTGTCCTGTGGGTAATTATTGGAACTCATTTTTGTCACAAGCATCGTTTCCAATTCAACTCCGGGGATTTCTTGTACTTGTGGCGGTGGGACCATTACTGCTTCCTTTTGACTGGAAGTACCACACGAGAATAATAAGAAAGCAAATATTGAACAGAGCGGTAAATATTTCATGTTTAATTTTAATAAAAACATTTTAAAATCTAACTACTGCGAATAGTTTTATGAGGACGGGTTAAGTTTTTTGCCATTTAAATAATTATTACCAAATATTTAGCAAATATGATGAACTGATTTATCGTTTGGAAGATTGTAGCTTGAATCAGGTTAAGCGTATCGCTGATATTTTCAATTGTCAATTACAACAATTGAGGTAACTTGTTGGAGGAAATCACCTGGCTAAACGTATACTGTTTATTACAAATCCAGCACCTGTTCAATGAGCTGATTATCATGACCAAAGAATCAAAAAATCACAAAAATACCGAGTTAACAGATGGGGTTACGATTAAGTACCATGCGAACGGTAAAACGATCTGGTCAAAAGGAAAAATCGTCAACGACCTGGCAGAAGGATATTGGGAATGGTATCGCCTAGATGGAAGTATCAAGCGCTCAGGCTATTTTACCAATGGGGAACCAACAGGTGAATGGACAACTTATGATCAGCAAGGGCAATTGTATAAAGTGACAAAAAAATAAGAAGGCTATCCCAAATGAATAGGTATACTTACAGCGGTAATTATTGATCAAAGACCTTGGAAGACGCCTCAAAAACAATCTCATACAAAGGAAAAGTAGTTTTCCAAAAGCTACAGGTCACCTCTTTCAACCGCTTACCAAAAGTGTATATCGAAAATGAGGCCTGCTTTGTCTTTGTCAATGAAGGTGAATTTCAGATCAGGAGTCAGACGGAACGGATACTGCTCAATAAAGAAACCGCGCTTTTAGCAAAATGCACGAACTACTTTTATGAGACGACTAAAAAAACACCTGACGAGGCTGACAATGTATCTGTTATTGGCATCATGCTTTACCCGGATTTGACGCAGGATTTATTTGACTTTGATATCAAAAATTCAAGACACGAAGTCAGCTACAACATGAAGCAGGTACAGATAAACCAGCTTTTGGAACACTATAAAGAAAGCATCTCCATCCTGTTGGACCACCCGGAGTTAGCGGATAAACACCTCATCAAAAACAAGCTGAGAGAATTCATCATTCTCATGACTAAAACAATAAAAGCACCTTCTGAACTTGACTTCCTTTCTTCCATGTTCAAACCCAATTTTGCGCGATTTGAAGCGGTCATCCAGCATAACCTTTTCAGTGATTTGAATCTGGATCAATTGGCTGCTTTGTGTCACATGAGCCTGTCTTCTTTCAAACGAAAATTCCAGGAGATCTACAAGGAGAGTCCTGCCAGGTATATCACCAAGCAGAAGATCGATAAAGCCATTGACCTGCTACAAGACCCGGACCTTCGCATCTCAGATATAGCCTATGACCTGGGTTATGATTCGTTGACTACCTTCAACAGAGCCTTTAAAGAGCATACAGGAAAACCTCCTACTGCATATCGCTTGAGCCAAACTGATAAGTCTTTGGACTAAAATGTAAAATGACTGACTGACGAAATCTACAATTTTGTTAGCATCTAAAATCAAAATATTAGTAGCATGAAAGGTCATATCCCAAAGCTTACTCAGCCATACGGGATCTGGATCAATCATTGACTCTTATACAACTTAATTCAAGCCAATCATGAAAGATAATTTTAGCAACAAATATGGTAACTGGGCGCTTATCACTGGCGCTACCTCTGGTATCGGAGCGGAGATGACCAGCCAGATTGCCGCCAAAGGGATCAACATTGTTTTAGTAGCAAGACGGGAAAAAGAACTGAAAGCGCACGCAACTTCACTCGTGGAACGATACGGCATTGAAACGAAAATCATGGTTGCTGACCTCACCAAAGAGGCAGATGTAGACAAGGTCACCGCGGTGGATAAAGAAATCAGTCTTCTGGTTATCGCTGCAGGAATGGAAGTAAATGGTGCTTTTGAAAAGACATCCATGGAGAAAGAACGACAAGTAGTTCAGATCAATGTCATGGCCACCCTGGCACTTACTCATCATTTTAGTCAGGGCATGGTGCTTAGAAAAAAAGGTGGAATTCTTTTGATTGCAAGTCTTTCCGGCCACATGCCTAACCCTTATTTTGCGAATTATGCAGGAACCAAGGCATATGTACTGGCACTTGGCGCCTCGCTGTATGGCGAACTAAAACCTAAAGGCGTTGATGTGACCGTATTATCCCCCGGACTAACCAACACCCCGATGATCGCCGATAATGGAGTCGACTGGGCAAAGACCCCGATGACAGCCATGGACCCTTCCATCGTTGCGGAAGCAGGAATCAATGGGTTAGGTAAAAGGGTGGTAACTGTACCCGGAGGAAAGAATAAGATGATGGCCTGGATGGCTAAGCATATGCCACTGAAAATGCAATCGAGTATGAACGAAAAGATGGTAGGAAAGGCCATGGATGCGGACAAGATTCGTTGATCATCCTTAGCTCGGAGATTTGATAGGAATTTATCTTTCATAATAACTCAGGATTGACCTCAAACTAATTCATTCCTTATTTGTTGTATTTCCATATTGGTAAAATCATGACAAAATCAGGAGTATTTCTCTCACTCATATGCCTACTGGTATTTGCGGGATCAATACATGCGCAGAATACCGGAACACTTTCGGGCCAGGTAACAGATGCCCGAACCGGTGAGCCGCTGATTGGAGCCACTGTCGTCTTTGAGGGGACTACGCTGGGTTCCTCCACCGATATCAATGGTAGCTATCAGATCACTAACATCCCTGTCAAAACATACAACCTTAAAGCTTCTTTCGTAGGCTATACGGAGCTGACGAAATATAATATCGTAATAAGATCGGAAGGAAATACCAATGTAAATTTCGAGTTATCAGAAGATGTGGAGCAGTTGGGAGAAATCGTGGTGATGCCCAACCCTTTTGTAAAACTGGAAAGCACGCCCCTGTCCATCCAAAAGCTGAGCCAGGAAGAGATTGCTGCTTATCCTGGTGGTAACAATGATATCGCCAAGGTGGTGCAGTCCTTACCCGGTGTTTCGGGATCAGTCGGTGGCTTTAGAAATGATGTGATCATCAGGGGTGGAGCGCCTAATGAAAATGTATATTACCTGGATGGTATAGAAATTCCCAATATCAACCATTTTTCTACTCAGGGAAGTGCCGGCGGCCCGGTCGGACTGCTCAATGTATCCTTTTTCGAAGGGGTGACTCTTTCTGCCAGTGCTTTCGGCGCACAATACGACAATGTGTTGTCCGGTGTACTTCAGTTTGATCAACGCAATGGCAACTCCCGGGAATTTGTAGGAAATTTTAGGCTCAGCTCCAGCGAAGCCGCACTTACCGCAGAGGGTCCGCTGTTCAAAAAAGATCAGGAGGAATCCAATACGACCTATATTGCTTCTGTTCGGCGTTCTTACCTGCAGCTACTTTTCAGCGTCATCGGATTGCCATTCCTACCGGATTACTGGGACTATCAGTTCAAGATCAACCACAAAATCAACCAGTACAACGAAATCTATGTAACCGGACTTGGCTCTATTGATGACTTTGCAGTCAATGCCATCGAAGAGTATGACGCCGAACAGCAAGCCATACAAGACCAGATTCCGATCATCAAACAAAGAACCAATGCGATCGGTCTGGGATGGAAAAAGCGATTTGAAGATGGTTCCGGATTCCTCAATACCACGGTAAGTACCAACAGCCTCACCAACAGTTTCCTTAACTATAGAGACAATGTTGCGCAGACGGGACTATACTTTAAAAATGACTCCAGAGAACAGGAAACAAGGCTACGCAGCAGTTTGACTAAGTTTCTTGGTAAATGGACAACCACCTATGGTGCCTCTGTAATCAATGCCAATTACTCTAATGAGACAAGTGACCTGGTTAATAACAGGATTTTTGACTCCAACCTAAATTTCTTCAGGTACGGATTATTCGTGCAGGCTTCTAGCTCCTTTCTTGGAGAAAGATTGGGGATCAGCGGAGGGATACGCACCGATGGCAACAGCTTTACCGACAGTGGGAATGAATTTTGGCGCACCATCAGTCCAAGGGTAGCGCTTACCTACAAGTTAGTACCAGAAGGTGACTGGACAGTAAACGGCTCAGTTGGTCGTTACTACAAAATCTTACCCTACACCACACTGGGTTTCCAGGATGCGATGGGAGATTTTATCAACAAAAGCGCAAATTATATTCAAAGCGACCACTTCGTGCTTGGACTTGAAAAACTTTTGACCAAGTCATCGAGGATTACCCTTGAAGGGTTTTATAAGAAATACGCTGATTATCCGGTTTCCATTTCCGATGGCATCTCACTGGCTAACAAAGGTGGTGGATTTGAAGTGTTTGGAAGTGAACCTATCACCAGTGACGGAGAAGGAAGAACCTATGGTGCTGAGCTATTGTATCAGCAAAAGTTCACAGGTAAATTTTACGGGATTGCTTCTTTCACGCTTTACAAAAGTGAATTTACCGGCACAGATACTGAAAACTTTGTTCCCGCAGTTTGGGACAATGGCTTACTCATCTCTTTATTGGGTGGCTATAAATTTGGCAATAACTGGGAAGCCAGTAGTCGATTTCGTTATTTAGGCCCTGCTCCATACGCACCCATTGATCAAACGGCTACTTTGAATAATTACCCAGCAGTCATCCGGGACTTCGATCGGTTGGGAACGGTAAGACTAGGGGCTTTTAACCAGCTAGACATACGTATAGATAAGAAATGGAGCTTCCGATACTTCAGCCTCGACCTTTTTCTCGACATCCAAAATATCCTGGCACTCCAGCAGCCCTCAGAACCCCAGTTTGGCCTGAACAGGGATAATCAGGGAGAAGTTATTCAGCCTGAGACGTTGGTTCGGGTGGATACCAACGCAGAAGGTAGCGTTCTACCATCTATCGGCATCGTAGTCAATTTTTAGGCAGGTATTTAACAGCTACTGATCTTATCAATGTAATTCGATAATGGATTCCAGGCTTTTTCAATGCCAAATTTATCTATACCGAGTAGAAAGCTTAATTTACATTTAAGTAGAAGACATCATTTACGTGAAATTATCTCTTAGATGAAAAAGTTTGGTATAAAATTCACGCATTGAAAAAATAACAAACCATGCAGTACACAGCAGACACTCCCGCCGAATACCTGGAACAGCTGGAAAATGACTGGAGAAAGGAAAAGCTGGTAGCAATTCGTAAAATGATAAAAAAGCAAGGACCTTCACTCAAAGAAGGCATGGAATACAAAATGCTGTCTTATGGAAACGGCACAAAAACCATTTTCCACCTGAATGCACAAAGTGCCTATGTCAGTCTCTATGTGGGAAATATTGAGTCCGTTCCCGATGCACAAAATTTGCTCCAGGGTTTTAGCCAGGGAAAAGGATGCATCCGAGTCAAAAAAACGAACAACCTGATGGGTAGTGGACTGGAAACGTTTATCAAAAACACCATTGATCTATGGAAGCAAGGTGGTCATACCGATTGCTAATTGCCATTTGAACTCATCCTCAGCAGGTCATCAACGTAGCCTAATTAAAACAAGCAAGATACTTCCTCCGGGTTTACGACCATCTAACCGGCCTACGCCCTACCTTTACCAAATGGTAGGAAAGAACAAAGAAGCCATTCTCGCAAAGTTGGGAATAGCTGAACTAAATCCGATGCAAGTACGCGCAGATCAAGCCATCAGTTCCGACGAGGTAGTGGTATTGCTCTCTCCTACTGGTACAGGCAAAACCCTTGCCTACCTGCTGCCCATCATCAAGATGCTGGATCCTGAACTGCAGGCCGTGCAGGCGCTAATCATCGTGCCTTCACGCGAACTTGCCATCCAGATAGAGCAGGTATTCCGGGAAATGGGAAGTGGGTATAAAGCTACGGCCGTCTACGGCGGTCGCTCTGGCGCCAAAGACAAACTGGAACTCCGGCATGCACCTGCTGTACTTATTGGAACACCCGGACGTGTAGCAGACCATCTCAGGCGACAAAACATCGAGACGAAATACATTACAACCCTAATCCTGGACGAGTTCGACAAATCTCTGGAAGTGGGATTTACCGAAGAAATGGAAGAAATTGTCACCACTTTACCAGCTGTGAGTAAAAAGGTACTGACGTCGGCCACACAGAACGTGAAAATTCCCGCTTTCATCGATATCCGCAAAGCCACTCACCTCAACTTCCTCAACGAATCACACTCCCAGTTGAAACTCCAATCTGTTGCCTCCCGAGATAGGGACCTGCGACAAGCACTTATCGACCTGCTTCGGCACATTGGGAAAAAGAACGGTATCATCTTTTGCAACTTCAAAGACAGTATCCATGAAGTAAGTGAAGCACTGAACAAACAGCACATTGACCATGGGTGTTTCCATGGAGGGCTAGAACAATTGGACCGTGAGCGTGCATTGATCAAATTTAGAAATGGCAGCTACAACCTATTGGTGGCCACTGACCTGGCTGCACGCGGGATAGACGTCCCTAAAATGGACTTCATCATACACTACGAACTACCACAAACTGCCGAAGAATTTATTCACCGTAATGGTAGGAGCGCCAGGATGCACAGTGAGGGAGCAGCTTATGTGTTGCATTCGGTCGACCAGCAACTCCCAGATTTCATTCAAGGAGCTACGTCGATAACTACCACACCCAAGCAGGAAGCGCTCTCAAGCGGCTGGGAAACCTTATTCATCTCCGGTGGCCGAAAGGACAAGATTTCTAAGGGTGACATTGCCGGATTATTTTTTAAACAAGGACAATTGGGTAAAGAAGAATTGGGTGTTATCGAATTGAAACAAGACTGTGCTTTCGTCTCTGTACCACGCACTAAAGCCAGGGAACTCATTGCACAACTGAATAATACCCGGCTTAAGAAAAAGAAAGTCCGCATAACCCGAATCGATTAATCATGGAAGAACGAAAACCACAGGCCAACAACCCCCTACATGGCGTGAAGCTTATTGACATGGTGGAAGCCCTACATCAGACCTATGGCTGGGAGCGACTAGGCCAAATGATCCGTATTCGGTGTTTTACGCACGACCCATCCGTAAAGTCCAGCCTCACCTTTCTGAGAAGGACACCCTGGGCCAGGGAAAAGGTGGAACAATGCTATCTGAAAATGCTGAAAGTCAACCGATAAGATTGAGGCCTTGGCCCTGCTACTATCCTATCGGATAGCCTCCAAAACCCTGGTCATTTGATTATACAACGCCTGTTTTTGTAAACTTTATGCTAAAGATGTAATTTGAGATGAAACACGGATAATTGATCCATTTTTAAACGTCTATTATTGATTATCAATGGCGATCATGTTGATTATGAACCAATTAACTGAAAAATAATATAAATGTAGTATCAACCACTAAGTGGTTGATACTATTAATTTAGGTCTCATTCGAGAAAAATGACAGCTGAAGAGAACCAGATTAAATCAAATGTTGAACACCTAAGAAGTGAGGTAGACGCCTTTGCTAATTTATTTGAGCAGGGACTGGATTATAATGTGCTGGTTTATGAATTGTGGAACGCAAAGGACATCCTTGGGCATATCACCTTTTGGCACGAGAGTTTTGCAAGAAATATTTTGGATTTAGGCAAGGGGATTAAACCAAGCCCTTTAAAAGGGAGGCTGTCAGAAGTCAACAAACAAAGTGTAGAAACAACAAGAAAGGAGTCAATAAAAAACCTAATTAAGCGACTGAAAGATGCTCAAAACACAATTGAAGAAACTATATTAATTGATAGAATAAACCTGATACCCTACAAAAAGGGTTCACGGGATTATTCAAAGAGCGAGCATTTAGAAGTAGTAACAAACCATATTCATAAACATCGAATAGACATTTCTAAAAAATATGGCACGACCAAAGGACAAAGCTGATTTGCTTAATTTGAGCAAAAGGAACTTTGAACTTCTTATGGAATTCATTGAAAGTTTTTCAAAAGAAGAACAAAATATTGATTTTCCGAAAGGAACAATGAATCGAAATATTCGAGATGTACTGATGCACCTTCACCATTGGCATTTAATGATGTTTGATTGGTACACGGTAGGAATGAAAGGAGAAAAACCAGATATGCCAGCCAAAGGATATAATTGGAAAACAATTCCCCAATTAAACAGGCTGATTTGGGAAAAATATAGGGAATCCTCTTATGAAGACGCAAAGAAAGATTTAAAATCAAGCTATAAAAAAATGAGAAGTCTAATTGAGAAACATAGTGACAGCGAACTATTTGAGAAGAAAAAATATAAATGGACAGGCACTACTTCTTTGGGTGCATATCTTGTCTCCGCGACATCAAGTCATTATGACTGGGCTTTAAAACTTATAAAGAAAGCAAAAAAGTGAAAACGAGACCTTACAACACTCTCCTGATTCCTTCGGCATAGTTTCGGTACTCAATTATGCTCATTGAAAACTGTATTGAACCCGACTTAAGAAAAAGTAAATGCATGTAACCCCCGTCATGGCGTGAAGGTGGCAGACATGGTGGCATGTGACCTTCCCTTTTTTAGGGAATCTTAAAATTTGAGCTCACCGGATTTTTTATGTATTTACAAAGCCGAATTTTGTGAAATTTGGAATGATTTGTGTACCTTCTATTGTGAAGGCATTGTCTTCCAAAAAGCCTCTCAAACAAGGCATCTTGTTCCATAAATAAGATAATACGTATCTTTTTCATTTTTAATACCTATCTAAATTAACTTAAATACACATCTTAATCTATTTATATACGTATCATAATTATTGAACATCATTATGTTCGAAGGGGAACAATACGTTGTTCGAGGGGGAACAACACGTTGTTTGGAGGGGCACAACACGTTGTTCAGACAAAGGAGTATGCATGCACCTGAAAGACTAAAATCAGGCTCAATCTGGTATACATAAACAATAACAACACATGGCAATTCGATTCAAAATTGAAAGCTAAAAAGCAGGAGGATTAGCTGGCTTCAGGACAAACAAAAACTTTCCGGCAGTTACAAAACGTAAGTTGATGAATGCACGTCAACTAGCTTATGAGATGAGTGAACGATTGGGTGAGCTGTCCAGTTCATGGTTTCTCGGATATATATTTAATAAACTAAGTCTGTTTTGTGGCTTTGTTGAATCGAGTTCTTCCTAAGAACTATCGAAGACCCTCAGGATAGCTTATTCGTGACCTTCTTTGATCCTTGTTTTCTGAGCAGGTGACAAACCCTCGCTCTTAGACATGTTCCGTAGGGCATGTCGAAGCTAAATAGAAAGGAATCTCCTGATTCCTTCGTCACAGTTTCGGAACTCATATATACTCTTAGCACACTTATATGATACCTAGCATAAGAAAAAGTAAATGCATATAACCCCTTCCATGGCGTAAAGCTTATTGAAATGGTGAAAGCCACATCAGGCCTATGGCTGGGACCGATAAGATCAAATGATCAGCATTCGTTTTTCACGCATGACCCATCCGCATAGTCCAGCCTTACCTTTCTGGGAAAGACGCCATGGCCAAGGGACAAGGTGGAAAGCTGCTATCCAAAAAAAGGCTGAAAACCAATCGATATGTTTTAGGCCTTAGGGCTTATCTACTACCCTATCGTATAGCTTCCAAAACCCTAGTAATTTGATCATATAATACCTGTTTTTGTAAACTTTATACTAAAGAAGTATTTTGAGGTGCAATACGGCTAATTATCCGTTTTTAAATGTTTATTGTTATTTATCAATGGCTATCATGTTGAATATGAATCAATTTACTGAAAAATGACATAAGTGTAGTATCTACCACTAAGTGGTTGATTCTACTACGTTAGGTACCTTTAAAAGTAAATTAGTAGATAAAAAATAATGAATAAAACAATATTAATTACAGGAGCAAGTAGTGGGATTGGAAAAGCAACAGCTAAACATTTTGCAGCCCAAGGTTGGAATGTCGCTGCTACAATGAGGAATCCCGCAAAAGAAAATGAACTAGATGCCATTGATAAAATCAATTTATACCAATTGGATGTGACCAATCAATCATCTATAGATTCTGCTTATGAGCAAGTCATTAATGATTTTGGAACTGTAAATGTTGTGCTAAACAATGCAGGTTATGCTTTAATGGGTCCTTTCGAAGCTGCTTCTGCAGACGAAATAAAAAGACAATTTGATACCAATGTTCTTGGTTTAATGAGTGTAACTAGAGCCTTTCTACCACATTTTCGATCAAAGAAAGCTGGGATATTCTTGAATATTTCATCAATTGGTGGTGTTATTACATTTCCATTAATGAGTTTATATCACAGCACAAAATGGGCAGTAGATGGGTTTTCTGAATCCTTATCCTATGAGCTTGGACAGTTGGGTATACAGGTCAAATTGATAGAGCCTGGCGGTGTATCTACCGATTTTGGGGGACGTTCATTGACGTATGCTACCAAAGAAGGCTTGACAGATTATGATGAGACTAACTCTGTTTTCCGAAAGAATATTGCCAATGCAGGAATTGAATACAGCACCGCAGAATATATTGCAGAGGGAATTTATGAAGCGGCAACAGATGGTAAGCAAAAATTACGCTATCAACTCGGATCTGATGCTGCTAATTTCTATAAAAATAGGCGAACCGTGGGTGATGAGGCATTTATTAATAATATGAGGGAAATGATGTTCAAATAAAAAGACACGGTATCTGACACGATATATGCGATAATTACTTCCTTTCGTCAGCAACTTCGCACATACCTATCGTCCAATTCAACAGATCATGTAGTTAAATACCATGGATATAAATAGCAATCAAAGTGAGCTAGTAAAGACATCAAGAATCGCAGGAATTTGATATTTATTGATGGGGCTTACACCACGACAGAACAAAAAAGCTAAAAAAGTAAGACCTGACCTTCTCTTATTAACTTAAGTGAACGCTTTTTTATGCTACCCAATCCAATCTTTGCCATCTCATAGATTATAAAACCAAAAGATATGCAAAGTAAGATATTAACGCTCGGTTTCATTTTTATGCTGACCATCAGCACCCATCTCCATGCTCAATATGATCAAGAGGATAGTACTTTCAAAAAATGTTTTATAGGGAGTACATTCTTTATGCTCGGGAATTTATTGCCCGAAAATAAACCTGATTTCGTACAACTAAATCTAGGTTACAGATTAACAGGTCGGGATGTATTATCCCTGGAGTTAAAAACCTGGAAATACGGTTGGTCACTCGGTATTCCATATGGAGATTCCTATGAAGCTCCTGAAGAAAAATTTCCAGGATATATCCGGGAGTACGGATTTGCACTCGCCTATCAAAGGTTTCTATGGAAGGGGCTATATACCGGTATCCACGTGATGAATGCGTGGCAAACCTTTGTAGCCGATGATGGTCAAAAAATTGACAATGGGTTTCAGTTATTCAATACCTACCGTTTGGGTTATCATGTGAAACTATTCCAGGACAGGTTTTTCATTGAACCTTCCGTTGCGGTTACCCATCGTCCATACCACACCAGAATGCCGGATGCTTTTAAACAACTGGATGATAAATGGAACAAGTTCTTTGTGGGTGAGCCCGGGCTACACTTCGGATTCAATTTTTAATGCTTCTGACATGGTAGCAGGTTTAAACCAGCATAGATTTATATCTTAACAGCGCTATGAAAAGAATTATCGTTTTCACCAGGGTCTTATGCGTAAGCTTACAACAGTTTAAATACCGATAAACATTATATGCCTTGGGGTTTTATGCTAACTCAGGGGTTACAAAAAGCATGATACATCAGGCCATTCAACGCATATTGGTAAGCAAGGAAGTGCTCATAATTATTGCTCAAATACCATCTGCGGATAAACATGCGACTGGATGTACTTTCCGCGTTGACTTCCTCCGTGAAATCATTCAATTAGCCAATGAGTACAACATCGTCTATTACACGGTGCGAGGATTAAAAAAAGAAGCACAATAAAACTTCAACCAAATAGAATTTCCCTTAATAATTAGGACGGCATTATGATTGATTTGAATAATTGGTGATAATCTCTAAAGAAAAGTATTTATTCGAAATGTTTGATTTTATGCCTCCAGAGCTTATTTAGTGTGAATTTCCTTGATTATTTGCAGAACAGGTTATGATTTAAGTCTGTCTTAATTGCTGGTTAGTTGTCAAATCAATTAATAATTTAGATTATTCAAATTAATCAAATGTCCCCAATTGATTTACGCACCATATTTTTCAGTCACGTTCTGGTCAGTATCGTCAATTTAGTGCTCATTGGCACCCTGTATTTACAGATAAGAAAGAGGTTCCAGGGGTCTCGATTTATACTGATCAGCTTTATTCTTAGCACTACGGGAACCATTTTGATATTTTCAAGGAGTTCAATTCCTGATTGGCTATCTATCTCTTTTGCCAATACCATAATTGCAACTTCAACCGTACTCCTACTGATTGGATTTGAGAGATTTGTCGATAAAAAAGGAAGTCAGATCCAAAACTATGTCCTGATTATTATTTTCTTTATTGTAAATATTTACTTTACTTATGTAAAATCAGACCTGATTGCACGTGGCATAGACTTCTCATTGGTTTATGTAGCACTTAGCTTTCAAATAGCGTTTTTGATGCTTGTACGCGTTCCTGAAAGTATGCGTAAAATTACCAGACCAGTCGGATTGGTATTTAGTGCTGTTTTTATTCTTCAACTTTTACGTGTTTTCTTTCTCTGGAACGATAACTCCCACGTTACGGAATATTTTGATTTGGAAAATTCTGAATCTTTTTTTCTGTTAACATGGGAAATTATCACCATTTTCCTCGCATTCAGTATTTTTCTGATGTACAATAAGCGATTGATTGTTGAGGTAAACCTTCAGGAGGAAAAATTCTCCAAAGCCTTTCATGCTGTCCCATTAATAATTGCTATATCCAAACTTGAGGATGGTGAAATCTTCGAGGTGAACAAAAGTGTTGAAACTATTTATGGTTATAAAACAAGTGAACTAATTCACGCTAAAACCACAGATCTACATCTGTGGAACCAGCAGACTGACCGCCAAAAATTCATTTCAGATTTAAAATTAAAGGGGAGTGTATTCAAAAATGAGTATATGTTTCGTAAAAAATCTGGTGAACCTTTCACCGGGTTAATCTCTGCCAGTGTCATTGAAATCAATAATGAACAGTGTGTCCTTTCAGTCATTGATGATATCACAGAACGAAAAATGGCTGAAGTTAACTTATTAAAAAGTGAAGCATCTCTAAAAGAAATCAATTCAACCAAAGACAAATTTTTCTCGATCATTGCGCACGACCTGAAAAGCCCTTTTACGGGTATTTTAGGTTTCAGCAACATCCTAATTGACCAGATAAAAAACAAGAATTATGATGAAATAGATAAATATGCAGAAGTCATTAATAAATCTGCTCAGAGTGCATTCGATCTGCTAATGAATTTAATGGAATGGTCGAGGTTTCAAACCGGCCGGATGGAATTTAGTCCGGAATATATTGAAGTGGTGAAGTTGATTAAATCCGTCACAGCATTATTAACCATATCAGCAGATAATAAATCAATTTCGATTTCACTAAAATTACCTAAAAAGCTGATTATATATGCCGATCAGCTGATGATAGAAACAGTATGGAGAAACCTGATATCAAACGCCATAAAGTTTACTCCAGAGAAAGGAAACATTCTGATATCAGTGGAAGAAAAAGAATTGGAATTTCAGTTTCTTGTCAGTGATAATGGAGTAGGTATTGAAAAAAGCAATCAGGAAAAATTATTTAGAATTGATCAAGACTTTTCTCTACCAGGTACCGAAGATGAAACAGGAACTGGGCTAGGACTCATCCTTTGTTCAGAGTTTATAGAAAAACATCAGGGTAGTATATGGGTTGAAAGTGAAATTGGACTGGGCAGCAGGTTTTATTTCTCCTTACCAAAAAAATAAACACTTCATTTCAACTGCTTCGCTAAGTAAAAACCGCATGAGCTGTTTTTGGATAATGATCAATTCATCAGTCATTTTTCATTTTAACCCATGTCTCTACTTATGAGCCCTTAATGAGTCAAATAATACAAACACCTTTACTAATCGGATTCCCTCAAGTACTGCGATCAACAAAATGGAATACATTGGAATAATAAAAGTTATCAGAAGTAAATTGAATATATGATATTGAGTATTAATTAAAGCCAAAAAAATTACCTCTAGCGCTTATCAATGGTGTAAGCTTCAGTAGTTTTTCCCTTTGACTGGTACTAAATAAGCATATTAACAGATGACAGAGCTCGAAAAATACATACAGACATACTTCGGTGTCAACAATGAAGAATTAACAAAAATTAGCTCATTTTTCAAGCCAGTGACTTTGAAAAAGGGGGAGCATTTTGTGAAGACCGGAAGACAATCTGATCGGCTTGGCTTTGTACAATCGGGTATTATAAGAGAATATGTTTTCATTGATCACAAAGAAATAACCAAATGGATCTCTACCAAAGGCTATTTTGTAGTAGATCTGGCGAGTTTTATGTTTAAGATCCCCGCCCGCTGGAATATACATGCATTAACTGATTGTGAACTATATATCATAAACAGTAAGGACTATCAAAAAATCGGGCAGGTAATTCCTCGCTGGACAGAACTGGAGAAATTATTTATTTCCAAATGCTTTACGGTGCTGGAAGATAGAATTATCACGCACTTATCCATGACAGCAGAGGAAAGGTATCAGCAACTTTTCAATTTTAATAGGGAATTGTTTAATCAAGTGCCTTTACAATACCTGGCTTCTATGTTAGGTATGACTCCAGAAACGTTAAGCAGACTCAGAAAAAAAGCAGCTGGACACACTTCTTGATTTATATCAAGTGGACGTATTGGTTTCTTGCAGACCTTTGTATCGTAATTAAAAACGATGCGTAGTAAACCATTATAAAAATGAAAAGTATCAATAACAATGCTCCGGTAAAATGCCGCAAGACAATCAATATAGATGCAAGCAGCGAAAAAGTATGGTCACTAATCTCCAATATTAATAATTGGGCATCCTGGCAGACCGACATCAGCAAACCGAAACTGAATGGAGCGCTAGTGCCAGGAACAACCTTTGACTGGAAGTCTGGAGGAGCAAAAATTCATTCCACGCTTCACACCGTAGCACCTAACATGGAACTTGGGTGGACAGGAAAAACTTTAGGCATATATGCTATACACAACTGGACACTGACCGAAACAAACGGCACAACCGAAGTACAGGTAGAAGAGAGCATGGAAGGCATTTTAGCAGGATTATTCAAGAATTCGTTTAACAAAAGCCTTGAAAATGGAATGCAAACCTGGCTTGATTTATTGAAATTAACAGCTGAAAAGGACAATAATAAGAATTGAAGATTTAGGACACCTTCCTAGCTCTGAAGTTCTTACCTAGCTCGGAAGTAACTTCTGAGCCACACTTTCCTTGCTTATCCATTTGGTCTTCACAGACCAACCAGCATGATTTAAAATTTTGCCTTCAGTGCTGCTTTCATCAATGGTATCTATTTAATCATTATTGTTACTTTCTTTTCTTGATCGGATCAATACCTCAATGGCTTGTATCTGTCAGATATCCAAATCCTGACATTCTCTCTTACTTGTAAACACTACGCAAAAAGTGTATTTTGGCAACTCGTTTTACTGGACATAATAATGGCCCAGTGAGTAATACCTTAACTACTAAGACTCATGAAGCATTTGATAATCATTACCCTCCTATTCACTTTATTTGGCATTCCAGCCCTGGCTCAAAAGAAAAACAATAAACCACCCAAAGGATTCATTTCACTCTTTGACGGAAAATCGCTCAAAGGATGGCAAGCCGCTGACATGAGCTGGTGGAAGGTAGAAGACGGAGCCATTACGGCGCGCATTACACCGGATAGATATTGCGAGAATAACCAATACCTGTTTAGTGATTACGGAACAATGACCGATTTTGAGTTGAAGTTGAAACACCGTTTAGTGAGTGATTTCAATGTAAACGGTGGGTTTCAGTTTCGCAGTGAACGCTATGAAACAGCTGATTGCAAAGGCTATCAGGTGGACAATAACACAGAAACTGACTGGTTGGTACGTTTATATGATGAATTTGGACGCCACACCTTGGCCTGGCGTGGAGAAAGAACAGTTTTTGATGAATCTGGTCAGGCAACAACCACAAAAATTCCAGATGCACAGGGAGAAGCTCATTTTGAGTTGGGACAGTGGCATGACTATCATCTGATTTGCAAAGGTGATACCCTCACCCTGTTGGTAAATGGAAAGCTAGTAGCGGAAGTAATTGACAATGACCCAGCAAATAAGGACGCCTCTGGCCTGTTGGCCTTACAACTACATAAAGGTAAGCCTATGCTGGTACAGTTTAAGGACATCTGGTTTAAGAAATATTAAGTGCTAGCTATTTGAGATATTTTCGATTACAAAATGATTCGAAATCACGATAAGCTCCCATACTTGTAAACACTACTCAAAAGGTGTATTTTGGTTTATAGAAATAAGCACAACGTAGTTGTTTTGTCGCTTTTACAAGAATGAAATTTTTCAAACTAATCTTTCCAATACTTCTTCTCGCATCATGCAATAAATTAATTCAGTCTGATACAGAGAGATATTTTGAGGAGACCTTTAACCTCATAAAGAATAATTCTGTTAAGAAAAATGAAATAGACTGGAACAAAATAAATATAGCTGTAAGAGATTCAATTATCCATTTAAATAGCAATCTTGAAGTACATCGTGCTATTTCATACACGGTTAAACTCATCAATGACGGTCATAGTATTTTTGGATTCCCACAAAACCCTGCTGATACAAAATCATCTAAGGAGCAGGAATCAACTGATAGCCGAATCAGTATTCCTCCTATCAAGGCAAGCATTATAGAAAATGATATTGGCTACATTAAACTATCAGGATTGAATATTATAAATGACAGCCTTAGTAAAAGATATACTCTTGACATAAGAAAAACATTGTTAGAATTGGATAAATCAGCCGCATTGTCTGGTTGGGTTGTAGACTTGAGAGCACATGGAGGTGGTCGATTGAGTACTGAAAGCTTAGGACTCTCACCATTATTTGAGAACTCTTTGATAGGAATTTATTGGAACAACCAGAATATTTATAATGATATAATCTGCACGAATAAATATTTTAAAGTTGGAAACCAGATTCAAGACAGTTTATCATACGACTCAACCATCTTAAATAGAAACCACAAAATCGCAGTATTAATAGATGATAAAACAGCAAGTTCTGGTGAGTTTCTTGCAATGGCTTTTAAATTTCAAGACAACAGTAAAACTTTTGGAAAACCAACCAAGGGAAAAACTTCACATCTTGGATTTTACGAATTGAAAGATGGTGCTATTTTGCTCTTGGCTCAATACTATTATTGTGATATCAATAAAAACATCATCAAAAAGGGGATTATTCCAGATTTAGCATGTGATTCTGAGGAATGTTTAGCAAAAGCAACTGAATGGATAAAAAACTCCATTTAAGAACGAAGTAAAGAACGTATATCAGTTAAAATAATAAACCTGTTTTCAACCCTAGCTCAGAAGTTTCTTCCGAGCCTTACTGGTATTCACTGACCATCCATTATGATTCCAAACTGCTAACCCCAACCAGCTATCGTCAATGGTAACTATTTAATCACTATCTTTTCTTTATTGACTAGATAGCAATTAATTTATCGGTATGAGCGAAAAACTATCACCCAATAAAAAGCAGCTTCACCTAAGAATGCTGGATCGCTTGAAATTAAACAACTTGCCCAGCTGGGTTCATGGGATTGGTCTGGGTGGCACCCTGCTTGTGTTTCTGATCTTCCTCATCCTGTTTATGGTTTTCAAAGAGGTAGCTGTTTGGGACCACTGGGTTCCGGCAAATGAATTCATCGACCCTCAATATGGTGAGCGTATTTACCCCGATAGCATTTTCAGAACAAGGATGAATACTTGGTCCAATTTGGTTTATGTCTTGTTTGGCTTCTATGCCATAGCATTGGCCATTCACGACTGGAAATCGCAACGGCCGCTTTCACAAGGTTATCTGACTCATGCACCTGTACAGAGTTTTATCTTTGGTATTGCGGGCATATACCTGGGACTTGGTAGCGGGTTCTTTCATGCATCGCTTACTAAATATGGTCAGCAATGTGATGTTGGAGGGATGTACGCCACCATGATTTGTATGGCGGCCATTGCCATTGGTAGTTGGATGCCCTACATGGAAAAGCCCTGGTCACGGCGCATCATTCCATCCTGGCCGGTTATCGCAGTAATCGTCGTTTGCAGTTCCATCTATTTCTCCTACTACAAATGGGACTATTCATTTAGCCAAATATCGTCGTATCTCAGTGGGACGCTTATTGTGTTTGCCATCGCTAGTTTAATTCAGCCTGGTAAATACCTGCAATTCGGCTGGTTTGTTGCGGCAATCATATCGATCGCCCTTGGGTCAAGGATTCGGGATTTGGACATAGCGGGTCACTTTACAGGCCCGGACTCCCTCTTTCAGGGACATGCCGTCTGGCATGTAGTTTCCTGCCTGTTTTATGTATTTATGTTTCTGTATTTTCGTTCAGAACAACGCGTAGAGAACTTGAATTATTCATCAAAGGAAGACTAATCCTGTAGAAACCACCTGGATTACTGACCTAGACCCCAAACACCTTCTCCTTTGTAATTGGCAGGTCATACACCCGTGTACCGCAAGCATTGTACACAGCATTCGCAATGGCGGCACCAGTCGGTGGCATGGATACTTCACCGCCGCCCTCTGGTCGTTCATCCGAACGATTTAGAATAATCACCGACACTTCAGGGATTTCCGCATGCTGTAAAATCGGATAACTACCCCAATCAGTACTGGTGATTTCCTGTCTATCGAAAGTCACCTGCTCTTTGAGTGTCCAGCTGGCTGCCTGAATCATTCCTCCTTCGATTTGATTCTTGATCCCATTCATGTTGATGACTTCTCCTACATCTATGGCCGCCCACATCTTTTTAAGCTGGATGGATCCACTCTTTTTATCCACCAGTACTTTAGCCGCAACAGCTGCGTATGCGGTTGTGTTTTTATAGCGAACAAACCCGAATCCCAGGCCTTCACCGACACTTAGTTGTTCCTTGCTGGTCGCCTCTCCTATCTTTTTCACCACTGCAACTGCCCGTTCATCATCCAGGTGTACCAGGCGGAATTCCAATGGACCCTTACCCGCCTTTTCGGCCAGCTCATCCATGAAAGACTCAATAGAAAACACGGTTGTGTAAGCGCCTAGACTTCTTAATGAGGAAACGCGCAGTGGACCTTCGAAATAATGGGCATGGACCTGCATATTGGGAATGCGGTAATACGGATCTGCATTTCGATGTCCTCCTCCCAAATAGCCTCTGCCCTTCATGTCCAATGGACTTTCCAGGTACCTTGCAGCCAATACAGTCCCGGGGTCATTATTGGGTCGCTGGCTATGCGAATCTGACCATACATCTGATTTCCATGTATTGATGTTGCCAGATGAATCCAGACTGGCTTCCACCTCCATAACCATAGCAGAACCATATGGATCCCAGACATGTTCATCGTGTCTCGACCATTGTACTCGGATGTGCTTTCCGGGATAAGTCAAAGCCAGCACAGCGGCATCCGCTGCTGCATCGTCAGCCGTGCTATGCCCAAAGCATCCGGCACCAGGCACTGATATCACATGAATATTATCTTCTGCCATCTCCAGCATCGCAGCAATTGCCCTACGCATTGGATATATGCCCTGGCTGTGCGACCAGATATGTAAAATAGCTCCATCGTAAAAAGCCAGCCCGCATGCCGGCCCCATGGAGCCATACTTGATATAAGGTTTGGTATAGGTAGCTTTTAGGGTTTCTGATTTCCCAGATCCAGCCTTTATATCTCCTTCATTTCGAATACTTTCTGGCGATTCCGCAATCGATCTGATGTGATTGAAAAGATCTTCTTGTTTAGGAAAAGATGCTGTTGTGTCCCAATTAGCGTGGCTCCTGAGATATCGCTCTGCTTTTACCGCCTGGTATTCACGCTCAGTAATGACCCCTACAAAACTGCCTTTTACCACCGTTTTTATCACCCCGGCAACCGCTTCTGTGAGCCCGGAGTCATCCACCTCCACCAATTTTGACTGATAATTCGGGGGTCGGACTACTCGGGCATGAACCATTCCGGGGAATCGTAAATCCTGAATATACACCTGTTCTGCACGAACCATTTTTTCAATGTCCATTCGTGGAATAGCCTTGCCCACATATTTGTGTTCCCGATTATTCTTTACCGGAATAGGTGTTGTGATCTCCATGTCAATTTGAGCACCTTCCAATAGTTCCGAAAACGTCATTGAATCGCTACTCTTTTGTGCTTTTACTTTCCCATTGAAAAGGATAAGTGAATCAATGGGTATTTGTAATTTATCACTGGCGAGCTCCAATAGTTTTTGTCTGGCCGTGGCTGCCGCGTATCGCACAGACATAACACTGCTTGGGACAGAATTACTTCCTGCGGTATACCCTTCATCTGGTGTAAGTCCAGTCTCAGCCAAATGAACTTGTACCTGATCTAACTCCATATCTAATTCCTCGGCAGCTACTTGTCTGATGGCTGTCCTTATCCCCTGACCTAGCTCTACTTTACCGGAAAACACTCTGACGCGTCCATCCTCCAATACTTCTAACCATGCGTTTACCGTATTTGCACGTCTCATGCTGCCTGGCAACCCTCCTTCATAAGCTACGCGGTTAGCCATGATGGGATCTTCCTCACCCAAACATGAGGTCAGCAATGGAAAACCCACACTGATATACCCGATATTCTGGAGAAACCTTCTTCTAGATGTTTGGGGGAGTTCGATCATCTCAATTATTGATTATCCTTTGTTAATTGCCTTTTTTACTGCCTTGATTATTCGAGTATGCGTACCACATCTGCAAAGGTTTGCTTGAAGTGCCTGGCTAATTTCCTCATCATCAGGGTTTTGATTGCTATTTAATAGTCCAACAGTACTCATCACCATACCATTCAGACAATATCCGCACTGAGCAGCTTGCTCCTGAATAAACGCCTCTTGCACCCGATGTAGTTTACCATTTTCAGATGCCAATCCTTCAAGTGTAGTAATGACTGATTTTCCAATTGTAGCGACGGGCTTCAAGCAACTTGTTGTTGCTTTTCCATCGATCAAGACTGTACATGATCCACATTGAGATATGCCGCAACCATACTTAGGCCCATTAAGCATCAGGTAGTCCCTCAGTACATAAAGCAAAGGAGTATCCGGTTCGGTCTCAATAATTTGACTAGCACCATTGATATTAAGGGTGTATTTCGGCATTGTTGAATAGTTTGGATCTAATATAATGAAAGCAAGGGTGAATCAGGAAAGATCTTGAATTATGATGTAGCGTTTATTACTCAGACAATCAATTCAGAAAGGGCAGAATAGACGGGCTTTTAATAAATAGCCTAATTGTATAATTGAGCTTATTTCTTTTCTCATTCTCTTAGTAAGAGATCTCCCCTTTGATTAATATTGAAGAACCAATCCAAAGTGATGGCTTGACCAGACCCCGGTTTAGCACAAAGACAAACATAAAAAAATACCTATGAAATTATTTACATTCCTGGCATTTGCAATCCTGCTTCTACCATCCTGTGAAGTTTCTGAAAATAAGACAGAGACAAAAACTCCCCCAGAATATGTAGCCACTGAGGAGTTTTCAAAGCTTAATATGCCATTTTCACAAGCGGTGATTGTTGGTGATATTATTTATGTATCTGGCCAGGTCGGAGAAGTTGGTTTCAAGCTGGTAGAGGGTGGCATTACTCCTGAAACACAACAAACCATGACCAACATCAAAAATATACTGGAACAAAATGGCTCCTCGATGAACCAGGTGATTAAATGCACCTGCATGCTTGCAGACATTAGCGAATGGGGCGAGATGAACATCGTTTATTCCAAATTCTTCCCGAACAACAAACCAGCCAGAAGTGCCCTCGCAGCAAGCGGACTCGCTTTGAATGCAAGAGTAGAAATAGAATGTATGGCTTATATTGATAAATAAAAATACCTTCTTAACTTAATATTGACCTTATTATCAGCCTTCAGTAATTTTATTGAAAAGCACCTTTTATGAACAAGCGAGATCTCTTAAAAAACCTTTCATTAGCAGTAGTAGGCGCTCCATTCCTTGGTAGTGCATTAGCTTCATGTGCAGAAGAAGCAGCAAAAACACCAGCAGATAAACTTGCTACTAATGAGGATTTTTGGTTAAAGATTCGCCGGGATTACAAACTCAAGCCAGATTATATCAACCTGGAGAGTGGATATTACAACATCATTCCTACCCCCACGCTCAATGCGCTCCAGAAGCACATGGAAATGATCAATTATCACGGATCCTATTACATGAGGAATTCACACCAGGATGATAAAAAGCGTGTAGCTGACAAAGCGGCTAAAATGATCGGGGTAACAGGAAAAAATGTGGTCATCACCAGAAATGCCACTGAGTCTCTGGATCTTATTATCAAGGGTATGGATTGGAAAGCTGGAGATGAGGCTGTCTATGCCATCCAGGACTACGGTTCGATGAGACATATGTTTGAACAGGTATCAGAACGATATGGAACCATCAATAAAGTTATTTCAGTGCCGAATCATCCGAAATCAGATGAAGAAATAGTTGCAGTCTATGAAGATGCCATTACGGATAAAACCAAGCTGCTGATGGTCTGCCACATGATCAACATTACCGGCCAAATTCTTCCTATAAAAAAAATCTGTCAAATGGCTCACAGCAAAGGGGTTGAAGTAATGGTAGATGGGGCTCATTGTGTGGGTCATTTTGAGTTTGATCTTAAAGACCTGGAATGTGATTATTACGGATCAAGTTTGCACAAGTGGTTAGCAGCACCCTTGGGTACCGGCTTACTTTATGTAGCAGATGAACACATCGATTCAGTATGGCCCATTTTTGCTGGTGGTAAACGTGATACTGGAGATATCTTCCAACTTAACCACACCGGGACCATTCCCATGTATCACAATTTGAGCATTGAAGATGCTATTGATTACTACAACATGCTTGGCGGGGCAAGAAAGGAGGCCAGGCTACGCTATATTCAGGAATACTGGACTTCAAAAGTGAGAAATCATCCGGGAGTCATTCTCAATACCCCTCAGGAATCACATCGGGCTTGTGCCATCGCCAATGTGGGGGTTGAAGGAATAGAACCAAAAGATTTAGCCAAAAAGCTGATGGATGATTACAAAATTTTTACCGTTGGTATTCAGACCTCTAATGTCTATGGTTGTAGGATCACACCAAATGTATTTACTTCCCTGGAAGAATTGGATGTATTGGTGAAAGCCCTTAAAGAAATGGCTGCTTAGGTATGAGTTAATGTTGTATCTTTCCTATTGAACGAATTTCCTCATTCATCCTCAAATCTATCTATGAAGGGATTTCTCTTCATGCTTGTATTATTTATTGGACATTACGCTATATCACAAAGCCAGGAGGTTCCTATATCCAAGTCCCAACTGCTCATATTGGAAGACAGTGTGTTTGCACCAGGTAATGATACGATCATTAGCATTTCAGATACAGTAAAATACAGAATAAGGAATAACCCATATAAAACCTCTGAAGCATTTTATAGCAAAATCCAGGGCTATTCAAACGACAATAAAATCGTAAATAAGCTGATTAAACTGCTTTTTGTTCAAAAAGAGGCCCCCGCAGAAACCGCCACAGTAAGTGAAGACTTCTATAGTAGTGGAGCATATGAAGCATATGAAGGGCTAACCATTAGCGGCATCGAAATCAAACACGTGGATATCCTGGAGGGAAACGTGAAAGACACTTTATTTACCTCCTTTTCGGTGGCTTCAAAACTGGCCAACAAACTTCATGTGGATACGTGGGAATCCGTGATTCGAAAGAGCCTGCTATTTAAGAGCGGTGACAAAATAGATCCGGGGTCACTGGCAGATGCAGAACGTATTATTCGTCAATTTCGCTTTATTGAGGATGCTAAAATCTATATCAGGGTACTCAATGCGGAAGAGGTAGAACTCATTTTAGTCGTGAAGGACCGCTTAAACTGGGGCGCAGGATTTGAAATACGAAGCATTGACTCCTACCGAACTGACCTCTCTAATAGGAATATTGTTGGTTCAGGAAAGTATACCGCTTTGTCGTGGTACTACCAGCCTGTAAGTGAAAGACCACACGGATATGAGATCAATGCAGGTGGCCAAAATATCGAAAGATCCTTAACCAACTGGAACGTCAACTATACAGATCGTCTGGACAGGAAGGCACTTGTTGCAAATGTGCAGAAAGATTTTATTTCGCCAGTGATTAAATGGGGAGGTGGAATCCAGCTGAGCTTTGCTCAGGATTCTATATACGCCCTGGATGGTGAACTTTCAGAAAGAGCCTTTTATCGACTCAATTCTCAGGATTTTTGGGTAGGCCGGTCCTTCGCACTATCACAGCAGCAAGGAAGCAGAAAAAATATTATTTTGACTTCCCGGCTTATCAATAACCGATTTGAAGACCGACCAGATGTCTTCCCGGATTCAGCCCAGCTATTTTATGATCGACTGTTTTCACTCAATGAAATATCTATTACCAGCCAGAACTACTTCAAAAGCAATTATATCGTCTCTTTTGGAATTACCGAAGATATACCTATCGGTTTTCGTTATTCATTGCTTTACGGAAGAGATTTTAATGATTTTGGCGCATTAAATTACTATGCTGCAAAGGTATTTTGGTCGAAATATTATCGTGGGTTGGGGTATTTCTCTTTGAGTACCCGTCTGGGTGTTTCAGAGAAGTTTGATGGGTACCAAAATGTGTTAAAAGCCAGTACAGATTACTTTAGCCCCCTGATCAATGTCGGCAGGTACAACATCCGGAGTTTCCTACGAATCAAATACACGCATGGCAACAACCAGCCAGACAATAAAGTGATCTCATTGAAAGATGTAGTCCGTGACATCGAGGGGCAAAATATTACTGGGAACGGAACATTTGCAGCAAATGTCGAATCGCTCGTTTTTACTCCCTGGTTTCTCTATGGTTTTCGCTTCGCTCCTTTTGGTTATTACTATGGCTCCAGGGTATGGGAAGATCGCATAGGTCACCAATCCTTTGATTACCATGCGCTCGGTGTGGGACTAAGAATCAAAAATGAAAGCCTTGTTTTCGATACTTTTGAGATGAGGGTTGGCCAATTTATCCAGGCACCGATGGGCATGTCCCCAACTCAGTTTTCCTTTCGGTTCATCTCACGCCTCCGGTTCGATAACATGTTCCTTCTAAAGCCTACGATCATTCCTTTTAAATAGGTAATGGTTGAGTGGTGGCTGAATATTCCCGTTTAACCAGGATGGCCGGTGAAGATACAACCGGAATATAGGTCTCTATTGTGTTTGCTTCTAAAGCGTGTCTGGTGAGGACAGCAGACACGGTGGTTGAACCATCCATCGTTCATTGCGAGCCCAAAGAAATTGGGAGAAGCAATCCTATGACATTCTATCAGACGATCAAGGTTTTTCTCCAACTTACCCAAATCTTTAATCGAGTAAAACTCTTTAACCTATACTCGCCCTCTCTTCGAAAGAGAGGGATTATTTTGATAAGGGTAGCGCATAACAAGTAGCGCCATTCAAATGATGAGATCAAACTTGAATTATCATCCTACACCCCACTAGAACGTCATCCCTGTGAAAACAGGGATCTTCGTGATTTTATACCTGCCTAACAAAACAAACACTAAAATTAACTTGATGATTCCTGCTTCTACCTACGTATTACTTCGGCAGACAGGTCCGCAGGAATGACGCTATAAATTAGGATCCTTCTTCTTCACAAATTAATACTCAACTATCCTAAGTGATAACAAACATTCCGCCAGCATTCTTTGGTAGGCATATTACCACCCTCTTTTCCCATCCAATATTCCCTTTTTCAGGATGAAGCAGTAAAAGAAGATGATTAGTGGAGCAAAGAAGACCTTTTTTCGGATGCGGTCTACCCTGCTCAATTTTTGTCTGGAAAATAATTTTTTTCACATACCATGAATATTATTCTTTCAAACATGACATTTATGTAATTGAAAAATTGATTTGTGTAAACATCAAAGGGACATCTCACCCTAACATTGCTATTAGATAAAATCACCCCTATTGATAAGGAGGAAAAACCTAATTACAATGAAAAAATCAAATAACATATTATTTAAATTTCTAAATATCCTGGTCCTGATCGCGGTAACTCAGTTTATGTTTAGCTGTAAAGCTTCTAATACAGCAAAAGGAACAGCCATTGGTGCCGGCGCAGGTTCAGTAATAGGCGGAATCATTGGAAACCAATCAGGCAATACCGCAGCAGGTGCGATTATCGGAGCCGCTGTAGGTGGTACCACAGGTGCCATTATCGGAAATCATATGGACAAACAAGCTGCAGAACTTAGGGCTGATCTCGCTGGCGCCAAAGTTGAGCGTATTGGTGAAGGGATCAAGATAACCTTTGATTCCGGATTGATGTTTGACTTTGATTCCTATAAACTATCTGCCAAAACTACCAGCAATTTGTCCAACCTGGCCAGCACACTTAATAAATACGAGGACACTGATATCCTTATCGAAGGCCATACAGACAACAAAGGAAGCGAAGAATATAACATGGGATTGTCAAAGCAACGAAGCCAGGCTGTAGCTAATTACCTGGAACAACAGCAAGTCATTAGCAGCAGAATTACTGCAAATGGCTATGGAGAACTCCAACCTATTTCGGACGTTGATCAACAAAACAGACGTGTTGAAGTAGCTATTTTCGCAAATAAAAAGATGAAAAGGGCTGCTGAAAGGGGTCAACTTTAATCAGTAGTAATCAATATTTCACCCGCGGTTGTTATCTGTATCAACAGTGATATTAAGAGAATTTACGATGAGTATTATTGGGTATGGTCGGTAATCGATTGTAGAACTAACAATTAAAAGCGAATAACTGTCATATACCTCTTACCTCCGGTTGGTGTCCTCACCAACCGAAACAACAATCTAACTTCCTAATAAACGTGGTTTATACAATAGTTGTGAATGCACTATGTATTGTTGATAGCCGATGAATACACTGACCATAGATATGGGAAGCTATATAATTAGAAACCGGATTAATCTGGCATTCAATGGCCCCTTTGTTTAATATTGAAGTATTAAATAAAATAAATAATCCTCCCGCATGAAGCATTTTCCGAAGGCCTTTTTCCCGCTTTTCATCCTCATCCTAATTTCCTGCCAGCAGCCTGATCAATCACCACAAATAGCTGTCCAATGGGAACACATCACCAACTTCACAGGGCAGCCAGATGTCTTTGAATCAAAATTCACTCTCACACACCAGGATGGAGGGGTATTAAACGATCAGAACTGGACCTTATTCTTCAATATCGCGCCTCGTCCGATTGTACCTACCCCGGAGTCCCAGCCGGCATCTATAGAACACATCAATGGCGACTGGTATAAAATGACACCCAATCAAGGTTTCAGCCTTAAAAAAGGAGAAACCATTGAGGTTTATTATCGGGGAACGGAAGGTGTCATCAAGGAAACAGATAGACCCCTGGGATTGTATTTTGTCTTTTATGATGAAGATGGGAAAGAAAAAGAGATCGCTGAGGTAGCCAATTATTCATTTAAACCTTTCACTAAACCTGAGCAAATCAACAGGAATGAAGAGGATTATGACCCTATCCCAACTCCCTCTTATCTATACAATACCAATCAAGGTTTGTCTGAACTACCTGAAGAAAAACTAGACTTAATCATACCGTCTCCTGTCCAAATGGATAGGATGGATGGTTCTTTGACATTGGGTGCTGATTTTGTAATCGTTTCTCAGGATGGACTTGAAAATGAAGCTCAATTTCTGGCTGATAAACTAAAAACAGATGCGGGTATCAATTTGGCCATACAATCGACTGACCCGGGAAGTAAAACCATCACACTCAAAACAGGAAACCTTAACATAAACGGCAAAAGTGAGGAAGCATACGAATTAACCATTGATAAGCGTAAAATCACCATTGTAGGTTCCGATCCGGCAGGTGTTTTTTATGGTATTCAAAGTCTCAGAGCATTGATACCTATAGATGCTCTGGAAACAAAAAACAATCCAATTACAATACCTAATCGAAAGATCAAAGATGCCCCAAGATTTGGCTTCCGCAGCTTACAGCTAGATGTCTCGCGAAACTTCCAAACCAAAGAAACGGTCATGCGATTACTCGATGCCATGGCTTTCTATAAGCTCAACCATTTTCTACTTTATACCACCGAAGATGAAGGATGGAGACTGGAGATTGAGGGTCTGCCCGAACTGACTGATATCGGCGCACAAAGACAGCATACGACTTCTTACCACAATAGCCTGCTACATCCAGCCTATGGATCAGGTCCTTATGCCAATGATCTGGAAAAACATGGAGGTGGCTACTACACCCGGGAAGATTTCATAGAGATCCTACGCTATGCACGGGACAGACACATCACGGTAATTCCTGAAGTGAATTTCCCAGGCCATGCCAGAGCAGCAATCAAAGCCATGGAATACCGGTATGATCGCTTCATGGAAGCGGGTAAAACGAAGGAAGCCAATGAATACCGGCTGATCGATCCCAGTGATACTTCTAAATACCTATCTGCACAGGGATATCAGGACAATGTCGTTTGTGTTGTCAAAGAAGAGGCTTATCATTTCTATGAAAAAGTGGTAACAGAAATTATGCAGATGTACGATGAAGCAGGGGTACCAATCTCCAAGTTTCACATGGGGGGTGATGAAGTCCCTAATGGTGCCTGGACCGGGTCCCCGCTGGTAGCTGAATTCATGAGTGAACATCCGGAAATCGAAAATCACCATCAGCTGCATGCTTATTTTATCAGGAGGATGATTGATCGACTGAGCGACAAAAACCTGGAATGGCAGGGATGGGAAGAAGTTGTGCTAAAAAAAGAACCAAATGGGGATTTTGTACCAAATCCGGAATTTGTTGATAAAAATGTAGTTCCCTATATATGGAATAATCTGTATGACCCTGATATCGGTTATCAGATAGCCAATGTCGGTTATCCCATTGTATTATGTAACGTTACCAACTTCTATTTTGACCTGGCCTATAATAAAGACCCACAAGAGCCAGGATTGTACTGGGCTGGTTTTATCAACGCAAGAGATAACTGGACCTTTGCACCATACAACATGTTTAGAACCACTACCCATACCTCTATGGGGAAAAGCATTCACATTACAGGTACTGAACAAAGAGATGGCAAAACAGTCGACATAGGTAAAATAGAACCAGATGGACCGGCTTTGGTTTTGGATAGGCTGAAGCCCGAGGCTTATGACAATATCGTCGGTGTTGAGGCTCAGATCTGGAGTGAAACCATTAAAGGAAGAGACATGGTTGAATACTATTATCTACCCAAGCTGATTGGCTTTTCAGAAAGTGCCTGGAGCAAGATGAAGTCCTGGGAAAATGTAAATGAAGAATCGAAACGTAATCAAATGCAGGATCAGGAATGGAATGTGTTTGCCAACCTTTTAGCCAATCAGGAATTGCCCCGGTTAAGTTATATGAATAATGGGTATAATTATCGCATCCCTCCTCCCGGTGCAATCATAGATTTAGGTACCCTCAAGGCAAATACGGAATATCCTGGATTAATGATCTATTATACATTGGATGGTTCAGAACCTAATTCCGAAAGTGAACTGTATACAGGCCCAATCAAAATTGATGGCAAAAATAATTCAGTAAAATTGAAAGCAATCGATAAGGCGGGACGCTCAAGTCGTACGACCGTAGTGAGCACAGATACAAAAACAAACTTAGATAAGTAAACTATACTGAAGCAACATTCATCTGAGAACGGATGATTTGTTTGGTTTTTACCAACTGATTTTTAACCGTATTTTTAGATATGTTCATCAAGTTGGCTATTTCTTCATAGGACTTTCCTTCTTCATAATTTAATTGAAGAATTTGCCTTCTCTTCTCTGTTAAACCACCGATGGCTGTTTTGATATGGGTGATTCTTTCTTCTTTAAGGTCAGTGTCCGTTTCTTGATGTTCTACAATGTTATACCAATACCGTTCTTTGATGAATTCATTCTTTTTTACCTCTTTGAGGTAATCATACACGCGGTTTCGAATGATGGTAAATAGATACGAGTTAAAATTTAATTCAGGGTTAATGCCAGAACGTCTATCCCAAATTTTGATAAATACTTCCTGGATGAGATTCTTGGATTCCTCCACATCCTTGATGATTGAATTACAAAATCTAAATGCAGGCTCCTTATAAGAATCATACAATTCGCTAAAAGCAGCTTCATCACCATCTTTGATCGCTAAAAGTAACTCTTTCCTCATATTGAACTAATTTTTAATTAAACCTACTTGTAATTCAATTGACACCTGTTAACTCAGTGTAAACGATTAATTATTTAATCTTTCAGTTGAAATGTTCAATAAATTTATCCTAAAGATCAGCAATATATATGCGCAAAATGCGCTTTTTGTACCTTAATTTGCGCAAAGGGCTTTAAAGGGCTTTTTTTTGTTAATTCACGGTTAAATTAAAATTAAGAATTGTATGACAATAGTTAGGCTAATAAAAAAGTAGGCCTACTCTTTTATTAGCCATGCTTCAGACACAATTGTACCCCATCCACCAGAGTTGCGCCATTGCTCAACTGAGACCCGATCCCCTGAGGCAACATCCTTCGATTTTTTAAATCTGATTTCAAGTTCACCATCTACAATAACTGTCTGAGGTATACTGAATGTAAAAATATCACTTGTTTGAAGGGGTAATTCTAAATCCTCAACCAACAATTCATCATCTGCATAGATCGATTCTGATGTCTGATTCATTCTCATCTTATACCTTTCCTGGTACCAGGGTCTCACCAGCGTTAACCTGATTTTATAATTGGCCGTTGAGTCCAGCCCTTTATAGTGCAAGGTTACTCCCTGATCTTCATCCTGTGTGAAATGCATAGACCTTTGGCTGGGTGTGTTTTCCTCCGAAAGCATCTCGGGCACATAAGGCTGTCCATGATCATAAGGATATCCAAAAACAACATTCGGAGCTAAATTGGACGTACCTAGATTGTCATAGAAACCACCTTCCCCAGGGTTCTCATAGTCAATGATCATGTGAAGCAGTTCTTCTCTGTCTTCGCTTCTACCTCTTACTGCACGATATATCTGTCGCTTATACCATCCCAGACCAATGAAGTCATGGTCAAGGTTATAGAGCCCATCATTTCGGACCCCAAACAGTTCGTTGCTTTCTTCACCTAACTGAGTGGCTTCCTTTCGTAAGGAATTCATCTCCTTAGACGCTTTCATCCCTTCTTCCAACAGCCTAAAGGCTTGATGTAAAGTCTGAATCGACATATCTTCCTCAATACTCTTACGGACAATTGCTTCTATCTCACCTTTTATTTCCATTTGAGCTCTGACTGACAATTGTGTATAGCGATCCAGTGCACCCTTTTGCATATACATGAGCCAAAGCCAATTCTTATCCATCCAAACATCAGGCATCGTTGCTCCAGCCTTTTTCACCAACTGATAGTACGCTGATATGCCTTCTTTCTCAGGCAATGGCTTACCGGGTATTTCCTCCAGGTTTTCCTCAAGCTGAAAAATAGCTTTTGCCATCATTGGCGCACCATCAGGGCCAAACCAGGTGCGGCAGTATTCATCAACCACATCTTCTACAGCAGTCCTCGGTGACCACAGGAGTCGCTGCCACATCCACTGGTTGAAATGATCATGATGACCGGAAGAATGGGTGACATCCCCTACTCCATATCTCATGAGGTCGTTAAATACCCGATGATAATTCCTCGGCCACGCATAAAAAGTCTGACGGTTATAGACCATTGTTAGGAATTGGTCCGGACGACGCTCGTAGATATCATGACTCCAGTGAGGTGGAAGATCCCCATCCTTGTCTGCCCTGGGGTACATTTGAATATAGGCATGCTGTGCATATTTCCAATGAGTAATCTCATTGTAATAAACCAATTGGTGCCGAGCTGGCATCTCCCTAATAATCTCCAATGGGTACAAAGCATAGGGGCCAAAGCCCGGATACTTAAATAGGTCCATCCGATGTGTCTGCCGGTGTCCGGGCTGCCAGGTAGTCGCATCTGAACCCGGGCCATATCCCCATCCCCATAGCCATTCCCGTGGTTTTTCCTGTAAATAGGAGAAAATGGCCTGATCATCAGCATTATCAAATTTCTGATTGGTAAAATAAATCCTCGTCTCCGGGTGGTACTTGTGGATGATTTCCGCCATTTCAGCAACCAACTTGATGAAGGTCAGTCCATAGGGATCGCATAGGTCACATTCACAGCCTCCTCCATCTCCTCCGTGAAACTTAAGCAGATCATAGGTAGGACTGGATTTGGCAAATGCTTCGCACTTCTTCAACATAAAATCCCTGGCCGCAGGTACCGATGGACATACATACCCAGTCCTTCCAATGGATTCGGAGGCTATCCATTCAGTATTCTTGATCTCGGGTGCCGTATTCGCCCCAAAGCCTCCCTGAGTCATCAACCCGTAAGACTTAATAAAATCAAACATGGCGCCTGACTTTACCGAGAAGATATTAGCCCCGGCCAGTGCATAGTCCAGAATAACGCGTTCGGTTTCTTCTTCCGTCCAGTCACGAACTTTAGCCAGTCGTTTGGCTACACCACTCTGTCCAAATTGTGTACCCCTGATTTCAAAAGCGGGAGCCGTACGTACTATTAAATCGGAAGGCACCAATATATGATCCTTCTCATAATTAACCCGACGCAATATCTCCCCCACAGCATATAGACACCCCCGGTCATCAATACCTGCTGCAATCAGTGAAGATTTATTTAACTGAGATAAAAGAAATCCCTCTGGTCCGGGTGCAAGGCCTGTCAGCTTAGGTATCCGGTTATCTTCAAATAGCCTGGTCAACTTCGCATGATTGTCAGGTATCCCAAAATAGATCACCAAATGATCAGAAGTATCCGACACTATTTCCTGACCTATGAGTACCTCAATCCTT
The DNA here is from genome assembly GCA_043554545.1 of Marinoscillum sp. Taxonomy (GTDB): domain Bacteria; phylum Bacteroidota; class Bacteroidia; order Cytophagales; family Cyclobacteriaceae; genus UBA7330. The sequence goes on along the minus strand of CP121337.1, from coordinate 1,150,393 downwards.
GACTTTTCAATTAGTCGATCTTTTAAGAGTGTTGCTGTACGTTTTTCAATCTCATTGGCTTTCTCACCAAGAACAATGCTGATTTTCTTATAACTGGAATAATGATCAGATACTATCGAAGTATCACTTGATGCTTTTACATAAGATGTAACCAGTAATCCTATGAGTAATAACACTGACTTTATTTTATTATTTTTCATTTAGCACTAATCAAAAAAAACCTTATGCTGGATAAGTTATTATGTTGCTCTTCTGAAATACTGAATTGTGAGATAAAAGGACTAGGAAAATAGCCCATAAGGTCCCATTAAAAGTATTAAAACTGTTATTATACCGAGATCTCTAGATTTGTCATCTGACTTCTTTAAAAAACAACCCTATGCAAATGATCAGAATTTTTATAATCGCTACACTACTACTCACCTTTTTCGATGGATCAGCAATCAATATCTCAAATTCCAGCATACTGATTGCCGATGAGATCAAACCAAAAGTTCGCGCATCTGCAATTCAAATATTTCAGGAGGAAGTGAATTCCAGAACAGGGATTACCTGGACAGCAATCGATCGTTGGGGAGCATCCAAAGGGTACACCATCGCACTTGCGCTATCCAGCACGAAAAAATTAGATAAAGTAATTCCTCCTAAGCGGAAAGACCAGCAGTTACCGGAATTTCAACCTGAGGGATACCGCATATTTATTGAAGGCAAAGTTATTTGGATCATTGGGAATGATTCAAGAGCTGTCATCTTCGGGATTGGTGAACTGTTGCGATCAGCAAATATGGAAGCAGGTAAATTCATCATCGACGATAAGCTGGATTTTGCCTCTGCTCCTCAATACTCACTTCGCGGACATCAGATTGGGTATCGGAACACCGCCAACTCCTATGATGCCTGGACTGTAGATCAATATGATCAGTACATCAGGGAATTGGTGTTATTCGGTACCAATGCCATTGAAAATATTCCTCCACTTAGAGATGACTCAAGCCCCCATTTCAAGATCTCCAGAGATGAAATGAATATCAGGATGAGCGAAATCTGTGATAAGTACGATATCGAATACTGGGTATGGACACCAGGAACCGTAGACCTAAAAGATCAGGATCTTCGAAGCAAACAATTAGATATTCATGAGGCCAACTACAAACAGGTTCCACGGTTGGACAATATATTTTTTCCAGGTGGGGATCCGGGGCATAACCACCCCAGAGAGGTGATGCCATTTCTTAAGGATCTATATGCACGTTTAATCAAATATCACCCGAATGCCGGCATGTGGATTTCCCTTCAAGGATTCAGCCAGGAACAGGTGGACTATTTCTACCAGTACCTGGATCAATATAAGCCTACCTGGTTGCGTGGAGTCGTTTCCGGTCCCAGTAGTCCTTCTATATCTGAGACCAGGTATAGACTACCCAAACAATACAAGCATCGTCACTATCCGGATATTACCCACAATGTGAGATGTGACTATCCTGCCCAGGACTTTGATCAGGCCTATGCCCTGACTGTCGGAAGAGAAGGAATAAATCCTCAGCCGGTTTACTATGCCAATGTTCATGAGCAATATGCCCCATTCACTGATGGGTTTGTTTCCTATTCTGATGGATGCCATGACGATGTAAACAAGGTTATCTGGAGTCAACGAGGATGGGACACGAAAAAAAGCATTCGAAAGATTCTCCAGGAGTACACCAAATTCTTTTTCGCTCCTGAGGTTCAGGATCAGGCTGCCGATGGCATTCTTGGACTAGAACAGAACTGGAAAGGGCCGATTATCGACAATGGCGGAATCAAACCTACCCTGGACTACTGGAAAGCATTAGCCAATAGCCATCCGGAATTCAAAGACAACTGGCGATGGCAAATGCTCGTCTTACGTGCCTACTATGATGCCTACGTGAGACAGCGAAAAATCTATGAAACGGGTCTGGAAAAAGAAGCTAACCAGATCTTGCGCAATGTCGACCAGTTAGGAGCTGTTATGGCCATGAAAAACGCTTTAGAAATTGTCAACAGAGCAGATACTGAACCTATAGAAACCAAATCCCGAGAAATTATTGAGCAATACTTTGAAGACCTTTTTGAATCTATTGGGCTACAAACAAGCGTAGAAAAATATAAGGCCAGCGGCGCCCAAAGAGGGTGTATGCTTGATTTTGTGGACTACCCACTTAATAACAGGTGGTGGCTGGCTGACCAATTTAAAACCATTGACACACTTGATACTGAAAGTGAAAAAGCTAATCGACTCAAAACCATCGCTAACTGGGAGCATCCGGGTTCAGGAAGTTATTATGATAATATATCTGATATTGCTCAGAGCCCGCATGTTACCACTACGGTTTATGATGCAGTGGATTTTGGATGGTTGGACGGAGGGCTTAGTCGACTAAGATTATCCTCACAGGTTTATCAAAATAACCCAGTCTTGGAATATGAAAACCTCATTCCCAACGCCAGGTACCTGATTCGGGTAACAGGTTACGGAGATGCCCTGGTACGTGTGGATGGAAGACGACTGGAACCAGTGACCTATGAAAAGGAAGTTGGTGGGTTCAAAGAGTTTATCGTTCCCATGAATGTAGTAGGTGATGGTAAAATGACTTTGACTTTTGACCGGCCGGAGGAATCACACCTCAACTGGAGAAATTATTCAAGGGTATCAGATGTCTGGTTAATAAAGAGATAAATAACTCATGAAAAAGACCTTATATTTTATTGCCTCCCTATCAATCCTCATGGCTTGCCAGAAGAATGAGTCAGGATCAACCACTGTACAGCCCGTTTATCAGGATGTGCCATATAGCCAGGATTACGCTATCAAATACCATTTAACTTCTGAAGTTCAGTTAAAAAAAGTATTCACAGATAGAAATGGGATCATCCAGGTGCTTTCATCCAAAGGTGTACTGAGGCCAAACAATGGACATTTTCAGTATCCTGGAACGCTAGAGCCAGATATCTCTTACGTCCCCATGGCTGATAAAAAGGTGAAGGATATGATCCTTTACCAGGACCAGTTTGTTTACCTGGATGGAGAAGCTTTTTTTAGTAATGCCTGGGCTGGAAAGCTCTTTACCCGGCACCAAATTGACAATCCAGAATCATTCACTGCTGGTTCAGACTTCCATTTTTTGATCACCAGTCAAAAAGAGTATCGGATAATTGGAGAAACGACTACACTAATTGGCGCCATGGATAACCCCATCTTAGCAAGTAAATATGCAGATGGTCATTATTACCTGTTGACCAGTTCTGCAATTCGACGTTTCAATGAGAAGACCTTAGAAGTCACGCCGATTTACTCAGGAGATCAACTCACCTCATTTGATTTCTTGCCTGATAACAAAATAGCTGTTGGCACCAATAATGGATATCTCGTGGTAAACAATCAGGGTGAAATGATTGAAGAAATTAATTCAAACCTACCCTGGCCAGAGATCACTAACATCAAATACCTGAAAGGAAACCTATGGTTTGGCTCAAAAAAAGGAGCTTTTATGCTTAAAGGAGATGGAAAGTTTAATTATTATTTTGGAGATCGTTGGCTGCCTGGAGATGAAGTGACTCATATAGCTAAAGGTCCGGATAATGCTGTACTCGTTCTTACCAAAGAAGGGCTGGGACAGATCCTTTTCAAAGAGATGACATTGGAGGAAAAAGCTATGATTTTTGAAAAACAAGTCAGGCATCGTCACATCAGATATGGGATCATGGGTAATGTGAGCAGGGTTCAAGGTCATCAATTGGCAACCAACCAGAATACTACCGCCGCTAGCGATAACCTGTGGACAGGCATGTATCTGGGAAGTCAGCTTTTCAGGTATCTGGTCACTAATTCAGAAGAAGCCAGACAAAACTACAGTGAGGCCTTTGAAGCCATGGAGAGACTCCACGAGATCAACAACATCAAAGGATTATTTGGCAGGACCTATGAACGCAGCGGATATCACCCCTTCAGAAAGGAATATAGAGATTATGTAGAGAATTACTGGTATGAAGGGTACAACAACAACATAAGCTGGAACCATTCTGACGATCCTGAGTGGGATTGGCAATCAACCGCTAGTAGTGATCAGGCAGTTGGCCAGATGTTCGCCATGATGCTGGTGGCAGAATATTCCGATGATGAAGACTTGCGAAAACGTGCCATAACAATTATTGATGATTTTATGGGCTATCTGATTGAAAACAACTACACGCTGATCGATGTCAATGGCAAACCTTCCCTTTGGGGCAGATGGAATCCGGAATATGTGAATCGATTCGAAACCATGATCGGTGACAGAAAAGTATACGCTTCTAACCTGATTGCCTTTTTGCAGGCCGCCTACAGGTTCACTGGGAAAGAGGTTTACAAAGAAAAAGCCTATGAATTAATGACTGATCATGGCTACCTGGAAAATCTGACAAGGCCCTTTAAAGAAATTGGCCGGGCCCCTGAGACTGCAGATGCCTGGAGCAAAATGCTTTCAGAGGAGTGGAACCACTCCGATGATGAGATGTACTTCCTGGCTTACTGGGGATTATATCCGTATGCTTTTGATGATTCTTTGAAGAGTGTCTACCAGGAGGCAATCAGGGACCATTGGGCATTCGAACAACCAGAGAAAAATTCCCTGTGGAATTTCTGCTATGCCATGACTGGAGTGGAAGAATTTGACCTGGAGGCTTCCATCTGGCATCTCAAAGAATGGCCATTGGACATGATCCAATATGAAACACGCAACAGCCATCGAAAAGACCTTGAGTTTTTGGAGCCTAATTTTAGAGGCCAAACAACGAAAGAGGTCCTACCTCCAGATGAACGTCCCGAACTCAAGCACAATAAGAATCTCTTTACACTGGACGGTGGTGACAGACGCTCGGAATTGAGTGCCGGAGACACCTATTTGCTCCCCTATTGGATGGGTAGGTATTTGGGTGTTATTAGCGCACCGAAGGAATGATGTAAGAAGTGGTACTGACTGGAGGATTATGGAAGAAACAAACATCCTAACCGTCATTCTGAACGGAACTTCTGAGATTTCTTAAAAAGTGTTACTCATCAAACTTTGGATGATCGTCCTGTGAAAGCGAAGCTGATAGTGAAGTGAAGAATCTTATGCTTGTTAGATGGAGTGGGTTCAATACTGCTCACGGTTGCTAAGATCCTTCACTTCGTTCAGGATGACGTGAGTGTTTTTATTTGGGGTTCGCTGGATTGCAAGCACAGTTCATTGCGAGCCCATCCCGAAAGCTTTCGGGATGGGGAGAAGCAATCTCATGCATGATGTGGAGAATTAAAGAGATAGCACTTAGTCGGATGGTAGCATCCGACTTTACAATACCAGAATTGTTATTCATCGAGGACGATAGCCTAATCCAATAAAACCCAAGTATTATAGACATAAAACCATTTTATTCCAGACAATTATTCTATGCAAAAAATCATCTATTCTTCACTTCTGGCACTGTGCTTAGGCTTTACTCAATGTACAACCAGCACCAGCGACCAGTCATCTGTTTCGCAAAATCCTGATCAACCGGTCTATCAGGATGTTGCGTACAAGCAGGACTACAGCATCAAATATTATAAAGACGCTGAAACCACAGACCTGAAAAAGGTTTTCATGGATCGAAATGGTGTCATACAGGTACTTTCAGCACAAGGTTTACTACGCACCCATGATGGCCAGTTTCTATACCCGGGTGAGTTGATTCTGGACCGTACTTACCGCACACTAACGGATAAAAACATCAGCGATATCACGACCATCGAAGATCAGTTCGTATATGTAGACGATGAAGCAGTCCTCAGTAATGCCTGGGCTGGAAAGACATTTATCAGACATGGCCTGAAGAATGCCAGTATTGTGGATGGAGCCTCTCCTGAAGAATATCTGATCAGCGATGGCACTTCACTCGAATACCTGATTGACAATAAAGTATCCTGGAAAGGAAAAGCGGATGGCGGCATCACGGACATCCTTTTTGATGAAGCCTCAGGTGCTTTTTGGATCCTGGGAACAAGTTCCGTAAGTAAATTCAATCCAAAAGGCCAGACAATCGAAAAAGTTTATGACGGGAATGGCTTCACTTCATTCGCGATATTAAATGCTAAAGTCATCCTGGGAACCGGAGAAGGTTATCTGGAAGTTGATGCAAATAATGGAAATCTAATTGGCGAAATACATAATAAACTTCCCTGGACCGAGATCACTGCTGTTGAGGTCATTGATGGAAACCTATGGTTTGGATCTACCAAAGGGGCTTTCATGCTTAAAGCGGATGGTAAATTCAATTACTATTATGGGGAGCGCTGGTTGCCAAGTAACCTGGTGATTGATATTACTCAAGGCTATGATAACTCCGTCCTTGTGCTCACGGATGCAGGATTGGGTCAAATTGTCTTTGAGGAAATGACTTTGTATGATAAAGCCATGTATTATGAAAGCCAGGTGCGCGACCGACACATTCGACTAGGTTTCAACGCTAGTCTGGTCAACATGGAAAAAGGAAATGTAAACTCTGGCCGATTGAGCGATTCAGATAACGACGGACTTTGGACCTCTATGTATCTGGGTGGTGAGATCTTTAGATATGCGGTCACGAAATCTCCTGATGCTTTGCAAAATTGCAAAGAAGCACTGGATGCCATGGAAAGGCTCTACTCCATCAACCCTGTTCCAGGCTTCCCTTCAAGGTCATTCGAAAGAAGCGGTTACATCGAACGACTCGGAGACCCAGACAGGTGGCAACATACCGATGACCCAGAATGGGATTGGAAAGCTACGACCAGTAGCGATGAAGCCATCGGACACATCTTTGCTTTTGGTATTATGGCAGAGCTCGTTGATGATGAAGACATGAAATCAAGAGCGATCACGCTCATTGATACCCTGATGAGCCATGTCGTGAAAAATGACATGTACATGATTGATTTCGATGGTAAACCCACTACCTGGGGCCGTTGGAACCCTGAATATGTGAATGCAAGACCTAAGATGGTTGGTGATCGGAAGATCAATGCTTCAAATATCGTAGGTATGCTTCAAACTGCTTACCATTATACAGGCAAGGAAAAATACAAGGACAAGGCCTTTGAGCTGATGACTGAATATGGTTATCTGGAAAACCTGATGCGGCCGATGAGTAAAATCGGTCCGGCGCCAGAGGACTCGGATGACTGGAGTAAAATGCTCTCAGAAAGCTGGAACCATTCCGATGACGAAATGTACTTTGTCGGATACTGGGGATTATATCACTATGCCTTTAATGATTCCCTTAAGCAAATGTTTAAAGAAGCCATTATTGACCATTGGGAAATTGAAAGACCTGAAAAAGAAGGTGCCTGGAACATCATGACAGCCCTTACGGGAACACCAGAATTCGATCTGGAAGAAGCTGTATGGTACCTACAGGAACACCCAATGGATCTGATCGACTGGGTGATCATGAACAGTCACAGGAAAGATCTCGAGTTCCTACCTGAGAATTTCAGAAATCAGACAACAGCTGAAGTCCTTCCGCCGGATGAAAGACCTGTTCAAAGACACAATGGAAATATGTTCAGGCTTGACCGGCCAAGTGGGAACGGCGTATCAGAGCACAGTGCAGGTGACATCTGGCTACTCCCCTATTGGATGGGAAGATATCTGGGCGTGATAAGTGCCCCTGTAGAATAACATTGAATTGACTAATTTGGGTTTATTATTAAAGTCTCATTAATTTATTGATGAGACTTTTTTTACTTCTTATACCTATGAAAAAACTGATGTTCCTCTCATTATCCATCACCATCATGCTCAATAGTTGTCAAAACCCGGAGTATCCAACCGAAACCCAGCTAACTACCGATTTGTCCTACAATCATGACCTGGATAACAATGACAATTTCTCACCAGACGATAAATGGCTGGTCTATGATACGAGAACAGAAGCAGGAGGTATTGGTGCCTGTGGCAAAATAGAAAAAGTGCATGTGGAAACCGGGGAAATCATAACCTTATATGAACTACCTCAAAATCAGTCGTTCGGACCCGGTGTAGGCGCAGTAAGCTATAGCCACACTGAAAACAAGGTCGTTTTCATTCATGGCTTACTTAACATTACTGAGGACAACCCATATCAGCAATGGCGCAGAACTGGAGCAATCGTGGAAGATGCAAATCAAGGCATCCCCATTTTTATGGATGCCAGGGATATTACCTCATCATATACGCCAGGTGCCCTGCGTGGAGGTACGCATCGACATGAGTTTAGTGGAGATGGTAACTGGATTGGCTTTACTTATAATGATGCGGTGATGAAAGCGCTCGAGGACGCTACCGGAGAGGTGCATAACCTAAGGACCATTGGAGTCTCCAAGAACACCTCACCTGTTAATGTGGAGTCTGAAGCAAATGGTGAAAACATTTCAGGAACCTGGTTTAGTGCGCTGGTGGTGAAAGTGGTGCCAGACCCGAAGCCCGGGTCTGATGAGATCAGCCGGGCAGCCGGTGATAGCTGGGTAGGAACAAATGGATACAATAAGTCAGGTGTAAGGCAAATAGCCAGGGCATTCATCGGAACCGTAAAGGATGACCAGAGAACCGATGTAGATGAAGTTTTCATTGTAGATATACCAAATGACATCACAGTTCCCGCTGATGAACCACTACAAGGAACACCAACCTCGATGCCTGGCACGCCCAAAGGAGCTTCACAAAGAAGGTTGACATTTTCAGATAAACGAAAATATCCTGGTTGCATTGGGATTGTAAGAAGCGCACCCGATGGAGACAAGCTCGCGTACGTGTCCTACGACGAGGTTGGGACTAAACAAATTTTCACCATTTCCCCTACAGGAGGAACACCTACACAACAGACTTTTCATGAATCAGGTGTGCAGAGCGGTGCCCGGTGGCATCCGGATGGGGAGAGAATCATCTATATCTGTAACAACAGCATCCAGGCATCAAAAATAGGATCTGATCATTCACAGGCATTGACAGCACCCACAGATGTTCCGCCTGCCGATCTGGTCATTTCTCATGATGGAAAAACCATCGCTTATAACAGATTGGTTGCTGATGAAAATGGAAATCAAAGCAAACAGATATTTATTATACCCATTAATTGAAGCCTAAAATGAAACAATCCAAACCTTTTCAAAAAACCCTGATATGGCTGCTGATACTAAGCCTGCTTAGTACCGGAAGCCTGTGCGCACGCGAAATGCTTGATTTTTCAAACGCTTCAATTTATGCTTCAAAAAAGGATGCCAAAGAATTGGTAAAAGTAATCCAGGTACTGCAGGAAGAAATTCAGAAAAGAAGCCAAATCAACTTGGAATCAACTAAAAAGTTGAGTGATAAAAACCCGCAAATCATCCTGTCTTTGGGTGAGGATTTGGGTAGCTCTTATTCAACGCTATTATCGCAAATAGGCACCATTGAAGATGAGGGGTATAAAATTTTGGTATTGACTTCAGAAAGTAAAGTCATTATACAGGCAAAGACAAAACGAGGAGCACTTTACGGTGTGGGTAAATTGTTACGCAGTATGGAAATTAGACCCCGTGAAATCCTGGTACCTGATGCCTTAAGAATTACCTCCTCTCCTGCCTATGAGATACGGGGACATCAGCTGGGATATAGACCTAAGACTAACAGCTACGATGCCTGGTCAGTTGCACAATTTGATCAATACATCAGAGAGTTGTCCTTGTTCGGAGCCAATAGTATTGAGATCATGCCTCCAAGAACCGATGATGATTTTACCAGCCGGCATATGCAGCTCCCTGCGATTGAAATGATCAAAGAACAATCTAGAATCTGTAATGAATATGACCTCGACGTGTGGATGTGGTATCCGAACATGGGCTCAGATTATCAAAACTTTGACTCACTTAAGAAAGAAATGGATGAAAGACATGAGGTCTTTTCAGCCATTCCCAGATTGGATCATTTATTCGTTCCCGGTGGCGACCCGGGAGACCTGGAACCGGACATCCTGTTTTCCTGGATGGAAAAAGAAGCAGAAATACTTCACCAATATCATCCCAATGCTAAAATATGGTTGTCACCACAAGTATTTAGGCCCACCAAAGACTGGCTGGATAAATTCTTTGGCTATATCAATGCAAAACCTGACTGGCTCGGTGGTGTGGTCTTTGGGCCCTGGGTAAAAACACCGATCGAGGAAATTAGAGGAATTGTGAACGCTGATATCCCCATCAGAAGATATCCAGATATTACACATAGCCTTAGTTCTCAGTACCCAATCCCCAAATGGGATCTTGCATGGGCAATTACTTTAGGTAGAGAATGCATCAACCCCAGGCCCACGGATCAAAAGATGATCCACAATGCGCTTGACCAATACAGTAATGGAAGCCTCTCCTACTCTGAGGGCACCAATGATGATGTAAACAAATTTATCTGGAGTGATCAGGATTGGGATCCGGAGACACCCGTTATTGAGACCCTGAGGGACTATGCCAGGCTGTTTATTTCACCTGACCTCACGGAAGCATTTACCCAGGGGATTATGGCACTGGAGAAGAACATTGACGGGCCACTACTGACCAATGAGCATGTCCAAAACACCCTCATGCAATGGAAAGAAATTGAAAAAAGGGCTACGCCTGAAGTCAAAGAAAATTTCCGATACCAGATGGGGTTGATCAGGGCATACTTTGATGCCTATGTTCAGGACCGCCTTGTCTATGAAACATGGATTGAAAAGAATGCAAAATTGGCCTTAGCGCAATATAAGAATGTTGGTATACCAGCTGCCATAACCGGCTGTAAAGAAAGCCTGCAATATGTAGCCGAATTTCCACTAAACCCAGCCTTAAAACTTCGATGTGAGCAACTTGCCGATGATCTTTACACTAGTATCGGCGCTCAACTAACCATCGAAAAACATGGAGCCATGGGTGGCCGGGGAAATTTCCTTGACAACATTGACAATCCCTTGAATGATGTCGCCTGGATGTATACTCAGCTTTCAAGGGCTGAAAAAGCCCAAACAGAACAGGAACAAATTGCCATCATTGAACACACCTTACATCGCACCAATCCTGGTGCAGGCGGATTCTATGATAACTTCGGTAATCCATCAGGTTGGAGAAGGGTCGTCAATACGGTTGATCCAACACAGGATCCCGGAAACCTGAAAACTCCCAGAGTTAGTTTCGGGGTCGGGTTACAGGGTAAAGAATGGGTGCATGAGATTACCGCAAAGGGTTTTGAAGGAGATGCAGCGCCAATGGCCTGGATGAACCAATTGACCACGCTTTATGACCAGCCTTTAGAAATCCAATATTGTGATCTCAACCCGAATGCCGAGTACCTTATCAAGGTATCTTATACCGGCAGATTCAGGTCGCGCATGAAGATGATGGCGGATGGAATAATGGTCCATGATTTTATTAAAACGGGTATTGAACCTACCTATGAATTTCCTATTCCATCAGAAGCACTTAAAGATGGGCATGTAACATTTAGCTGGACCTGTGGGGAAGCTGAAAGAGGTGCTCAGGTGACAGAGATCTGGATTATTAAAAAGTAAACACAATGAGAAAGCTAATTTTTCTGTTATATATCATCCTTTGTCCAATAATCACGATGGCACAGACAGGATCAGTCAATGAGCCTGTACGCTACATTGGAGGTGTAACCATCGACCCAAATGTGCATGAAGGAAGGTTAAGGTATGCCATTGGTACGGAAAGCAGACAAACAGTCCGTGTGAATCGATCCCATCCCGAAATGAATGATGGTTTTGGATGGACCTACAGCCATGCTTCTAATTTGGCTTATTGGAACGGTCAGTTTTACCAACAATATTTGAGTAATCCGGTAGATGAGCATATCGCCCCCGGCCAGACATTGATGGTAACATCTAAAACAGGCAGAAAATGGAGTTCACCACAGGTGATTTTCCCACCGTATGATCCTCCCAAAGGAGTTGAAATCCCCAAGGGTTATGATGGTTACATGATGCATCAGCGAATGGGGTTTCATATTTCCAGCGACGACCGCTTATTGACACTGGCCTTTTATGGGCATACGGAAGATCCATTCCAAGAAGGTGGTATTGGTCGGGTAGTACGCGAAATTTATAAAGATGGAAGCATGGGACCTATCTATTTTATCCGATACACCAGTCATGCTGACTGGAATGAGACTAACACCAGTTTCTCTTTTTACACCGAATCAAAAGACAAGGGATTTATTGCCGCATGCAATGAGCTGCTTCAGGATAAACTAAAAACACTTCAATGGTGGGATGAAGACCGTGGGCTTGATGGGTTTTATTCAATTGATGATGCCAGAGAAGCCATTTCTTATTACCACCGAAAAGATGGTAAAGTGGTTGCGCTTTGGAAACGATCCATGACTGCACTGTCTGATGATGGAATTACCTTTTCAAAACCCGTCAAGTCACCCACCTTCATCATGGCCGGAGGTAAGCAATGGGGTCAGCAAACAGATGATGGAAGGTATGCCATGACCTACAATCCCATAGAGATCGATGAATACCGATATCCCCTCATTACTGTTTCTAGTGATGATGGCATCTTGTTTGACAACATGGTGTTGGTCCAGGGAGAGGTTCCTCTCCGTCGGTTCTATGGTAGATGGAAAGATTTTGGACCTTGCTATGTCAGAGGGATTGTGGAAGGAAATGGAAACCCTCCCGGTGATGACATGTGGTTGACTTACAGCATGAACAAAGAGGATATATGGATCAGCAGGGTTCCAACTTCAATTAAACACCAGGTTAATGGAGATGTAAAAGATAGTTTTGACGATTTGAATGCAGGTGGTATTATTCCTAACTGGAATACTTATAGCCCACTGTGGGCTCCAGTAGATTTGGTACAAGTGAATGGGAATACCAGTATACAATTAAAGGACAAAGACCCTTATGACTATGCAAGAGTTATCCGGGTATTCGAGGAGGGTCATGAGATAGCGGTTTCCTTTAAAGTAAAGGCAGAGAAAATATCTAATGAACCATTTGAAATAGACATCACAGATCAATTCGGGAACCGCCCGGTAAGAATCAGCTTGACGAATGATGGCAAGATATCAGCTACGAATGGAAGTACGCAGGTGATAATTGGAAACTATCAGGCAGGCAGCTGGACAAATGTAAAACTGCGAATCCAGGCAATACCCTATGGTTCTTATGCGGTATGGATTGATGATAAGCCGGTAGCTAAAGACTTCGAGCTGGCTGTCGCTGTTAAGTCTGTGGAGCGGGCATCCTTTCGTACCGGCCCCTATAGAGACATACCGAACAGAAAGACGCCTAACGAAACACCTGGTCCTCCCCTTCCCGGAGCTGATGATCCTGTGAATGAATCCTCGTATTTGATAGATGATTTTAGTGCTGTGAAGATCAGGTAACCAAGTAAATATCAGAAGGTCTTTGGCCCATAGGCAGTCACAATCCTTAAACTTCCGAAGGGGTCTAACGATTGGTATTAGCCTGTGTCTTAGACTCAGTTTTATTGATTAATCCGTAGAGTATCTCTACGGATAGTTTTCTTTCACTTTGTCCACCAATCCTTCAGTGTAGGTGGAGACCAATAAAATAAGAACCGTCATTCCGACCCGACGACAGGAGGGAAGGAATCTTGTATGTGTTGTGGAGGAATAATAGAGAGTTCATGTTCTCATTTTGTGTTTCTTATCCCACAAGCCCTGGATAAATTGTATAATAACGCAGAGTCCCTACCGGAGACTCTGCTGTGAATAAAGAATCTCATGACTGTTGTGGAAACTCTATTCCAAACTCACGAACACGAGATCACACACTACGTTTCACTTCGTTCTGGATGAGGTGTAAATTTTTTACCCTTCCAGTACCCTCCACCAATCCTTCAGTGTAGGTGGAGACCAATAAAATAAGAACCGTCATTCCGATCCGACGAAAGGAGGAAAGGAATCTTGTATGTGTTGTGGAGGAATAATAAAGAGTTCATGTTCTCATTTTGCGATTCTTATCCCACAAGCCCTGGGTAAATTGTATAATAACGCAGAGTCCCTACCGGAGACTCTGCTGGGAATAAAAACTCAAACTTTTTCTTTAGTCATAATTTCAAAATTCCAGGTATTTATTAAAACTAATTAAATTTCTTTCTAAAATATTTCACTTTTTCATACGCTCGGGTGCACCCATCAAGAACTCTATCTTGAAAAATCAATGAATCACCGTTAAATGAAACCTGAAAATTTCCTTCATCCAAGAAATGGTTTTCCCCAGATTTTTTAATAAATCTCAAATAAAGCAAATCATCGCTCTGCTCAATAATTTCAATTTTGCCATACTCCAAGATTTCACCTTTATTGGATACTGAATAAATACCATATTTTGCAATCTCAAGCTGACTATACTCTGGCACACCTTCCCCTGACCAACCACATCCTATGGATTTATAATTCCAAACCCCATAAATATCAATATGATCTGTATCAAAAATCTCATTTTTATAATAAGCATCGATTGGAATCCTTGTCATAACAGAAATGTCAGAACGCTCAGTACAAGCAAATAACAGCACCCCAAGCATTGCAAAAAACAACTTCATCTATCTTACTTTTAAGTTCAATTAGATTTTCTTATATACAACGTATTTACTATTCATTTAACAATAATTGATCAAGGATCAGAAGATTCCTGTTTACCTGGTATCAAAGTAAAAAGGAGAAGACTTTTAAGCCATAGACCCCTCACAATCCTTAGACTTCCGAAGGGGTCTAAGGATTTGTTGATAAGTCTGAGTCTTGGACTCCCGTTGTTAAGAATCCGTAAAGAAATCGAAAATATACCTTCATTCAGAACGGAACTCAGGAAAACTCCATTTACATGACCTGCACATTCAATCACAGACCTTTGATAATAGAATAGCTAGACACAAAGTGTAGTGAAGAATCTCATGACTGTCATGAAACTCTATTTCAAACTCACGAACACGAGATCCTACACTACGTTTCACTTCGTTCTGGGTGATGTAGAAATTTTTTATCCTTCCAGTACCCTTCTCTCTGGTTGATGTCTCAAATGGCCAGCATAACTAAAGTTAAAAGATGGGAGTATACTAATTCGCTTTTATTTCAAGCAGTGCCCAAACCGGTTTATGATCCGAAAGTGGATGATCCATTTCAATGATATCACCAGCCAAAGCCTTTACCCGGCTTGAAGGGTATAAAATATGGTCAATGACTCTTCCAATATTCGCAGTATCTCGTTTTTCAGACACCCCATGCATTGAGCTTAAAACTTTTACATCAATTCCTAAATCTCTCCAGCTTGCCTTTAAACCCAAATCTTCAAACATTTCATAATATGGGCTCCTGTAAGTCTCTGTGGATAAAACAAAATTGAAATCTCCCATGGCAATTGACAATTCCTCTGACTGTCGTTCTTTCAGGTAGTCTATGAAGGCCTTTACTTTACCTGTGGTTTCATCAATATGGGCCTGATCTCTCCAGCCAAAAGGAAAATGAACTGCATAAATGGCAATTTCCTGATCATCAATTTTCGTGATGGCCCGAGTAACTGTATGTAACGTATCTGCCATCCATACTTCTTCATAATCTGTCAACGGAGTTCTACTCGCAATACTTTTGTACTTATCCTCATGACCGGCAGTGCTGTAACGCCCGACAACAGCGTGATTCATACCCATTGCTTTGGCTACATCCGCTGTCCAGCTTCCACCGGGTGCTTCTGAAAAGCACACCACATCAAAATTGTACGGCTTGAGCTTCTCTCCTATTTCGCTTGCCGTGCCCACCTTGCTGTATTGAACATTATATGCTGCTACTTTTAAATTGGTGGTGCCCTCATTACAAGAAGTAACAAGCGCAATAAGTGCTAACGATAGGCAAACCGCTAAGAACGCAAACACTGTATTTAAATCACTATTTCTCCTATTCATGGTTTTAGTGTTTTACTGAGATATGGATTCACTTAAGACTTGATGGAGAGGTGTTTGGTAATTGCTGGCATCAATAAGATAAACACAACCGCTTTTGCACATTAGGCGTTTTATATACTACTATTTCTTCTGTATTTGATCATTAAACTCAAATGGAAAACGCTAAAGAGTATGCACCACATGTACAATTAGCATTAATGCATCAAGAGCGGATCATCCTGTCAAATGCCTCAGCAAGTACTTAATTTTAGGATCCGTAATACCTGACTAATCTACGTTTCTTTCTATGTATTTAATGATCTCTTTAGCAATATCCTTTTGGGTAGCATTTTCAATTCCTTCAAGACCCGGTGATGAATTCACTTCAAGTACCAATGGGCCGCTGGACGATTGCAACATATCCACACCTGCCACACCTAGCCCCATGGCCTTGGTAGCTTTAATAGCTGTTAATTCTTCCTGATCGGACAATTCAATGATCGACGCACTTCCACCTCTGTGTAAATTAGATCTAAATTCTCCTTCTTTTCCTTGCCTTTTCATTGCCCCAACAACTACTCCATCAACAACAAATACTCTAATATCAGCTCCACCAGCTTCCTTAATAAATTGCTGAGCAATCACTCTTGCGTTAAGACCATCAAATGCTTCCATTACTGAATTGGCAGCATTATTTGTTTCAGCCATTACAACTCCCAGACCTTGAGTACCTTCCAGCAATTTAATTATGAGTGGCGCACCTCCAACACTTTTAACAACGTGTTCAGCATATTTTGAACTGTCTGCGAAGGTAGTTTTAGGTAACCCCACACCAGCTCTTGATAATATTTGTAAGCTTCTAAGTTTATCTCTTGATCTGACCAACGCTTGAGATTCAACTGCAGAAAAAACCTTCATCATTTCAAATTGCCTAACAACAGCAGTTCCATAAAAAGTGACTGACGCACCTATTCGGGGTATTATTGCATCAATATTCTCTAAATGCACACCATTATAGTAGATTTTAGGCGATTTCTTTTCTAGTTCAATTATACACTTTAGGTGATCAATTATCATCGATTCATGTCCCCTTGCTTCGATTGCCTCTATTAAACGTTTAGTTGAATAAAGTTTAGGGTTTCTTGATAATACGGCTATTTTCATATTAAATATTTCACGTTAGTGGTTTTCAAGATAATCATATTTCAGAGATTCGAATATATTTTTGATTTTAGGATAACTCATCCACCACTATTTGTGTAAATCTTCGCTTTTTTTGGATATTTTTTACCTTCAGGTGCCATTTTCCAATGAAAGATGTAGGGGCAATTATTAGTCATGTATCCTTTTTCTCCTTCCCACAAGTCATATTCAGCACTAAGTTCGTATCTATAAATGCCAAAGTTACCAACAGGTTTTATACGTTTTCAGAAACCCTTTTGCAATATCATCTACCACAGCATGATGATCGCCCCACTTGTTATAAACTTCTATGGACCAATCTCTAATCAATTCCTTCCCATCATTTTCAGACATTGACCTTTCAAGAATATCTGTTGTAGTAGTATTTCCTCTATATGGTGCTTTTGGTGGACTTAAATATTCGCCCCGCTTTTGCTCTTTGTATTGGTTCAAATAATCACTCAGCTTAGGCGATAAAATATAAGCTATAAGACCATTTAATGCTGTATTTAAAAATCAAGTGGAGTCTTGTAAGATGAAAGTGGTTGCTCCATCTTCCATGAATTTCTGGATGTTGTAAGGTGTGAGCATCTATAATTAGAAACCTATATACATGATTCACCAAATTAGCATAATCAATGTCCTGGAAGCCAGGATTAAATATTTCCAGGCATTCATGAACCCCCCTTTTTGTATCTGCACCACAGAACTGACATGGCCCTGTGTCCTGAAGTGTAACTCCATTTTTTCTGCAATAACAAGATAGTCCTGCATGGTTTCTTTTGCCTTTTGAAAACTGTCCATGAAGAGACATGCTGGTTTATAGTTATTCTGAGCCTCTTCCTATCTAAATTGTTTAGGTTTCAAATTTTTACTTGCGCTTGCTGCAATTTCCAAAATTCTCTTTTCTCTTGTCTCCGCCCTTTTAGCAAATACTACCCAGTGCAACAAAATCTTTTTTACGGACTTACTTAGGCCATCAAAAAATGCTTTTGCGCCTTTATGATTTTGCAATGCTTCTGTTAAATCAGGCGGAATTAAAAGTGCTTCAACTTCATCTAAAATTGTCCAGGAACCATTTTCTTTGGCAGCTTCAATGCTTTTGTAACCTGCTTGCTCCATAAGTCCCTGGTCAATTAAGCTTTTTACTTTATCCTTATTTATCTTTGACCAGTTACTTTTTACCTTTCGCTTGCTGAAATACTGTTTGTATTTCTCACTGTCTATGGTCCGCTTGGTGCTATCAATCCAACCAAAACAAAGAGCTTCATCTACTGATTCGCTCCAACTTAGATTGTAGTTCGGAGACTTTTTCTTATAAAAAACAACCCAGACGCCCGCTGTATTATTATGGTTCAATTCGAGCCATTTCCTCCAATGTTTTTTGTTACCTGGACAATAGTCTTTGGCATCTTTCATATTTTATACTGGATGTTTTTTTAGTGTATTACTACGCCTGACTTTGGCAAATGTGCCCATACTGCGGATTAACTGTAAAATAATGAAGTCTGTCGTGCCCGGCAAGGACATATACTTCTAAAGACTGTATAAATCAATATGTTCTGAAGTGAAAAAATCCCTCAAGGTGACGTCTTTAAACAGCCCAAGACTCGCTCGGCGGCATACACGCGATCAAGCCCTGATACTGACTGTGTAATACGGTTGCCTTCACAGATAATATTGGTAGCCCTTAAAGTTAAATTCTCTTGCTTCTTTAGTGGTATACACTCAATTCCTTTTCAATCTCAACAATCAGGTTTCTCATTTCATCATTAGCCTCCTTCTCCATACCCATGAACCAGCGTCTATTATTTGCCAGGCTCCTCACCAAACTCCCTAACCTGGTATCATCCAATAGGGCTTCATAATTGATGGGTAGGCGCAATGATGTAGTATCACCGAATTCCTTTCTGATATGAATGAAATGTTCGGCGATAATTGATTAGAAACACTTAGCACATGAACCATACAATATGTTAGCTGATGAGCGGTTTCATATCATTTACATGTGTTACAGAAAATCAGTGGATAATTCCAACAGAAAAGAAATAATTATTGTGTTTTAATTTTTTCAGTCTCAGGTAAAGTAGCGATATCAATAGGTTAATTATATAGTCGACTATCTGTCATAACAAAATACTATCTTTATGACTTAATTTTAATTCAAGGTATTAGTCTAGCCATCGCATGCGTCTCCTTTTCTCAACTACATTCCTATCGACCTCTGTCTATCTATCAATACTGTTTCTAATGCTTGGATTTCAGAATCCAGCTTTGGCACAGGATAAAGCCAACAGAACATGGCTTGCAGGAGATCATCATATTCATTCCCGATATAGTGTAGGCTGGGATCGTGAAGCGGATCCTCCCACCCCCATTAAAGGAGGCGATGCTATTTACCCAACTCCCATGAATGCCTTAATGGCTAAGTATTATGGACTTTCATGGATGGTGACCACCGATCATGGCGGTCCCAATCACAGTAAAGTAAATCTGGAAATGGCTTATCCCGAATTGCTGTATTCCAGAAAAGTTGTACCTGAAGTGATTCAGTTTTATGGAATGGAATTCGATACTCCTGGCGCCGATCACTCCAGTTTAATTATTCCTCATTCGCACGATGAATCTACCCACTTACATAGCATAGAATCTCAATTCAATAAGAGAGAACCTCATCCATCTGATCCAAGTTGGGATACCGAACCAAAAATGCTTGAAGCATTGGCATTCATGAATAAAATGACCACCAAACCGGTGGTAATTGCCAATCATCCTTCCCGATCTGCATCAGAATTGGGCGTGTATGGAAAAGATGACCCTGCCGAATTTCGGGACTGGAATGATACAGCCCCTGACATTGCTGTAGGTATGGCCGGAGCACCTGGTCACCAAGCTGCTACTTTAAATCCCGACGGTACTTTTCGTGAACGTTCCCGGGGAGGATATGGACAATTTCCAACTATGGGAGGTTTTGATCAGATGACTGCCAAATTGGGGGGATTTTGGGATTCAATGTTGGGCGAAGGTCGCCAATGGTGGATAACAGCAAACTCCGACTCACATGTTCACTGGCGGGAAGGTGGTAGCGATTTCTGGCCCGGTGAATATTCCAAAACCTATGTCTTTAGTCAAAAAAATCATGATGATATTATAGATGGCATTCGAAAAGGTCGCGTTTTTGTAACTCTGGGAGATTTAATCTCAGAGCTTTATGTTCAGGTAGAAGGAGGCCATCATACTGCTGATATCGGAGGTGCAATTCATATTGCTCAGGGCGAAGATGTAACGGTTACCATTCGCTTTAAAGATCCAGATACCTTGAATTCATGGAAGCAAAACCCTGAAGTTACTCGTGTTGATTTGATAATGGGAGAAGTAAGCGGGCCGGTTGCCAATCGAAATACTGACACCAATCCTACCACACAGGTTATTTCGCGTTTTACCGAGTCTGACTGGACTGTCAATGGTGCGTATAGAGAGATGACATACACGATTTCGGAGCTGGGTAAAGAAAGCTATATCCGTATCAGAGGTACCAATAGTAATGAACTAGAACCTCAAGAAGATGAAAGCGGCGAAAGTCCTTGGGATGAATTATGGTTCTATGCTAATCCGATATTTATTGATATAGAATGATTGACACAGGATCATCTGATTTTGCAGAGAAGATTTAAGTAGCAAGTAGATGCATGTTGATATATTGGCCTCGTATATCTCAACCATCCACAAAATGAATATAGTACGTTTTCTTCTTCAGAATTTTTTAAAACTTCTCATCCGCTTAATAAAAAAATATTAGTGGCTAAAGTCCCCAAACGGCAAAAAAATCGCTACGCTGCCTATTAACGGTCAAGCGCTGATGCTAACTAAATAGTAAAGTATATTGTCAACACCCAAAAAATAAGTGTCCGTTAAAGTTATAGCCACATTTTTCTTTAGTGATTTAAGCTCAATTCTTTTTCAATCTCAAAAATCAGATTTTTCATTTCATCATTAGCCTCCTTCTTCATACCCATGAACCAGAGTCTATTATTAGCCAGGCTCCTCACCAAACTCTCAAACCTGGCATCATCCATTAAGGCTTCATAATCGATGGGTAGGCGCAATGATGTAGTATCTCCAAATTCTTGTCTGGTAAGCATGAAATGTTCGTAAAGCTCACTTTTTAGCAGTTCGTTACGTCTTATGTTTACATCATTTTCTTCTACATACAGCAGGTAGGGATATGTAGTGTCGAATAGGTTGCTGATCTTGGCTCGCAATGAATCATTCTGAATAATTCCAACACCTTTCGACTGTAAGGTAGAATAACCACTCTTAGGGATGGGGAAAATTCTTCCAAATGGGAATCCGCCAAATGCCCTTACTAGCTCATTCGAATAGGGCTTGTTATTTGAAAGATAATCAATAATTAGTTTTGTTGATTTCAAATGACCTGTATCCATTGAAAGCGCAATATCCATGGATGAAACACCCGACATTAGATTGTTTCTAATCTCAAGCAACACCTTTTGCTCTTCGAGTTTGTTATTTCTGGCTTCATTCCAGTTATCCAAGGTGAAAGCCCCCAGAATACTGAAGATGATTACAATCATCTCGAGCAGATATTCTGCCCATTTCCGTCTTAAAGTTTCAATGATTTTCTTCATAGGATTATCAATGACAACGTAGTAGCACCAAACACTAAGTGACAGGTATTTTATTAGAGTAAATCTAAGGGATTTATCTTTTAGCAGTCCCTTGCTATATGGTTCACCCATCTATATTCGAGTATCCAATGATCACTTACCCTGCCTTGTCACTCGTATAAGCCGTGTGAAATAAATTACCGAACACTTCCGACTAAATCTACTTGACGTTTTTTAATTCTTCTCTTCTATTTTACTGATGTTTGATACGGTCTTGGTTTGGGGTCGAGTAAACCAACCAGTTTGTTTTTTATTGCAAACCCATGAAAATGATTTCCCAATGGGTTGTAATGCCCAATAAAGTATTGATCTAAATAGTCTTCGATATTAATCCTATACTTCAAATAATCAGTTTTGTGTTCTTCAGCCATATCCACATATACAACTTCCTTTTTCTTCAGATAGTCTACAAAAGGGTTATCCCATCTCTCACCTGTTTCAATATATTTAGCAATGCTGCTCGCTGGATATGAAAGCACATACAAAACTTTCTTATCATTTTTTTCTGCGAATTCTTCAACTCTGTCGATCACCCAACGAGAAGCAAACAATGACGCCTCAATGTGAAGATCTTCAGCCACCTGAGAAAGGTTTTCATTAGACTCGATATTAGTTTCAATACCATGTGTTTTCGTTAATGACATGATATGCGAATAACTTCGATATGGGTTTTCCAATTTACTATTCAAATGAGCTAACATAATTTGAAGTACAAAATCATCTTTAAATAATGATTTAGTTTTTTCAAGATCGCAAAGTTGATACAAAGATTCAGGTGTATTGCAGGGATTGGGGTGCGCTACAACTTCCTTATTCTTTAAATCTACTTCTAGATAAGGAAGAGGAGGTTCTATAAACTTGGGATGTTTATTAACGCGGATATTTCGCCATGAATCCAAGTTACGGCGGTGATCGTCTTGATAGATGTTAAATATGATGTATTTGGCCGGATTACGGATCTCTTCCTTGAGAATCCTTAAGTATGCCTGATATGAGGACCAACCGCCTATTCCATAATTACGGACTGGCTCCTGAATGTGCGCGGCTATAACCTCTTGCCAAGTCTCATTATCACTAACTTGATGGCATTGTGTAAAGCTGTCCCCATAGGTGTTGATTCGACAAGGCTTATCTGCATAATTCGTCATTATTCGTTCACCGTCTTCACCTACATAGTTATAAACAGATACCGTATTATTGACACCATCCTGAATAAAATCACTATTGAGAAGCCAACCAAATTCACTATTGTACTTGGCGAAAGGAAATGCTCTATTTGCTAACCAATCATCTATTTCCTGCTTTGTGTACAGGTGTTCCTTTAAGAAGGCTTCAGCAGTTATAATAGTGTCATTCGTATTTTGTGAAAATGTTACATTACTATTTGAAAATAACATGAATATCAATACTATTTTGATAGTAATTCGCTTTGAATTTTTCATTTCAATGAGTTTTAGTTTTGGCTTAATATTCTCGTAAATCCTGAGTAATTGCAGACTTAATTAGTACTTGCTATTTATCATCAGTTGTTAATTCTTTTTCTATTAATCCTGCCAATTCTATTTATTTTATCCAATAAATCTTCTTTAAATGTCTCTATAAATTTTTCATTTTTCACAACAGCATTACTCACGAAAATTGAGATGGATATATTATTTTCTGGAATGTAACAAGCATAAGTTCCGTAGTAGCCAGTATGACCATAAGCAACTTTACCACTAATATCATATTTTCTAAGCCCTAGATGATAGTTGTATTTTTCGCCATTCTGAAGTGGGAGTTTTGTTAGAAGTAGCTTCGATGTTTCAGATTTAGCGAATACTCCTCCTGTGAATAGATGATGAATAAAAATTGCCAAATCTTTTGTTGAACTAGCTAATCCACCTCCCCCAAAAAGATCGAAAGAAGGGTCTTCCATATATGTATTAGATTCTTCCGCATACTGACAAATTAGTGATTTTACATTAACTAATTCATCCTCTAAGCCAATAAACCAAGTTGAGTTAAATCCATGTTGTTTGAAATTGAGTAAATCTCTAATTGCAGTGTAAAAGGGCTTACCTGTTAAACCTTCTATTATTTCACTTAATAGCAGGTAATTTGTATCACTATAGCCATACATCTCTTGAGGCTCTCCCATAGGTTTACCTTCATCAACAGCAAGTTTGATTTGTTCATCACGAGTCCATTTATGCTTAGGAGCTGTTAATATTCTTTCGTTATATGTCTCTGATTCCACAAAATCAAAAATCCCGCTTGTATGTGAAAGTAAATGTTTCACCTTAATTTTTGTCAAATCATATTTGTCAATTTCTAACACTTTTTTTGAATTTTCTGATATTAAAGTGTTTATCGGATCATTTAAACTTAAATCCCCTTGTTCTACTAACCGAAGAATAGTAGCAGCTACATATGTTTTGGTATTACTTGCTACATTAGCGGGCTGATTAGGTTGAATTAATATTGTGTCATTTTTATTGACTAAACCTACTGCGCCACTCCAAGAAATATTCTTATCCGGTGCTTCAACATGCACCATGAGACCAACCATTTCAGGATGATTAGCATAGTATTTTTCTAATAGGTTTTGAGCCGTAAATACGTCTTCATTTTTTTCATCCTTACACCCAGTAAGCTGACCTACAAATAGTAAGGCTACTATTAATATATATTTCATTTTTTTTTAAAATGATTCACAACAATGTAGTATCAAACATTAGTATGTGATACTTCACTTATATCATTTTTTAGTTAATTCATTGACTAAATAATAGCCACTACATTTTAAACATTAATCATCGGATAGGTTGTACGTATTGGTTACTCAAATTAGTTTATTTCCCAGACTTTATGGGAGGATGCATCCGTATTCCAGCGGTGACGCTGAGGGATAGCTAGAAGAGGTAAGCCGTCGGTCATTATCTCTCTTACTTTTACCATGATAAAGTCCTATTTATATTTGTTTATTCTCCACTACTCAATTCTACCTTCCTGTGGCAGATGAATAATCCATCGCGCTGAGTCACTTCTGCTTGCACGTACGAACCATGGTACAAGTATCAAATCAGCTTCCTTTTCATCAACCAGGCCTGGTACACGGAGTTTGTGTATTCCCTCGAGTAGATCCGGATGCCATGTCTCAGTGACACGTTTAGTAACTTCCTCAGGCTTCATAGGCGCAACCATCGCTCTCTCAACCGGAAACTCCACATCTTCACTTTCCAGGCAATAAACAAGTGGTCCACGGGCAAAAACGACCTGTCCATCATCAGCTTTGACCGCAGGGTTGGGTTCAATCACGCGAATAGGCATTTCCAACTGAAGCTCTACAATGTCACCGTTCTTCCATTTTCTGTTAATCTGCAAATAATCCCCGCTTTCCACAATTTCTTTATTTTGCGCCGGCCACATCGCGGTTGCGGTTTTGCACCATCCCGGAATACGCAAGCGAAGATTAAAAGGTGCGACCTTTTCGCCTGTAAAACTCACCTTTATCTTTCCATCAAACGGATATTCCGTTTCAACAGAAAGATCAATTGTTCTACCATCCTTTAAAGTCTGGTTGATTGTGGAGCTTGAGTAAAGGTTGACAAAAATACCTTCTTCATCAAATGAATACAGGTATTCTGGTAATGCACCCATAAAACGCCAGCAATTGGTCATGCAACATGAGGTTCTGTTAACTTTTGGCAGCATGCAACGAGCGCACATCGGCACAAAACCATGGTCGGACTTATTACTTAAGTCGCCTACCATGCGCATGGGATTATAGTAAAAAGAGCCTTTACCGTCCAAAGAAATCGCACCTAAATAATGGTTATAAAGTGTTTTCTCAATAGCATCAAAATATTTGCTCTGGGGATCGATTGCATGCATTCTCCAAGTGAACATCATATGTGCAACAGATGCACATGTTTCTGCCTGGTGACGACTATCATGATCACTCCTTTCATGTGGTAAATCATAAGGAAGTTTTGAGAAATCTTCTCCGTGAGAACCGACTGCACCAGTAACATAGGTACTTGTATTGTTTACATAATTCCATAGCTCCTCAAGATGCTCAACGAAATCTTCCTTGCCTGTTTCAAGATAAAGATCTGCCATTCCTGCGAGCAGATATCCCACACGAACGGCATGCTGACCACCTCCGGCTGTCACCTGAGACATGGTCGGTCCCTCTACTTTAGATAACTCTTTTGTTAATATTTCAGAAAATTCAAGATAGTCTTCATTACCAGTAGCACGGAAGAGACGTAAAAGCCCTATCTCATACTCAGAATGCTCGCGAAGAGCTGTAGTTTTATAGTATTCATTCTCATTGTAGTATTCTCTAATGAGATAATTGGCCCATCTCGAGGCAGCCTCTAATAGACGAGTCTCCTGTGTTGCCCGAAAGTGAGCTACAGCAGCCTCAAAAAGATGTCCTGCAATGTAGAGGTCATGTTTTACATTTGGATCCCAACGTTCCTTCTGATTTTTCTGTGCATTGATATACCCATCCTCCTCCTGTATCTCAATGATTAAGTCTGTAATACGATCAATTTCCTTCTTAAGTGACTCATCCCCGGATCTCATGAATACGTAGCAAGCACCTTCCAGCCATTTATACAGATCACTGTCTGCTGCCAATCGATATCTAGGTGGTTCCAGCCCCATGGCTGCAGCTTCAAAGACTTTAGGGATTTCACTTTCCAGACCCAACATAAGGCTTTCTAAATTCCTATCGATTCGTTTTCCGAGATAACCTGAAACCTGTATTTTACTTATCGCTACTGGTTGAGCTTTTGCTATTATTGCTGGCCAATCTGCAGCACCAAAGGAAGTGATTTTACTCCTTTTGACTTCCTTATTCAAATCGCTGGGAGAACATTGAATGATCAACACATTGGCAAATACAAAAAGCCCAAGGGAAAAAAGTATGGTTCTAATTTTCATTTTTTAAGTCCAAAATATTTCTATGCTCTTTATGTAGCTTTTTACTAATTTATTCTTTCCGTACTTAGCTGAGATTATCCATGAATTCTCTTGTTTTAGAAATAGTAATTGATGGCATAAAACAACTGAATAAGTGGAGTATTCCACTTATTCCTTATCAAATATACCTCTTTGTATCAAATGACCTAACGGACTGACAATTTTGTGAATGTCGCCTTGTGCAACGTAGGTGTATATTTCCAGAGTATTTGGGCATCCGTGTCCCATCACCTGTATGTATCGAAGATTGGTGCCTTGCTCAAGCAAATGGGTACCAAAACTGTGTCGAAGGGTATGTACCACCGTCTTTATTCTGATACCTGCTCATTGTACAGCCCGTTCCAATATTTTCCTGATACTGGAGGTGATTTATTGTTGTCCTTTCTGACCTTCAAAGAGAAATCTACCAGGCATGTACTCAATGAAGTAGGTGCGAAGGAGTTCCAGCAGATGAGGTGAAAGCATGTAATTCAGTCCTTTTTCCTTTGCCTGCCTTACTTTTTAGTCGACGAACCGGTATCCTTACCCCATATCGTAAACAGAAAACCAGTAAAGAAAATAATCAGCGTTCCGATGACAATCGTGAGATAAGTATGCAACGAATTTGCAAGGCTACTCAGTGGTTCATCCGGTAAAAATATAGGCGATAGACTCAAGTATAAAATGGCAATCAAACCAAGTATAACTCCGATAATCGCGCCCTTAACATTAATAACTTTCACAAATGCGCCTAATAAGAATAAGCCCAACATGCCGCCACTAAATACAGAAGCCAGCTTCCACCACGCATCTAAAGCACTCTGCACATTGATCATGGCCACGCCAATGATAATCCCGATGATACTGATAATCAGAGAAGAAATATACAAGACTTTCATCGAGTCTCTATCTGTGATTTCCTTTTTAGAAAAACGCTTGTAGTAATCTGTTAAAACTACGGTAGACCCACTGTTGATGCTGGTGGACACCGTACTCATGCCTGCAGCAAAAATAGAAGCAATCAAAAGTCCGGTAAATCCGGGAGGTAAATTATTAACAATAAAGAATGGAAAAACCTTGTCATTCATCTCACCTCCTGCAAACTCTGCTGGAAGTAATTCTGGTTGAGCAGTGTAATAGGAATAAAGTGCTGTACCAATTAAGAAAAATATCATGGATACTGGAATGTAGAGCATCCCACCGAAAAAGGCTGAACGTTTGGCTTCCTTGTCAGATTTTGAAGCCATGTACCTTTGTACATAGTTTTGGTCGATCCCATAATTCTGCATGTTGATAAAGATCCCATAGATCAACACCACCCAAACCGTGGATTCTTTGAGACTTAGACCGAGACTACCTAAGCTGAATTTATCATTTGCACTGGCTATCTCAAACATCTGCCCAGGTCCTTCCGGCATTGAAAACATGATGTAGAAAAGGCAAAATATCGCACCTGCAATCATGATAATTCCCTGAATGGCATCTGTCCAAACAACAGCCTGGATACCCCCCAGCAATGAATACATCATCACTACTAAGCCCGTTACCACAATGATGATTACGATGTTCCACCCAAACATGGCATTGACAGGAAGGGCAAGCAAATAGAGGATCGTCCCCATTCTCATGATCTGGGTAAGCAAATAACAAGCGGATGCATAGACTCGGGCCCAGGGACCAAATCGAGATTCCAAATAGCTATATGCCGAAGGACTGTTTGCTTTTCGATAAAGCGGCACAAAAACCTTTACCGCCATGATGGATGCTACAGGAATAGACAAACTAAAGATAAATGCATTCCAGTTAGATTGATATGCATTTCCCGGTAATGCCAGAAAACTGATGCTACTCACAAAAGTTGCAAAAATGGACATGGTCACTACCCAACCTGGAATCGCACTGTTGCCCAGGGTGAAGGCAGCAGAGGACTTGTTCTTCCTATAAAAGGAACTACCGAAGGCGGTTACACCTACCATGTACACAAAGAAAACGATGAGGTCGAGTACTTTCACTTGTTAAAATTTTTGGGTGAGAATTGTTGTTTATTATATGATGATCAGAATGCTGGATCTACCTCGAACTCAGCCATTACCTTATGGAACATTTTAAGCAGATCATTGTGTCTATTTTGTTCTTGCACTCCCATTTTACTCATTGGGATGCGTGTGTTGGTGCACAAATCAAATCCTCGTTTTTCGAGAAAAAGTTTGGATGACCATGGATAAAAATCATGGGTAATCTTATCCATTATAGCTAAGTTGGTATGTAAAGATTCAAGTTCTTCATTCTTTCCTTCACGATACAGCTTCATGTAGTGTCCATAAAGCTCAGGATAGAAGTTTCCGGAGATTGGTGAAATACCAGCAGCCCCCGCTCGTAGAGAATCAAGGGCAGTGACCGTATCTGCATTGTAAAGATTAAATGGACTTCCCTTCACTTTATCCACTTTCTGCTTAATTACAGCAGCATTACAAGTGGTGTCTTTGTGATACCAGAATCTTCCAGTCCCTGCGAGCCATGCCATCATATCAGGACTGATCACCCGCTTGTAAGGCACAGGACACTCATATAATCCCAACGGAATGTCATTGGTCTGTTCCATCAGCTCTTCTAATCGATTTTTCAATACATCGTCACTATCCGAAGGTTCGACCAAAATACTTGAAATTAGGATCACCGCATCGACGCCGAGGTTATAAATTTCCTTTACAAAATCTGCATTGCTTTTGCTATCATCATAAAATGATCCAGTGGCAACGACCGGTACTTTGCCCTTGCAATGATCTACAACCGTTTTAGTAAGTGTAAGCCGTTCTTCTCTGGTCAATTGAAACATCTCACTGGAAAGACAATTGGCAAACATCCCATCTGCTCCGGCAGCCAGATACATATCGGTTATTCTCTTTACACCATCCAGGTCGAGGGTATTGTCAGGCTTAAAAGAGGTGATCATTACAGGCCATAGGCCTTCAGGTAAATTATTCATTGACGAAGATTAATGTTGGTTTATCAAATACTTAACTTAAGGTACTCCTTAAATAGCTGATTGGACTATTGACTTTTACTGTTAATGAATTCCCTTCGAATAATTGATCTTAAACTTACGTTAAATTATTTCAGATCATATAGTACGAAGCCTTACACATCAAGTATATTTAATTTAACTAGCTAATATAACGTTTAGCTCGAAAACCCGAAGGATGGCAGGATTTCAAAAAACAAGTTTGAAACAAAAATTACAACAAGGGAAAAACATCTATGGGACCTGCATCACCAATAATACACCCAGGTGGCCAGGGCTCGTTGCAGGAGCAAACCTTGATTTTGTGTTCATCGATACCGAACACATCGCGATTGATCGCGCTGAACGCTCAATCATGTGTAAGATGTACCAGGCACTTGGGATTTCTCCGATAGTAAGAATTCCAAAGCCAGATAAATACCGGACAAGTCAGGTACTTGATGACGGTGCAGTAGGTGTAGTGGCACCTTACCTCGAAGGTCTTGAGGAAATCAAGGACCTGGTCAACGCAACAAAACTTAGACCGCTGAAGGGCGAGAAGCTGGAGGAACTAGCCTCCGGCACCATGAAAGCAGCTAATGAATTGCAATCATACCTTGAAAACTACAATGCAGGAAACCTCTGCATCGCTAACATTGAAAGTATTCCTGCAGTTGAACGGCTCGATGACCTATTATCTGTCAAAGGATTGGATGCGGTCTTTATCGGGCCCCATGACCTGTCTGTAAACATGGGTATCCCGGAGCAATACGATCATCCTGACTTTATTAAAACCGTTAAAGAGATCATCAGGAAAGCAAGAAAATATACGCTAGGAGTAGGTATTCACTTCTCAATTGAACCTGAACGCCAACTGTTTTGGATCAAAGAAGGCATCAACATCGTGATTCATAGTTCTGACATGGCACTGTTCAGTCAAAAACTAAATACCGACATGACACTACTCAGATCATCAGAACCAGATCAATCAACAGACACTGGAGAATCTCCTTCAATAACCATTTAAACTAAATTTTATACATGCTTAAAACTTCAATGATTGCCCTCTTATTTCTTGTTTTACTGACTGTGACCAATGCGCAGCCTAACAATGAAAAAGAATTCTATCAGGATGTGGTGCTGGTACATGGTAAAAACCAAAAACTGCCGGAAGGAGCTGTGACTGAGCTGATGATTCAAAAAGGCAAGCCAATCATCCAGATTGATGGGGAATGGATGGACTTCAATGGGAAAACCTGGATAAAACACAAAGGAAAACTGAGTCAGCAATGGCTGATTGATCCACAGATACCAGCAAATGCAAGTGTGATTTTGAGCAAGGTAAAGTATAAGGACTCCATGGTTATTGGTTGTGATACCGGCTTATATCTTGTTGATCTCAAGACCAAAAAATCAACTCAACTCAATCCTATGGATGAGAAATACAGTTGGAACCCAAGAAGCGTAGCTGCTTTAGTGGTAGATAGTCAGGGTAATTTATGGGCCGGTATGCAACAGGGTGTTGCTAAATATGATGGCCAATCCTGGAAGTTATTCACCGGAAAAGAAGACCTGCCTTACAATGAATTTACCTGTGCAGCTGCTGGCCCGAGTGGGGAAGTTTGGTTCGGAACCAAAAAAGGTGCCATTAGGGTTGAAAATGAGTACTTCTATTATAGGGCTACCCGAAGATGGCTCCCGGACGACTATGTAAATGAAATAGCAGTTGACGATAAAGGAGCTGCCTGGATTGCTACTAAAGGAGGCATGAGTCAAATCACGCCTACCCTGATCTCCTATGAAGAAAAAGCGAATTATTTCATTCAGCAGGTAGAAGAAAGACATAACCGGATGGGATTTATCTGTCAGAGTGATCTACCGATCCAATACGATGTAGCTTCATCGAGAACAGACATCTCCGACAATGATGGTTTATATACGTCCATGTATGGAGCAGCCATGGCCTATCGATATGGCACCACCGGAGATCCGAAAGCCAGAGAACTGGCCGTAAGAAGCTTTTATGCCTGTAAGTGGCTGGTTGATATCACACACGAGCCGGGATTTCCGGCCAGGGTAATTATCCCTGTAGACTGGCGGGATCCTGTAAATGAGCAATACAGCCGTGAATACAATAAACGTCATCAGCAGTCAGATCCTTTCTGGAAGGATATTTATCCTAGATTCCCACTTAGTAAGGATGGAAACTACCGTTGGAAATGTGATACCAGCTCCGATGAGCTGGCTGGTCATTACTTCTACTATGCCATCTTCTATGACCTGATAGCAGAGACAGAGCAGGAAAAAGCCGATGCAAGAAAGGTAGTAGCAGATATCACAGACCATTTGATACGTCATGGCTTTCGTTTGGTGGACCATGATGGAAAACCTACCCGCTGGGCTAATTTTCAACCAGAATTCTTCAACTCTGTCTGGGGCTGGGAGCAACGTGGAATCAATTCCATGATGATGCTTTCATTTCTAAATGTCGCCAGTCACGTGACCGGTGATTCAAAATATGATGAAGTCGCCCGTATGTTACGAGACGAGCATGACTATCACATCAACGCCATGCATGCCAAGGAGTTCTTTCCACCAGAAAATGCAGTGCCCTGGGACAACAACCTCAGTCTGATGAGTCTTTATGGTTTGATGAACTATGAAAAAGACCCTGAGCTATTGATTATGTATCGCAATGCACTTGAGAATGCCTGGTTACATATCAGCAAGCAAAAAAATGCCTTTTGGGATGGCCTTTATGGCGCACTGGCTAATTCTTTCTCAGATAAAATCGAGAATGGGTATTTTGAAGGAAAAACATTATTCCCTGAGAACCCCTTATTTGCGGATGCCGCCCTCAAACGTTTTGAAAAAAGCAGCCTAGATACCCGGTACATGGTTGAAACGCTACAGCGAATCCCTTTGGATCTGATTGGTTATCCCATGGACAACAGCCACCGGTTAGACGTGGTACTCGATCCTACCCCTGGTCAATCTGCAGGTATGGGATGGCGAAATGACACTTATGCATTACCGATTGATGAGCGAGGTCATGTGCGTTTGGACCGGGATGGGTTTGCTATCACCTATACAGAAGTACATGGAGGACACTCCGAGAATGAAGGTACTTTTTATCTATTACCTTATTATCTTGCCCTACACCATCAATTAATCAAATAACAAATCCTAAGTAAAATGAAAAGCAAAGTAGTTATCATCCTGGTCCTGGCCTGTATCCCATTTTTAACGGTTGCCCAAAAAGATAAATGGAAATCAATATTCAATGGGAAAAACCTCAAAGGGTGGACGGTTCGTGGTAAAGCAGACTGGAAAGTTGAAGACGGTGTAATGATTGGTGTTGGCGCAAATGGCCACATTTATGCTTCCCCGGAATTAACTGATCTGGAGGTTAAAGGAACTTTCCGCCTAAGTGATCAGGGAGGCGGAGGAAATAGCGGCCTTTATTTTAGAAGTAACCCTGCGGAAGATAACCCCAATGGTTATCCAAGAGGTTATGAAGCACAGATCTGTCACAACCAGGAGGCACATACGGGATGGCTATGGAAACCAGGGACACCAACAGGTAAAGCCACGAAGCTCATTACCAAAGACGATGAATGGTTTACCATGCGCGTACAGGCCATTGGCGCTGATATCAAAATATGGATCAATGATGAGCTTGTTATGGAGTATCAGGATGACGAATACAAGACAGGATATTTTGCCATTCAATGCCACAATACCGATATGATGATTGAAGCAAAGGACCTTTATTATAAGGACCTTAGTAAGTAATACTAGCCCCCTTTAAAATGAAAAATCTCCTCACTTATCTTCTGATTAGTCTTGTTTTTATGGCCTGTAATCAGTCAAAGAATAAGGAACAGGAAGAATCAACTACAGCGGAACCTAAGCATGTTGTTATCTCCTATGAGCAAGGCTACTTCAGTGGATGGCCCGCCAATTTTGGAGCCTGGAACTGGGGAAACGAGATCCTGGTAGGTTTCGACAAAGGTTTTCATAAAAACCTTGGTCCATCGGTGCACAACATAGATCGGGACCGGGAAGAGTGGACCTTATTCGCCAGAAGTCTTGATGGAGGCGAAACCTGGACCATTGAAGATCCATCCCCGGACGGAAGGCTGGTAGCCAGGGGATCTTCCCTTCACGGAGTGGAGCCACAATACCCGAACCGAGTAGCGCCAACAGACTTAAAAGAGCCTATCAATTTTGGCCACCCTGATTTTGCCATGACTTTTCGGTTTTTAAACTATAATACAGGACCATCGCTGATCTATTACAGCTACGATCGTGGACATTCCTGGAAAGGTCCTTTTAACCTGGTGATATCTGGAGAATCAGATATTCTTGCCCGGACAGATTACATCACCCTGGACCATCAGACTTGCATGGCTTTTCAGACAAAATCCAAGAAAGACCAATCAGAAGGCAGGCCCATTGCTACAATCACCCGTGATGGCGGACTCACCTGGGAACTGGTGGGGATGATTGGACCTGAGCCTACGGGATTTGGCATCATGCCGTCCACCGTCAAACTTTCGGGCACCGAATATCTTACCACCATCAGGAGAAGAGAAGATACTTTACCTTGGATCGATGCCTGGAGAAGTAAAGATGCCGGCAAAACCTGGGAGCTTTTGGATCCTCCAGTAAAAGAAAACGGGGAGGGTAACCCTCCTAGTCTGATTAAACTAAAAGATGGTCGATTGTGCCTGACCTACGGCGTAAGAAAAGAACCTTACAGCATTGTGGCAAAAATCAGTGGAGACAATGGAAACACCTGGTCAAAT
This sequence comes from Marinoscillum sp., assembly GCA_043554545.1. Classification (GTDB taxonomy): domain Bacteria; phylum Bacteroidota; class Bacteroidia; order Cytophagales; family Cyclobacteriaceae; genus UBA7330. The sequence continues at coordinate 1,115,848 of CP121337.1, read as the reverse complement.
GAAATTATACTTCGCGATGATGGTGGTGGCCGGGATATTGGTTATGTAAGATCTCTTCAGCGATCCGATGGAAAAGTAGTTACGATGTATTATTTCCAGGATAAAATGAAGCCCGAAAGATACATAGCAGCCACGATCTGGCAACCTTGGTAACCAGATTACTCTGATTGCCTTAACCAAATCCTCGATCTTGCATTGATTGTTAGTTCCAGGGTTTGGTTTTTAATATCATATTCATTCCCTGTGAATACATCCAAAACCTTAGCAGAGTTAAAACCAGAAAGGCTGATCGTTGTCTTTTGCTGATTGTAATTATGCAGGACCACCTCACCATTTTGTAAAGGTTGCATGGTCACCCTGGAGGGAGCATCTAAATGATAGGTAAGCTCATGGTTAAAGGCCCCTCGAAGGGTATTCACCCAGCTCACAGGAAGTTCAAGTATACCCAAGGGTCTTGGGCTAAGTAGTACCTCACCAACAGCTTCAAAGTCAGCTTCTGAAAAAGTATGAGAATTGAGCACATAAAAATTACCTTCATCATTTTTAGTTAAATAGGGAACCGACTTCCCTTCCATGCGACTTTCCAAAATTACGGAAGCATCAATTGCTTCAAATTCAGCTTCATGTTCAAGTGGGAGATTTAAGTTTATTATTGATCCATCAACCATGATCTGGTCAGCATGCATTGTTTCAGCAACAAGTCTTGAAACCCCGGCTTTCGAAGCTTGCTGGGCTTTATCAAGAAAACCTGCGGTCGATATTATGCGCGTTCCGTTTTTTAGTGACTTTTCTACTTTAGCTAATATATCAGTATCTTCTGCTGCCTGAGTAGGTAAAAATATGGTCCCAGCATTATCCGGATATTTTGATACCGGAATGATAGGAATCCCCAGCATTCCAATGACATCCATGATGTATAAGTCCCCACCTGCATCACTGTGGGGTGGTTTATATGCAGGAATGCCTATCACCGGGTTATCCTTGACTCCTTTTGCCAAAGCATAAAGTTTCTCCAGGTCCATCCTTAGTTGATGATGACCGGGATGCCCCTGTACAAAGCTTCCATAATTGAAAATGACCAACTCATCAGCTCCAGCCAGTACCGACTGATAGGCTTGTTCGATAAAATCCAAAGCATCACAATCTCCGTGGTCAAACCAGGCCCCACCAATTTTATCTCCAGCCATGGAGCTAATCCACCTGTAATTAACAAACCCTTCATAAGGCTGAACAAAACCAAATCGCTGCGTGTACTGCCCCCTGGTCTCCGTGCCAACCCACACCTCGTCAAACAACTCCGGGCCACTTGCTACATCATAACCGAACATGTGAAAGCGATCATACCATTGCGGGTATTTAATGATCATGTGTATGTCCGGATTTACAGACTTTGCTGGATCGATGAATATGGAGGAAGCAAGCTCCGTCATTAGTTCCCTGCGGTAAACCGACCATTCCCTATCTCCCTTCGCTGCCTGGGATTCCACACTGGTGTCTCCTGTACATAAGAAGTCGTCAACAATAAATGTATCAAATATTGGGGCTACGTCTTCCATGACCTGACGCAAGTCTTTTTGTGTTTTTTCATTCTGCCAGTTAAACCAGCCAAGCTTACCTTCCTGCTTTACCCCAAAATCACCACCAGGAACGGTGGCAATACCACCTACCACCTCAAAGTCGTTCTGGATAAAGTAATCCTTAACCTCAGCCAATAATGGAGGCGAAACAACCAACCCACTTCGGTAAACTTCTAAATACACTTTGGTAATTCCATTGGCCTGCATCAAGGAAACAGCTTCCCTTCTACCCTCAGCTCCTTTTAACAACCTTTCTACGGAATGTGCGGTGAAATAAACGCTTAACCTCAGGTCATTGACATGATCCACCGCAAGTTCATGAATGTTGTCTGAGGCGGGTCTCTGCTGTTCACAGGATAGCAGAGTCAAAGAGATAAACAAGTAAGGCAAAAACTTGACGATATTCTTCATGGGTTTAAACTTTGCACATTAACGGGTAACTCTGAAAATGCGATGAGCATAAAAGGTATTACCATAAAAATCCTTTGCTCTGATCTTTATGGTGTGCGTGCCTTTAATTAGTTTTTCCGGCAATGTGTTTTTCCAAAAGTGCCGAGATTCACTAGGGTAATCCATCTTCCAACCCAGAATTTCATCTAAGGGCTGCCCCTGAAATTTAGTGTCAAGCATCTCATTCAATTGATACATGGCCACGTTTGCAGGATCCCTGGCAATCGTTTGAGTAAGTGGTAGCCATGCACCTTCCTGATCAAGTTGCATTTCCACGGTAGATCTTGACGATCCATTGAAGAAGTTTACCAATACTTCCGTGGTATCGAGCACCGCTGATTGAATTTCTTCTGGCAAATAGATATTCATCTGATAATCCGCGGGCCTTCGAGCTGCTTTATATCGAATCTTATATTGGTTATCCGAGAATGCTATCGAGGCATAGCCATTGGGGGCCCCGTCATTCATGGTCGTATGAGGAATTCCCAATTCATCATTTATCCCACACCACCAACTTCCGCTAACCGTCCCATTGATAAACAAATGATGGGGTTCATCTCCTTTCCATCCGTATTTTTCATCTACAAACAAATTAGCCAGCATGTGGGTATGGCCTGCGATGGTTAAGGTATGCTGCCGCTTTTCAAGGATAGCAAATACTTCCTCCCGATTGTCACAAGCTACGATTGGAATGTGCATCATGAGCACCAATAGATTTTCTTTCGGTATATGTCTTTCATATTGTCCAAGAAATTCGATCTGATCAGCACTAAAATGCGCACGGTACCCGCCTTCTTTCTTAAAATCAACACTGTTTAGAGACACAAAAGAGACCTTACCAAACTCAAAGGCATAAACAGGCGGTCCGAAATTTCTCCTGAAAGTAGCATCTGAACCTTCATTGCCCTTTGCTCCTTTGTTGTTGTCATGGTTGCCAAAAACGTAGTACCAGGGAATACCAATCTGTCCGATACCCGCACCGATCTCATCAAATAATCCGGGATCATCTGCTACAATATCTCCTAATGCTACCCCAAACTTTGCCTGACTACCGATGACCTCCTCCACTACATCGTGCATCACAAAATTGACCTCCCGAAGACCCCTCGCCTGGGTATCTCCAAAAAGAAGTCCTTCAAATTCATCTGAAGATGATTCATCTTTCCATATAGGAAACGCCAAACCATTTGTTGCCCCTGCAAGCTCTTTGTAGTGCTGAGGCACCATGGAATCATTTGTTGGCACCAAATAACCAGAAGGCTGTATCACAAATACTGAAGGTCGATCATTAGACGTAAGAGCCCAATTTCCCTCCTGATCGGTCTTCGCGACATCCCTTCCATTGCTTACCATTACTCCGGACAATCCATCTTCACCAGCATCTTTCTTCAAATTTTTATTCTCATCCAGGTAAACCGATCCAGTGATCTTCTGAGCAGATACAATTGAAACACAAAATAAGCAGATGCTTGAAAATAGGATATGTGAAAATTTCATTTTTAAAGTTTGATGAAAATCTTTCTTTGATACATAACATAAGCAGGGATGAAGACGATGCACACATAGCTCAAAGAATACAGCATACTTGAAAGTTTTGCGCCCACCCCAATACTGGTTAACGCATTGAAAAAGTGAATATTTAGGGACTCGTTTCCAAAATGAATTCCATAAAAGATCGCTGCCAACACGTCACCAAGTACATATACCGTAATCGCATTGGCTCCGAATATAATTCCCGGCCTGGTACCCTGGGTATATCCTTTCATATCCACCAGGTAATTGAATGCTCCCAGAGCGAGGAATGCAAAACCAGAAGTTACAAAGACAAACGAACTGGTCCAGATATTTTCATTGACAGGAAAAGTAAGTCCCCAAAGATATCCGGCAATAGCCATAAAGAAACCAATAACCATCAGATGAATTACCTGCTCTTCTTTTGATCGGCTGTTTAATAAAATCAGACCCGCTAGCATCCCCGTAATTCCTGAAACAATAGATGGAAAAGTGCTCAGGATTCCTTCCGGATCCCAGGTTCCCTGCCACATGGTTCCTGGCATGTATTTGCTATCGATCCAGGCAGCAAGGTTTACTCCTGGCTCTAACATAACTTTGCCCACTCCAGGTGTCGGTATCAAAGTCATAGCCAACCAGTAGCCGACCAGTATTATTCCTCCAATCCAGGCCTGTTTTTTCCAATCGGTGTTCAAAAACATGATTGAACACACCAAGAACACGATGGCAATTCTGGGAAGTGTGCCTGTCCACCGAAGTTCAGCAAAATTGAAGTCCCACAGCAAGTTCAGCAGGATACCAACGGCAAATATTTTAAAAGACCTGATGATGATTTTTTTATACATATCACCTTTAGGAACATCTTGCTCCAACCGTTTTGAGTAGGCCAGCGCAATGGATACACCTACAATAAAAAGAAAGAATGGAGCTATGATGTCTGTTGGCGTAAGACCATTCCAAACTGAGTGATTTAACGGAGCAAATACATGGTTATCATTTCCTGGAAAGTTTACCAGAATCATGGCGGCGATGGTGAATCCTCTCATCGCATCAAGGGAGATTAAACGATTTACTGCTTTGGACATGTTTAGGTTGAGTTTAAGGGAATACTTATAAAATATACGCCGTATTAAGTCTTCAGGACTAGCTCAACTAATAATATTAATTGAATAAGCTGTATTAATTTAATCCTGGAAAACTCCCAATGATGCTTATTAAAAAGATTTACTACTTTTATAAATTAGAAATAGTATACACTCATCGCCTAAGTTAGCCTACTATCCTTTTATTTGAAGATTCACTTCAGGTCCTTTTTTACAAATAAATCACAAGTAGCATAGTACCTTTTTGTTTGCGAGAGTATTATTATGGCAACAGATTAATAACATGCATTAAGACCAATGAGGAAAATCGGAGTTGATTTAGGTGGAACAAACATCAGAGCTTGCCTGATAGATGATAAAAAAATAATTAAAATTGAAAAAATCCATTTAGAGAATAAAAATGATCTCAACAGTACACTACAACAATTAATCACACTCATAGAATCAATTTATGATCCTCAGGTAGCAGGAATTGGAATCGGTGTCCCTTCGGTAGTAGATTTAGAAAATGGAATTGTTTACAACGTGGTAAATATCCCTTCCTGGAAAGAAGTTCATCTAAAAGACATTCTTGAAAAACAATTTGGAGTTCCTACCTATATCAATAATGACTCTAATTGTTTCGCATTGGGCGAAAAACACTTTGGGGCAGGCAAAGCATATAATAATATGGTCGGGATTACCCTTGGTACCGGCATAGGCTCCGGAGTAATTATTCAGAATGACTTATATGTAGGCGCCAATTGTGGCGCTGGAGAGATCGGATATCTGCCCTACCTGGACCAGGATCTTGAATATTACTGCAGTTCCATGTTCTTTTCAAAAAAACACGGAACTACCGCGTTCCAGGTATTCAACAGGGCGGAGGAGAATGATCCTATAGCCCTGTCCCTATGGGAAGAATTTGGTAAACATTTAGGGGTAGCCTTAAAATCGGTCATGTATGCCTACGATCCGGAACTCATTGTAATAGGAGGTTCAATCACGGGAGCTTACAAGTATTTTGAAGGAGAAATGCACGAAACGCTCTCTCAAACTCATTTTCCGAATTCTGTTAAAAACTTAAAAATTTGTCTCTCGGAAACGGAAAACGTTTCTATGTTAGGGGCTGCAGCACTGGTCCAACAACAGGAGGAAACATCTATCCCCGTAGCACCAGTTGTGAAGGATTAGTAAATCAATACCACTTACCTCATCGAAACATGAAAAGAAATTATCTAATTGTTGTCCTCATTCTTCTCACATTTTTTGTGATTTCCTTCTTGACAAATATACTTGGCGCATTAAACCCCAACATATCTTCCAGCTATACCCTTTCAGAAACCATGGCTGGATTTCTACCATTTGCTTTTTTTATCGCATATGGAATCATGTCTATTCCTTCTGGAATTCTTTTGGAGAAATGGGGAGAAAAAAACATGATGATTCTTGCATTCTCCATTGCCTTTGCCGGTTCATTTGTTTTTGCCATTGTACCCACATTCGGCGTTTTTGTTGGGTCCTTATTCACCATCGGAGCGGGCATGGCAACACTACAGGTAGTGATCAACCCCTTACTAAGAGTATCAGGTGGTGAGGAAAATTTCGCCTTTAACTCCGTAATGGCTCAATTGGTTTTTGGACTGGCCTCATTTATCAGCCCTCAGATGTACACCTACCTGGTCACAAACATTGCACAGGGAAATACAGACAAACCCTTTATTGGATTGATGACACAACTGGTCACTGAATCGCTTTCATGGGTATCTGTCTATTGGGTCTTTGCCCTGGTAAGTCTGATCATGATTCTGGTTATCATCTTTGTGAAGTTCCCAAAAGTACAACTTCAGGAAGATGAGAAAGTGGGATCAAAGGCGAGTTACCTGGAGTTGTTTAAAAACAAATATGTAATCTTATATTTCCTTGGCATATTTTGCTACGTAGGATCAGAACAAGGCATTTCCTACTGGATGTCCAAATTCTTAAACGTTTACCATGGTTTTAACCCTGATACAGATGGAGCTGATGCCGTGTCCTACTTTTGGGGACTGATGACAATCGGAGGTTTTTTTGGCCTGATTTTCATGAAGTTGTTCGACAGTAAGCAGATCCTTAAATGGTTTTCTATTCTGGCGATTATATGCGTATTCGCAGGCCTGTTTGGTGGCCCGGAAATCTCCATTTGGGCATTCTCTGTTTCTGGATTCTTCATGTCAGTGATGTATCCTGTCATTGTATCTCTAGGTCTCAATTCCGTCACAAAACATCATGGGTCCTTTGCTGGCATACTTATGACTGGTATAGCTGGAGGTGCTGTGGTTCAGCTATTAATCGGCGGGCTAAGCGATATTTTCTCACTAAAATTTGGCATGGTATTCGTCTTTGTTACACTGGGATATATCTTAAGTATTTCCTTCTGGGCCAAACCAATTGTTAGCAATAAAACAATAAAGAGCATCAAAGACCTTTTTTAAAACCGCAGATCATTGTAATTTAATGTTTCAATGATCAAGATAATTCTCTTAACGGATTTTGGTGAAGAATACGGTACAAGCCTATTGAAGGGCATTACCAAGTATTCTCATAAATATGGGCCCTGGGTGTTTTGCCGAATGCCCGGATATTTTAGAGAAGCAAATGGGGTTGATGGCATCCTCAAATGGGCCAAAGAATGGGATGCCAATGGCATCATCGGGCAATTCTACTCTGACTCCAATGTAGAAAATTTGATGGACGCAGGACTTGCAGTAGTCGCCCAGGATTTTAAGGAAAGACAAGTTAACATCCCAAATATTACTGGAGACTACCTCAATACCGGAAGAATGGGTGCCGAATACTTTCTTAGAAAAGGATTTAAGAATTTCGCTTACTACGGATTCAAAAACATTGTTTGGTCCAGAGAACGGCTACAGGGTTTCGAAAACAGAATCAAAGAAGAGGGCTACGATGTCCATCAGTTTGAACACAACAGAAGGTTTAAATACCGTGAGCTGTGGTACTACAAACCCTCAGCACTAAGCAAATGGTTAAAATCCTTGCCAAAGCCAATAGCGCTAATGGCTTGTGATGACAATCAGGGGATGCATATCACCGAAGCGTGCAGGGTAAGCAATATTCGTATTCCTGAAGAAGTTGCCGTATTGGGCGTCGACAATGATGAAATGCTATGCAATCTATGCGACCCTCCCCTCTCCAGCATTAGTCTGGACATCATCAAAGGAGGGTATGAGGCAGCCAGACTCTTGCATACCATGATCCGCACTAAAAACAAGGAATATTATGACATCGTAGTTGAGCCCACACAAGTAGTAACAAGGAATTCTACGGACATTTACGCAGCCAAGGATGAATACATCGGCACTGCACTTAAGTATATCCACAACAACATCGAAAACAACATGAAAGTGAGCGATGTACTGAAGCAGGTGCCCTTATCTAGAAGGTCACTTGAAATGAGATTTCAAAAAGTAACAGGACATCCCGTTTACGAATACATCTTCAACTTAAGAATTGAAAAATTCACCAAGAAGCTGCTGGAAACTGACGCCTCCATTTTTGAAATTGCAGTGGATTTAGGTCTCAATGACAGTAAAAACATTGCACATCAGTTTAAACAAATCAAAGGCTGCACACCTTCCGAATACAGAAAAAAATATCTTATTGAAAAGGAAAAGTAGACTTTCAGCAGAAGTACATGATTGAATAGTCAGATTTGTTTTCCATTGTTATAGTCCATATCAAATAAGCGCAGTATTATAACTGCATATTTTCCGGTATTTAGTAAAATTTTAATAACAAATGATTCTTCTGAAAATGAGAACAAAAACATTCAGATTCAAGGCCTTATTAATCAGCAAATTGGTTGTTTTCCTTTGCTTATTGCTCATGTTGGCATCCTGTACCACTAATCCAACGGTAAATGAAGTTGTGCTAAGAGAAGGATGGCAGATTATCTCCTCGGAAAAAACAGATGCAACAGGCGTCTCCATATCCACCTCTGATCAATCAGGAGATGAATGGGTGGATGTGAAAGTGCCTTCCACGGTTTTAGGTGCATTGATTGATGCAGGTGTCTATAAGGATCCCTTTTTTGGTGATAACCTTGCAAAGATTCCATCAGAGCCCTTCGAAAAATCCTGGTTCTATAAAAAATCATTTGAGGTTGAAGCCTTTAACTCAAATAAAGAATCGTTGAGGCTATTTATTGATGGCATCAATTATCGTGCAAATATTTGGCTAAATGGAACACTCATTGCCTCCCAGGATACCCTGTTCGGAGCCTTTCGCCAATTTGAATTAGACGTCACCAGGTCAATAAAAGACAACAACCTATTGGTCTTTGAAATCATACCACCCCAAACCAGAGATTTTTACATGGGTTTCGTGGATTGGGCTCCAACACCTCCTGATAAGTACATGGGGATTTACCGGGACATACGCCTAAAAAGAACAGGAAAAGTAGCGATCAATGATCCTTTTGTTCAAACAGATGTAAATACCGAAACCTTGAAAGAGGCTAGCCTGACCATCTCAGGTGAACTTGCTAATCTGGATAACATAGAAAAGGAGGTCACTGTTTCTGCATCAGTGGCAGGCAGTAGCATCTCCAAATCTGTAGGGTTAAAATCAAATGAAACTAAAACCTTCTCCCTATCCCCCCAGGAATTCCAGGAATTGGTTATTCAAAACCCTAAGCTTTGGTGGCCAAATGGTTTGGGCGATCCCAATATGCATGAATTGAAACTGGAGGTTTATGAAGGAAGCACTTTACTAGATGAGCAGATAGTGAAATTTGGTATCAGGACCATAGAGACCTATTTAAATGATTCAGGAGTACGCGGATATAGTGTAAATGGAAGAAAAGTCATGCAGAAGAGTGGCGGCTGGGTAGATGATCTCTTTCTTCGGTACATGCCAGAAAAAGATGAGGCACAGATAAGATATGTGAAGGAAATGAACATGAACTCTTTACGATTTGAAGGATTCTGGGGTAACAATCATAACATCTATGATCTATGTGATCAAAATGGCATTCTTCTGATGGTCGGCTGGAGTTGTCAATGGGAATGGCCGGATTACCTCGGCTTACCGCTGGTAGTTTCAGATGAGTACGATGAGAGCATGTCCATTGCTGAAAGTACTGAATTAAACGGCGTGAAGCTTACCGCCTCAGAAGAAGATCTACTTGACGAATATCTGAAACACCAGGTGAAATGGCTAAGAAACCATCCGAGTATCTACTGCTGGGCAGTAGGTAGTGACGCTATGCCAAAACCAAGGCTGGAAAAGATGTATAGTGAAACACTTAAGCAATATGATGGCACACGCTCACTGCTCATCTCTGCTGGAGAATTTGAGAGTGAAATATCAGGAACTTCCGGAATGAAAATGCTGGGACCCTATGAATATGTGCCTCCGATCTACTGGTATGAGGATGATCAGTATGGTGGTGCTTACGGTTTCAACTCAGAAACAGGTCCCGGGCCTCAGATACCAACAATAGAAAGTATTAAAAAAATGATACCAGAGGAATACCTCTGGCCTCCGGCTAATGAGATGTGGAACTATCATTCCGGGAGAAAGGACTTTAACAGCGTAAAAGTATATCTCACTGCATTGAATAATCGCTATGGTGAACCACAGGACCTGGAAGAATTAACCTTGAAGGCCCAATTGATGAACTACGAAGCTATCCGACCCATGTTTGAAGCACATGTGGTCAATAGGCCAACCACAACAGGCGTTGTCCAATGGATGCTAAACTCGCCATGGCCTGAGATGTACTGGCAATTATATGACTATTATCTGATGCCGACAGGCGCCTATTTTGGAACCCAAAAGGCAGGTCAAAAAGCCACCTTGATCTATAATTACGACAATCAAAAAGTATATGCCAGCAATGATGGCTTGTCTTCACTTGAAAGTGTAAAAGCCCATATCCGCATCTATGATACGAATTCAAACGTGGTTTTTGAAGAGGAGAAAACGATAAGCCTTGGAGCGGATGAAGTCGCAGAGCTACTGAAGCTACCGGAGCTGAAAGGCACCCGAAATGTTTACTTCCTTGACCTGAAACTCACCAAAGGCAATGAAGTTATCTCTGATAATTTCTACTGGTTAGCCACCAAAAAGGATAAAATGGACTACCCGAATACCCTATGGTTCTATACGCCACAAAAAGAGTATGCGGATTACAAGGCGATCAACTCAATGGAGAAAGTTGAAATTGAAGTTGTGAAGGAAATCATCTCAGAGGGTGACGAATGGGAAGTGAAAGTGACGGTGAAAAACCCAGCTGATCAACTGGCCTTCTTTATTGAGCTGAATGCTACCAAAGCCTCTGATGGATCATCGATCTTACCGGTCTTTTGGAGTGACAATTATCTCTCACTTCCACCCGGTGAATCAAAAACCCTGAACCTAAAATTTCATGGCAAAGATCTGCAATCAGATCAATTGCAGATCCAGGTACAGGGTATTAACCTGAAGGGGAAATTAAAGATCTGATGCACGACTTCAAGTGGTAACATGATTTCCTAATTACAGTCCAGCTATCCGTAGCGTTTCTCTACGGATTCGTAAATGAAATTGAGTCTTTGACTCAAGAAATTTCAGACTCCATCTTTACCATCCTTAGTGACCCTGCGGAACACTAAGGTTCTAAGACCCCTGCTTAGAAACAACAAAAGTTTTTTTCCGACTGGAAAAAAACTTTTGTTGTTTAAACCAAGGCCAAATAACCAAACCTTAGAAGTCAGGTCTCCCTGGCCCTTTATAAGGTTCTGCTCCGAATTGCATATTTCTAGGCTCGACTTTCAGCAGTGATGGTTCCTTTGTTAGCGGCGCTTCAATAAAACCATAATATCTTCCCATCCAGTAATCCCTTAAGAATCCTGTTGGCTCAAAAACCAGCACCCCATTTCCACCATCCAGAACTGTCGCTGGTCTGCTACCTCTCATCACAATTGATTCTCTGGGTGATATCGCTTTCACCCCACCTTCATAAGAAGTATAGCCAGGTTCAACGAATAGGTCATCTCTGTGGGAATTGCTAAAAGGATAAGCCAAGCAATCCAATGTCCAGGCACGCAAGTGTTTGACACACTGCTCATTATCAAAATCATTGTTGGTAAACGCTCCATAGGTGTAATTAAACCAGGGAATGTGTTCCATGCGCTTGATTTCGTAGGTTCTTTCCAGACTCCTCAATAAGAATGATTTGTACATAGGATCCTCCGTATACTTAAGAATGGTTTGATAAGATTCAAAAGCCAGGTTATCATCCCAGGGAGCGAGTGTAGAAGGCGGGAAAGTATTTTTCTGCCTAAGCGTATTGGTGAGGTATCCAAAACCTACAAGCTCTTCATAGCCCTCCATGAATTTCTCATCTCCGGATAGGGCGTAAGCTGTCTGCATAAAAGATAGCGCTTCAAGCCCATTCAAACCTCGGTCATTGTAACCATAAGGTCTTAAAAGGTACTCCGGGTTCCAACGTCCCCAACGAGTTGGCTCCCCGTCCATATCTATCAACATCCAATCATTCTCCAGAATGTAAGTGGCAATTCTGATTAAATGTTCTTTTGCCAACTCCTTCTCTTCTCCTTGAGCAACTAAGTCATGAAATACGGAAACGGAATAGAAATGAGCAGTCACTTCATCACTTGAGGTATCTCCTTTCCAGTTGAAATTACCATCTTTTGAAAGGTAATACTTAGCTGGAAGGCCACCTGACCCAAATCTGCTCAAACCGCCTTTATCTCCTTTGATCGAATAAATCGATCTGGCAAAAAATCCGTCAATTGGGGTAATCCTTTCTAACCAAAGCATGGCATAGAAAGAATTCACTGCTTCCTTTCGTGCTGTTTCATCACCTGTAACCTTATATTTATAACTCATGGCTGCCAGGTAGGTGGCTGTATGTGCACCATCGTTGTCACTGACAGACCGAATCCATTCACCATCTTTTTTATATAAAGTTTGAATAAACCCAAGCCTTTTATGTCCCCATTCATTAAGATGTCGCTCATAATAGGATGATTTCTTTTCTAGTGTGTAGGGCTCATAAGTGATAATTCCAATTCCGCCATCCGTTGCAATGACCACTTTATCACTCGTTACTGCTATATCATTTACCTGGTTATTGGGCAACCACTGTCCCGCTCCAAAATATTGCCATTCATTAGCTAGCATCCTCACAGCACCTCTTCTGGTTCCAATCCACAAATCATTGTCAAACCCCCTGGTAAGGGAAACTGTATTTTCTACTGGTAGCCCATCTTCACCTTTGAGGACCTCCATTTTTGCTCCACGCAATTCTGCCAACCCTCTGTCTGTACTGATATATAACTTACTGCCAAATGATTGTAAATCATTCGCTTGCTTAGATGGAAGCTTACCCCAATCGATAAAATCTGTATTGACAATTTTTCCATCAAACTGGATGAGTTGGTCAGGGCGCAACACGTGTAAAGTCCCGCTATAGGACTCAATTTTTTCTATGGGCCCCAACCTAACCGGATCTGTGTGAAGCTGCGTCCCATCCTCCATTAATGTAGTGATGTCACTGTTGTAGTAACCACCTTCAGGTTTTATAGTGATGAATTGATTCTCAACGAGCTGAAAGATTTCTTCCTTTGTCGCAGCGTGAAGTGTTTGCTGATGCATACACATATCCACAAACATCAGATCAGACAATTTAATCCATGATTTTCCATCAAAGCGCCAGGTTCCTTCATCCCCCAATGCCCAAAGATTTTCATCAATAGAAATTAGCCGGTTAACATTTTGTGGAGCCTTCTTCAGTGATTCCAGTTGATCATTTTTAAGCTGATAAATCTGATTTTCGATTAAACCAAAAACCTGGTCATCGTAAATGCCTATTGATTTTACCGGTTGATCAAATGGGATCTTTTGAGACACCTCCTGGAGATATACTTCATCCGTTATGGCCGTCCAGAACTTTTCCTGGTTTTGAGCGGTAACCTGGTGACTTAATAAAGGTAAAAGAGTGAGTAGTATGACAAGACTGACACCTGCAGCCTTTTTGAATTGATTTCTGATCATTGGTATTTAATTAGTATGCACATGTTTTCAATAATAGATACCAATTATTAATGCTTGTGGACTATCAGGAAATCAATTATAACTAATCAAACAACAAGTTTCATGAGGTGATTATAATCAGGAAGTTACTGCCTCCTGAATCTTTAAAATAGCCTTAGCTATCTGATCCATATCTTCCTTGGTGCCTAACATGGCATGTTGCAAAACCCAGACTGCATCTTCATAACAAGCTTTTTCGGTCTCCGGACAAGATACCTGCCTATAGTCCACTTCCTCGGGAATGGCATAACACATAAAATTCTTTTCCTGAAACAGCGGTTGCTTATACAAGGGTTCCGGATAGCCCATAAAAGAAGGTACGCCTTCAGCTGCTAATAGGGCAGCAAATTCCTTTTTGGGCAGGTTGTTAAATTTTGTCTTGTCATACTTAAAGATATAGATGTGGTAGGTATGGAGTGTTTCTCCTTTACCCCTCGCCAATGGTTGAATACCAGCTATCTGCTCCATGAGTGAATTCAGATAAATTCCATTTTTTTCTCTTTGTTGTGTTTGTTGCTCCAGTCGAGCAAGCTGTTTAAGCAAGAGTGCTGCCTGAAGCTGTGTAATGCGGTAATTGCAGCCCAGGTTGTGGTGCTCATACCATTCACCTCCTTTTACCCTACCCACATTTCGAAGTGAATTCATCAGGTCATATAGTTCCTCATCATCCGTTACCACAATACCACCCTCACCACTGGTGAGATTTTTTGATGATTGAAAACTGAAACATCCGGCATCTCCAATGCTTCCTAGTTTTTTGCCTTTATACGCTCCCCCATGGGCGTGGGCCGCGTCTTCAATAACTCTCAGGTTATGTTTCCCTGCGATAGCCAGTATCGCATCCATGTCACATGCCTGACCAGCAAAATGAACAGGTATAATCGCTTTTGTTCTGGAAGTGATAACCGCTTCAATTTGCTTCGGATCCATGTTATAGGTGTCTGGATCTATATCAACAAAGACTGGTACACAATTGGTCTCGAGTACTGCTGTCGCAGTAGCGATAAAAGTATATGGCGGCACAATTACTTCATCCCCGGGTTTTACTCCACAGGCAATTAAAGCCAGACGTAAAGCCACTGAACCATTTACACAGGTGACCGCATACTTACTCCCGCAATATGCTGCATACTCCTGCTCAAACTGTTCTACCAAACCACTACAATCAGGATTTCCCCAATTTCCTGAGCTGGCAACCTCTGTCACTGCATCTACATCTGATTGATCAAAAATTGGCCACTGGAAAGTTTTAGTGATCGTTTTGCTTCCTCCGTATAGTGCCAGTTGTTCCTTCATCTTAGTACTCATCTTGTTTATCTTCTTGTATGTGTTGATAGCATAGTTTAATTGTATCCAGTGAGGATTCTGGTAAGCACTCCTCTGGAAGTGTGCCTTTCTCTATGCACTGATAGAAATAGGCGATCTCATTGTAGAATCCGTCGGAATCATCCAGATCATTGATTTCGGTCGGTCCCTCATGAGTTCCCACCTGTATGACGTCCGGCTTGTTGGTAGAATAACAGATACTGGCATTTTCAAAGGCTGCCTGATAGCCCGCCTGAAATGGGAAAGCAGAGTGAAAAATATTACCTCCCTCAATTTTAACGCGAATACCTTTCTGGTCATAGATCCAAAAGGCACTCATATAATCATGATTGCTCAAATAGCCGGGTAAGGTCTTACTCTCGATATTGTCTGGCTTGCCAAAAAGGTAGTTGGCAAAGTCAATGTCGTGAATGGAAAAATCAAAAAGTGCTCCCCCTGAAGATCCAAAAGCATTTTGCTTCTCTTTCCATTGTCCCCAAAGTGGGACACCTGAAAAACGGGTCAGGGACAAAAATTTCAACTGCCCATAAGTTTGATCTTCAATCCACTTTTTCAGTTGCTTGTAGGGGGGCATGAAGCGTACCACATGCCCAACCATAAAAATACAATTATACTCATGCGCTAGTTGGACCAATTCCTCTCCTTCCTCAATGTCCAACGTCATGGGTTTTTCTAAAAAAACATTCAACCCTTTAGTAAGTAGCATTTTCGCCATTACGTAGTGAAGATCCGTATGCACACATACATGAACGGCATCCAGATGTTCATTATCCAGACATGCCTGTAGGTCGTTGTACTTGTTGATGCTCTTCAGCTGTTCAGGATCGATTTCTTCTATCGAAAAATTCCCAGCATTGCCAGATAATTTTTCCTCAATTCCATCAACATCCTTATCGATAATGGCAACTAACTTCAAATCCTCATTTTTGAGAATGTTGGCTACGTGGGTCATCCCCATAAATCCAAATCCAACTACTGCAACATGCTTCATGAAAAATTCACTTATTGTGTTTTAAGATTTATTGATACCTATTCGTTGGTCTCTAATTTCCAAAATATTCAAAACGCCTTTGCATCCCTGGCATTTCCCCGTGTGTTTGAATAACAATCACTGCGAGCAACGCAAGTAAGATCAATAGTAAAATGAAATTTCTTCCCCACCTCCCATTGGACCTGGGCTTGAACACTGGATTCAACCTTGGTAATACCATAAGAATAATCCCATAATTCACCAGATAAAGGTATTGTTCAATTCTGTAAACACTCAAGATAGCACCGGTAAGCAGCAGGCTAAACACAGCATACAATCCAAAATGGGTAGCAAAGAAACTCTTTACTTCATTCTCTGATAAATGCAGAGGTTTATCGTTTTTGGAGAAATAATAATTGTAAATCACAAACACAAGCTGAATCAGTATGAGACCTATGGCCAACAGCATGATGAGCCAGGCCCAATCCAATGCAGATCCCTCGACTAACTTTTCATAATTACCTTGTATTTTCTCAATGGTAAAGGATTGATCCCAGACCACAAAGGGTATAAATAATACGGTAAACAATATGGGGATTAGGTTGGAGGACTTCGGCTTCAGGGACTCACTGACTTTCCATTCAGAGGTAAATGTTCCGTAGGCCATTCCTGCTCCTCCAAAAAAGCCAAGCGAATACTCCATTACATTCCAAAAGTTGAAACTAATTTCTGAAACATTCCCTAAAACCATCAGGAAATTACCAAAAGCAAACCCAAAGCCTCCACCAAGACCAGAAAATACGGCTACACGTAAGGCGGAGTTAAATTGATAATGCTTTGCAAACCATGCCAAAAAAATACCTACTCCCAGACAGGCAGCCCAAATTTCAGATCTTGGAGGCGTCATAAACCATTCCCACTCGAGAATCAGGAAAAAATAAGTAACTATCCCACTCACCACCGTGCCGACAAAAAGCAATAACCAGTTAACTGGTTTATCTTTTGAATCATTTAAGACCAATCCAAATAACCCTCCTCCGACAAAACCATAAAGTCCTCCGATGATAAACAACATCAGTAATCCATAGTATACGTTAACGAAGTCGGTGCCTCTTCCATATCCAACAACTACCCCATAGCTCATCAGGCCACCTAACCCCCAACCAATGGCGGCCGCCATCACAGCCTTAAATAGTTTATTGTACCAGTCAGACCGTCCGGATAATAAGACAATACATATCGCACCTATTGATCCTGCCCAAGCTGCACCTTGTTCATGACCAAACTGTCCTCGAATTGCCCAGGCCGTTCCAAGGGTCATTCCAACAATTATGATATTAAGTATGAGTTTGTTTGTTTTCATGGTCGATGTTTTGAAAAAAGTTAAACTTAACTGCCTGACAGCATCATGGGGTGCACACTGCAATCTTCAGCTTAATATACCTAGATAAGGATCATTAAGACTATTAAAAATACGATGATAATCGCTACTTCTTATTTTACTTGGTAGGAATCTCACACTATCTTAATCTTTAAGAGACAATTCTTAACCTATAATTAATATTAAAAATTCGATTTCTGCATAGCCCGAAAACTGACTGATTGAGTATTTAGAATACTAGTTGGTAAAAAGATGCAAATAAATCCAGAAAAGTTATTCGAGAGACTCATAAATAACGAGATCACACGTGAGGAATTCGACTCATTGCTCGAAAACATTGATAATGATGAGTTGCGTACCAAATACGATCTTTATTTGGAAAGGCAATTTATGAAGGAGTTAGATGCCCACTTCACAAAACCTGATAACCATCAGGAAACTACTTCAAAAGAATCAACGGTATTTAAAAAAGTAGAACGCAATAAAAAATCAAAAAATTACACCCTGGCTGCTTCCTTGTCAATCATCCTTGCGCTAACAGCTTTCATTATTTATTCGCTAGTCCCTTTTTCAAGTGACATGATCTATGAAGCAAGTCATCATGAGGATTTGAACCCTATTGTCATTAAGAATACCCCTAACAAAAGACTATTTAGAACAAGATTATCAGATGGGAGCTTCGTCCACCTGAATGCTGTTAGTAGTATCTCCTATCCAAAAGAATTTCCTGACAATTCAAGAGCAGTTGAGATTCAAGGTGAGGCCTATTTTGATGTTAAACGAGATGAAGAAAGACCGTTTCATGTAAAAGTAAAGAATTATACTGTTGAAGTACTTGGAACTTCATTCGACATCAAGGCATATGAAGATGAAGATCATTTTTCGGTGACTGTGGAATCAGGTACTGTAAAAGTAGACCTTCATAAAGTTGGTGAAGAAGCTATTACCCTTACCCAAAACCAAAAATTATTGTTCTCATCCGAATCTAACGAGATCAGCGTGTTAGAAGTGAACCCAGCAAATGAATTAAGCTGGAGAAAAGGCATTCTGAAATTTGACGCTACGCCTATCATAGAAGTAGAGCATATCCTGGAAAGATGGTATGGGGTAGATATCGAAATTGAAGATGAAGCTATTTACGAAAAATCATTGTCGGGTGTACATCAAAACGAAAATATCAAGTCAGTTATAGAATCCCTAACATATGCTACAGGGACGGACTACACCATAGAAGAAAACAAAATAATCATCAAAAATAAATCTATATGAAGAATGAATACTAAATGTCTTACTACTCAAATTAATATGAATGCTTACAACAATTAAACACTAAACTATGAAACCAAATTTTACGAAGTATTTAAGGCAGCTTTTTGTCTTATTTACAATTGTTGCTTACACATCAGCTTATGCTGTATCATCTAGTCTTCCGGGACTTGAGGATACGAAATTAAGCCTGAGCGTCCGTGAAGGAAAGGTCATCCAATTGATGGATGAGATTGCCAGCAAAACTGATTACAACTTTATCTATGAGGATGAAATCAAAGTTGAGCTGAATCAAACGATCAAGGTTGAAAAGAAAGAGAATCTTCAGGAAGCCCTGAAAGAGATCTCTAAAAATTCAAACCTTGAATTCAGAGCCGTTAACAACAACATCGTCGTTAGAAAACGTGCGGTTGAAGAGGCTACTATTAGCGCCAAAGAAGTTTTTCAGGGAATCAAAGTCAGTGGTAAAGTAACTTCGGAAGAAGATGGAACTGGACTTCCAGGTGTAAACATCGTGGAAAAAGGAACCACAAATGGTACCATTACTGACATTGATGGTATGTATTCAATCGAAGTTCCAAGCCAGGAAACTGTTTTGATCATCAGTTCCGTAGGTTTTGAAGCCCAGGAGATCACTGTGGGTGGAAAGAGCGTTATTGACGTTTCTTTAGCTTCAGATGTTACAGCACTTGGAGAAGTAGTCGTAACTGCACTTGGTATTGAGCGTAACGAAAGATCTTTGGGTTATGATGTAGGACAGGTAGATGGAGAATCACTTACTCAGGTATCGCAGGACAACGTTTTAAACTCTTTGGCTGGTAAAGTAGCTGGTGTGACGATCAACCAAACAAGTGGTCCAGGATCTACAGTAAGTGTAGTGATCAGGGGTGCAACATCATTGACTACAGATAACCAACCATTATTTATTGTGGATGGAGTATTCATGGGTAACTCTTTGAACAACGTTTCTGAAAATGGTAGTGGAAATCAGGTAGATTATGGAAATGCAATTTCTGATATCAATCCTGATGACATCGCAGATGTTACTGTCTTGAAAGGACCTAGTGCCGCTGCTCTATACGGAACGCGAGCTGGTAACGGAGTAATCATCATTACTACTAAATCAGGTTCAAAAGGTAAAAAAATTGGTGTTTCAATTTCCTCAAGTACACTATTTGAGAAACCTACCAAACTTTTAGATTTTCACTATAAGTATGCAAATGGTGGAAGGAATTCAACATTGGATGAAGGATCTGCCTATTGGGGAGGCCCTGAGTTAGATGCTGGAATAATAGCACAACAGTATGGTTATGACCAACCTACCGAGTTAAGGTCATTCCCTGACAATATGAAGAACTTCCTTCAAACTGGAATAACTTCAACTAATAACGTTGCTGTTACAGGTGGTTCTGAAAATGGAAATTTCAGGGTATCCTATTCAAATATGTCTATGCAGGGAATGATCCCAAACAATGACCGATACAACAATAGTTTGAAAACCAATATCAGCTATGAGTTACTTGAAGGTCTGACTTTTAACACAAATGTTACAGTTGCAAGGACAAGCTCTAATGATATCCCAAGTACTGGAGATAGAAGAAACAACCCATTGCAGGCTGTTTATGAGCACCCTCACATTGATGTAGCTCTTTTTGAAGATTATTGGGAGCCAGGACTGGAAGGTGTTCAACAAAACAACTCTCCTAGTGGTGACAATCCATACTTCATTGCTTATGGAATGTCAAACTCATTCGTAAGGGACCGTCTTTATGGTACCATCTCTTTGAATTATGCATTTACAGACGAGCTTTCTTTATCTGTTAAGCATTCAATGGATAACTACAATGAAAGCAGAGAATCAATTGTTCCTTTTAGTGCTGACAGAATGCCAAAAGGTAACTATACCATTCAGGACATCTTTTTTCAGGAAAGAAACTCTGACTTCTTGTTATCATACAATACAGTTGCTTCAGATTGGGACATCAGTGTTTCAGCAGGCGGTAACATCATGAACCGTCAGGGATCAAACTCCAGTATTGGATCTGGTGGAGACAGAAGAAATGGTTTGGTTGTACCTGGACTATATAACGTAAGTAATATTCCACTTGACAATATTAGAGTTAACAGTAGCCAATATGAGAGAGCTATTTATAGTTTATACGGTTTGGCTTCTATCGGTTATGCGGGTCAGATCTATCTGGACCTAACTGCAAGAAATGATTGGTCAAGTACACTTCCAGCAGTAAACAGGTCTTATTTCTACCCTTCAGCATCGGTTAGCTGGTTGGCGAACTATACCTTTGACTTGCCACAAACCATCAGCCTTTTAAAAGCAAGAGGTGGTTGGGCTCAGGTTGGTAACGATACAGACCCTTATCAATTGCAGCAATCTTTAGGATTAGGTTCTTGGAATTCGTTGATCACACAAGCAGTACCTAGCACTTTACTAAATACAGATTTACTTCCAGAGGAAAATACCTCCATTGAATTCGGAGTAGACCTGAACATGTTTAATGACCGTGTGAGATTCAGTGGTACTTATTATACAATGGATAACAGAAACCAAATTTTCTCAGTTCCTTTACCGAGATCATCAGGTTACAGCAGTAAACTAATCAACGCAGGTTTGATTAATAGCCAGGGTTGGGAATTCACTTTCGGTGGTACGCCCATCAAAAATCCTAATGGAATTACCTGGGATGTTGATTTCAACCTGACCAGAAACCGTACAACGGTAGAAGAACTCACTGATGATCTTGAGTTTATCCAAATTTGGAATGACAATGCTGGAGCATACTCATTTGTAGGTGATCAAGTTGGTGATATCTACAGCTATGGCATCGCTCAGGTTCAGGATCCAAATTCAGAATATTATCAGTGGCCTGTACTTGAAGGTGGTGGATGGATAAGACTAAGAGATACGGAAGATTGGGAAAAAGTAGGAAACTTTAACCCTGACTTCCTTTTAGGTATGCAATCACGAGTGAGCTTCGGAAGGTTTACCGTTAGTGCAAGCTTTGACTGGAGAAATGGTGGAGAATTCGTTTCTTACACCTATCGATATGGTGAGTCTGACTGGAGATCACAACGTCAAATAGATGGACTGATACCTGGTGGACTTTACTCTGAAAGTGAGCTAGAGGCATTGCTTAAATCAAATCCGGAAGAGAATATCATTCCACAAATTGGAAGATACCCAAGAGTTGGTGGGCACACTGCTGAAACTGGTGGATTCACATTGGGTGATGGTGGTACTGACGGTGCATTCATCCCTGGAGTTGTTCAGACTGCAGGAGCAGATACACCTGATGATTTTTCAGATGATGTATATACTGAAAACCTCGGTGGACCAGGTACTATCTTTGCGCCAATCACAGATACCTACCCTTGGAGTTACAACAAAAACATCACGTTTGATGCTTCATTTATTAAGCTTAGAGAACTTTCTGTGTCGTACAGCTTACCAGGTCTAGGTAAAGGCGCCAATTTCGCGATCTATACCAGAAACCTGATGTTATGGAATGCTGCAAAAATTGGTATAGACCCAGAAAGAGCTTTCCAGGCAAATGGAGGAACACAGGGTAATGGTTCATCCCAATTCAAGCAAGGTTATGAGCGTCAAAACGTCATGCCGTGGAGTGCTTCACTTGGATTCAAAATGAACTTCAATTTTTAATGTATTTTCAAAAAGCATATAAAATGAAACAGATATTTAATAAAATAGGAATTACGCTCATGGCCATGGTACTGGTAGTATCAGGTTGTGACGAGACATTGACGGATCTTAACAAGAACCCCAATGCGATAAACCTGGAGGATGGCAATGTGAATTTGCTAATGCCTAATATACTTGGATCAGTTGCTTCCAGGTATTTAAGTCTGGGAGTAGATAACATGGCAGGTGCCATGCAACACACGCAAAAATCAGGATGGGCCGGAAGTCATAATTACTATGAGTGGAGTGGTTCTGACTGGACTGCGTATTATGATATCCTTAGAAACAATGAGCTTATGATTACGAATGCCAGAAACAGTGGCTTTCCTTTTCATGAGGGAGTTGGTTTGGTTATGAAAGCGTTTATTTTCGGTCAAATTGCTGATTATTGGGGAGATGCACCTTATGAAATGGCACTTCAAGGTGACAAAGAAGGTTTGGAATTTCAATATCCTTCATTCTCTTCACAACAGACCATTTATAATGGTGTGATCGATGATCTTCAAACTGCAGCAGGTTTGTTTGCTACTGGAGATGATTCTTTCGTAGATGGTAGTGTTGATTTGTACTTCGATGGTGATATGGCTGCGTGGGAACGATTTGCAAATTCCTTGCTGATAAGATACGCCGTTCGTATTTCAGAGAAGGACAATACTGTACAATCACTTGTTGAAAGTATAGTGGCAAGTGGTGACTTTATCACTTCATCTAGTGAGGATGCGACCTTGGATTACACTGGTGGTTCAAACGACCAGTGGCCCATTCAATATGACGATGAGCAAAGTTCTACCCGATATCAGGCTTGTAAAACTTTGATCGACCAACTGAATGCAACCAATGACCCAAGGATTAGTGTTTGGTTTGCCCCAGTACAAGTTCGTTGGGTACCAGATGCAGGTGTCACTGGCGCTGAAGACCAAATGCGTGTGAATGGTGTCCTGACTGATATCTATCCAGACTGGATTGATTACAGAGGAAGTAACGATGACTTCACAAGACGCTTTAACCCTGCTGATGTCACTTATGATGACAGCGAATACGTAGGTATACCAGCTGGCGCATTTATGCCAGACATAAATATCTACAATGGTAATCCTGTTGGTGGTCAAGGAAGACACAACATCCATGTATCGATGATGACAGAAACTTTCATGGATGGTCAGGCTTCACCTGGTGATTTATTACAATCCAGGTTGGTATCTGCTGCTGAAATGCATTTTACTTTAGCAGAAATGGCTTTACCTGTCAATGGCTGGAATGTTGGCGATGCAGAAACGCATTACAATGCTGGTATCATGGCTTCTTTAGAGACCTGGGGTGTTGAAGGAGACTATGCAACATTCATTGCTTCAGTTCCTTTTGATGGAACAGTTGAGCAGGTAATCACTCAGAAATGGGTTGCTTCATTTACTTCTGCTACAGAAGCTTGGAACGACTATAAAAGAACAGGTTTCCCTGACTTTACCGTTGGTGCAGGTGCAGCACAGCCAGTACCTGCTATCCGTTTCGGATATGGTGGTGATGAGCTGAATAACAATACAGACAATGTTAGTTCAGCCATTGAGAACATGGAAGTCACTAGCTTTTCTGGCCAATTAGGTAAGGATAGCCAGTATTCAAAACAATGGTTGCTACAAGGAACTGGAAAACCTTATTAAGGATCCAGATCATGTAAACGATTATTGATAAATAGTTATAAGTAAAAAGCCATCCCGACTTCGGGATGGCTTTTTTATTGTAAGATTTATTTATCCGCAAAGCCGTGTGTCGCTTGCCTGGAACCAACACTCACGAATCAAAAGATTCTTCACTCCGCTTCGCTCCTTGCTGAATGACGGTGAAGGTGTAGTTTTGTCTTCGCTTTCAAACTCCTTCCCAGCAAAGTCTCCGAAGGGACTCTGCGTCAACTGGATTCTACTAACCAAAATTCTAACTTATGCTCCTCATGTGTCGGATGGTAGCATCCGACAGTACAAAAGCTTTCAAACTCCTTCCCAGCAGAGTCTCCGAAGGGACTCTGCGTTAACTGAACTCCACTAATCAAAATACTAACTTATGCTCCTCTTGTGTCGGATGGTAGCATCTGACAGTACAAAAACACACACAAGATTCCTTCTCCTCCTATCGTCGGATCGGAATGACGATACTTGTTCTATTTGTCTGAATATTGTGGAATTATTACCTCGTCGTATTTTACACAAAGCCCCTTGCTGAATGACGGCGAAGATGTAGTTTTGTATTCGCTCTCAAACACCTTCCCAGCAGGGTCTCCGAAGGGACTCTGCGTTAACTGAACTCCACTAATCAAAATACTAACTTATGCTCCTCTTGTGTCGGATGGTAGCATCCGACAGCACAAAAAAAATACGCTCCCTGCGAGATCCTGAGCCATCCTGCGAGACTTTTTAGCTATCCTGCGGGATTCTGACCCGTCCTGCAGGACTTCAAACCCTTCCTGCGGGAATGTAACCTCTTCCTGCGGGTTTCCATATGCGTCCTGCGGGATTCCGGGACGTCCTCCGCTCCGCTCTGAAAGACGGTGAAGGTGTAGTTTTGTCTTCGCTCTCAAACACCTTCCCAGCAGAGTCTCCGAAGGGACTCTGCGTCAACTGGACTCCACTAATCAAAATACTAACTTATGCTCCTCTTGTGTCAGATGGTAGCATCCGACAGTACAAAAACTCCACAACACATACAAGATCCCTTCTCCTCCTATCGTCGGATCGGAATGACGATACTTATTTTATTTTTCTGAATGTTATCCCCCTCAGAGTCACAGAAGGGACTCTGAAAAATCACTTTATCGTGTTTTCTAACACCACTACTGATGGACTGGAATCCAACCATCGTTGACTAAGTCCTGTGGTATCATCCTTTGCCAGAAAACCAACAAAAGACCCCAGAGCAATATCGATATCTCCATCTTCATCCATGTCTGCTGCATCCATCACAATCCATCGACCATCCGTAGCACCTATGAAAGAGTAATCCTTATACACTCCATTCCCAGTGTTTTCCAGGTAAACAAAACTCTCTTCCGGATACCTGGCATAATCGGGGAAAAAGGAAATGGCTGCGATATCCAGGTCACCATCCAGGTCATAATCATTGGCCATGGCTTTATAGGCTCCGTTCAAGGCATAAAAGTAAGACTGTTCAAATCGATTTTTTCCATCGTTCAGATAAATATAGATCCCATGATAGGGCTTTAAAATAGGTGTTTGGTCAGCATTGTCTCCACACACATATAAGATATCCAGCTTACCATCTCCATTGAAGTCCTTCAATTCAAAGTATTGAGATCCATTCAATGGCAAAAAGCTCAACAACCTTGTCTCGGTAAAATTCCCATTCCCAAGATTTCGATACCAAAATAACCCTTCATCTCCCTGTGCCATCAAAGCTATGATATCCATAAGTCCATCTTCATCAAGATCTGCTAAACTGACTTTTATCGCACCAGGCATACCGTTTAGTGTTCGCATGGCATATCTATGATCACCTTGATTTTGGTACCACACCAGTTTGCCAGTAAGATTACCATATTGGCAGGCAACAATATCTGCTAGTCCATCTCCATTCAAATCCCCGTATAACATATCTACTGGTCGTTGAAGATCTGGTAGTAATACTTTAGCATTGCTGTAGGGCTGACCAGTACCTTTTTTAAATACCTTCAAAATATTTCCATCAGGAGCATCATGCGGGTAAATGCTTTTACCAATGGTAGTCAAATAGATGGTGTCAGCTTTCTCACGGAAATGAATAGGAGTTGTTCTTAAAGTGATATTCATGTCTTTTTCCAGGTTAACATCAAGAAATGTCAGGTTACTCTGGTTCTGTTTGCCATCACCGAAAACAATACCCCTCCCCTTTGGAAGAATGTTTATCATACTTGTCAATGGAGGTTTGTGAGCAAAAGGTGATTTCCTGTATTTAAAATGTTTCAGCCCTACGGTGATTGATTTTTCGCGAATTGGCGGTGGAATGGTGTCTGGAGCCTGCTCCAGATAATATTTAAAAATTTTTTCCCAATCTTCCACTGCAAGCACGGCCTTTTCCGGGTAGATATTCGCCTTTCTCACCAGGTCTCCCCCCACCCCTTTGTCAAATAAACTGTCAGGCTGGTGTTTTCCCTTGTAAATACCCAATCGATGCCCCATCGAAGGCAGTACATCCTTTTCCCAGATGGATTTAGGTAACATATCGGGTCCAACAAACGCATGACAGCTACCACAGTATTGAACAGCCAGTACACTTCCTGGCAATTCTGAAGCAACAGGTGTATGCTGATTCTCTTGACGATCAGTTTGTTCACCGCATGCAATGATCAAAACTAAAAAGAATGAAAGAAGTCTAATTATTCCTATTTTCATGCCATCTGTATGTGTGCTGATTTCATCAGATTACGTTTTTTACTTTTGGAAGGAAAATGAATCCATGACCTAAAGTTTCAAGACTTGAAGTTCTATCAGATAAATGAGATTTTCTAGTTATTTGTAAGATAAAAACCATTGAATAGTGAGCCTTTTAGTTTTCTGGAAATTAGTATCAGGTATAACTAATATTGATATTTACCTTCCAAACCTTTTCAATTTTCAATCACAAGATCCATACAGACAGCGAATTGCGCAATACAAGGAATTGTTTGCGTAAATAACGCAGGTGATTACAGTCAATTTATTCAACTTTATTAGTATGCATGCATAATATTTTATTGAATTGTATGAAGTCACTAGTCTTTTCACACGCTAATGTTAACTAAAGATTTATAATACTAACTGAAGATTAAATCGAAACAAATAGATTGCAAAACCCAATGAAAATTCAATATTTCAATATCACTTTGATAGGTATTAAGTAAAGCTTATGAAACAAATTAATTTAAACATCTGACTATGAAACAAATGCGACTTTTTAATTTTTGCATTTTCGTACTCGTTCTTTTCACCGCCTGTAATGAAGAAGAAAAAGTAGATTTACCAACATCTGCGATTATTCATTACAGTGTGTCAGATAAGAATGTGGCGTTTACTGCATTAGCCAAAAATGCTGATTCCTACCTCTGGGACTTTGGCGATGGGGAGACAAGCACAGAAGCCAACCCGATTCATGAATATGAAAATGGTGGCTATTATGATGTGACCCTTGAAGTAATAGGAGGAACAGGTACAGCAAGTGATGACGCCAACTTGGCCATTGCACTTACACCCTATGTTTTACTGACTGGTGGTCCAACTGCTGAAAATGGGAAGACCTGGAAACTTTCTGCATCACACTCTGCTTTTGATAAGTTTGCCGACGCCAATGCTGGATTCACTACGACGGCAGGCACACCTGCGCCACTTCCTCAAGGGGTATTTGATCTTTCACTTGGTATGGGTGAAGTATATCAGGACGAATTCACCTTCCACTTCGATGGAAAGTACGAGCACGATGTAAAAGATGACGGTGCCTCCTTCAGTGGGCTTGTCTACCAACTAGTTTCCAATGGAGGAGCTGGCGTTGTAAATGCTGGAGGAGCAGATTTTGGATTGTGTACAGGTTTATACACTCCTGAAGAAAATGCAACCTTCACATACGTTGAAAGCGAAGACTTCACCGTACCCTCTGTTTATGGACCTCCAAATTTCGAAGTGACATACCCTGGAGTGAGTACACTTGACTTTTCAGGAACAGAATTTGTGGGATTTATGGATTTCCAAAGAAAAGTGATTCTTCAGGATATTAGCGATGGCTCCATGAGACTGGCTATGTTCGTTTCTGCCTCTCCAGATTTTCAACCATTAAACACCAATGCATTGATTCTCACATTTAGTGTGGTCAACTAAGCCGTCAAGAAATTAAAATTTAGATTATGAAAAAAAATTACAATTTACTAGCATTAATTAATCAGCTAATAGCTGTATGCTGTCTGGTGGTTGTGGCATCCTTGCCATTATCAGCTCAGGATAGACAAGTAAAGGGAACTGTCATTGGTAACTCTGATGAATCAGGTATCCCTGGCGTCAACATTGCCATAAAAGGTAGTACTGGCGGAACCATCACAGATATAGATGGAAATTACACCATAGACGTTCCCGGAGATGACGCCATTCTGGTCTTCTCCTATGTGGGTTTCACTACTCGGGAAGTTCCTGTAGGCAGTAATTCCGTCATTGATATTGAGTTAAGTGAGGATGTAACGGCCCTCTCAGAGGTAGTTGTCACTGCTCTCGGTATTAAAAGAGAGGAACGATCGCTGGGTTACTCAGTTGCTAAGGTAGACGGTGAAGAAATGAACAGAGTAGCTCAAGAGAACGTACTTAACTCATTATCTGGAAAAGTGGCTGGTGCTACCATCAATTCTACCGGAGGTACAGGATCCTCTGTAAGCATGATCATTAGAGGTGCTACTTCCTTAAGTAGTGATAATCAACCCTTATTTGTGGTTGATGGTATTCCCATGGAAAACAGCTTAAATAACATGAGCCAGTTTGGGGATAGAAATATCGTTGATTATGGAAATGCAATTTCTGATATCAACCCTAATGATATTGAAAGTGTATCTGTATTAAAAGGCCCGAGTGCCGCCGCATTGTATGGTACTCGAGCAGGAAATGGTGTGGTATTGATCACAACAAAGCGAGCGACTAAGGGACAAAAGATGAGAGTATCCGTATCTTCCAATACGGTCTTTGATGTTCCCTTTAAATTCTTGAATGTTCAAAAAGATTTTGCTAACGGGTTCTTTTCTTTCCGGCCAGAAGACGTTGGTGGAGGTGTTTTACCTCCAATCAGTAATGCTGATGGTACAGGCGCTGGCCCTGAATTGGATAAAGGGTATTTTGCCTTACAATGGGATGCTCCCTTAGATGCAAATGGAAATCCAATCCCAACTGAATTAGTATCCTACCCGGACAACGTTGAGAACTTTGTTAATACAGGAATAACAACAACGAATGGAGTCTCCATATCGAACAGTACGGATATGATTGATTATCGAATGGGATTCACTAACATGAGTCACCAGGGTATTGTGCCAGGTTCGGATTTATATCGGAACAATTTTTCTTCTTCCGGATCACTCAAGCCACATAAAAATGTAACAATTAGTTCCAGCATTAACTATAGCAAGACCTGGTCTAATAATCGCCCTTCAAGTAACAGGGGAACTAACCCACTGCAATGGGCTTACTCTACTCCTGTAAATGTGAATATTCTAGATTTGGAAAATTACTGGGTGCCCGGACAAGAAGGCTCCGCGGTAAGATCAGCTTCTCCAAACCATGAGAACCCTTATTTTCTTGCATATGAAATTGACAATTCGTTTGAGCGAGACAGAATCTACGGTACTTTGGAAGCCCTTTGGGAAATAACTCCAAATATTAGTATTAAGGGAAGGTATCTTCACGACCAAACAGATGGAGTACAGGAAACTAAAATGCCTCCGGGTTATACCAGAGAACCAAATAATGGTTATTATGGAATCAGTAACTTCTCAACTTTTGAAAGGAATACGGACCTCTTTCTTACCTACAACAAGGTTTGGGATCAGTTTAGCGCAAATGTGGCAGTTGGTGGTAATGTATTATATGCTAATAGCTCCAATGTAACCAACAGGTCAAGATCAAGTTCTGGGTTAATAGTTCCTAATGTCTTTACTATCGATAACATCAGTAGTTCAGCATTGGATTACAGCAGTCGCTCGTCACAAAGAGCCATCTATAGTGCTATATCATATGCTAACCTGGGATGGAGAGACATGCTTTATCTGGACCTTACCTTCAGAAATGATTGGTCCAGTACCCTTCCGGCATCAAACAGATCCTACTATTACCCATCTGCTTCTGTCAGTTTCTTATTAAACGAGTTAGTTCCAATAAGTGCAGACGTTGACCAGATAAAACTTAGGGCTGGATGGGCACAGGTTGGTAATGATACATCACCATACAACTTATTTCCAGTTTATGGAAACAGTGGCCAATGGGGTAATGCCGTTCGTTTGAACAAAGCGGGGACCATCTTAATTCCTGGTTTAGAACCAGAGCGTAACACGTCTATCGAAGGTGGAATTGATGTGAATTTATTCAATAACAGAGTTAGATTTAGTGGTACCTATTATCTAATGGAAAATGAAAATCAGATTCTTCCAAACATTCCACTCCCACCCTCTACTGGCTTCAACAATATCAACATTAATGCTGGGTTGATTGAAAGTAAGGGCTTGGAACTTGAACTTGGTTTTACTCCTATTCAGACTACAAGCTGGAGGTGGGATGTTAATTTCAATTTCAGTAGGAATGTAACTACTATTATCGAGTTGGATGAAGGAGTTGATCGCATCGATTTCTGGGGAGACAACAAGAGTAATTCCTTTGGATATGTAAAAGACGATGAAACAGGCGAAGATGGCCTGGTAGGAAATATTTATTCCTCTGTTATAAAGCGAGTTACGGATGAGAACTCTCCCTACTTCAATTATCCATTGATTGGACAGGGATTGGATGCTGAGTGGTTACCTTCAGATCAGCCGGTAAAAGTTGGAAACTATAACCCCGACTTTTTGATGGGGATGCAAACCAATATCTCGTATAAGAACTTCACGTTGAACATGACATTCGATTGGAGAAGTGGCGGACAATACATGTCCCAAACATTCCGATACTTTTCGGAAAGTGTGCAGACACAAAATTGGTTAGACAACTTGATTCACCCTGGCGATCTTCAACCAGGACAGGAATTAAGAGACTGGGTAATCGAAAATGGTGATCAACTCTTATTCTCTGAGGACCTAAGACCTGTTGGTGGTCCAACACCCGAGTATGGTGGGTTTCCTGAATCCTTCAGTGGAACCACTGTCAATGATGCCACATTTGCACCAGGTGTTGTTGGAACCCATGATGATGACGGTAACTTCATCCTTACAAATGAAAACCTTGGTGGAGCAGGTACAACCTTTTTACCCTATGTGGTTAGTTTCCCCTGGGAATTTGGAACTCCTTCGATGTTTGATGCTGATTTCATCAAACTTAGAGAGATCTCTATTGGCTATCAACTACCTAACAATATCGTCAGTCGTCTGGGTATGCAAAGTGTAGTGTTCTCGGTTTATAGTCGAAATATAATGCTTTGGACCAAGGATTCCAGCTTTGGAATAGATCCTGAACGCGCCTTCCAGGCAGAATCTGGTTCAGGAAATCGGGGTACTCAGTTCAAACAAGGAATTGAAAGATACAATGTTGATCCATGGGTTAGACCAATAGGATTCAAGTTTGACATTTCATTTTAATTGATCAATAATATTAAAATCATGAAAAATATAAAATTAAAGATATCGGTATTCATGCTTCTTTGCACCACCTTGGTATTTTCGTGCAAAGATCTGGATGAACTAAATATCAACCCAAATGGAGTGGATCCTGCAAATGGTCACCCCAACTTGTTGATGGCTACGGTCATGACTGAATTAGGAAAAACCATTGTCGGTCTCGGCTATGGTGACATTGCAGGGGTCATGCAACATACACAAAAAGATGGATGGTCAGGTGGTCATAATGATTACAACTGGGCATCAAATGGTCAGAGTTGGAGTGGTTACTATTCCATCTTGAGAACAAACGATGAATTGCTAAATAAAGCTGAGGAGTTAAACCTGGACTTTCACAAAGGTGTGGGTTTAGTGATGAGAGCATACATCTTTGGATTGATTACAGACTTATGGGGCGATGCACCTTATACTTCAGCCTTGAATGGTGAGCTCGGAGGTACAGCAAACCTCAAGCCATCGTATGATGATCAGCGAGATATCTATATGGGAGTTCTTGCAGATCTGGATGAGGCTAACACCTTGCTTTCGGGAAGTCAAAGCAGCTATTCGGACATCATTCCTGCACAGGATGTGTTTTATCAAGGAACGGCATCTAATTGGCGAAAACTAGCTAATTCTTTAGCGTTGAGGTACTATATGAGAATCTCTGACAAAGAAGCAAGCATGGCTCAAGCAGGTATTGAGGAAATTGTGGGGGATCAATCCATGTATCCAATTATACTATCAGCTGGCGACGATGCTACCATGGATTATATCGGTGCTGCGGATTTTGACTCCTGGCCGAACAACACGGTATTTGACCGATCCACCAGTGGTGGTTACAATCGAATCAAAGTGTGCTCAACCCTTATTGATGCTCTACAAACACTCAGTGATCCAAGGATAGGGGTCTATGCTGATAAAATTGAAATCCCACTGGTCGTTGAACCAGCATGGGCAGATGACAGGGATGAGATTATCGATGGTGTAAGACATATTGCACAGAACATTGCGGATGATTATGAGGCTAACTGGGGAGAACCTTTGAATTTGGATCCTGAGTATGTTGGACTTCCACCCTCTTCACCAGCGGGAGGAGCCTATAACCTAAATCCTGACCTGGCGCAGGGTACGCTTAACCCTCACTGTTCTCAATTGAACAGCATGTATAAAGAATCTGCAGGATCTATGTTGAAAGCCCGTTTGATGGCAGCATCAGAAGTCAATCTAATTCTTGCTGAGGCTGCGCAAAAAGGATGGAACGTTGGAGGAAGTGCTCAGGCCTATTATGAAGCTGGAGTTAGAGCATCACTCACTACCTGGGGGGTTTCAGACCAATATGATACCTATATAGCTGGTGATGCAGCTTATGACGGAACACTGGAGCAACTGATTGAACAAAAATGGATTGCCAGCTGGACTGCTGCTGCTGAATCCTGGTTCGATTACCGAAGAACTGGTTTTCCTGTACTACAGGCAGGTCCAAATGCTCAAAGACAGGCGATTCCGTTGAGGTTCTATTATATGTTAGGTGAAATACAGCTAAACCCAGTAAACATAGGTGTGGCCATAGAAGACTTAACCACAACTTCGTTTACTTCACCAGATCCAAAAAACAGTGCCTGGTCAAAATCCTGGTTATTGCAGGGTACTGGCAAGCCTTATTAAAATAGTAGTTTTATGATTTGAAAACCGCTCTGTAATGGAGCGGTTTTTTATTTTACAAACACACGATTCAAATGTTAAAAATCATTTTAAAGATTCTTTTAGGGTTATTTATAGTAGTTGTCATCTTTTTCTTTTGGGCATTAAAAACTGTTGACTACACCCCCTATTTTGAAAGCGCCTACTATCAGTCAACTAAAGCCCGCCTTGACAGCCTCTCCGATGAACTTTCCAATACCAAAGGACAAGTGCATGTAGGCTTTGGAAAAAGAAGCATTACACCTGTATTAAACGGTGATGTAGACGATCCACGAACTGGGAAATTCATTGAATTACCCTTGGCGGGATATGGAGATCGAAAAGGCGTTTCAGCAAAAGGCATTCATGACAGCCTGTTTGTAAAAGCGATAGCCATCCAGGTTCAGAATCAAACAATGATTTTTGTAGGATCAGATTTATTGATCATGCCACCCGATGTGAGTAAAAAATCTGATGCGCTGGTGGAGGCTGCTACTGGCCTGACGCGCCAAAACATCTTCTATTCCGCTACCCACACCCACTCAAGTGTTGGCGCCTGGTCTGAAGGTACTGTCGGGGAAATGTTTGGAGGGACATATAATGCAAATGTTGTGGATTGGTTGGCTCAGGAGGTATCTGGCGCTATCATTGATGCTGTAAATGATATAGAACCAGGACAAATCGGCTTTGGAAATTTTCACGCCCCCGATTATGTCAAAAACAGACTGGTTGGAGAAGACGGAAGCATCGATGATGATTTTATGATGATCAAGGCGATTCAAAGTAGTGGGAAAAAGGCGATGTTGGCGGCATTTGATGCACATGCCACCACCTTAGGGGGCAGTAACCTTGAGACCAGTGGTGATTATCCTGGCTATTTACAGCGAAGATTGGAAGGGAGCGGGTATGATATGGCTGTATTTTATGCTGGTAGCGTGGGTAGCCACAGTTACAAGAGCCAGGGCGATGGATTCGAAAGATCAAAATACCTGGGTGAAGCTTTGGCCGATAGCGTCATAATTTACTCAGCTGGTATTCCGCTAAAAGACACCATTTCCGTAAGTGCACTGACCTTAAATATCGACTATCCTGAGTTCCAGGTACGCATTACTGATGGTTTGAGAATGAATACTTTCTTGGCTAATAAGCTTTTTCCTGCAGTTGGAGAAGTCTACCTTCAATCAGTCAAACTAGATAGTTTGGTTTGGTCTACTTCTCCTTCTGATTTCAGCGGAGAAACAGCCATTGTCTATAAAAAT
Organism: Marinoscillum sp.; assembly: GCA_043554545.1. Lineage (GTDB taxonomy): Bacteria > Bacteroidota > Bacteroidia > Cytophagales > Cyclobacteriaceae > UBA7330. Next base: position 1,081,236 of record CP121337.1, on the reverse strand, counting down.
GCCATGAATCAAAAAGGCATGCGAGCGATGGTCACCAGCTTCAACGGTGCATATACCGGGTATATCATTCCCTGCAAATATTACCACATGGATGCCTATGAATCCAGAATCATGAACTGGTTTGGTCCCAGCTATAACCCGTACGTCAATTACTTATTGGGTGAGATGATTGAGGAGGTTTCGTCCCGCTAGCTTAGATAAGACTACAAAAGTCTCCTATACTACCTAAAATAGACTGTTGCAGTCTTCCAGCTGGCAACTTTGGACCATGAAAGACATCAAAAGTTTCATTCCAATTAGAAAGAAACTTTTGATGTCAATTAGCTAAAGATACTTCTCCAAAAACCTGTCGATATAAAACTGGCAATATTCATTGACCTCTCTGGATACATCCATGCTATGCGGCCAACCTTTGAGTCTGTGATAATCTCTTGGAACACCCGCTTGCTGTAACCAGCTATCAAGAGAGTCCGATTGACTAACTGGCACCAAGGAATCAATCGTGCCTTGAAAGATCAGCGTAGGCGGATCATCAGGAGTAATAAACGTACTCGGAGAAGCCAATTCATACACCTCAGGATTCTTGTCATAAGTTGTTCCAAGGAAACCCTGAACCTGCTCTGTAGAAATGGCATAAGGCGTCGTCATATCTACAGGTCCATAAAAATCCACAACAACTTTTACCTTACTGCTCACAGACGACAGCTCACAGTCCTGATTAAAGACAGGCTCATCACCGCCATACCCAAGCAACAAGGAAAGATGCCCACCGGCAGACCCTCCTACCAGCGCAATACGTTCCGGGTCAATACCATATTCCATGGCATGTTCTTTGACCCATTTTATTCCACAATTTACATCCTGTGCTGCGGCCGGAAATTTGGCTACTGGCGAAAGTCTATAAGAAACCGTAATGGTCACATAGCCTTTCTTTGCATAGTCAATCAGGTAAGGCAGATAGTCTTGTCGCTTACCCTTTTTCCATGACCCTCCATGAACAAAAATCATAGCTGGGGCCGGTCCCTCCAGCCCTTTCTGCTTATAGATATCAAGTTGTAAGTTATTATCATCAATGTTTTTGTAGGTAATATCTTTAAATGCCTCAATGTTGTCCGGCACGGGTGGTTCTGCATCTAATAAATCCAACATGTTAAGGCCATAAGCAATCTTCAAGAATGTCTCATTCATGTAACCTTTCGGAGCTTTAAGGGGACGATCCTGATCTGTAGTATCCGTATTACATCCCAAAATGGTGAAAAAAGTAAGTAGAATAACAAGCACCTTCATCATGATTAGTTAGTATTTAATTTCAATTATTTAATATGGGGTTCCTCACTCATTTCAAAAACAAGCGTACCGCCATTAGCAATTTCCTCATGTTTAACCCAGGTTCGATTAAGCGTTAAACCATTCAACATAATACTTTTAACATAAATATTTTCCGGAGCATAATTTTTGGTAAGGATCTTGAACTTTGAGTTGCCTAGATTAATTGTTGCCTTTTCAAATAAAGGTGCCCCCAGCTGATAGATATCAGTACCAGCTACCGGGTAAAACCCAAGTGAACTAAAGATAAACCAGGCGCTTAATGTGGCCGCATCATCATTCCCATCCAACCCATCATATCGGTTGGTGTATTTGTTGTCCAGCACCCAACGAACCCATTTCTGTGTAAGATCAGGTCGACCAACATAATTGAATAAGTAAGGTGAATGAATATCGGGTTCATTGCCATGCCAGTAATAAGAACCCGGATACCAATGACCTATTTCAGGATCTGATTGTGCAAAAAAGTTATTGAGCTCCTCAATGAAATATTCCTTGCTTTTAAATAAGTCAATTAACCCTTTTGCATCGAAAAACGGTGCCCATCTCCATTGCATAGCACTTCCTTCAACATAATCATTGGTGTACTTCTTGTCACCATCCACGTAGGTCAGAAGTAGTGGTTTAAAGGCCTCCACGAATTCTCCATCTGCATTTCTGGGGTGGAAAAATTGTGTCTCAGGGTTCCAGACATTTCTATAATCCAAAGAAAGCTCATCAAACAGTTTAGCATCTTCAACATGTCCCAATTCTTTTGCCAAAAGGCCAATGGCATAATCCGACCAGGCAAATTCGAGGCTTCTGGAGACTGCCTCATCCATCGAATCAGCCGGGCAATAGCCGTACATCCTGCAACTCTCATTTCCTTCCCTTCCTGAGAAAGGCGATCCTTTTGGCATCGGGTTTAAGGCGATCTCTTTCATGTTCTGATAGGCAAAATCAACGTCAAAATCCCGAATTCCTTTTTGATAGGCTTCTGAAATGACGATATCTGAGGCAGTTCCCAACATGGAATTGCTGTATCCATATCCCGAGGGCCACCGAGGCAGCCAACCACCTTGTTCAGCCATCTTTGTTAACGAAATAATCATGTCTCTCTGATCCTTCCTGGCTACCAGGTTATAGAGTGGATGGACAGTTCTGAAGGTGTCCCAGATGGACAAATCTGTATAGTAGCTAAAGCTGTCTGCCTGATGTACCTGTTTGTCAAATCCCATATATTCTCCATTTACATCATTAAAAACTGTTGGCATTTGGAAAGACCGGTAAAGTGCGGTGTAAAAGACGGTCTGTTGGTCATTTGTTCCACCCGAGATATCAATTACCGATAGCTGATCATCCCATCTTTTGGTAGCTTCGGCAACCACCTCATCAAATGTCTTTTCTCCAACCTCAGCAGCCAGATTCTCCCAGGCATTTTCTGTGCTTACGTGTGAGATGGCTAGCTTTAGCTCAATGACCTCCGTATCGAAGCTGAAATACATAGTGATTTTATCACCATTAATTTCATTAGTTACATAAACCTCAGCCTGATTCTGCCATGTCGTATTATTTTGAATCGGCTGAGAAAACTGTGCAGCAAAATAGACTTTGGTCCCTCCATATCTACTTCCAAAACTCCCGAAGGTTCTTACATGCCCTTCTATCATCTGGCTGTTTATCATCCGTAGATGCCCCTCCTCACTTCGCTTATCGCCCAAAGCATGCGTGATATCAAACAACAATCCACTTTTTTCTACGTCTGAAAAATGGTATCTGTGGATGCCCACCCTTTCAGTGGCCGTCAATTCAACACGGATACTCTCTTTTGGAAGATCCAGTCGATAATAACCCGGATACGCCATCTCATTTTCATGCGAATATGTATAACGAACTTCAGGAGTCTCATTTGAACGCTTGAGATCACTAATCGGCTGAACCAGGAAATGTCCACCATCCGTTGCCCCTGTTCCTACCAACCTAGTGTGAGAGAAGCCAATGATCTTGTTGTCACCATAAAAGTAGCCGGAGGTATTTAATCCCGTTGAACTATTGATCATCGACACTGTTTCAGGGCTGAGTCGCATGACACCAAATGGAAGTGATGCTCCAGGGAAATTATAAGCACAAGTCCAGGGAACACCTCCGGTACCGATAAATGGATTTACTTTAGCTGCTGATGGATATTCTGAGACAACCGTTTCGGGCACTTTTACTCGCTCTACATCAACAAAACTTCTGTAACTCCACCAAAAACCTCCAATTGATAGTAGGATAAGGAGTAGAAATACTCCGATAATCCCAAATATCCACTTTAAGAATCGTATCATCTTAATCTTTTAATAGGTTTGCTGTTCGTAACATTTCTCTTTGTACTTCCTCACCCAATGTTGGACCATAAAAGCTGACACTGGTTTCATACCCCCCCTGTTTATATTCACTTTCGGTTAAAATATAACTGATCCATTCATTGGCCAGTCCCCCAATGACGGGATACTTGAATCCCTGATCTTTAAGACTTGCCTTAATGCTAACTCCAAGCTCAGCAATCATTTCTCCAGGCGCACCTACAATCATTAATTCCCCCAAACTAAAGGCTGTAATGTATGTGGTAGCTGGAAAAAGTTGATTTAAAAGTACCTGTACTTTTTCTTCACTCAGTTGATACTCTTCTCCGCCCGTTTCCATAAAAGAGGGATGTGGTACCCTGGGAGGTAATGCTATTTTTTGACTATTGAAGTTAAAAGAAACTTCCTTAGAAACCTCAATTTTACGATATAGGTCTAGTGTTTCCTTAGCTATTCTTCTTCCATAGTATTCCGCTCTTTCATAGTGACTATTTCCCATACTGGTAACTACCGACTGGTCTCCTTCCGCACCATTGTAATACATAGCCACCACATCTTCCCCAATCCAGTCTTCTAGCTCTCGCTGAAGATAACCTGGCCAACCACCGGAAACCCACATGTCATGTTCATCCATGATGGTAGGGTGAGCAGTCCAATTAACTAACACCGCCAGTGGTTTTCCGTCCATTTTATCAATTCGGGTAACCGTCAACTCCTTATCAATGGTCTCATCTCCTCTTCGGTTTCGATTAAGCCCTTCCAGAATTACCTGTCCGGTTCCTACTTTTAGGGGTACGAGACCCTGATCTGTCTCTTTGATAAGTTTTGCCAATTCCTTCACGACAAAAGCCAACAATTTCGGCTGAAATATACCTATCGCCGGCATTCCAAAAACGTTCTTATTGTTGATAGCGGACATCTCCAAACTCGAATGAGAATGGCTTGGCAACAATAGAATATTGTCCAACGTCCATCCAGTCCCAGCTAACCTTTGAGCCACCAAGGGCCTGACATTTGGAGGGAACCCGACAATGTCCATAGTCACAACTGCCATTTTTTTCTTGCCATCATCCAACACCAACGCTTTTGCTTTGATGTCATCATGTATGCCCTCCGCTGGCTTACTCATCCGGGCTCCATATCCTCCAAGTGTATACTTTAATTCTAGCGGAGGCGTAATAATCACTGACTTTGCATTTCCCCGAGTGGTTGATTGTGCAAAAACCAAATGGCTCACTAATAAATAAATAGGTATGATAAATGTAAATTTCAAGGCATTAATAGCTTATGATGTATTTCCCTGTTGTATAGGAAGATGTTTTGATCTTTAATTTTTTCATCTCCTGATCATAGGTATAGTTTTCACCCTCAATCAAATTACGTCCATCCAACCTGATCTCAGCAGGCTTGCTTTCTGTAGTAACCTGAAGTATATGTGGCGTTTGTAAACCAGAGAGCATCACTGACAATCCCGCCGCTTCCTGTTGATATGCCAGGGTGGTGCTTGCTTCCTTCTCTCTGAAAACCTCAAAACTGGCGGATTCCAGGTCTGGGTATATCAATACGGTTAAAAAATCAGTATCTGTAGAATCCCCGATCCCGGTATAGCTTCTTTTTATGTCCATTGGAATGATCGAACCCTCCTTGATGAATACCGGGAATTCATCTAACGGAAACTCCTGTTCAAAATCGACCGGACCTTCCATTATTTTGGTATCATCAAACCAATATCTCCATTTGCCTTCAGGAAGTTTCACTTTATTCACCAACTCATCTTTATAGATTGGAGCCACCAGTAAATTTTCACCAAACATATAATGGTATTTTCCATCCATTGGCTTCATCAGAACTTTGCCTCCCTCATGCGCGGTGACCACATAATGATACATATAGGGTATCAGTTCCGTATGAAGCCAGGAATATTCTCTGATAACTTCAAGCTCCTGTTGACTTCTTTCCCAGAGCCTCCTTTCACCATGACCACCGTTCAGGAACAGTCCATTGAAAGCAGCAAATTGGGTCCAACGAATATATAACCTCGGAGGAATGGTGCCACCAGAAAAGCCCGCGATATCTGAGCCTATGATATTATATCCTAGTTCAGCACTGTTAAGTATACTGGTGATTGCAGATTCAAACCCCTGGATCCCTTCCAAAGCAATGTCCACTTTTTCAGCTTCATTTTCCTGTAGCATCTCTTCTGTCACCCATTTATGCTCCTGATCCCCCACCCAGTTTACTGGAGAAGCATCGAATGGCGCAAATCCCTCAGGATGAAAGCCTCGATCCATGGATCGGGATAAGGTAACAAACTCAGGATTTTGTGATAGCCCATGTTGGTACTCATCGCGGTAATAATGATCCATATAGGTCCGGGTAGTCATTAACCCTTCTGACGTGTTTTTGTAGAAGAAGGGTATAGAGCCAAGATTTTTCCAGAAAAGTGTAGCGGTACCATCCAGCTTCCAACCATCGAGCCCAAGGTCAAACACTTCCTGCTGCAGGCCATGCCACCATTCCATCGCCTCGGGATTCGTGTAGTCGATAAAACCTCCTCTACCTTTCCACCATTTATTCTCTTCGCCACCTGCAACCAGGTAACCGTTATCCTTTACCTCATTGAACCAATCTGGATCTTCTTTCAGGTTCAGGTCTTTGTTAAAACTGTTTACCATGGTCGTCATCCACAACACGACCCGGTAACCCTGATCCTGTAGCCCTAAAAACCATTCCTTGTGGTTTGGATAAATCGTTGTATCTGTGTTGAAATCATTGTATCGGTAACCCCATGGACTATCTATCAAAATGGTTCGAACCGGAATATCATGTTCTCGATATCCGGTTAATAGTTCATCAACAAATGCTGCTGTATTCACATCATCTTCCCAAAGCCAACATTCCAAAGCCCAGGCAGGGGTCAATGGTAAATGCTCATGTCGCTGGGCATTAAAGGGATAACCCCAAAATGGATAAGCGATATAGAAATAAAAGATAACACCAAGAACCAAACTAGTGATCAGTAGTACCTTTAATGTCTTTAATAAAAACTTCATACTTTCTTTAGTAGATGTAGATTGGATTAGTGTAGATCCATGGGATCCAGTCATCTTGCAGTTTTATTCGCGCCACCATGCGGTAATTACCCTGACTTTGGATTACCTGATCATACACATAATCCTCTTCTGACTCATCGATAATTTCTCCATCCTGAAAGAGCTGAAATTTTACGGGTAAGGGTGAAATCACTTTGAGCTTGTTTACTGCTTCCAGTTTTACAGAATCTCCTAAAATAGCAGTAATGCTATCCGCCTGATTAACGGCGAAATACTGGAAGCCCTCTCCTTTTGCCAGGCTCTCAAACGATACATAAACATGTCCCAACTTGATATGGTCTCTAATATTCACATTAGTGAAAGTATCACAGTATACATAGTTATTGGCATGATTGTAAGAATTAAAATAGGGATCCATCTCCCATTTAAAGGCCCATCCATACTTGTCAGGCTCTCTCATGAGTAATTTATCAAACCAGTTGGGTTCCCGAATTACCAGGGTATCCGCATTAGGTCCCACCCATTCAATTTTTCCTTCCTCCAGAAATCGGGCTCTGAAACTTTGATTGTTATGGGCATCTACACCAGCCACACCTACAATTCTACGTTTCTGATTTAGCTGATCCCAATTGGCTAATATCTCATTTTGCTCATCATAAAGTTCCCTAAATCCCCAGTGTGTATATTTCTTGCCATTGAAAATGCTATTAAGTAGAATGGGCAATAGTCCGTCTTCATCCTTCATATCTGTGTGGATATTATAGATTTCCATTGCCTGATAGTCAGGGTTCTCCCAGTCATGTTCGTCTTCCGAATGCACATAAATGGCCAACCCATCATTTTCAACTATCTCATGAATCACTTCGGGTTCGGGCCTGTTCCAGTCGACAATAGTCGTATCAAAAGGGCTGATCATCAGGCCAGAACTATGTTCAGTACCAGATTCAATAATAATACCATCATAAATACCCTGATAACCTCTTGGAAAAGAATCCAGTTGATGACGCTTATGATCTGAATTAAATATGAATTGGAGTTCAGCTTTTTTTGCTCCATCAAGTATTTCAGGTAACAACCCCCGGCTATCGTGAGACCAAAAGGTATGCGAATGGACCACACCTCGAAATAAATCTAATGGAATAACCTGAGGTGGTTCCTTGTATTTCTTCCAAAGGGACGCCCTTGATTCTTCAAGCGCAGGATAGGTAACCCAGCGGTTCCAAAGCGCTGGTGAAATCTTGAAAAGTATGATGAGTACAAAAAGGGAAAATATTCCACCCAGTGAATACAACAGAATTTTTATGGTTTTTTTAAACAGCTTCATGATTTATTACATCCTTGCTTTAAGCATTTGAATTAATTCCGCTGGTTGATCCGTCTGAATCCCATCCGCTTTCCATTCCAGCATGGTATGCCATTCTTTCTTCAGCGTTTCCAGGTCGTTCTCACTATCATCTACAAAAACCATCGCCCCTCTATTGTGTGCGCGCTCTCCAAATGTTTTCGTATAATTCCGCATTCCACTGCCAATCATCTCAAAATCATACCTATTCAGCAGCTTTTTTAAATTCTTCTCAGGCCCAGGGTCTGGCATCGGAAAGCACTCCGAACATTTATTATTAATTTTCTGAATATTTTTCCTGTCCAATCCATAAAGAAACCATACAACTCTGTCTGCCATTTCATATTTCCTTAGCAGAGGTATAATCACATCTGGATCTGCTGCTTTCAGGTCAAGGTAAATGCCTATTTTACCCTGACATAATTTAAGAATCTCTTCAAGGGTAGGTATACTAGTACCCTTCCATTCTGCTCCGACCCTATCCCCGATATCAAGGGCCTTTAACTCTGCCAAAGTCAAATCTTTCACTTTACCATATTGGCCTTCAACATAGGCATCAACGGTGTTATTGTGGACACTCACCAACGCTCCATCTTTGGTTGTTCTTATATCTATCTCCACAAAATCACACCCAAGATCAATGGCTTTTTGATAGGCAGGAAGTGAGTTCTCCGGAATACCATTATGCACTCCCCGGTGTGCAATCACATAGGTATCACCATTTTTTGGATCCGGAAATTGTGCATTGGTGACTTTGGGAATTGTCAGGCCAATGATACAAATCAAACGTATCAGGGAGACTTTCATCTAACCTTTAATTTAAAGATACTTTTGATACCATTCAATGGCTGCGGGATAGGCCTCTCCAATAGGTAGGTCCCGGTGTCTTGAAGGATACCAGATAATCTCTTTTGGTTCGTCTGCCTTTTGATAAAGCATCTTGCTGGTAATCGGAGCGATTACTTCATCATTTTCTGAATTAATCATTAATAAAGGTCTGGGCGAAATTTTCTCTACAAAATTGATCGGATCAATTATGCCAAAGAAATCTCTTGTCTCCTCTGAAAGGGCATCCATTCCGAACATCAACGTAAGGTTGCCTCCGGCCAACGTGATAATCGGCACTTTTACACGCTCATCTACGCCTGAAAAGACAGTCCCGATAATTCCTCCAAGGCTGATTCCAAAAAATCCAATTCTTTCACCATCTATCTCAGGTCTTGTCTTTAGGAAATCAATAGACCTCCGCAAATCAAATACTGTTTGAGAAATAATATCTCTGCTCCAATATCGATATCCTTTGGTGAGACTATAGTCATAGTCATGTACTTTTCGATCACCATGCTCATCTACATCAATGCGAAAAACTGCAAATCCGCTATTGACAAAATACTGATGACCCGCCTCGATATAATCTACCGTCTTTCTATCGCCAAGACCATGAAGCAAAATAATCACAGGTATGGGCCTATTTACTGCTTTTGGTATGGTAAGTATTCCAGATACTTGCTTGTTATGCACACTTTTAAAAGTTACCGCATATAACAGGGCCATATCAGTGGTATCCGCAACACCCACACTGTCCTCTAGCGGAATCTCAAGGTCGTATTCATAATACTTTACTACTGGTAGTTCTTCTTTGGATATACATGAACTCACCATGAACATCAAAAAAATTACAGAGAGACTAACTATATATCTAATCATGCACTACAAAATTTGAGAAGTATCAACTACAAACATTCGGGTACTTGTAACATATGCTTCTCCATTAGGGTCGACGTATTTTAAATCTATGTAAAAGGCTTTGTACCCTGCTCCAGGATAGTCAACCACGGCATCAACAGTGGGAACGCCTTTCGCATCCAAATCGATGCGCTTCCATTCTTCATCTCTGAAATCTCTGTCTTCTTCTGAATCCGCATACCATAGGGATGCACCTATCAACTGATCGGAAGATGCTGTAGCAGTTATTGTTACGCTTTTTACACTTTCATTTACCTTCCAACCACATTCCGGGTACTTCATGCCATTGATAGTCATGGCATAAAAGGAACTAAGTGCTTGATTCGCCTGAACACGATCACCAAGACCATGACCTGCATTAGGAATGTATTCAATAAGATTTTTGCCAGGGATGCTATCTATATAATTCTTGATTGCATCAACAGGCCAGTATTCATCGATGGTTCCGATTATCAGCATCTTGGGCATGGTCAGACTTTTTCGATATGAATAAGGGTCTACCATTTGGCTGATCCTGTTTCCTTCTGGTGTGCTGGCTGTTTGAGGAATCTCTAATTTTACATAATCCTCAATTTGTATGCTGTATTCTTTCCATACTTCCACCTGATAGTCAAGACTGACGGGCATGTTGAGTACATCAATCACCATAGGTGCAATAGCCATCACGCGATCATCAGTCGCTCCTGTTAACCAGGTCGTCCATCCTCGTTTAGACCCTCCAGAAACCACAAATTGGCTAATATCCTTTCCAATCTCCTTTTTAGAGAAATCTTGAATGGCATCCATGGCCTTTATTGCAGTTTTTACCATTGGGAAAAGTAATGGCCAAGTAAAATCACCATCGTTTTTAAAATTATGTAAGGTGAATGAAATCAACTGATCTTCAACCAAACCATCATAAAGTGGTTGATTTGGCGTTTGACGAATAATTGCTACAATCGAACTGTTTTTAGTAGCCAAAATAGACATACCTTGAGTGTCTTCCTCACCATGTCCTTTAAAATTTGGATTACCTTCCTTATTGCTGCCACCTGTGACAAACAATAGACTCTCTTTATGTGTAACCTCCTCTGGTACCAGAATAGTCAATTGATGCGTCCAGACATGCTCTCTCCACTGTTGGGAAGTAAGCTTTAGATCATAAGCAGTTACTGACTGATTTTCTACCTGATACTTTTCCTTGAGCTCCCAGCTGTAGGTTTTATCGTTGTTATTCAGGTAGTGATACAAGGCAGTTTCGGCATTGAGGGGGACTTCTTTTTCAACCTCTTTTTTAGCCTCACAAGAAAAAAAAAGTGCTATGACTATGACAATTAGAAAATAGAATTTATTCATTTCTGATTTAAGAATTTTTAAAAATTAAGGTTTTTCTGCTCCTGGATTATCCTGGACTAATTGGAGTGCTTCTTTGGTATATATAAAACCTGTCTGTTCACCTAAACTGGTTCTGCTGACATATTCATAGCGCTTAAAACTATTAAAATCTTCTTTCGTGAGGATATAGCCAAAGGCATCATTTGTCAGTCCGAATAAAAATGGATGATCAGTATTCATATTTCTTTTGAGGTAATAGCCAATATTTGGAAGTGCCTCTCCGGGAATTGTGAGAATTTGCGCAGATCCAATATTTACCAGGTTGACCGTGGTTTCAAGCATGTAGTCGTCTGAAACATTTTGTTTCATGGGTGAATTATCTACGAGTAATCGCATCAATTCAGAGGTAACCGGGAGACTTATTTTTTTAGACGCTACATAGAGTGTGGGATTTTTCTGCATGGCTGCATTCTCAACAATGGTTAAGGCCTGATCAGCTAATAATTCTCCAATGCGCTTACATTCATTCCAATCGTTAGCTTCCTCACCCTCCGGTCTTCGGTTATCCGCTGTCACCATACCACCTTGAGCGCCATTCATAAAGATGGCTATGCCGCCTACCTTAGACTCAATGCGACTATATAAGGGACCGCAAAGGTCAGGAGATAAAATGCCTCGATCCGATCCAATCACCTCCGGGTGAACCGCATAGTTGACAAGTGTTGCTATCACTTTTCCCTTATTCTTCCCTGAGGTACCAAAAGCCTGTATCACACCACATCGGGGATCATAAAGCTGAGGAGCATAATAATTGTAGGCAATCTTCCCTTTGGCTTCTCCTACTGCTATCTTAAGTGCAGCAGGTTCTAGATTTTTAACTGCCTCATTGACCGCATCTGCTATTTGCTCTACGCACCAACCGAGGTATTCGAAATCAGCCAGTACTTCACCTTTTTCATTAGGGAATCCATAGGCATCCGGTGCACTGTGTGTATGGGTCGAACCAATCATGATGTTTTCAGGAGGGATACCCTTAATAAGGGTTCGAGACTTATCTCCAAGTATTGCCGGCCAGCCAAGATTATCAATTCCTACGATGGCTACCCTAACCCCATCCTTTTCCAGTACCATGGCCCTTACAAAAAGGTTCCCCTTCTTTTGCCCTGCTGGGCTTGGAGTTCCGACACCTCCTGATACAGGTATCAAGGGGTCAGGAGTGATGACTCGAAGTGCAGCACCTACTTTTAGCCCTTGTGCAGAAATTGCCAAAGTGAAACAGAAAAACAATACAGTCAGATAAAATGATTTCTTCATTTTGGGGGTTATTATGAAAAGAATATAGGCCTTCATTTTAGCATGCTAGGAGGTCGCTCGATTGAATGGTTTACGCGATCCTATTGATATACTTTCAGTACTATAAATTGACCATTAAGTACTACTCAATTTAATGAAATCAACAGCCATTTTAGTCATTACTATTTATTCCTCCGAATTATTAGCCTATTTTTAACTAAGATACCCTTGAATATAGGGGTATGAATTGTTTTTTTGTAAGTATTAAAGGAAAATGAATGAATTACCCTGAAATGATACAAAATATTAAATCAAAGACATCAATTATGAGTAAACTGACCAGACTAGTACTTGGCATAATCATCACTATCACCTTAGCATCCGGTTGCAGCACCCAGAGTGGTAAGGAGATCGTATTTGTCCATAAGCCGGATTCAACATACATCGCCTATCCAGGATTGTTTCCTACGCCAGTACCAGACAGAATTATTGCTAACCTTACAGTCGATCCAACCACCTCTATTGCGGTTAATTGGAGAACTGATGAAACAGTGAAGGAATCTGTCGTTGAAGTGGCAGCTGCTACTCATGGACCTGAATTCATCAATAACACACGAGCCATTCAGGCCGAATGGGAATTACTGACTCACAAGCCAGAAAATGATCCTGAAGTATCTGCCAACTATCATTCTGCTATCATAGATGGACTTCAACCTGGTGAGAAATATGTCTATCGTGTAGGATCTGAACGAGGATGGAGCGAATGGTTTCAAATAAAAATGCCAAAACCAGAAGAAAAACTATCATTTATCTACTTTGGTGATGCACAAAATAATGTGAAATCTATGTGGTCGAGGGTCATTCGTAAAGCATATGGATCCCTTCCTGAAGTAGACTTTATGTTGCATGCAGGTGACTTGATTAACCGATGGGATCGGGATATTGAGTGGGGAGACTGGTTTTACGCTGGTTCTTTTATTCACGCCATGGTACCCAGTGTAATGACACCAGGGAATCATGAATACCACGATGTTGTGCTTTCCCCTCAATGGAAGAAACAGTTTAACCTTCCAAAAAACGGACCTGAAGGATTAGATGAGGTTTGCTATCAGGTGAACTACCCGAACCTAAAAGTAGTATCTCTTGACGGTGAACAAATTGATGAGAATCCTGACTTTAAGCAAGCTCAATTGGAATGGCTGGACTCAATCCTCACCAATGATCCTCGAAAATGGACAGCGATCACCTTTCATTATCCAATATTCTCTACTAAACCAAATCGGGATAATGTAGAATTTAGAGAGGCTTTTAAGCCTGTCTTCGATAAGCACAAAGTAGATATTATTTTACAGGGACATGACCATGCTTACGGTAGAGGAATGGTCAGTAATGTGCCCACAGGAAATCAGGTACAAGACAAATCATCAGGAACTATGTACGTGGTTTCTGTGAGTGGCCCTAAAATGTATGATGTCTCAGATGACCCGTGGATGGATAGAAGAGCCGGAAATACTCAACTTTTCCAGATTATCACCATTGAAGGAAATACTTTGACCTACGGTGCATATACTGCAACTGGGGAACTTTATGATGCTTTCGATCTAATCAAAAGCGATAGTGCGCCCAACAAGCTTGTTAACAAAATTCCTGAAATGGAAGAGCGCATCCTTGAAGCCAATTGATAACTCTTTATAAAATTATATCAGTGAAGAAATCATTGCTTGCCTTTACTTTTTGTATCTACGTTTCATTTGTATTTGCTCAGCGATCCGTAGATGACATTAGAGCTGATTTTTTAGATGCTGATTCAAAAAATGTACTGGTAGCTGCCCATCGCGCAGCGCACCTGGTACATCCTGAAAATTCTATTCCAGCGATTAAGGAAGCAATTGCTATCGGAGTTGACATTGTGGAATTAGATGTGAAAGTCACAAAAGATGGTGTGCCGATACTCATGCATGATCGAACCATTGATCGAACAACTACCGGCACTGGAGATCCTTCGGATTATACTTATAAGCAACTTAAAAAACTCAGGCTCATTCACCTGGGAGATACTACTAATCAAAGAATCCCCACGTTTAAAGAAGCCTTAAAGCTTACCAAAGGAAAGGCGCTTGTAGACATCGATATCAAGACGGATGGGCTCGATGAAATCATAAAGGTGATAAAAGCGCTTAAATGTGAGGATCAGGTATTTTGGTTTGATAATGACTACGAAGCATTGCAATATGTAAAATCTATTGATAATGAATTTATGCTGATGCCCCGGGCGTACTCCTTTGCCATGGCAGACTCAGCCATCCAGCGGTTCCAGCCGGAAATCGTGCATATTGACTTTTCCTTTTATGATCAAAACGTCGTCAACCTAATAAAAGAAAATAATGCACGTGTCTGGATCAATGCCCTGGGAGAGACGGACGCATTGATCGCCTCCGGGAATGAAAGTGAAGCGCTTGACAACTTACTTAGATATGGTGCCAACGTATTCCAGACAGATCAGCCTGAATTACTAATCAAAGCTTTAAAGAACCGAAACATTCACCCATAGCATGCTGAAATCTTATCATCAGTTCTTCATAAGTACGTTACTGGTTGGAATCATCGGTTTTTCATGTAGCTCACCAGATAAATCATCTTCTAAAAAGACAGTTAAAAATGTAATGGATGATGTGATCACCAGGTTGTATCAGGATGTACCGAGCGATCAATTCAATACGCTTGATGAGGCATTTATGCTGGACTATTTATCGCCAGAAGAAAAGCACACCCTGGCTACCCAATATCAATACTTTAAGGTAAATGTTCCGGTAACCGTTTCGCTCATGAGAAGCGTCAACCAACCCGAGGTTCCATTTTGGATGGAAAAGGCTGGTTTTGTCAAAACTGATAAGATCCTTAAAAATGATGTGTACACATACGAGATCTGGCAGAAAGATTTTGATGCGGGATGGGTCAACCTTGGGATCAACGGATTTGACATGCACCGAACGGTATATTTTATAGCCGTAGGTCCAAGTAACACAGAAGAAAAATTACTCATATCAGATCACTATCCTGGTAAATATCCTATAACGAAATTGAAAAAAGGAGCATTTACTTACCATGACTGGTCCACTTTATTAATACAGGAATTTCCGAATGAGCTGGAGGGGCAAGTATTATTTACCACGGTTCGTGGCAGGGCAAGAGAAGCTCACGTAAAAGGTGCATTCAGAAATACCAATTTCCCTTCCGGCCCACAACCTGATCAATTGATGCTCACCTGGAGTGATGACCCCAGACATTCCGTATCTATACAATGGAGAACCAATACTACGATCCAGGATGGGGTAGTTAAATATTGGATGAAAGGCAGTAACGATACGTTGACAGTTGCTGCAGATAAGTTTGAAATGGAGGATCGCATGCTTTATAGTGATCGATACATTCATCGGTTTACTGCTCAGTTGAATACACTAAAAGACGGGGAAACATTTGAATACATAGCGGGCTCAAAGGAACAAAATACCTGGTCTGAAGTAAATGCTTTCATGACCCCACCTGAACAACTGGATGAATTTTCATTTATATGGACAGGAGATTCACATCACTCCAAGCTATGGGGTGACCTAATCCAACAAGCGGATCAACTACACCCTGAAGTTGCTTTCTACTCTGTTGCCGGTGATCTGGTAACCACGGGACTTTACAGAAGTGAATGGGATGACCTTTTTGGCTATTCGGACAATGTATTTGCTAAAAAACCATTCATGCCTGTACCGGGAAATCATGACAGACAAGATGGCTTAGGTGCCTGGATGTATTATGAGTTGTTTGACCTGCCAAAAGATGCTCCTCCTGAAGTTCACCCGGAAAGTACCTATGCCTTTGAATACGGGAACGCCTTATATCTGATGATCGATTCTACCCATCCAACAGAAGCCCAATCCGCATGGATTGAGGAGAAGCTAAAGTCGTCAAAAGCCAAATGGAAATTTGCTATGTTTCATTTTGCCCCTTATAATTTTGAAGAACCCTATCCTGATATTCAGGATGCCTGGTGTACCCTGTTTGATCAATATCATGTGGATATGGTAATGGCAGGACACATACATTATTACATGAGGTCAAAGCCGATGAATAATGGTCAAGTAGTTGATGGCTTTGATAAAGGAACTGTTTATATCACTTCTATTGGTATTGATAGCAATCACAATGACATTGGAGAAGAGCCTTACGCTGAGGTTAGGTACAAAAACGGGCAGTTTTATCAGCACATTTCTATTGTCGGTGACAAAATGATTTACAGGTCTTTCAACAAGGCGGGCGAAATTTCAGATGCGTTTACCATAGACAAGTCGAAATAAATTTAAATATGTTTTGGAAGGAATAATTCCAATAATGAATGTCAATTAAACCCTCACTGATTATGCGTTATAATTTCCCGAAAATCACCTGCTTGTCAATGGTTCTCATGGGCCTGTTTGCATCTCCCTTATTCGCTCAGCAAAAGGCGTTTTTTAAGACAGAGGTAGATACTGAATTAAAACCATGGACCGACTTGGAATTCTACAATGACCCTGAAAACTTTCAGTTTGCCATTGTTACTGATAATACCGGAGGTATGCGACCAGGGGTTTTTGAAATCGGGATAGAAAAACTCAACCTGATGATGCCAGAATTTGTCTTAAGTGTTGGAGACCTGATTCAGGGATATACTCAGGACACCATGCAAATCAGGAGAGAATGGGAAGACTTCGAGACCAAAATTGACAAACTTAACGTCCCGTTCTTTTACCTTCCGGGAAACCACGACATCACCAACCTTGTCATGCAAAAAGAATGGGAAAAGCGTTATGGGAAACGTTATTACTCTTTTAAGTATAAAGAGGTCTTGTTCATAATTTTAGATTCAAATGATGATGATGATCACAGCTTAACCGAAGCACAAACTTCTTTTGCGATAGAAACACTTGAGAAAAATCCTGATGTCAGGTGGACATTCGTTTTGATGCATCACCCTATCTGGAAATATGACACAGAAGGAAGGTTTGAGAAGGTAGAAAAAGTATTGTCTCAAAGAAAACATACTGTACTGGCAGGTCATGAACATAAATACCAGTATATCGAACGAAATAATGCCAATTATTATGTGTTAGCCACCACCGGAGGAGGCAGCCAATTGCGTGGAAATCTATTTGGGGAATTTGATCATTTCGTTTGGGTAACCATGAGTGATGAAGGTCCAATCATGGCGAATTTGAGGCTTGATGGAATACTTGCTCATGACATCTCTAATGAAAAGACTGCAGCTATGGCCAGAAGCATGTTGAGCAATACCCATTTCAAATTTCTATTCCTTGCCAATGAAGGTAATATGTTTGAACACGGAACAGGATACATAAAATTTAACAATACAAGTGATGTACCATTAAACGTTGAATTGACTTTTCAGCATCACCATGAGGTAGATATGAACCCGTCTATACAGTCCCTGAAAATCAATCCGGGTGAAGAAAAAATACTGGAAATCTCTGTCAAAGCTCAGGAACCAACCAGGTATGAAAATCTGGGATTCCTGAAATTTTACTGGAAGTTAAGCTATGATACCGAAGCATTTAAGGACTTCTTCCTTGATGGAAATATGGACTTCCCTATTGAGAGAAGCCCTGCCGATTATTTTTCACCTCAAACAACAAAATTCATCACTTCAACTGAGGTTAACTTTGATCAACCACTAGCATTGTTGAATACAGAAATAACAATAAGTAATGAAAAAGCCGATCCCTCATTAAAAACGTTTGTACTTGACCAAACGACTACACTGGAAGCTCGACTGAGGAATGATAAAAATGAGTTCACGGAAAAATCACTCAAAAAATATGAGAAGACGCCATTAAAAAAGGGAGTGAAAGTCAAAAAACCAGTTATTGGGCTTAATTACGCACGGTATAACGGCTATTGGAATGACATTCCTGATTTTGAAACACTGTCCTCAGATAAGGAAGGAGTTGCCAAAGACTTCACAGTCAGCGATCTGGCCTCCGGTGATAAAAATAATTTTGGCCTGAGGTACACTGGATTCATTGAAATTCCTGAAGATGGCTTATATCATTTTAGAAGTCAGGCAGACGATATGGCACAGTTCAAAATTCACGATGAAATTATTTGCATCGATGGAACTAGTGGAACCAATACAGACGGGTTCAATAAAATTGGTAACACAGGAGCTGTCGCCCTTAAAAAGGGATTTCATCCTATTTCAATCGATTTTGTAGAACAGCAAGGCAATGAAAGATTAAGATTTTATTATAAATTAAAAGAGAATGATGATTGGATTTATATAGACCTGGCCAATTATTTCAGAATTTCCGGTAGTAAAAATTAGGGTTTTATCAGTATTATATAAAAAACACCATGCAAATCAAACTATTCTACTCACTGTTATTTAGCGCTTTGTTCATGATAACATCATGCAGCCAACAAACACAAACCAATAATGATCAGCAAGCTGACAACGCGACGGAAGCTCCTGCCAACTGGGCTGAAAGATTGGGTTATCCCGCTGGAAAAAAAGTCATTATGCTTCATGCAGATGACATCGGCATGTGTCCAGAAGCCAACATTGCCGCAAAAAAATACTTATTAGCTGGCGATATTCAATCAGCAGCAGCCATGCCTCCCTGTCCTAATTTTGAAGAAATTATTGCGTGGGCAATCGAACATCCAGAAATAGATATGGGCTTACACCTGGCATTGACCAGCGAATGGAAGACTTGGCGTTGGCCTTCTGTCTCTCCAGTTGAAGAAGTTCCAGGACTGATTGATAGTGAAGGTAAACTATGGAGGAGTGTAGAAGAGGTAGTGATGAATGCATCTCCCGATGAGGTGGAAAAAGAAGTACGCGCGCAGATAGAAAAGTCAATTGCACTTGGATACCGTCCTGATCACATCGATACTCATATGGGTACTTTATTTGGATCACCAGAATTCATGAAACGATATCTAAGTATTGCCATGGAATATGGGATTCCAGCAAATGCAATTGATCTATCTAACCCAGAAGTAGTCAGCAAATTCCGCGAAGCAGGATATCCGATTACTGATGATGTAGTTGATTTTATGGCAACCTATACCTTGCCAAAGGTTGACAATTTCACCAGTGCTCCTACCAATGCCAAAACCTACGAAGAAAAATTGGCTGTATTCAAGGAACTCGTACGATCTCTTGAGCCAGGACTTACCGAAATTATTTTTCATCCTTCAGTAGATACTGAACAATTAAAAACTATCACCGGATCCTGGCAGCAGAGAATCTGGGAATCTCAAATGTTTTCAGATCCTGAAATGAAGAAGTTCTTCGAGGATGAGGGAATCATTTTCACCAATTGGAAAGAGATCATGAAACGTTTCAATTCATAAGCTAACAGCGTAAGTAATAAATAAAAAGGTTAATCCATTAGACTGTAAATCAACAAATTTTGATCAGACCAAATCTATCTTATTATCTAAGTATTTTCTTTTTGATTCTGCTTCAATGGAGTTGCAGCACGAAAAAAGAAGATTTGCCTATAACTCTGGAGTCGCAAATTATTTTCCCTTTGCAGGGAGAACATGTACATGGCCCAACCGTCGTCGAATTACCCAATGGAGACCTGCTTTCAGCCTGGTTTCAGGGTTCTGGCGAACGGTGGGCAGATGACGTACGCATCATGGGTTCCCGACTTAAAAAGGGCGATACGATATGGTCTGAAACATTCCTAATGGCAGATACTCCCGAATTCCCAGATATCAACCCGGTTCTCTTCATGGATACTAAAGACCGGTTGTGGTTGATGTGGTATCCGGTACTTGCCAATCAATGGGAAACCTCCATTCCGAAATATCGAATTAGTGAAGATTACATAAACCCTGGTGCTCCCGTATGGTCCTGGCAGGATATTATTTTAGTCAAACCTGGTGATAAAACAGAGCGTGGGATCCAACCAGGAGATCGTTTTGTGACCGAAGTGAAAAACCAATTAGATGCTTATGAAGAATACCTTTATGGTGAATTATTGTCGAAGCTTACAGTAGAACAGCAAAGTCAATTAAAGCCAAGATGGGAAGGTTATAGACGTAACATGGACAGTTTGGCTGGAGGACAGAATATGATCCGCAGTGGCCGGTTAAAAATAGATGGAGAAGAACAAAGTGTTTCTTTAGGGTACCCTTTAAGCCGTCGCATTGGGTGGCAAACTAAAAACAAGCCTTTAATCATCAGAGACAGAATCATTGTGCCACTATATTCGGATGGTTTTAATTGCTCTCTTTTTGCTATTACGGATGACTTTGGAGAGACCTGGCAATTTAGTAACCCTGTGATGGGAGGAATTGGTATTCAGCCTACAATTGCCATTTCAAAAGACGGTAGTCTTGCGGCCTATTTACGTGACAATGGTCCACCACCTAAGAGAATGCAATTAACCAATTCACTGGATGGAGGATTTTCCTGGTCAATAGCAAAGGACACCTCCATTCCCAATTCAGGTGCAGGTTTTGATATGACCACGCTAAATACTGGAGAGTGGATCATGATTTATAATGAGACAGAAGAGGGACGCCACGACCTGACCGTAGCCATCTCAGATGATGAAGGTAAATCCTGGAAATGGAAAAAGAAGATTGAATATGATGACCGCGGTGATCAGGCGACCCAAAGCCACTATCCTGCAATTATCCAGGGAGCTGATGGACATATTCATACCGTATATAGTTTTCATCATAAAGACCGGGACGGAGGGCCACACAAAACAATCAAATATGCCTCATTCCCTGTGGGTTGGGTTAAAAAATAATTACAAACAATCCATTTAAACCAATAGAAAATGTTTAGATCAACAACACGAAATTCAGGCCATGAATAGCATATATTTTATTGGGTTTTTTACTGCTCTAGTCTTAACGAATTGTCAAAAACCTGCGGAAGAAGGTCACCTGGAAGAAAAAATCAGTCATACTGATACCCCTTTCATTCAGGAGTATCATCAAGGCTTTCTAATTAGTCAAAGAAGTGAAGATGCAAATGACGTACGAGCTGTCAAACTAAATAGGAGTAAAGATATTTGGGTAGCTACCAAAGATGGCGTCTATAGAAAGCTTAATGCGGAAAAGACCTTTGCCCTGATGATTTCAGGACAAAATCAAGGGCCTGCTTATGATGTAGATTTTGATCAAAACAACAAGGTCTGGATAGCCACCTGGAATGGCGTGTATACTAACCTAGATGGATCCTTATCCAAAATGGAGGGCCCAGTTGGACCAATAGCTAAAATTGTCACAGCACCGGAGGGCGTTTATGTTTTGGGTCCAAAAGGAATCTGGCTTTACCAAGAAAATCAATGGAAAAAAAAGGAGTACACGAAAGCCAGAAGTATAAGGGCGGCTATTTCAGACGGAGCAAAAGGGCTTTGGATTGGAACGGATGTGGGACTGTATCACTGTAATGAGGAAGGCACAACCCTTTACAATAAAAATGAAGACCTGATCTCTTCTTACGTAAGAGGCATTGATATTGATAGTCTGGGAAATCTTTGGGTAGGTGGCCTGGGAGGAGTTACGATCAGAACCAATGATGAAGTCATTGATTTTAAAAGACCAGAAAATGGGATTCCTCATTCAGAAGTTAATGTAGTCAGGAAAGCACCTGACGGAGGGATCTGGGTTGGAACTCAATATGGGATCACCCGTTTTACACCAGGCAAAGAAGCGTATTCAGTCAGACATAGCAGACGATGGCTCATGTCGGATGAGGTGAGAGATATCTCCTTCGATGAAGATGGGAGTGCCTGGGTTGCCACGGCTAATGGAGTAAGTGTAATCAAGAAAAAAATAATGACGCTCGCCCAGAAAGCAGCATATTATTATGAATACATGATCCCAAGACTGGTAAGAGAGCCCTGGATTGTTGGAAGGTTCAGACTGGAAGTTCCGGGCGACA
Organism: Marinoscillum sp.; assembly: GCA_043554545.1. Taxonomy (GTDB): domain Bacteria; phylum Bacteroidota; class Bacteroidia; order Cytophagales; family Cyclobacteriaceae; genus UBA7330. The sequence goes on along the minus strand of CP121337.1, from coordinate 1,058,874 downwards.
CTTCTACTCTTATTCCTGATGACGATGACAATGATGGAGAATATAATGCCATGTACCTGGCAATGGAATCATTCCGGTACGCCGTAACGGGGAGCAATGAAGCAAAAGAAAGAGCTAAAAAAGCGTTTAATTTCCTGCAGTTTTTAAGAGAGGTTACTGACACTGATGGCTTCTTTGCAAGAACAGTTGTGCCTGCTGATTGGGAGGTCATGCATGACATGAACAGAAGCTATACTCCCCAACAAGAGGCTGAAGAATTAATCAATAACCCACGACACAAGCCAGTAGAAGTAAGATGGCATCTTTCAAAAGATGGAAAATGGAAATGGAAAGGCGACACCAGTAGTGACGAACTTGATGGACACTTCTTTGGATATTATTGGTACTACTACCTTGTGGCAGATGAAGCTGAAAAGCAGAGAGTTGCAAATCATGTAAGTGAGATCATGGATCATTTAATTCGAAATGATTTTAACCTGGTAGATGTTGACGGGACCCACACTAAATGGGGCGTTTGGTCACCAAAAAGCTTGAACGGTGATCCAGAATGGTCTCCTGAAAAACCGTTGAATTCCCTCGAAATCTTATCATTCCTCAAATTTGCCTATGAAATCACTCAGGACATGAAATATCAGGAGTCTTATCTAAAGCTCATCAACGATGAAGGTTACCTGGAAAATGCCAAGTCATTATATACTACCAACCCAGCTTGGGAAACCTATTTTGACATCTATTTGGCCCTATATATTTACCCAGCCTTGATCAATCTTGAAAAAGATCCAAATTTGAAAGAGGAATATACAAGCCACCTAAATCAATGGTTCGAAAAGTTTAAGGAAACTAAAAGCCCACTGTTAAATTTCACCTATAATATCCTAACCAATGGAACAGAGGAGTTAGATGCATCTATTTCCTTCTTACAGGATGCTCCCCTCGATCTGATTGATTGGCAAATTGACAATGGGAGAAGAGAAGACCTTCAATTGGTAAGATCACCTATCCTCGAAGAGGTTCAGGTAAGTGAATTAAGACCTCCGAGTGAATATCGGACGATCAGGTGGGATAAAAACCCTTACTATGCCATTGCGGGGCTCCCCTTTCAGGAAAGAGAGCCGGTCTTTTGGTTGTTGCCCTATTGGATGGGAAGATACCAAGGGCTGATAAAATAGGTATTATACTTAAGTGAAATTGTACTTTTTCTGAATTTTCAGCACTTCGACTAGCAGCCATGATCATTTATTAAGTATTCTAACTAATTTTACTGTATTAGCATAATTTGACCAGCTACCACTTATATCAGGATATTGTATTTAAATTAATACCATATCTCAGCTTGCATACTAAATAAAAATTGTAAACATCCTTAAATGGGATTTATCGGTCAGATTTTATATGCTGGGATTGAATCAGATTCAGACGATTCACTAACCAAAGAAAAACGCATTTTCTATGCATTTCTTCTTGGTTCAATTGTGATAATAGCTCCACTAACAATCATTAATACCATTAAAGGTAATTGGTTTAATTCCTCAATCGGATATGGAATTATTGCAGGACTTTTAATATTGTTAGTTGGATTGAGGCACACATATTACCAAGTTGCTAAACACGTATTTATTTATCTATGCTTATTGGCCATTTGTCTATCCACCTACTACAATTTCACTCAGCTTAGGTTTACAGGAGTAAAGGATTTAATGTTTCCACTAATTCTTGCCGCTATCTTATTGTTTCGAACAAGAACTAATGTTTTACAGACACTCTTAATAACCACCTGTCTCTTCTCTTTACATTTTATTCAAAGAACTTATGAGCAATTACCTTTCGATTCCGAATTTACGATTCGTTTGATTATTGCAGGCATGAACATCTCAGCCATCTTCATTCTGGCACAGATATACAAGTTCAATGAAAAAGAACTCGTAAGAAAAATGGTTAAGCAAAAAGATATGCTTTATGCCTTGATAGATCATGTCCCTGTAATGATGAGTTTAATTGATCGTGAGAAGCGGTACAAACTACTTAACCTACCATTTGCAGAAGGCTTGAAATTGAACAGGGAAGAAATGACCGGTGCTAAAGCTGAGGATATTCTACCAAAAGAACTTTTCAAAAAGCACGAACCCTGGTTTGATCAGGCTACCCAAAAAGGACCTGTTGTCTTCAATGAAAAAATTAAATTAGGCGGACAAAAGTATTTCTTTACTGGAAAATACGTTCCAATAAAAAATAAAGAAGGGGAAGTAGAATTTATTTCACAATATCTTGTGGATATCACCACGCTTAAGCAGACAGAAGCTTCACTAAAGGAAGCAAATGATGCGAAAAACAAATTACTCTCAATCATTGCACATGATCTCAGAAGTCCATTGGCGATGCTTTCAACAACGATGGAATTGGACAAACAGAATCAATTAACCGATGAAGAGTTTGTTATGGTGAAAAATGAAATTAATGAAAAGCTAAAGAATCTTATTTACTCATTAAACACCACATTAGAATGGTCTAAATACCAATTAGAGGGCCTGAAAGCAGCGAAGTCGCTAGTTGACTTGAATTCCTTGATTCAAGAGTGTATCCAAATACATGAAGATTTTGCAAAGGAAAAGGGTATCCAGATTCAAATTCTCGGAAATGATTATTACCAGGTATGGGCCGATCCAAACCACCTAAGACTGGTATTTCGAAACTTACTTCACAATGCATTAAAATTCTCTAAAAAAGGCGATACAGTCACCTTTTCAGCAAAGGAATCGAATGGTATGATCTCTGTAAATGTTTCTGATAAAGGAATTGGAATGACTGAAAAGCAGATTCATGATATCTTATCAGGTTCCATTCAGCATTCTAACCCAGGAACCCAAGGTGAAGTGGGTACTGGACTAGGTTTAAGTCTATCATTAAGCCTATTAAATCTTGACGAATTATCATATACAATAAAAAGCAAGCCCGGGGAAGGTACACAATTTGATATTCTTATGCCTAAGAGTTGCGCAAACCAAAACCATCTAGTGATAAATTAATTATTACTTTATTTGTTCTCAAAGCAGGCCCTAAAAAAGCATCTTATCACCCTTCATAAACATGCTTATTCTTTTTTCCGGATAAAGATAAAATCTCCTCCCTCATCGCCTGCATTTTGAATTGTTCCATATTGAGGAACATTTGAAGTATTGTTTATTACTACAGTTTCAATTTCATGAAAAAGGGTCCTTGCAGGTAAATAATCTCGCTCATTTGCTTCTAATTGTCTGACCAAATATCGCATAAATACGCTTTCATCTGAGACAGTATCCAATGACCCTGATGTCATGGCTTTGCGACTATTTAGTTTATAGACTTTATAGAATCCATAGTCTTCCAATTTTTGATTTACCTCACGCGTTTTAAAAATACTTCCGCTAAAACAGGCATCAGAGATGAGTAAGGTATGGCGAGTGGGAATTCCTGAAATATAATCTCTAATCGTACTATTACTTAACCAGTTTGCTTTGCTATTACTTTTCGCGTCTGAAGGGAGCCAATAGCCCACCCTTAAGTTTGAATCCCAGACACCATGACCAGCATAAAAGACGAGCAAGTTATCCTTCTCTGTAATGGTACTTGACAAATCCTCAAGTGCCTGAATGATTTCAGATCTTGTTGGATCTTCCAGGAAGAATAATTTGTCACGATCAAAAAAATACCTGGTAAGCAAAGTTTTACTTAGTGAGAGCCCATCTGAAACAGGATGCTCCAAATCATTAAGTCCCAAGTCATTGTATTTGTAGTTATTAACACCAATGATAAGGGCGTAATATTCTGGATTGACATTTTGTATTCCCTCAAAAGCATTCCGCTGCGGAATGGACTTAAGATTTGCTTCCTCTTTTAATTGTGCAATCTCAAAATCACGCCTGATGTTAGACATTTGTTGAATGATGGACTCATTGTTCAGACTATCTCTGTAGGCAATGTATGTTCTCAAGTAATCAAGGGCCCTTTTTGAACGCCCCATATGTTCATAAATCTTAGACAATAAGTGGGACGCATCTCTGATTTGTTCTTTTAATCCATTGTTAAATGCATAATCATATGAATCTAATGAGTAACCTAACGCAGAACGATGCAATCCTAGATCAAAATAGATTTGTGCCATATCTAATTGAAAAGCAGAAACGGCATATGTATCCCCCAATTTATCTAGACGATCCACGGCATCAATCAGACTTAATTCAGCCATCTCATACCTTCCTTGTTGGGCATATACAAGGCCCATGTTTCCCATCGCGTAGGATTCACCTATCCCATAATCAAGTCTCTTGAAAATAATGTCTGCCTCTGTGAAGAGTAACAATGCAGAATCCAGATTTTCGATCATAAGATACTCATCTCCAGTATTCAACAATACCGTGGCTAATTGTAGGGAGTCACTGCTATTTCTCAACTCCTCGATACTGGTTGTATAGAAATTCAGTGCATTTCTTGAATCACCAAGAACAGAATAGGTATCTGCAATGACTGAGTTGACTGCTGCCCTGGAACCATCAGGCAATTTGATTACGTATTCAAGAGCTTTGAAGTAGTTTTCAAATGCCAGGTCATAGTCTCCCTTTAACCGATAGGCATTCCCTTTTTGGAAATGACCACGAAATTTCCACTTGTCTTCAGTTGCTTGAATCAGCATATCCGAATATATTAATAGTGTATCCGGACGCGAATCATAGAACGAGATATCCTCAATTATCTCAAATCTTTGGGAATCAGAGAAATCACCACTCTTCATAAGCAAAATCAGACTATCTGCTTTGTCTTGGTTTTGAGCAAAGACTGAATGGATTACCAGTATATAAAAAACAAAATAAACTGTGCTCTTCAAGATCAATTTTTATCTTGGAGGTCTCATTCTTAATTTTGGATCTACCTTATATTCTGTTGACACACTATTCCTAATGACGGTAAATTCAATATCATAGGACATATCCCCTGTAATGTATTTTTTATGCACTTTAGCTTTGACAGTTGGAGACCCCTTATATTCATCTTTTTTAAGTAGGCTAGCGCCTCCGTCTTGCTCCTTCTTAATAATTTTGGTAATCAATACCTGATCATTAGGATTGTTTACTGGGTCAGCAATTTGTCCCTCCCATACGACCCATTTATCCAGGTCAATTGGAGAAAGAAAGGTGTTTGGAGAACCAGGATTAGTTACACCACTGTGATTATCAGAGATTTTAATCATTTTACTTACATTTCCTGCATTGATATTGGCCGTATCAACAATCACATAGATACGGGTATCTTTTGGGACAGCAAATAAACGATGTGAAATAAATGGTAAAGCACCGATTGTACTTAATCGGAGTAAAAACTTCCTTCTTTTCATGGTTGGCAGACGTTAGGTTTATTGATCGAAATTGGAAGATATAACGATTTTGCTTGAATACAAAAGATTCAAATTCAAAACGTGAGTGCCTAATTCATAAAAAAACCATCACACCTTAAACATTTAATTGAACATTCTGTTCTCCTAGAGAAAAATATTCAGATAATTATGGCCAAGAAAAATACAACAGCCACAAAGAAAAAAATCGGAAAGGCTGAAATACTAAATTTTTATATGAACTACGTGCTGGAAAACAATAGTAAGCCTAACAGCATGTATCAATTTGCCCATATACTGGGAATGAAAGAAACAGAAGTGTACCAACATTTTGCCTCCTTTAAATCAATGGAGCAAACGGTTTTTGAAAGCTTCTTTGAACATTCGATCACACTCTTAGAAAAAGACAGCGAATATCATCATTATGATGCTAAGAATAAGCTATTGAGTTTCTATTTCACCTTTTTCGAAATTCTTAAGGAAAATAGAAGCTATGTAATACTTGCACTCAGTGGCAGGAAACAGCTGATGGATTCTATTCAGACATTGGGTAAGCTTAGGAATCATTTCAAAGATTACATCGATGGATTGGATTTAAATACCATGGACTTCAAAAATGCTGACCTTGAAAAGATCAAGCAAAAAGGATTAAGTGAGATTGCCTGGAGCCAACTCATGGCTACCATGAAATATTGGATAGATGATACTTCAGCCGGATTTGAAAAAACAGATTTATTTATCGAAAAAAGTCTGAAAGCCAGCTTTGAGTTAATTGACACACGTCCATTGGAAAGTGTTATCGATTTCACCAAGTTCTTATTCAAAGAAAAATTCGCTAAATAAACCTGAATGGAAACCCTAAATAGCATTCCTACATCCAAAATACAACGTGCCTCCAAGATTCTCTCAACTGGGGCAAAAGTTGGTATTAACTACGCCAAATATTATTCTAGCAGGTTTACAAAAACTGAAGAAGAAGCGAGAGATACACTGAACAACAACAACGCAGATGATATCTACGATGGATTAAAAAACCTCAAAGGAAGCGCCCTTAAAGTAGCACAGATGCTGAGTATGGATAAAAATATTATGCCGAGAGCGTATGTTGAGAAGTTCTCTCTCTCCCAGTTTTCTGTCCCCCCACTTTCTCCTGCACTGGTTACTAAAACGTTTAAGAAATATTTCGGAAAAGCTCCAAACGAACTATTTGATTCATTTAGCTCTTCCTCACTACATGCTGCCAGTATAGGACAGGTTCATGTCGCAGAAAAGGATGGGAAGAAATTGGCAGTAAAAATCCAATACCCGGGAGTAGCCGATAGCATTTCATCAGACCTGGCATTGGTAAAACCCATTGCCCTCAAAATGTTTAACATCAAAGGAAAAGATTCTGATCAGTATTTTGAGGAAGTACGTGATAAACTATTAGAAGAGACCGATTACTTACTTGAGGTTAAACAGAGCAGGAAAATTGCAGAAGCCTGCAAACATCTTGAAAATATCACTTTTCCGACCTACTATGAGGACTTGTCTACAGACAGAATCATTACCATGGATTGGCTGGAAGGGTTACATCTCTCAGAGTTTGTAAAAATCAATAAAAACCAGGAGTTAGCTAACCAGGTGGGTCAGGCTTTATGGGACTTTTATATGTTTCAAATCCATCATTTAAAAATGGTTCAAGCTGATCCTCACCCGGGCAATTTCCTAGTGGATAGTAATGGGAAATTACTGGCATTGGATTTCGGTTGCATCAAGCATTTACCAGAGGATTTTTACCAGCCATATTTTCAATTGGCGAGTCCAACCGGACTCTCCGACAAGAAGCGATTCATGAATTTGTTATACGAACTTGAAATTCTGAAGAAAAGCGATACCACACAAGAGATTAATTTCTTGTCTGAAATGTTCCATGACATGTTAGGCTTATTTGTGAGACCACTTAAATATGATAAGTTTGATTTTACAGACAAAAGTTTCTTTGACGAGATCGCTACACTTGGTGAAGATTATACCAAAAGATCAGAGTTACGTAAACTCAACAGCAACAGAGGTTCCAGACATTTTATCTACATGAACCGCACATTCTTTGGGTTGTATAACCTGATGTATGATCTTGCTTCAAAAGGAATTGCTATCAAAAAGTTTAATGATCAATAATCTACTTTGAAAGTGATACAACTTTTTGCCAGACTGATTCACTGACTTCCATACCTTTTTCCAGGTTTTTAGCTCTGGTCTCCAAGGTCCGTTCTCCTGGATAATAGGTTTTGTCTCCGGGATGCATGGGTTCTACATCATGCGTGTAATCAATGATTTCATTGAGTAATCTATCTGAAATGGAAGGATCATCCATCAGTTGAGGGTTGATGCATAGGTAAACCTGTGATATCCCAGTCTCATAGTCCTTTAAACTTATTTTGTAGGTAGAATCTCCTGCAGATAAAAGTGTAGCGAGCATATCCAGGATCATTGATAGTGCAGAACCTTTCCAGTAGCCGATCGGCAAGCCACGTTCTTTCAATGTGATTTTTTCTGGATCGTTAGATAGCTCATTGTTTTCATCCCATCCGCCAGGATAAGGTAATTTTTTACCTCTCAGTTTGTAATCATTGATTTTTCCAAATGCAAATTGAGATACTGCCATATCTAGTACCACGTGTCCTTCTTTTCGTGGTATTGATATAATAATCGGATTATTTCCCAATCGACTGTCCATACCACCCCATGCAGGCATGTTTGGTTGTGTATTGGTAAAGAGGATCGATATACAACCTGCCTCCGCAGCTCTCCAACCATAGGAACCACCCCTCATCCAATGATTGGTGTTGCGAAGCGCTACCAATCCAATTCCGTGATCTTTTGCCAAAGCAATTGCCCGGTCAGTACATTTTAGTGCATTAATGATCCCAGGACCATGCTTACCATCCCATCGCTCGATAGACCCAAACGACTTGGCCTTTTCGGCTTCTGTATCAACCTTTACGGCTCCTGCTTCAACGTACTCAATGAAAAGAGGTACTCTGTTGATGCCATGAGAATTTACCCCTGAAAGGGTATTTTCAGTATACATATCAGCCATAGCTTTGGCTTTTTCAGGGGCAAACTTATATTTGATAAATAGGCTGTGGAGCACATCCTGCATTTGACTGGCTTGTATTAACATTTGGAAATTAAGGTTATATATACTTGAAGTTAATAATTATCAAACCACCTAAGCGGTGATGAATCATTCCAAATCTAATACTTCAAATTTTAATGAGATCATAAAAACAAACTGTTCTTTAAAATAAATCTGATCTCATTGCCTGATATTTATTTGTGATACTGACTAGTTTAGATCGATAGCCAGGTGATCAGCTACCTTCTCCATATGCAGATGTTTCAAATGCTTTTTCACCTTTATGATGCTTTTAGAAAATTTCTTGAGATAGCGATTAAGCTCCTCTTCCATCACGTAGATTTTCCCATAATATGAGTGAACACCAAAACCAGCTTTGTAGTGATTCAATCGTTTTTCCAGATCCGCTTGTGCATAGCAACGTTCCCTAAAAAAGTCATTAAAACTTTCCATGTTATAATTTCCTTCGATCTTTTCAATCTCGTCCAGGACCTCATGCATTTTTTTTTGGTCATGGTGGTTGGATGTTTCCAGCAAGCCCTGATAAAGTATGGCATGATAAGAATGTATTTCATTGAGTAAACCATATACTACGTTCCGATAATCACCATCCATACAAAAGCCTGATAACCCGACATATTCGGTCAATCTTTTTGACTCCTCCTTCCAGTTAGATGCCAATTCAATTATTTTATGCTCAATTGTGACGTTATTGGCATTTGCACCTCCTGAAATTAAAACCACCGTAATCCAAAGTATATATCTCATTCCAAAAAAGACTTTATGTTGAAATATCAATACATATACAAATACAGTGCTGAATCATAAGATATCCAGTATGCATTTATGGGTATAGTTAGATGTGGAAATTACTTAGTAAGAGGTCATTAATACTCAATCAGTCACTTGATATACCCTCACATAATCTACTTCGTAGATACGTGGAAATGTGGTTGAAGACGGGTCATCACCATTAGAACCAATGGCCAGGTTAAGCAGCAAATAATGTGGTTGATGAAATGGATTGAAGCCATCAGGGTTTATGGTTTTACTTAAATCAACATCATTTAATAACTCGTCATCCAGGTACAGTTTAATGAAATCAGGAGTCCATTCCATTTTCCACACATGGAATTCATCTGCCCATTTTGGAGTCTTTGTGTAAAAGTGATCAAGATCATATTTCCCGTTATCCCAAACGGATTCTCTGTTTACTCCTGCCCAGGCGGCATTGGCTAAAATAGTAGAAACTCCATCAATGCGATAAAACTCCATAATATCGACCTCTCCATTGGCTGGCCACCTTTTATCAATCCCTAAAGTCCAAATGGCTGGCCACATTCCCAAAGATGTATCAATTCTTGCCCGCACCTCAAATATCCCATACTGAAACGAATGTTTGCCTCTGGTATTAATGCTTGCTGAGGTATAAGATGCATGAGGTCTCCGCTTCTTCCATGAATCACTTGCCACGTCATAATTTCGATTTACAACATGCTCTCTCCGGCCTTCAATCACCAGCATGCCATCGCTAATGATCGCATTGTCAGGTTGATACCACTGCAATTCCTGATTTCTTACAAACCCATTTTCATAAGACCAATTATTATTATCCGGTCTGGTCCCTTCATTAAACTCATCCTGCCAAACCAATTCATAGTTTGGTCCCTCTGTATTTTGTTTAGAAAGGTTATCTGTATCACTCTTAAACCAAAATGACTTGAAAGAGCTTAGTATCAATGACCATAAGAATAACCGAATCATTATTTATTCACCTCTCCCTCGACAAACTCACCCAGCGCATTGTATTTCTTATACAATTTCTCATAAATGACCACGTCATTGGCTTTAGGATGATAGGTCTTTTCAAAACCATTTCCCATAGCAGCAATGGCTTCATTTGCCGATCCGTAAATCCCGGCAGCTACCGCTGCATACATGGCAGCACCCAGTGCTGGTGCCTGGTCTGAAGTTGCCACTTTTATGGGTACATTGAGTACGCTCGATAAGGTCTGCATAACAAATTCAGATTTTTTTGCTACTCCACCTATGGCCACAACAGATCTGATTTCAACTCCCTCTTCGGCAAAGCGATCAATGATTTTTTTGGATCCAAAGCAAATTGCCTCCACCAAAGACCGAAAAATATGTGGTGCTTTAGTACCCAGACTCAGGTTCATAATCCCTGCCTTTAGCAATTGATTGGCATCAGGTGTACGACGACCATTAACCCAATCAAGGGCTACGGGGATACTTTCAGTCAGTGGTGTTTTAGCTGCCTGCTCAGATAACGTTGCAATGATGTCATCCTTTAATTCCTCGATAGTCTCCTGTGAAAACTTATCTGACTTTGCCATCAGGTTATCAATGGGCCAGGAAATTACGTCTCTAAACCAGGCAAGCACATCTCCAAAAGCTGACTGACCTGCCTCGAGACCAATCATTCCCGGGACTACCGACCCATCTACCTGACCACAAATTCCTTTTACTGTATTGTCACCAATTACCTCCCTGGAAGACACAATGATATCACAGGTTGAGGTTCCCATTACTCGGACCAATGTATATTCACTAGCCTCTGCGCCAATTGCTCCTGCATGCGCATCAAATGTCCCTACTGCGACCACGGTATCCTGTGATAAGCCCAGCTTTTCTGCCCATTCGGCATTGAGTGATCCCGCAACCTCGTCTGAGGTATAAGTATTGGTGTAAAGTCTCTTCTTTAATTCAACCAGATAAGGATCCAATTTGGCTAGAAACTCATCTTTAGGAAGACCTCCCCAGCTTTCATGCCACATCGCTTTATGGCCTGCCGCACACCTGCTCCGTTTTAATGCTTCAATATTTCCGTCGCCGACAAGTATATAAGTCATTAAGTCACAATGCTCCACCCAGGTATAGGCTGCTTGTTTTATATCATCATCTTCTCTGATCACATGCAATATCTTGGCCCAAAACCACTCCGAAGAATAAATGCCTCCTTCATACCTGGTAAAATCCTCTCCTCCCCATGATCTGGAAACCCGGTTGATTTCTTCTGCCTCATCTACAGATGTGTGATCTTTCCATAAAACCATCATGGCATTCGGATTTTCCTCAAACCCAGGCAGCATTGATAAAGCAATACCCTGCTCATTTACCGGCACAGGAGATGAGCCTGTGGTATCAATACAAATTCCTTTCACCAGAGATGAATCTATACCTGCTTCGGCGACCACCGCCTTAATTGTGGCTTGCATCCCCTCGACGTGATCGAGATGATGCTGTCGAAATTGGTTTACCTCCGGGTTGCAGTATTTGCCTACTTTCCATCTTTTATAAAAGTGTACATTGCTGGCACAAGTCTTTCCATCCTTGCTATCAATGAGTACCGATCTGACAGAATCAGTACCAAAATCAACACCGATCACATATGCTTCTCTCATAGGTTGTTGTCTATTTTGTAAAACATTAAGATTATATTTTATGGGTAAATGGCCTCAGCATAACTTTATTATCTTCATAAATGCAATTCGAATATACTGTTAGCGGTTTAAATAATAAAAATGTCCGTCTTCAGCGCCCAACACCAGGCCGAATACACCATCCTGATCCCAATCCACCATGGTTGGTGAGGTGGTATGACCAGCCAGTTGCATTTCAGATAAATCTCCTATAAAGGCAAATGCTACTCGTCCCGATTTCGTACCGGTATTTTCATACCACTCGGCAATTGGTTTATTATTCGCAACAATATCCAAATCTCCATCCTGGTCCCAATCAGTAAATGCCCATTTTCTTCGACCACTTCCTCCAGCAATTCTTTCAGAGAGACGAAGTGGCACAGAGTCATTTACTTCAGCATTAGGTTGCGCTTTATTTTCCGGATTATCAACAAGATAAAAAATTCGCTGTCCCGGCTTAAGTTTTAATATACCATCATCAGAAAATCGCTCAAAAAAGGAAAGATAACCCTCGTGATCTAACATCACTATATCCATTAAGCCATCTTTATTCCAGTCTATAGTCACAGGGGTAGTTCGCCATTGTGTAGAGAGCTCTGTATCTTTTGGGTTCCACCAATTCCATTCGGGCTTGGGAACCTGACCTTCAGGCCATTCAACAATTACCGGCTGTGCTGCGCTCAATTCTGGAACACCTTTCTTTCCAATATTTTTATGCCACATTACCTTTCCCCAAATAGAGTTAACTATTACATCTTTTATCCCATCCCCATCCCAGTCATTGACTGTAAGGGTAGTGTAACCCCATTTCTTTTCTGCAGGTCCCTGTATAGATCCACTGTCTCCGGCCTGGTACCTCAACTCCACGCCCTCAACTTTGAGTCTTTTAGGTTCCTCCCATTTTGGAGGGTTACCTCCATCAAGGTTTTCAATAAAACCAATGTAGCCAGCCGAATTTCCACTAATAAAGTCTTCATCACCATCATCATCCCAATCCACTGAATACGGCGTGGCCAAAGCTCCAAATTTAACATACTTAGCTACCTGTTTAAGGTAATATGGATTCTTGAAAACAGGCATTCCCTTATCATATTTACCCGTGTGTTCAATTAAGGCTACTCTTCCATCTTCATCACCAACAATCAGATCAACATCACCATCTTTGTCCCAATCGATTGCTGAGGGAATGATCATTTCTAGGTCCATTTTGATTACCCCATCTTCATTACTTAGGAATCTTCCTGCTGAAAATATTGGCTTTTCACGTGAACCTACATTTTCAAACCACGTGAACCGATCAAGAAATTCACCGCAGATCAAGTCTAGATCACCGTCGCCATCAAAATCATACATGTTAGGTGAAGGAGCACCATATAAATCCATTGGTTTTCCTGCTGCCATTAATTTCCCCCTATCGGTATACGTTCCATCGATATTTTCCAGCAAATAGACATATCCATGTAGCGGTCCATTGATCCATTCTCCATCTTCATTGAAAGCATTGTCCCATCCGTAGTCGCCCCAGTCATCAATACCAACCAGAAGGTCTAAATCACCGTCATTTTCATAGTCCACATATTTCCATTGGCTAAATCGAATCTTTTCATGTCCACTTTCCAGTGATTTAGAATCGTATATGACCTTTTCTCCATCATAAATATCTTTCCTGAAATCCGGATATTCAACTCCTCTGCCAAGCACATAAGGTTTGTCATTAACATAAGATATTTGCAGGTTCCTCATACCAGTTCCAATTCTTACCGGCGGGTTAAAAATAGTATGGCCAGCTTCTACCCTATTTACATTCTCAAAAAAATAGGTCCCTTTAAAAGGAACATCCGGACAAGACACGACCAGGTCTATGTCTCCATCCTCATCAAAGTCAATCGGCATGGGCCATGCCCAAAGTCCTACCCCTAAATCGACCGTTTTGGTAGTATCCTGATATTCCAGTCTTACAAAATCTCCTCTTTCCTTTATGGTATTCTTTTGGGTACTTCCTGAACAGCCTACCATAATAAGCAAAGCTGTTAGCATGGAAAATCTTACTACTTGTTGTCTTTTACTATTTCTCATTTAAAGTACTTTAATATTAAAAAAGTGATAGAGAACTCACTTATATAAATGTAACCTTCCTGATATTTCTCGTGCTTAATAAAATTCGATTCAGAAAATTCTCATCCCCTTCTCCTCAAAAAGCTCAAGCTGAATTCTGATACTTTGACTTTCTCTGTAACTCCAAGTCTACTTCATATTTAAATTGACTCATTCCTCTTCCTGTTCCCTCAATTTTTTCAATTAAAATCTGTAATGCCATTTTCCCCATTCGTGCGATTGGCTGACTGATGTACGGGATAAAATTTTCCATGAAATCATAAGTTGCATTTTTGTCAAAAGCAACAATATCTATCTTTTGAACTACATTTTTGCCCATCTTAAACAATTGCCTCAATCCTTCCTCTGCAAGTGTATTTGTCTGGAAATAGACGGCATCAATTCGATCCTTCTCAATTAAATTTTCCAGGGCTTCTCTCATATCCTCCCTCGTGGATTCATACTTCAACTTGCATACATAAGTCTGCAGGTTTTTCTCAGATTTTATTGCACTGAGATAACCATTGTATCTATCTTCATAATGATTTAAGGAAGAATCATACATTACCGTGGCAATTCTTTTGTTACCCTGCTCGATGAGTAGTTTTGTAGCCGAATAAGAAGCCTTGAAATTATCAACAACGACATAGTCAAATGCTTCAAAATACCGATCAATTAATACGATAGGTATATTTGACTGCTTGAGTAAATTTAGTGATTCTTCCGTTCCGTCAGGGGCAGCAATAATAAAACCATCCACCTGCCTCGTCCTTAGGAAACTCAGTACTTTATCAAACTTTTCCTTTTTCTCATCAGAGGAGCCAAAAATTACCGTATAGTCCATTGCATAGGCTTCATCTTCAATTACCCTCGCTAAATGAGAGAAAAATGGATTAGAAATATCCGCTACTATCACCCCCAAAGTCCGTGTCTTATTCGTCTTGAGACTTCTGGCATTAAGATTAGGATGATAATTTAGCTTTTTGGCTACCTCCTTTATTTTTTTCTCGGTCTTTTCGGATACCCTATTCGCTTTTCCTTTATCGCCCAAAACATAGGAAACAAGTGGAATAGAAACCCCTACTTCAGCAGCAATGTCTTTTAAGGATATAGCCTTTTTCACCTAATTAATAAAGCGGTCCATAGTTTTTACAGGCACGGTAATCTGCGGACTCAGCTTCCATACCAAAGGAAGCCCAGTCTTTCGGCCTGAAAATCCTTTCATCTTCCACATTGTGCATACAAACTGGTATTCTTAGAATTGCACATAAACTAATGATTTCATGTCCGTAATGACCGTAACTAAATGCCCCGTGGTTAGCTCCCCAATTTGCCATGACACTGTACACATCCTTGAAAGGTTCCTTGTCATTGAGTTTAGGAACAAACCAGGTAGTTGGCCATGTAGGGTTAGTCCGCTCATCCAATGATTTATGTACCTCTTCTGGTAATTCAACCGTCCATCCTTCTGCGATTTGCATGACTGGACCCAAACCATCAACTAAATTGATTCTACACATGGTTACAGGCATTTCTCCTCTCGTAACAAAATGAGAAGAATATCCACCGCCACCAAAGTATTCGTACATGGCAGGAGGCCAGTCAGTTGCTTCCAGGGACTTAGTGGCTTCTGAATCTGTGACTTCCCAAAATGGTTTCATGGCCGGGCTACCTCCGATCTCCTGTTGTCCAGTTCCATCCAGTGTTGAAGATCCTGAATTGATAAGATGAATAATTCCTTGAGATGCCCTACCCGTGAGCTTATGACCCGTCACTCGCTTTACTGAGGATGAACTCCAATACGTTCTCACATCAGAAAACATTTGAGCCTGATTTGTTAAGAGGTACCCAAATAGCATGGAGATGCCGTTCAAACTATCATTTTCCGTTGCCATGATATAAGGAGTCCTCGTTCCATTCCAATCAAAAGAAGTATTTAGAATAGCCTCCATAAAATCTCCATTAGGCATGTAATCATTCCATTGCCGCTGCCCTTGAAAGCCCGCAGCAATGGCGTTGTGGCCTAATGCCTCCTCTCCAAACCCAATCTCTTTTAATTTAGGGTTACCTATCATGAGGTCCCTGCAGATCAAAGTCATTTTGACTACTATTTCCCATTCCTCATCCATCCGATCTCTGTCTTTTTGAAGATTCTCCGGGTTATAATTTTTCCCTTCTTTGCAGTTTTCTTTCGTCCAGGACAATGCTTTTTCAAATTCGTCGTGGTCATAAATTCCTCCTTGAAGCCTGCGGTTTATCTCACTCATATCTGCATATTCATTGCGCATGCCCAGGTATTTCTGAAAAAAGTTTTCATTAACGATAGAGCCGGCTATTCCCATGGACACCCCACCGATTGCCAGATAGGATTTGCCATTCATTATAGCAACTGCAAGACCCGCTTTGGTAAATTGAAGCAAACGACTTTGTACATCTTCCGGAATGGTTTTGTCGTCACTGTCCTGCACCTCACTCCCATAGATACTAAAAGCTGGAATGCCTTTTTGAGCATGTCCGGCTAGTGCGGCAGCCAGGTATACAGCTCCTGGTCTCTCAGTTCCATTAAACCCCCATATGGCCTTAGGTCGTGTGGGGTTCATATCAATTGTTTCAGTACCATAGCACCAACATGAAGTGACCGTGATAGACAGTCCAACACCCTCCCTAATAAACTTCTCTTCACACTTTTGTGCTTCCGGCACCCTTCCTATGGTGCTGTCAGCAATTACACAGTCAATAGGCTCTCCATTGTAGTAGTTAAGATTTTCTGATAAGAATTTAGCCACACGATTGGCCATATCCATGGTGGTCTTTTCCAGGGATTCTCTCACACCTCCCAGCCTCGCATCAATGACTGGTCGGATACCTACTTTTGGTAACGGTCCTAAATGGTTGTGTTTACTTTTCATGTTGAAGTATTTAAAAAAATTAATTAGGGATCATGTATTTTCTTTCAATTCCTCTCGGATCTGAAGTTGAGAACGAACTATTTTAAACTCCTGAACCGGGGTTTAATTTCATTAAAAATGAAGTTATTTAAACGTTTAAGCAAAAACAATTAAAATGATCTTAACTTTTTATTTAAGCATAGAAATGTAAACTTTAGTGCTTAAGAAACTTACCCCATATGAAATCACTACTGATTATAATTTTAGTACTCAACTTCTTTTCAGGGAAATCTCAATCAGGAAATCAGGATAAACCCAATATCCTCATCATCATACCAGATGATCTGGGATGGTCCGATGTTGGCTATCATGGATCCATTATCCTTACGCCCAACATTGATAAGCTTGCTGGTTCTGGCATCCGGTTCGACAACCAGTATGTAATGCCTACCTGCACTCCCACAAGAGTAAGTTTGATGACAGGTCTTTACCCCAGCAGGTATGGGGTAACAGCACCAGACTATGGCGAAGTAATAGATCTTGGTGATCCAACATTAGCAGCTATGCTTTCTGATAATGGTTACTATACGTCAATAGCTGGAAAATGGCACATGGGATCTGTTCCATACACACCTTTGAAATATGGGTTTCAATCTTCCTATGGGTACCTAGATGGACAAATAGATCCTTACACCCATGAATATAAGACTGGGAGAAAGTCTTGGCATAGAAATGATGTATTTATGGAAGAAGAAGGACATGCCACGGATCTAATCACCCAGGAAGCAGTTAGAATCATTAACCTGAAGCAGGAAAATCCTTTTTTTCTCTATGTTGCTTATAGTGTTCCCCACTACCCTTTAGATGAGCCTGAAGAATGGACAAGCATGTACGACCATTTGGCTATATCTGATATTCGAAAAGAATTTGCTGCCAGCGTGACACATATGGATGCCGGAATCGGGGAAATCATCGATGCGCTGGATCGTTCCGGGCAGCGAGAAAACACCCTGGTCTTATTTATCAGTGACAATGGAGGGCAATTTAGCTGGACAAGTGAAACTCAATACCGTGGTAAGTACGCGGATAAACCACATGATGTACTAGGTAATAATTTTCCTTTACGTGGATGGAAAGGGGATCTGTATGAGGGTGGAATTCGTGTTCCTGCCCTTGTCAACTGGCCTGGGAAAATTAAACCAGGTTCAATTAACAATCCAATTCACGTAGTTGACTGGTTGCCAACCATTGGTTATTTGACTGGAAGTGAAAAGTATCTAAAGAAACTAAATCCTGATGGACAAAACCTATGGCCTTTGATAAGTGGTGAACAAGTCGAATATTCAGGGCATCCTATGTATTGGAAAACTGGACAGGAATATGCGGTAAGGAAAGAAGAATGGAAACTCATTGTAAATGCAAAAAGCAACCAATCAGAGCTCTTTAATTTAAAACAAGACTTTAGAGAAACAGAAGATCTAAATGAAACTTTTCCTGAGAAGAGACAAGAGTTATTAGAACTTCTAAAAGCATTTAAGAAAGGAGATAGGGATTAAAAAAGACAATTCCCCTCAAACCTAAAATTCATTTTATGTGAAATTGTGAAAGGTACTGTCCAATACCCTTTTCCAATCAAATTCGTCTATATAAATTACACTTGCGTATTTTTTTCAAAGCAGAGTTATCATCCTGACTGCAAGTAATCAAATATTTTGAAATCTGAATGAATAAAACTTTAAAGCGGATCATCTACATAGCCATAGGAGTAGTAATTGTTGCTGCAATCGCATATCCCAAACTACCGATAGGCGATAACTCTTCCCCTGACGGACCCGGACCTGCAGCAAGACCAAAACTTACGGTAGATGGATTGGTAGTGAAAGGTCAGGATTTGAAAAACCAAATCAATATCACAGGAACCATACTTGCTGATGAATCAGTTCTTCTAAATAGTGAGCTAGCTGGTAAGGTAAGTGAAATCTTGTTTGACGAAGGTCAGTTTATTAAAAAAGGAAAACTCTTAGTTAGGCTTAATGACGAAGAAATCAAAGCTGACTTACAGCGTCTCCAATTCATCCTGAAACTTAACAAAGACAGTGAGTATAGGCAGAAACAGTTACTGGAAAAAGAAGCCATTAGTCGGGAAGAGTATGAAACAGCATTGACGACACTTAACACCTCACAGGCAGAGATAAAAGTATTACAGGCCCGACTGGAAAAGCATTATATCAAAGCCCCTTTTAATGGAGTTGTTGGCTTAAGAACTGTTTCTGTAGGCAGTTATCTCAACCCTGGAAACTCCATCGCAGAACTATTTAAGATCAATCCAGTAAAAATTGAATTCAACGTACCGAGTAAGTATTTACAACTGGTTAATGAAGGTGATCAAGTCAATTTTACGGTTGATGCATACCCGAATGAGACATTTACTGGCAGTATCTATGCAGTGGAGCCTCAGATTGATCCTCAAACCCGAAGTATTCGTCTCAGAGCAAAAGCCAATAATGACGACCGAAAATTATTTCCGGGTCAATTTGCGCGAATCAATCTCATTCTGGAAACGATACCAAACGCCTTACTTATCCCAACAGAAGCAGTAATCCCGGAACTAAATGGGAAAAGAATTTTTCTTTATAAGAATGGTAAGGTTACCTCTCAAAGTATAACCACGGGTCTTAGAATGGAAGATAATGTCCAGGTTGAATCAGGAATAAGTCCTGGAGATACGGTAATCACCACAGGTATCTTACAGATAAATCAGGGTTCGGAGGTTAATATTCGGTTTCAGTAATGGCAAGTTTATCTAACATATCTATCGATCGGCCGGTACTGGCCATCGTGATGTCCATTGTGATCATTATTTTTGGAATCATTGGGTTCAACTTTTTGGGTGTGCGTGAGTATCCCAGTGTTGATCCACCAATAATTACCGTTTCCACTAGCTATACCGGAGCAAGTGCTGACGTTATTGAGACACAGATCACGGAACCTCTTGAAGAGTCCATTAATGGAATAGATGGAATTAAAACATTAACCTCTATTTCAGCGGATGGGCGCAGTACGATCACTGTCGAGTTTAACCTGGAATCTAACCTTGAGTCTGCTGCGAACGATGTACGTGATAAAGTTTCCAGAGCATTAAATAACCTTCCTCCTGATGCCGATCCTCCCATAGTCACTAAAGCAGATGCTAACTCTTCACCCATTATTGCCTTAAGAATCTTTTCTGACAAAAGAAACCTTTTGGAGATGACAGAGATTGCGGATAATCTTTTTAAAGAAACTTTTCAGACCATAAATGGGGTCAGTGAGGTCTTGATTTGGGGAGAAAAGAAGTATTCCATGCGTCTATGGATGGATCCGGGACTGCTAGCCGCTTTCAAGCTAACCCCCTTAGATGTTTTGAATGCAGTTCAAAGTCAGAATATTGAACTTCCCAGTGGCCGAATAGAAGGATCATCAACAGAATTAACTGTGAGAACATTCGGCAGGCTTTCATCGCCGGATGAATTTAACAATCTCATCATACGTGAATCTGAAAATGACATTGTTCGGTTCAGAGACATTGGCAGAGCAGAGTTTTTTCCTGAAAACGAACGGACAGCCCTGCGAAATAATGGAGTACCGATGGTCCTCAATGCGATTTTACCACAACCCGGATCCAACAACCTGGATATAGCTGCTGAATTTTACAGGCGTCTGGAAAAGCTGGAGCAAAGCATGCCCGAAGACATTACCACTGAAATTGCCTTTGACAATACCGACTATATCCGGGATTCTATTGCAGAAGTACAGCAAACGATTTTCATTGCTTTTGGACTTGTCGTATTGATCATCTTCTTCTTTCTCAGGGACTGGAGAACGACCTTCATTCCTGTTATAACTGTACCAATAGCGTTGATTGGATCCTTCTTTGCTATGTATCTTCTGGGCTTTTCAATCAATGTGCTCACCTTGCTAGGGATCGTATTAGCCATTGGATTGGTGGTAGATGATGCCATCGTAGTATTAGAAAACATTTATTCCAAAATTGAAGGGGGAATGGACCCTGATGAGGCTGGAAAAAAAGGAACCGCAGAGATATTCTTCGCGGTAATCTCCACTACAGTAGCATTAACTTCGGTATTCTTTCCAATTGTATTTCTTCAGGGCCTCACGGGTAGGCTTTTCAGAGAGTTTGGTATTACGGTAGCCGTTGCAGTAGTGATCTCCTCCTTTGTAGCCCTTACACTTACACCTATGCTTTCTTCAAAAATGCTGAAGAAAAGAGAGAAGAAACAGTGGATATATGAAAAGACAGAACCGTTCTTTGTTTGGCTTAATCAGCTATACAATAATGCCCTGGATACCTTTATGGGCAATCGCTGGATTTCAGGATTGATCATTCTGTTGTCTTCCGGGCTTATCTACCTATTTGTGCAGATTTTACCTGCAGAACTTTCCCCGCTGGAAGATCGTGGTGTATTTCGCGTGATCGCTACAGGACCTGAAGGAGCAACTTTTGAATACATGGATGAATATGCCGCAGAGATGACGGAAATCATACAAACAGAAGTGCCTGAGGCAAAGTCTATCATTACAGTTACTTCTCCAGGTTTCTCCGCTACAGCTGCCGTAAACTCAGCATTTATCATCGCAAAGCTATCAAATGCAGAGGATCGCAAACGTACTCAGCACGAGATTGTAGAACAGACAACACCCATCATTCAATCAAACCCAAAAGCAAGAGCCTTTCTCGTTGAGGTTCCTACGATTGGTAACCGTTTTGGTACCGGGCTACCACTGAGTTATGTGCTTCAATGCAGAGAGTTGGACGACCTGAAAGAAGTTTTACCAGCATTTATTGCTAAAGCCAATGAAAGCAGTGCTTTTAACTTTGTAGACGTAGACTTAAGGTTTAGCAAACCTGAACTTGGGGTAAGGATAAACCGTGAAAAAGCACAAAGCATGGGTGTTTCCGTTCGGGACATCGCACAGACACTTCAGTTAAGTCTGAGTGGTAACAGGTTTGGCTACTTTATCATGAATGGTAAGCAGTATTATGTAATTGGCCAGTTGGAAAAGAGTAACCGCAATGAACCACTCGACCTCAAGTCTATCTATATCAAAGCTGGTAATGGTGAACTTGTGCAACTAGATAACCTTATCAGCACAGAAGAGCGTTCCACACCTCCACAACTCTTTCATTACAATCGTTTCACCTCTGCTACTGTCTCTGCCTCTTTGGCTACTGGCGTCTCACTGGGACAAGGCATAGATGAAATGAACCGCATTGCTGATGAAGTATTGGATGATCGTTTTCAAACTGCACTCTCGGGTCAATCCCTGGAGTTCGAGCAGAGTTCAGGAAACCTCTACTTCGCATTTGCATTAGCGCTTATACTTATCTATTTAGTGCTCGCAGCTCAATTTGAGAGTTTCCGGGATCCGCTTACGATCATGTTTACTGTACCGCTAGCACTCTCAGGAGCGTTATTAAGTTTATGGTACTTTAATGAGACGCTTAATATTTTTAGTCAAATCGGAATGATTATGCTAATTGGTTTGGTCACAAAAAATGGAATATTGATCGTCGAATTTGCCAACCAAAGAAAAGCTGATGGCTCAGATATCATGGAGTCTATAAAAAGCGCAGCAAAAATGCGTTTTAGACCCATTCTAATGACCAGCCTTTCTACCATCCTGGGAATCCTGCCCATTGCCCTGGCACTCGGTGCTGGAGCAGAAAGCCGGGTATCTATGGGTATCGCTGTTATTGGGGGGATGATCATTGCTACTTTCCTGACCTTATTCGTCATTCCGGCTATTTATTCATTTTTAACAAGCAAAGAGAAACGATTATCAAGGGTATGATTCGATACATTTTTTTATTGTGGAGTACCGGACTATTTGCACAGGAGGTAGATTCCTTGTGGACAGTAGAGGAAGTCGTAGGTCTGGCACTGGAACAGAATTATGATATTCGCCTTGAACGAAATAATCTAAGCATAGCTGAAAATAACAACTCCCTGGGAAATGCAGGTTTTTTGCCCACAGTTGATTTGACTGGATCTGCCAATCAAACCGTTCAGGATACAGAACTGCTATTTGCGAATGGAGATGGTCAATCCAGATCCGGAGCTGTTTCAACAAGCTATAATGCTGCTGCCGGCCTGACCTGGACCTTATTTGACGGACTAAAAATGTTTGCAACTAAAAACCGGCTGGAAGAAATTCAGCGATCCAACCAATATATGTTTCAATCTCAGCTTCAAACAACTATTGCCAACGTGATGAAAGCTTATTACAATACTGCGTTGGAGCAAGAACGACTATCACTCCTCAGCAGTACCCTAAAGCTATCTGAAGAACGAGTCACTATCAGCAAAGAAAAATATGAAGTGGGGAAAGCAAGTAAAATGGAATACCTGCAGGCTCAGGTTGATTATAATGCTGATGTCTCGGCCTTTGTAAAACAAAAAGAAGTTATCTCAGTCAGAAAATTTCAACTGATCGAATTTTTAGCATTAAATGAAGGTGATGTAAACTTTGTTTTAGACTATGATTATGAATTAGAAGCCGTACTTTCCTCAGCTATGGTTATGGATGCTGCAATGCAAAAAAACCCTGATTTGAATTACCTGAAAAGCACCAGAGAAACGGCAATATTATCTAAAGTGGAATTAGAAAGAAAGCAATGGCCTTCATTGGATTTTAATCTGGGCTACTCCTATTCTAACCTTAACGCTGAAGCAGGTTTCCTTCAAAGTAATCAATCTAATGGGGTCAATTATGGGCTCTCTGCAAAAATGACATTGTTCGATGGGCTGAATCAACAGCGGTCCATTCAGAATGCACAAATCCAGGCAGAATCGACACAACTGGCTTTCGAGCAGGCGGAAACACAATTAATCACTTCTGTAAGGTCTGCCTACCTGACATATGTGAATTCACTTGAACTTGCCGGCTTAGAACAACAAAACCTTGAGGTTGCAAAAGAAAACGAAAACATTGCCCTTGAACGTTACCGCATCGGTAAATCCAATCCATTAGAGCTGCGCGAAGCTCAAAATAACCTACTAAATGCGGAGGTACGATATCTTGAATCCAGAAACACAGCCAAAATCGCTGAGATAGAACTTATGCGGTTAAGCGGAATGCTTTTAGAAGATGCTGGTGACCGATAATCTAAGCCTTGGCTGAGGAATTATCTAAAATGTGAGATTGGAGATTATCTTTTAGGAATCTCTTTCACAAATGGTATTTCCCCTCGTAGCATTTTTCCCGCTTCACCAGTAAGCCAGAGATAATGATCTGAAGGTAATTCTTTGTCTATTGGAACAAAAACACTTGTTCCCACTGGCACTTCTTTTGCGCATTTGAATATGGCAGTACCTTCATCAATCTCATCAAACATAGCTACATAGACCATTTCAGCTCCACTTTCGATAGCTCCTGCTAGCTGTCTCCAATAAAATGACCCTTTGTTTCTTGGTATCTTATTCGAGACTTCACCTTCTTTTAAGTTATACCAGGAAAAGCCAGGAAAAACGGTCGGAGCGTAAGATTTACCATGGTCTTTTGCCCATTGTACATCTTCAATTATATGTTCCTTTCGGAAAGACTCATAACCCCTTTCATTATATCTGCCTACCAACCAGGGATGTATCACATCAGCTTGTGCAATTACTTCCAGCAACTTTGGGTTTCCCCTTGTATCTGATCCGAGCGTCCTCCAACGGGAAGGTACTCCCAGGTGTATGGCACAATTTCCATAAACAGGATCATTTTTAAAAAAATCCATGATCTCAAATATTTCAGGGATATGACCGGAATCTCTTCCAGAGAACCCAATCCCCCAAAAAGCAACCAAAGGCTTGTCATTGTGAAATAAGTAGGTCGTGTTTTCTCCTTGATTGGTAAGGTTCAAATCATCGACCAGGTGTTTCCAATCCTCCGCAACTAATGTGTACTTACTATCATCCATACTGCCGATGTCATACATCAGGCTAATGGCTACTCCATACTTATTTGCAGCTTTAATCGCCGAAGCAAGTACTTTGTCATTGTGCTTCAGACGGGTTTCATTCGTCAAGACTGAGAAGAAGCGTTGTATAAATACCCCATCAATGCCGTACTCTTTCATCCACCTGAAATGTAAGTCTACCGTACTCTCATCATATGAACTAAAAACGTAAGCAGGTGAACCATCTGCAAACTTGAATGGAGTTTCGTATTTGATTTTATACTCATCCATCTCCGGCCAATAATCTATGGTACAACTCCCATCTTCAAATTTCCCTTGTTTACTATAGTGTGTCCATCCTTTGTCTGCTCCATCACCTTCGCAATTAAACCATCCCTGATATCCAGCCATGACCAACCCTTTGTAGCTCATGAATTTACTGTTTTTTGCATGCTTTGATTCATGATCCCGGTTATTCATATTACATGTGGTCAATATGAATGGGATAAGTATTAACAGGCAGATCTTATGCATCAGACAGAAATTTGAATTTGCAGGAAGTTTAGGAAAATATACTAAAGAATATTCTTTACAATATAGATAGGATGTTTTTATCATTTTCCACCGGTAGATAGAAAAGGATTCTTGTGATTATTGTGGGGAAATATCTCAAGCCCATCTAGACTTTTATTCCGGTTGGTGAAGACCTGCCTACCGGTCAGGCAGGCACCAACCAATGAGAATACTAATTTCCAATTTAAAATTTGAGGTTTTCATCCTTATCCCAGATCCCCCAATAGGCACCTACATCACCTTCACTGCCTGTTTTCCAGGACTCATCAAAAGAAGAAAAGTAAAAGATTTCTATGTCTTCTTCCAATGACCATTTCTGTGTATTTATGAAGTACTTCATAAAGTTTTCAGCAGATGGTTCAGCCCCCTCCAAACTTGTGCCCTGACTCGGCCACCCGGTTTCAGAAATAATCACTTTCTTTCCATTTCCAGCCTTGACAGCCTTGTTGTACATGTCCTTCATGTATAATAGTGAATAATCACAATGACATCCTTCCCAATAAGGATAACAGTTAGCTAGCAATACATCGCAGGCCTCCGTTATTCTTGGTCGATGTTCAAATTCATAATAGGCATCTACATAAGCTACAGGGATATTGGAAATGGCTTCCTTTGCCTGATATATGTATGCTAACAATTCATCCTCTGTGAGGTCACCGCGATACATAACTTCATTGCCCACAGCAGCTATATCCACATAGCCGTCATTAGCTACTTTAACTAAATTCTCAACCTCTCGCTTATTTATCTCAAGATCATCCCCCAACCATGCCCCAGCAAGGGTTTTAATCCCATATTCTTTAGCAATTTTTGGGATTAACTCATTTCCATCCGTGCATGAAAAAGAACGAATCCATTTGGTATAGGGCTGAATTAATTCCATTTTCCTACGAATTTGTTCTTCTGAGATCTGTTCGCCGGGCTTTTGCCCTTCTACATAAGGACTAAAACAAAGCCCATGCATACCAGTCTCAAGAACTTTTCTGTACAATGTAACTAACTCCTTACTTGACTTCCCGGTATAATCAACCCCAGCAAGGGCCATCATTTTTTCACTTCTTAATGACATATCTTTAACTTATCGTGTTAATTCCTAAATGAATTTATTCTTTTCATTTTTATCCCATATACCCCATCTTTGACCCACATCTCCTTCATGGTGTATTTTCCAGGACTCATCGAACGAAGAGAAATAGCATAAATCAACCCCGTGTTTCTGACTCCAGTTGTTAATGTTAATGAAGTACTTCATGACATTGCTTAAGGATGGCTCTGCTTCATTGGTGTTAGCCCCCTGGCTAGGCCATCCAGTCTCTGTGATGATCACTTGTTTTCCTTTTGCGAATTCTTGTGCAAAAGCATACATTTTCTGAAGGTAATCAGAAGCCTCATCAATATTTTTTCCTTCCCAGAAGGGATAGCAGTTAGCCAGGATAACATCACATGCCTCCACCAGTTCCGGATGTTCACTAAACTGATAATAGGTATCGACACACCCAACAGGAATATTTGGTAACGCTTGCTTAACCTGAGCAATGTAATCCAACAATTCTTGTTTCGGAATTTCACCTCTTAATAAAACTTCATTTCCTACTGCAGCGATATCTACATATCCTGATTTCGCAAGTTTTATTAAAGCTTTGATCTCTTTTTCATTTTGCTCCTGATCCCTTCCAATCCAGGCACCAGCAATGGTTTTCAATCCACGCTCGTGTGCTACCTGCGGAATGAATTCATTACCCTGAGTACTGGAGAATGAGCGAACCCACTTAGTATAAGGCTTAATAACCTCCATGCGTTGACGGATTTGTGATTCAGAAAGAATGTCACCAATTGTCTGGCCTTCGAGATAAGGACTAAAGCATAATCCATGCACCTGACTCTCCAAAGATTTTGCAAATAAAGCTTTTATCTGATCTTCATTTTTAGATGAAAAATCAATATTTACAGATCTGTCAATGTCATACTCCTTGGAAGTCAGTGAATGCAGTTTATCCGTTTGGTAGTAAGATGAACTGATTGGTCCCTCCTTATCTGCAGCTCGCCTATCAAGCTCAGTGCGGATTTCATTGGCACGCTCTTCAGTAACATCATAATCACGCATCACAAACATGGCTATTAATGTCCCTAAAATTGGAACTCCTGAGTAAAATGCTCGTAAGCCCATTAGTGTCTCCTCTGTTTGCATGCCGGCATCTGCATTAAAACCTACGGCACTCAGTATGACTCCACTCAAGCCTCCGGCTATGGCAAACCCAAATTTTACCATCCACCAATAAATCGCCCCGAAAATACCTTCTCTCCGTTTTCCAGAGGTTAATTCATCTAAATCGATAACGTCAGAGGTCATAGACATCATTAAAGTGAATAAACTACCGATCCCAAAAGAAAAGAAAGGCAATGCAAAGATGAACATGTAAGGCTTTCCAGGTACAAACAGAAACCAAAGCATGATATATCCAATGATTGAAATGCCCTGAGATAATAGAAATGCATTTCGCTTACCCATCATTTTGGATAATTTAGCCACTATCGGAATGACTACGAATGTCGTAACCAGTGCGCCAAGGCTACCAAATAGTGTCGGCCAAATACCCGCAGCAGGCGCATCTCCATTAAACAAATAGTAAACAACGATAAAAAAGGAGAAGGCTGCAATCGTATTAAAGGCATTGAAGATAAAAAATGTGGCGATACATAGTTTTCTAAAAGGTTTCAACCTAAAAGCTTCTACAAAGCCCAACAAAATTTGTTTCAAACTGCTGCCAATCGTTTTGAGGTTAAGTGGCGCATAATCCTCATTGAGCGTTGATTTGCTTTTAATAAATAATGCTGGAACCATTGCAAAAAGCATACATACCGCACCTACCCAAATTGAAAGCTGTCTCGTAGCCACTTCTGCTGTTGGAAACCAGTCAGGGTCATACATGATCACCCAGAACCAGGGAGCAATCACCCAAGCCCATTGACCTATCCATTGTGCCACTGCCATGATATTTGTGCGCTCATGGAAATCATTGCTCATCTCATATCCCATGGCCACATAGGGTACACTAAAAATGGTCAATCCAAGGTAGAAGACAAATGACCATAAGAGGAAATAAGTGAAATTAAAATCGACTCCATTCTCTCTATATAACTGCCACATGATAATGAAAGCGACACCCATCAGAATGGCTCCAAAAAAAACATATTGCCTCCTTCGGCCCCATTTAGATCTGGTATTGTCAGATATGAAGCCCATGATAGGGTCAGTGATAGAGTCAAATACTCTAGGGAAAAAATAAATTACTCCCCACATCCACCCCGGGAATCCCAGATCCTGTACCAGCACCACCATAAAGATTCCCAATACTGCTGGAAACATTTGATTGGCTAACATACCTACACCGAAAGCTACTTTTTGTCCGAATGGAACTTTATTGGCAAATGCTGACATTTTTTTAGGTTTTAGTTGTAATAATTATTGTTTGAATGGCTTGCGCCTGAATGGTGATCTGTTTTTTCTGATCACCGAGCATAAGGGTAAATGCTTTCTTTTCTTTAGCTTCATTTAGCAGCACAACAGCGACTGATCCATCTGGATTCTTTGCGGCGGTCACCTGAAGTGATTCATCTTGATTATTGAAACCGATACGCACCGCCCCAGCATGTATGTATTTGCTAAAATGACTCATTGCATAGTAAAGTGGAGTGAAATACACTTCATCTGCATCCGGGTCAACAATAACAGGAGCTACACACCAGTTTTTAAACCAATTAGGTCCTCCTTGTCTATCCAGTACCATATTCCAGTCAACCCATCCATCTACCCAATTATTCAGGCAGCCAATGATGTCTCTTGCATAGCGAAATACCGGGACATATTTTGGGTGTAAATATTTTTGCTCATCAGAGGCCCAATCCCATCCCCAGTCCGTGGCCTCTTTACTCCAATACCACTTGTCATCTTTCCATTTGGGAACTTCTGCATCTATACAGGCTTCTGTCTGGATTAAATGCTTTCCTGGACCTTTTATATGAGCATACTGTAAAGCCTCCGGAAAAACCTCATAGGTGCTCTCGTACCAATGAATAGCTGTTCCAGCAAAATACTTTGAAGTGGTTTCAGATTCGTACATCACATCTACCCATTCTTGTAACCCTGCCCGGTTCTGATCATATCCAAGAATTTTTACATCTCCATTGCCTGACTCTTCTAGTTTCGGCCCTAGGTGATTTTGAACAAAAAGGGTCATCTCCTCAGGAGTATAATGCATGCTTTCCCAATTGTTGTCGTTGCCGTGGGGTTCATTCTCAACAGTCAGCCCCCATATATCAATACCCTCAGCTTTGTATGCATCCAGGTACTTTGCAAAAAATAAGGCCCATGTATCATAATAAGTTGGCAACAACTTTCCACCCACCCAATCATTATTGTCTTTCATCCAGGGAGGTGCAGTCCAGGGAGACGAAATAATTTTAAACCCTTTATCAGAGACTGCCATCGCTTCTTTGATCATTGGAATAATATCATTTCTATCCTCATCAATAGAAAAATTAAGTAGTTCCACATCTCCCGGTACGGGTGCATATGAATATTGCCCCAGAGAGAAATCACAGGAATTTATGTGGGTTCTTGTCAACGAATACTCAGCACCTTCTGAACTGAAATAGGCCCTTAAAACTTTACTTCGATTTTCCTTACTTAGTTTATTAAGCAAATAGGCAGATGATTCGGTAAATGAACCTCCAAACCCTGTAATCGTTTGATACGTTTGGTCCGGAAATAGCTGGATAGTCGCTTTCGGATCAATAGCAGAAAATTCAGAGACTTCTCGAAGTTTGTGCCCACTGGCACTTGTTTCATATACCTGAACACTCAATTCGTTATTCGTATGGCAGGCATTTAATGTCATAAGAGTTAGAATTAGGGTGTAGTATTGAAATTTCATCTGATGTTTTAAAATGCCATTTCCATTTCTTGCTTTTTGGGTGGCAAGGATACCTCCTCCAACAATGCTTGGTCATCTCCCCCGTAAGTTTTTACAATCTTATTTCCTCCTCTTGAAAGTCCTTCAAAAACTCCCTGATCGACTAACGGCCACAGTGCATATTTTGCCTTTCCCTCTACTGTCAACAGACCAAAGTGGTTTTCAGATCCACCGGGATTCGCTGCATCTTTCCATGGTTCATCAATCGCCTGGAAGTAGAAACAAGATATGTTCTCCTTATTTGTCCAACCCCTCATCAATTCATAATAAAGCGCAGACTTGAATTCGTCCGTCGCTTTAGAACCTTCGGACCCATAGAGCTCATTGGATTCACTTGCCCATCCGGTTTCGCCGATATGTATGGGTTTATCAGCACCTATGCTTTCCATGTATGCTTTTACGCGCTCATACTGACCTATCGAATAATCTCTTGCCCGCTGCATCGCCAGATCAACTTTCTCCTTTTTAGATAGTTTCTCTTCAGCAGGAAGCGTACCCCAAAAGACTGGATTATAATGCGTGTCATGCATTGGATAGGTATGCATGGAGATATAATCCACAGCATTTATTAATCTATTTAAATCCTCCACATGGTATTCTTCACCGCCTCCGCCCCAAGAAGCAAAGTTGTCAGAACTTGTGACCCATAAATCTTTAGAAAGCTTTCCTGTAGCCTTTAAACCTTGTAAATAATTTACCCATTTTAATATAATCTCTGGCTCAACGTAGTAGGCAGCTGCCCACTTCACCATGGCCTCATTACCTACGGCAATTACCTTTATTATTTCAGGATGCTTATTTGCCAGATCAACAGCCCTTCTAATCTCCGCCTCATTCTCCTCGCTCTCCATCTGATGGTCAGGAGCTAAATCTGTCCAGGCATTTTTACAATCGATCCAGACACCCAGCATGACATACATTTCAAAGTCTTCATCAGCCTCCTTCAACTCAGCTATTGCACGCAAAACATTAGAAGCATGGGCTAATTTGACATTATAGGTTCTTAATACGCGAATGCCCATTGCGTGGATTATTAGCAAGTCTTCTTTTAGCTCAGCAACACTGGGCTGAATTTCTCTGGAATCATGTCTATACCCTCCGTAAGAAATGGCCTGATATTCAGGATTACCCAATATTTCTTTTGCTGTTAATCTATTTTCAGATTGCATGGATTCTTTACTTTTCTGATTTGAATTACAGGAACACACCAGCAGGGTGATGACTAAGCACACGATGATGTTCCATTTGGTATTCATCTCTTTATTAATTCAAAATTGTTTTCGTGATACTTACCTTGATATGATCTATTTCACCTGTCCTGCTAAATATGCTTTGACTGGTTTCATCATCTAATAGAAAAGAATCAAACGAGGTAAAACTCCCATTATTTAAATGCACTTCAATTCCATCAACTTCACTGATGGCATAAAGAACCGGAACCTGGCAGTAAGTAAATGCCAGAGTGTCTTTTTCTAGGATCATTGAATTTGATAACTGGTTTACATCAATATAATTGAATGTGCACTTATCCTTTAGAAATTCATCTCTCCTTAAAAGACAAGGATTAAAGTGTAAGACACCGTTACTAACGGATACTCCCAACTCTCCTAACCTGCTAAGGATATCTTCTTTAACCTGGCCAGTCATGCCCGGCTGCTGTACACCCTTACTCGCAGGTGTATGAGAATAAGGATCTATTGGAAATGCTCCATAAAGAGCAGGAGATTTATGAACCCCTATTCCTTCATTGATTTCGTAATAGTGTTCCATTAACTTTCCAATGATCTCATCTGGTTCTCCCTCCTCAACAGCCCACAAACAGCATTCTTCTACCGCCAGGAGCAATTTAGAAACCATGTGCCAGTAAATTGAACCAAGTCCCTCATACCCATAAAATGTCTGAGATCTTCCTGTAAATGCCTTGTGATTAAAAACACTTTCAAAAATCTGAAGAATTAAGGAACGGTCCTTTTCTACTAACTCTTTGTATCCTTCAGCAGATAGTGCTTGAAGCGTCTCTTTGAGATCACTGGCATTTTTAAAATTACCATTGAAATGATATACGCCATTTATATCACGTTCAACAATTTGAGGATTATCATCTGCTGATAATTGCTTTAGCAATGATGAGGAATCAACTTTATCTTTAGGTATTATATTTTTATCCAAAAACCGGGGCAACTCCTTATCTGGATAGAGTAGATAGCTGTATTGATCTTTTCTGAAAAGTTTGCTTTCCTTCAATGCATCTAAGAGTTCAAGACATTCTTTTGCCGAAAGCTGACCTGAACTAAGCACCGCGACTTGACCTTCCAGCATCTCATCCAAGTGACTGATGGAAATCTCTTCCTCACTTTCCACTGACATCAGATTATATGCATGATACATATTGTCCTGACGCTTATTGGCATCAATAGAATGCTCCATATAGGATATGCTGATGTCAAAAAATGCTAATAATTCAGCTTGACTAATTGTTACTTTTTTACCCGAAAAGGATTTAGCGTAAATCTGATCCCTGTAGATACTTCCCGCAGTCCCTATTGCATCAAGGACTTTTTTCCTTTGCTTATTTGAAACTTTAGTTGATAAGATGTCTTGATTTTCTTCAAGTCCTGCTTTTACCCCCACAAAAAATTCCTTAAGCTCCTCAGATATTTGAAACTCCCGTACTTCAGTAATAGATTGAAGGTGCCTGCTAAAGAAAGAGAGAAAACGTCTGAGATAGCTTAATGTAACCATAGAAACCCCATTCCCAACTAATGCATTGTTTGCGTCATTCCACTCAGGACGTTGCGTGTTCATCCATATACCTCCTTCAGGAATAAAATTCGAGATTTTTGCCAGGGTAAGCGCTAATATTTTCTCTATGAAGTTGACATAATAGACTCCTTTATCCCCGTGAATAAGTGTTCCATCAGACCCCTTCTGCTCTTTTAATTCACCAATTTGTTCATTGAGTTTGTAATCAAAAATGATGGTATCCTTCGGGTTCTCTAGAATTTCTTCATACCCTTTGATTTTATATGGCACATTGGCATAGACAAATACCTCTTTGTGATAATAACCAGACAATCGATTAGGAAAGTGATCCTGTATGAATTCCAGAAATTTCAGCAAATAAATCACTTGGTGGTCACCCCAATATCCGATGTACGACCATGGATCATGGGCCTCAATGATTTCCCAGTCAAAGCCATCTTTGGTGATACGGTAAGGATTGTATCCATCAAAGGTGCTGGCATTTAAAAACTTAAGAATCATGTTATCAATAAATTCAGGATAAGCGTGTGCCAATGCCTCCCAGTTCTGAAAGATATCCCTCCAGTTTCCCTCATAGTCGAGTATTTTGGAACCATCCAATTCACTCCTGGTATTTATGGAAAACTTATTCCAGGGTCGACTGGGGTCTCCATGTCGACGGCTGAACTTCAATGGCATATATTCAAGAGATAACCTTACAAAATCTTTATCATCGTTTTGATGAGTTAAGCTTCTTAAGGTTTGTAAATCAAATACCTCAGGCAACTGTTCAATTGATTTCTTATTTCTGGCAAGTGTATTTGGATTGGCATTCTGCAGGTAATCTTCAAAGTCCCACCTCTCAATCTCATAATTATGATCAAAAATCCCTCCCCGCATGATATTAAACAGGGTATTGGAGTAGTGTCGTGCATTTCGTCTACTATCTGCTGTGCACTGAAATCCATCAGAAGCAGAAACCAACTGTATCAGCTTTTTACTGCCAATTTCAATGTCTTTGGCGATCGAACTGGAAATGGTATGATCAGCCATTATATGCTTAGAAAGACCCTCAATATTTGACACACTCTTGCTTACATCCGCAATAATCATCCAACTATTTTGTCCACCCGCTGGTAGAGTTATTGGCGCTGATACAAAATAGGCACCTTTATTGGCTTTTATCTCTTTTTCCTGAGTCAGGTGCTGACCTCTTCTGAAGGAATCAACCTGCAACGATGAAATTAAACAGGTCGGATTTTTTAAGCCCGTAGACCATGCGATGTTGGCCTTTAGTGCTTCACTTGGCTCTGCACGGTCAATAATGACGGAACTCAAAGCATAAATACCTATACCGGCATCATCCTTGAGCTCATTTCTTTTGTATGCATCCACCAGATTACTTCTGCTGTTTTGCAGATCTGAAGGAACACCATGAGGCATGATGTTTTGAATCCCATCCAGAAGCCTGACCTTGATTTCAGATTCTGTATTGTTTTCAAGTACACTCTTCTTAACAAACCCATAAGTGTTGCTGGAACTCCATTGATATCTGAAGGTCAATCCTAGATTATTGTTGACTTCCTCGAAAAGGATTTTATTTCCGTATAAATTCTTATATAAATTTCTTTTTAGGTCATAAAGACCATTATGATGCTCAGCAAATGGTTCCCAAATTTTAGTTTCACCTTTGACATCAACTTGAAAAATAGATTTGCTTCCAGTTATATCATAGGATTCAGTGAGTTTATCGTCAGTATAGTAGGGGAATAATGCGTGTTCGGAATCTTTCCTTCCAGCTGTTAATCCACCATTACTTGAAATGAACATCCAATGATTGGAGTCGCTGACGATACTCATCAGGAACGGACGCATCTTCTCAACATTTGAGATCCGATAAAAGTCTTCTCCATCAATTTGAATATTTTCTAAGGTGCTTTCTTGACTTTCAGCTATGGCCATTTATTAACTTATTAGATCCTTACTGGATTAATTTTATAGGTGGTAGAAGTAATTGATATGTTGTACTCCTTTTCCTATGGAGTAACTTTTCTTAATGGAAAAATTAAAAGGCCGAGTAACCAACTCGACCTTTTAATTCTGTTAGAAATCTATTTACTCAACAACCTTGACAGAAACATTGTCAAAATATGCTTCAACAACACAACCACCATTTGCACCACAATCAGCTTTTAACTGAAGGGTGATACCACCAGAGACATCATCTCCAAGAGTTGTAGTAAAGCTATAATTGGTCCAGGTATCATTTGGAAATACAGGGCCACTACCAAGAATTTCAGTCTTAGACACTCCCTCACCAGACAATTCAGAAAACAATTCAGCAAATACCACTCCTCCAGCTCCTGCTAAGGATCCAAATAAATCAAATGAAACCGTAACTGTAGCACCTGCGGTTACTGTACCAATACCGATATTGGCTTGCTTAACAAGTGGAAATGAGGCACCACCAGCACCACCATCTACATCGGCTTTAAGCAAACCAGAATAAGTACCGTCTTTTTTCTGAACATCAGTAACAGTAAACGTTCCGTTATTTTCGGCTGCAAAGGAAGTCCAGCCGGTAACATCACCTTGCTCAAAATCTCCATTGATGGTCAATTCAGAACCTAGCGTTCCTCCACCACCTGCATCAGGATCATTGTAGAAGTAAATGTTATCTAAGTATATTGTATTTAAACCTATTGGTCTACCCACAAAAATATACTGTGCAATATCCGCTTTGTTTGCAAGGCCTGTAAAACTACTCAATGGGATATCATAGCTTATCCATTCCTCTTTAACCGGATTGAAATAATCTACTTGATGTTCTGAATTACCAGTTGCAGCAAAGTCCACAAGTTTTAAACTAAACTGAGTAAAGTCAGGTGACCAAACATCTACGTGAATGTGGGTCATATTGGATGCATCAACTTTAGCTGATTGCGTTTCTACACCTACAAAATCCATAGCTGCATATTTTTTAACTGCATTACCCTCAACCATGATTTCTTCATAAACAGCTGATGACCATTCTGTCCTCCAGGTATCCACTGTAACATCTGTGTAAGCGTCACTAAATAAAGAAATTACGGTTCCTGCATCTCTGGTAGGTGTTGGAGCTGCAGTTGTCGGTGCAGGCGCTTCACATGGATCTGTTGCAACAAGAGATACCTTATCAAGAACAACAATACCTGCATCACCATTCATATCAAAAAACACACGGCTATTTGCACCACCAAATGAGCCTGCAAATAAACATTCAATAGTAAAGATTTGCGGCTCTGCGGTTAAATTAATTGTTTTATTTGCAGATGGGAATTCCCCTTCATTTAATCCAATTCCAGCGATAATCGTTCTGGCCCTGTCAGAAGAAGCCTCAAAAGACAAGGTATAAGTATTGCCCTGGGTGATTTCCAATACCTGAGTAAGATTAACTAAAAAGGCATCACCCGGAGTGGTAACTTCCGCAAAAAAGTAATCATTACATCCTTCCGTACGAATTTCAGGGACGTTATCGCCATAGTTGGTTACCCAACCGGTCGCTCCATCACTGAAGGAACCATTGGTTACCAGGTTGCCTGCAACGTCGAATACTGCACTTACCACAACACCTCTGGTCACTTGAACAGCGGCATTCCCTTCAGCATCGCTTACATTGTAGGTAACTTCATAGGTACCTGGAGTGCTGGAATCAACAGCGCTTGCATCCACAACAATACTGGAAGAAACATCTCCATCTACACCATCCTCAGCAGTTGCTCCTGGATCTGTGTATGTAGCTCCCACACTTAAACAAAACGGCGAATCCCCAAGCAATGTAATCACAGGCGCCGTTGCGTCAGTGATTGTTATCTCCTGAGAAAACGTATCAGCATCCCCATCAGCATTTGCAGCTACAAGCGTAACTGTGTATACTCCCGGATCAAATGTGTGTGTAGGGTTTTCAAGTGTGGATACCTCACCATCGTCAAAATCCCATGCGTAAACTGTTGCATTCTCTGAAGTATTCGTAAACGTTACTTCTCCTGTAGCCTGATCGATGTCTGCATTGAATGAAGCTACCACCGCAGGGGTATCTTCATCCTCATTACAACTTATCAGGGTCATAGCTGTGATTGCTATTGCAATCATCACTACATTTTTAATCATTTGTTTCATAAATAGTTATTAAGATTTGATAAAATTCATTATTGATAAACTCGTATATAATCGACAATTAAAGTCTGAGGAAATTCAGTTTCGGCGTTGGGTGAACCCACAAATGAGCCCCCGACCGCGAGGTTGATTAAAATATAAAATGGCTTGTCAAAAACCCATTCTCCAGTCACATCCTCTGGTGTGATCTGGTTATACAGTACATCATCAACATAATAGTTGATGTAGTTAGGTCCCCATTCAATTCCAAATACATGAAACCCGGTATCAAAGCGATCATGTTGAAGTTCATAACTTTTAGTTATGGCTTCTCCTCCTGAATAACCAGGTCCATGTACACTCCCTAAAACGATCGTAGGATCCTGACCTCGATATTCCATGATGTCAATTTCTCCAGCCCCCGGCCATTCATTGTCATCAATGTCAGCGCCAAGCATCCAAAAAGCCGGCCAGATACCCTGACCCCAAGGCAATATCATTCGGGTTTCAAACCGACCGTATTGCTGCTCAAACTTTCCTTTTGTTAGTAGGCGAGCGGAGGTATATCCTGATCCCTGGAATGACTCCTCTCTTGCCGTAATGATTAGACTTCCACCCTGTACTTTTACGTTCTCAGTCCGGTCTGTGTAGTATTGAAGTTCATTATTCCCCCAGCCATTGGAGCCAGTTCCAATATCGTAGTCCCAAATCTCAGGATTTGGAACTCCTTCCGTATCAAACTCCTCACCCAGAACGAGATCATCCAAGGTGGTTACTACCTGTACCGGATCTTCACACCCAGAAAATGTTATAAAGATGATTAAGGAACCAATTGCAATAATTCTCATATTGTTGTCGTATTAGTTTGTAGCATTTTTAATGATTATTCTTTGTAGTAGTATACATTATCTACCAGAATATTTGATATGGTATTATCTGAAATAAAGAATAACAATCCAGCCTGATTTCTATTGGTTAATCCGGCAAAATCAGCAAGAGGAATATCAATACTTGCCCATTCATTTTCCTTTAAAATATTGCTAGTGATGGTAAATGAACCTGATGTTTCAACCGTTCCCACACTGTTGATGATAAGCATTCTAATGAAATCGTCTGGATCAACTTTTTCCTGAACCTGAATATCCACATGTAAGTGCGTCATTTGGGATAGATCCAGTGTCGGAACATCAAGAAAAGTACCAATAGCCACAAAATTTAACTTTGTGTAGTTTATTATACCATTTCCATTGATGGTGATATCAGCACCACCTGGTCCCGTACCACCTAGAGTAGTTTGGAAGCCATCAAGAAAAAACCCGTTATAATAATCCGTTGGTACATTGGTGTACGTATCACTGAATAATGACACAACATCCTCAGCATCGCGTGTTGGGGTAGGTGCTGCTGCAAACACACCTAAGGACTCAACTGTTAAGGATCCCTCTGCTTGAACTCCACCAAGTATTGCCGATATCGTAGTTGTTCCATCGCCCACAATTGAAACAACCCCGTCTTCATCAATAGCAGCTACATTTTCATCCTCAGAATTAAATTCAAAATATCCGGCAGCAGCTTCTATTGTTTGGTTCGTCCCATCTGCCAAATTAAAAGTTTGTTTTAACCCTGTTACAGGGAACTCTATTCCTATAAATGAAGATTCTGTTTCATCTTCTCCATCTAATATTACTGGTCTGGGCTGGGCTATTGTACCCAAATTCTCAAATTGAAGCTCATCAATCCAAAAGGAGTAACCAACACCATCCTCAGGACCTTCTGCATACCAAAAGGCCCCAAACTCTTTTGTAAGTTTTGAAGGATCAGGAATTGGAATAATATATTTTTTCCAAGCAGTACTTAAACTCAGGTTTCTGACAGTAACCAGGTGCTTGTTTTCTCCAAAGTCATTCCCAAATCCAATTTCATTGATAAAAGAACCTTTAGTTGCTTTCGCATAAAAAGTTAGCGCATCATATCCAGTGAGATCTCTTCCTCCATAATCAGGAAATATGGCTCCAGAAAAAGCACCATCAGGGTCTCCAAAATTTGGAATATCAAAACGCATAGATGCAGTACCTTCATAGTATACTTGATCATCAACCGCAAATGCATCTAGTTTTGACCCAGCAAAAGGACGGTATTCAAGTCCGCCACTAAAGCCATCGAGAAAAACAGCAGAGGTAGTAGGGAATTTTGCAGGTTCAAGGTCTTCAGGGATTGGTCTTACGCAACCTGTAATCAGAAAGCAACTAAAGACTACTATAACAGATATTGATGAGTTAAAATGAATTTTTTTCATTGTAATATTTATTATTAGTTGGCCAGGTTGATGCTTAAATATGTTCTAAACTCCCATTCGCTTCCATTGGGAAAACCAACAGGGCTAATAATAGGAGATGTTGCAAATTCTTCAGCTTGATTAGGTGAATATCTTGGTGAGAACTTATCCAATGACCTCCATATAAAACTAACGCCCATGGTGGTATTTGGCAGAATAAACCAGGTTTGCTTTCCAGCTGAAGTGGAAATATCAATCATCGTTTGTAATGGATATGTCAAGTTAAAATCGCGATGGTAATCAAAGGGACCCCAATCATTCACTTTGAGGTGTGATTGGACTTTAAAACGTTTGTAAATCAATCGGAAATCTCCCCCATAACGTTGGATTGCTCTATCATTAGGACCATTGGCCTGCCCATTTCCTCCGTATAGATTCGCTATCATGCCTAGATTTGGGTTGAGCTTAGAAACTAACCTTGAGTTTACTTCCCATAAATCCAATGCGGGGGGTGCCCCATTTGCTGCCTGTGGTGTACGTCCCGTACCAGGGAAGATTATGGCGGCATCCATAGAGGTCGGTAAATGTCTATATACAAACCCTAAGCTGGCTGCAAAATCAGCATCTTCTGCCCTATCACTGTCCCAGGCATACATCCATGATCCGGGAGTAGGGTCAAAGGTGACTAATAACTCACCTCCTGTTGTTTCTCTGTTACCCCTGACTACAAACGGATCATCTAATATATTCCTAAGTCTTCCTGGCGCAGGAGCATCACCGGGCATCGGATCAACTAATGGTTTTTGCCAAAGAAAATTTGGAGCAACCTGCCATTTGCCAAATGAGTATGTGAATCCAGTAAGCACATTATTTTGATTACCACTGCCACTATCTTTTAGCCTCCAGCCAGTTAGTGTTTGAGTAGCATCTGCCCCACCCTGAGCGACTAGACCCATTGATGCTGCTTGCCCATACCAATTGAAACGACCATGTTGCATCGTGACTTTCGCTTTACCACCCCATGTATCAGTAGACTTAACCTCGTCAGTAAGCACCTCATAACTTGGACCCTCCGGAGTAGTAATTGGTCTTGATACCTGAAATTCTCTGCCTACTAATGGCTGTCCACCCCATATAGCACCTGCTTCCACATTGAATTTACCAACAGTCTTTTTAGCATGCAGGGTTACTCGTCTCGTTCTTGGTTGAGGAACAAAGAGCGAACTAACTGCCTCCCCGGCTGATTGAATATCTTCATGATAAACTCCTGTAACCTTAATTCCTTTGATTTCATGAGCATATTTCAAGAGTATAGCGGGGTTAGCTCCCCACCATAACTCACGTCCATAAGCCATTTTGAATCCCTTAAGCAGCTTCTTTCCTTCTATCTCTAAGCCATTAGGTGCCAAACCATTATATATATCAAGGTTAGGCCCATAATTAGCTTCCTGATATAAGCCAAAGAAATCACCTTCATACCCCCAATGATAGTGACCTGTTCGATAAAAACCGGTTAGGTTGAAATACTCATGGTTCCAGGTATACTCTGCCTGATAGACTTGTAATCGACTGAGTTGAGATTCAACCACTCCATTGGTGGTAACAACAGGTACCGGACGGCCACGATTTTCAAAAAAGATTTCATTGATGGGGTTTTGAGCCACATTTCCAACGACGTTAAAGGTTACCTTTGCACGAATATTATCTGCAGGGTTTGCATCAAAACCAACAAAGAATGACTCCATATTGTCAAATCCAAGCTGATCAGGATAGACAGGGTTATCTGGATCCGGACTTTTTGGTGTCGTTATAAGTGTTCCTCCAGTGTAGTAGGTTGAAAAATCAGCTCTCAACTCACTTAGTCTCAACTTGCCCCCTTTTTCACCAGCCAATGCTGCTTTGTCACCTCGAGCCTTCACGACAGCATCCATGAGCTGTATATTATCAAAATGATTTTGTAAAGTTTCCACGGTAAAGTCCTCTTGATAGAGATCAACATTATGTACCTCTTTTAATGCATAGTAGGCTGCTCTTGGGTATAGCGTGTATAACCCCCTGGGATCAGTTGCACCTTTGGCACAAACGCCAAACCACTCCTCATTCATATTATTGGACCCATCCTCATAATCTATATAGTATCCACCATTGGCCCATGATGCATTGTTGTCATGAATATCCAGGTTCTTAGTCTGACCAAACTTCCACCATCCATCGCTAAATTGGAAAGTAAAACCTCCAATTGAATTTCCAGCTTTTCCAAACCCCGCTGCATTCGCATAAATTTCTTTCCAGTTTTCTACCATAAAATAAGCCTGCATTCGCTGATCTTCTGACTCACTTTTGGCATTGTATGCATCTGCACCAAACTCAGTGAACATGACTGGCATATCAAGCTCGTTATTTACACGATCAAACAGATCCGTAAAAGACTCACCCCGATAACTGTTTATACCAAGGATATCTACATCCTTACATTCTTCAGCTATTATATTTGAAAACAGCAAATCACCATTACATATGGCCATCGGATGATTGCTATCAATACTTTTCATAGAAAGCACGGCATCATTCATTAATTTATACATTGGGCGTCCTCTTGATTCTCCGATGAATGCCTTCTCAGCTTCGTCATCAGGAAAATCTTCAGTTTCAGCACCAGCCCAGAATAGGCCATAATTATTTTCATTTCCTAATAAGAATAATAACAGACCAGGGGTGTCTTTGTAGTCCCTTACCATTTGGTTCACCTCTGTCATCAAAAGTGTTTGAGTTTTTGGATCTCTGTAATCCGTGACAGCTACCCATGCCCCGTCAATTGTGAGTCCATATCTACCGAATGAGTGATTGAGCATCGTGTAAATGCCATAATTTTCATAGATATATTTGATCCATTTTGGTTGCACACCTGTATACATCCTGACGGTATTTACTCCCATGTTTCTTAGCAGAGCCATTTCAGCGTCAAGTGCAGCCTCGATTATTTCTTCAGATTGATTCCATAGACTGTATGAGTAGTTAGTACCAATTGGAAAGTAATCCCAATTCATACCATTGATCATAAAATCTTCATTCTCAATCATCAGCTTGAACCCGTCATCACTTCTCTCAATAGTAACTTTTTCTTGAGCGAAGACAAATAAATTAATTAAGAGAGAAATAGATAGTAGTGTGATTTTCTTCATTGGGTCTATCATTTATTGGTTATTGAGTTCGTAGAAAAACCAAAGAACTCATTATATAAATGCTTGTATTTTTCAGTATTCTTAAAGACAGTCATTATTAAAAATGACCATTGCGTCAAAATTTTAACTATTTATAAAATTAGGTTCGTTTTTTGCGAATACCATAAATACCACCTATACAAATGGTTAACAAAAGAAAATTGTTTAAAATAATGCCAAATACTTTTTTAACTATCCTTAAAAAAAGACCAGCTGAAACGGCATAATCGAATATTTCAGTGATTATAGCTCACATTATTAAACTAATAAGAAATCCTTAGTGTGATGTGTTGAAGCGGGCTGACGTATAGGTGATGTTGAGGTGAGTATTTAGCTTTCAATTAGGATCTAAATGCTCAGAATGTACTCAGTCAGATTTTCATTAGAATCGAGATTCATTTTTCTTCTCAAACGATAACGTTTGATTTCCACACTTCTTGGCGAGATACTGAAAAGCGGTGCTATTTCTTTAGAGGATAAGTTGAGCCGTAAATATGCACATAGCTTTAAATCATTAGGAGAAAGATCTGGATGAATCTCCTTAATTTTCTTAAAAAAGTCATGGTCAGAATTGTCAAAAGCTTCTTTAAAAAGCTTCCAATTTTCATCGTGACTCAAATTGCGATTAATTATTTTAATAACCGGATTCAAGGAATCTCTGTTTTCAATTTGTGTGAGTTGCTCTTTTATCTGCA
The DNA here is from genome assembly GCA_043554545.1 of Marinoscillum sp. Taxonomy (GTDB): domain Bacteria; phylum Bacteroidota; class Bacteroidia; order Cytophagales; family Cyclobacteriaceae; genus UBA7330. The sequence continues at coordinate 1,015,408 of CP121337.1, read as the reverse complement.
TCAACAATTCATTTTTCTTGACTATGCTGATGGCAGAAGCCGCTGCCTCATTACTTTTATTCTTAAAATCCTTCTCAAGTTGGTCATTCTTTATTTTAATGATCTCTTTTTCTTTCTGGAGTACGGCTAACTCCATTTCTCTCCTGTTCCTGTGAATTAGCCGCTGCTGTTGGTTCTTGTAATACCTTTTGTAGACATGATGTACTGCAATAGAAAGGAATACGATTACTAATAAGTAAATGAAGAGCATGTAATCATTGATATACCAGGGCTTTAGTATTGTGAAATTGTAAGAGGCTGTATTCTCTGAAACCTTGTTGCCAACCTTTGCTCTGACATTGAAGGTGTAATCTCCAGGAGGGATGTTTTCAAAAAATACTTTTGACTCTTTAGTCCAATCGCCCCAAACATCATAAAGACCCTCCAACTGAAACTGATAGGTTGGCTTAAGGTATTCGTAGTAATTAGGTGTATAGTAACTAATTCTAAAGTTATTTTCTTTATGCCCAAATACACCATCAAGCTTTTTATCAACTAAGTTTTCAGTAGCACTGTGATCCTCGTTGATTCCAACGTTAATATTATCTAAAAAAACCTCGAATTGATCCACATTCAACTGCGCTATATCAACTATCAAATAACCTGAAGTTGTCCCGATAACAAACTGTCCAGATTGATCGATGGAGATGATGTTTTCATGCTCCAATACATCCCTCCTATAAGCTAACGTGAGTGGTATTTTAGTTATTTTAGGCTCATCACTTAGATTTCCTGAGGTAATTAATGACAAACTATTTTTGGTAAAAATCCACATACTATCATCTGCTCTACCAAGAATAATTCGCCCCGAAATATATTCTTCTTCTGTATATGCCTTACTTAATACCTCATCTCTGAAAAATTCATCTTTTAGGGTATCATAAGTAAATATACCCTCCTTACTTGCATACAAAACTTCCCCTCTATACTTTGAGACACTTGAATTAGTACCTTTCAATAAGGTGTCAATTTTGACTTCCGTAACTCTGGAAAAGGCCTCATCAATGGTGAGCTTAAATACCCCTTTGTACTCATGATTAACAAATATTTCATTGTTTAAAACCTCAAAATATCTCGACGAATTACTAAACCCTTTTAACTTATTTCTTAATAGCCACTTAGGCCCACTTTTTTCAAGTACGTAAAGTCCATCATAATTACCCTGAATGATTAGATCAGCATTCTTACCAATCTGATCAATGTTCCATGTTCCCTGAATATCAGAAACTTTATTTGCCTGGTTTCCCTGAATAATAAATGTGCCGTTATGATGTCCACAAAATAATGTACCTGCTATTTCCTTCAAGCACCATACTTGTCCTTGTGTTCCCTCAATCAAACGTATTTCTTCATCGCTGCCAAACTGTTTATAATACAATCCCTGATTAGTTCCCAGGTATAAGTTGTCCTCATATAACAAAGACGCGTAGACACTGCCAATGATTCCTGTGTTGTCTTTAAAAGACCTTATGGGTGCATCAATGTTTATGTAACTTAGGCCATTGTCCAGACCGGTCCATACATTGTTATCTTGGTCTTCAAAAATTGACAATACAGTGTTGTTGAGTAGGCCTGTAGACTGATCGATCTTAAAAATACGGTTCAGCTTTTGATCCAAATAAAGCAATCCTAAGGATATGGTACCTAGCACAAAGTTTTTATTGTGTAATTGAATGGCACTATAAATCCCCAGATCAAACAAATTACTCCCAGATCGATCTTGAAGTTTCTCAAGGGTTTTGTTTTTATATATAAATGCACCGTTATTTCTAGTGATAATTAATAATCCATCCTCATGATTAAATATATTGATCACTTCACTACTATTAATAGTTGGTTCATCAATAAATATCGATGCTGATCCTCTGTCAATTAGGTGTACTCCTTTATTTAATCTTTGAAAGAAAATTTTATCACCGACCTGAAATATTTTGTTTATTACTTCCTCTGATTCTATAATTTGGACTGAACTATCTTCGGGGTTACAAACATAAATTCGATGTAATGATTGAAAAACCACCCAATTATCTACCCCAATAATATTCCAGATTTCTTCATCTTCTACTAATTCAATATCAAGTGCCTGCGATAAGGAATAATAGTCGAGCTTACCGAAATTATTTCTTTTCCAATACCCGAACTCCATAAAACAACCCGTGTAGACCCGGTCATCAATAACAGTAACAGAACGCATGATCGTCTCATTTGGGGATGGATAAGATGTCCAGTTAGCCCCGTTAAATTCAAGGAGCCCATCATTATTTGCGACGTATATTATTTTATCCTGTGATTGTGAAATCGCCCAGTTTTGGTTTCCAGCATTGTAGTCTAGTGTCGTGAAATTATGGATGGGCGGTAGTTCTTGTGATACTGCAGTCAGACACTGCAATGCAAAAATTACAAATAAAATTCGTTTTAAATTGTACATTATTGCTGGGGCATATCAAAAATGGCTAGTCCAATATAATACTAATCAGCACTAAATGCCTATAAGCGTTAATATGATATATTATTTTGTTAAAATTATTTAACAAAATAATATTCGAAATAAGATTGAATATTTATTGATTGAAAACTTTTCTATAATCATTAGCCAACATACATTTGCACTCGCTTAGAAATAGCAGGTCACTTTGACCTGTCTGTCTATAAAGATAGCAGCCTTCTTAGCTTAGCTGCGGTTCGCGGTCCGACGTCTCGGCGTTCCGATAGAGCAACTGACTAAGAGAATCGATCAAAAGAGATTGATTAGGAGATAAGACATTAAAGAGTAGCAGCCTCCTTAGCTCAGCTGGTAGAGCAACTGACTTGTAATCAGTAGGTCATTGGTTCGATCCCGATAGGAGGCTCTTGATTATCAAGCACTTACGAGGAATTTCTTGTAAGTGCTTTTTTATTTTGAACAGTTTTTGAACATTTTTTTGTATCTTTGAACAAAGACTAATCCACCTAGCCGCTCCAGGCACTAGCATATCTTTTAAGCCGTCATTCGACACTAAGAAGTCCAGGAAATAGTCAAAAATTTTCATTTATGGACTTAGAATTACAAAAAGCATTAAGCGACATCAAGGATGTTGCAATCAAGAAAGTAACGGAACTAACCGGTGAGAGGGACGGAAAGATCGATGACGTACAAAAGCAATTAGATGCGGTTGAAAGTGAACTCCGAAAAGGAGGATATCAATTTAAGAACTCCCAGTTTGATATTAAAGTTGTTAAAAGGAAACTAGAACCCTTTTTCAATAAGCAAACAAATAACCAGACGGTTGAAGTAAAGAGTACTTTATTTACCGGATCAAATGGTACACTGTCTGATGTTGAGAATCTAGGCAGTATAAAAGGGACTCCTAAGACATCATTTAGAATTTTTGATGCCCTACCTATTCAGATTATGGGTGAGGGTGTTTTAAGGTATGTTCAGCAATCAGGGTATTCCAATCAAGCTGGATATGTGGCAGAAGCTTCAGCAGCATCAGAAAGCACTTCTACATTAACGGAGGTTAGCGTAGTACCTAAGAAAGCAACAACGTATATGGACTTCACCCTGGAATTTGAAAAGGATGTTGGGGGAGGCCTGGAATATGTAACTCAAAATTTAAGGGATACTGTCCTGCAAAAGTTTGATTCCTATATATGGAATGGAACAACGGCTGCAAATGGTTTTGACGGAATCTCTATATGCGCAACTGATGCAAGTGCCTCAGTTGATGCGTCAAGTTCATCAACGTATGAAGTTTGGGCAAGTGGGGATGTTGGTCCTAATAATTGGGATGTGGCATTCGCTTCAGCTACCTATCTAAAAGAGAATTATTATAATCCTGACGTATTTATTGTTTCTCCGGTTGATTACTTCAAGATGGTGCAACATAAAGCTACAGACGGCCAATATGTAAGGGCCTTTGAGCGGTTTATGGAGTTTGGCAATCTCAGGATGGTGGTTTCTCCCACGGTTACGGCGGGTGAATATGTCTGCTTAGATAGTCGCCATGTCGCCGTATTTATTAGAGATATGGCAGAGCTTCAGATTACCCGATCAGACGGCAATAAATTCATTAGTGATATATCGACTGCAAAATTGAGTTTACGGGGAGCATTAGCATGTTATCAAACCGGCGCATTGATTCATGGAACTTTTACTGACTCAATAAATGCATTACAAGCGAACTAATAGATAGTTCATTTTTCTTCTTAGCTCCTCCTTTAATCGGGAGGGGCTATTAATAGAAAACCCCCATCCTTATGGATGAGGGCAATCAAGAACCAACTTGAATTTTAAAATTTATATATAACGTTATAATTTGAATAACCATTATGTTTAATTCAGAAAATGCAAAAAAAGCTCAACAGGCAAGTGTAGAGGCCAGGAGATCAAGAAAAAATCAAAAGAATAGTTTAGAATCATTCCTGGAAACATACTTCTCAAATGCTAAAACGCATTCAGAAATTGAAAAGGCACTTTCTAAAGTATCAAAGAATAATAGCCGTCAATATCTGGACTTGATTAATAAGTTACTTGCATTTGTTACTCCAAGGAAAACCCAAGTAACAGATACTAAATCTGCCTTTGATGTAATAAGGAATTTTCCGCTATCAGAGGATGAGATCCTCAGAGCCTTACAGATATTAACACAAAGACTTGAGGATGAACACGGATATATCTATGAAAAATAATGAAGTCTTTGAACGGGCTAAAAGCCATGTGACCGACAGTGATAAAGCGACCATTATCACCCTTATTGGTAAGGACTATGAAGGCATAGATGAAATGAAAAAGGACGTTAGGCTAATGAAACGAGTTGACCAGTTAAAGAAGGTCAGGAAAAGGGACAAAGATAAAAGGCCAGCTCATTTGGTTATTAGCCTTGCTTAATTTTCAAAGCTTAACTCCACCTCTACTTCGTCAGGTTTATAATCAAAGTAAGCATCAATTATTGTGGTTTCTCCTTGTTCCAAGCTTGAAAAAGGATCGGTATGCGTATCAATCACAGAGCCATTCTTTCTAACTACAAATTTACCTTTTGCATTAGTTATTTTTTTGTTACCTATATTTTTTACTTCAGCTGTCACTTTCATGCCGTAACCCTGGGATGTCTTGACTATTGATAGGGTCTCTATTGAAAGTGGTTTATCAAAAACTTGATTCCTTTTCGCCTGACCACCACCGGAACATCCACTAATTAGGGTGAATAGTAAAAGAGTAAATACATTTCTCATAGTTACAAAGTTAGCAATATCCGTTAGACACTTACTTTGTGTATTCTGTCACTAGGCAAAAGACACACTTGTTGTTTTTCATATCTCATTTAACGGTAGTAACTTGAGTCTTAGAAAGCAATTAACCTAGCTCATGAGTGAACTTGTGTCTTTACTTATTATAGTCGGAGTAGTATTAGTAGTATTCTTAATAGCCAGAGAATTTTGGTGCTGGTATTTTAAAATTAATTATCAGAATGAAATACTTGCTGAGCAAAATAAAATATTGAAAGACATTTTCGTCCAATTGGGGGGACAAATGACAGATGATACAGAGTTGTCAATTGGTAAACTCAATAGTATGTTACGTGATGGAGCAATAACTAAGAAGGAATATGATGCTCAACTAAAGCGAAATAAGAATAAGGGTATTTCATAGTTTGAACTGATGGCTAAATTTTTTGATAATTTCATTGCTGATAGTTCTATTATCATAATAGAGCGTATTAGAAATCCATTCTTTATTTCACTGATTTCAGCCTGGCTATTCATTCATAGACTTGATATTTTATTTTTATTTAATCCTAATCATAAGTATTCTGATATTCTGGACTTAATTAAGGCCAGATTCCTACTTTGGGATTGGCTTTCTTTCGTGGAATTGGTATTGATGACATTTTTGCTCTTCTTCACTTATACCATTTTAAGTTTGGGTACGTATGTCATGAATACATTCGTTCAGAAAGTCATCAAACCAAAAGCAGTTAAGAGGTTTGATCCTGAAGGTTTTATTTCTGCTCTTGACCACCGAAGTGTAATGGATAATCTTTCTGAAGTAGAAAGAAAAATGCGCACAAGTGATAAGAACGCTAGACAAATGGAAATTGAAAGGGACAATCTTCGAGAAGATTTTAATAGTAAGAATAAGGAATTGGCAGAGGTGATTCTTAAATACGAAGGGTATGAACAAGACAATAATGAGCTTAAAAAAAGGATCAAGGTTCTTGAAACTAAGCAAGAATTAACCAATGGAGATATAGGATCAATATTTCCTGGAATTTGGCGGAATCAACACACTTTTAGTGATGGGCGTCAAGGTCAGGAATACTTCAGAATCAAGGATGGGAATAAATACTATGCATCTCAACGTAAGGACATGAGTGATGAAGAACATGTTTTTGATATTGTAGGGATTGAACATATTGATGAAAATCAATTGATATTTACTAAGGTCAGACCAGGCACAAAGCAGATAGCCTTTAATTTTTTAAGAAAAGAAGGTGAAAGGTATTTTGGCTCTGAAGATAGTGCTGAAGATAAAGGTACTAAGGTGAGTTACTCTAAAATTAAATAAACACAAATGCCCCCACCTAAATCCTTGATGCATTGAAAACTCAAAACCAAATAATCTTTGGTTAGCCAAAAAACCTACTTAACATATAAGTCATTATTGCACACTATCATTTAGGATATATACCTGATAATCAGGTACATAACTAATAAAAACAATCTTCTTTTAGGCCAGAATTGTACTATTTCCCATATATTCTAAGTAAAATCCAATTACCCCAACCAAATTATATTTTGTCAAGGCGGGGTATAAGGGTGAAGAACGCTAAAGTCTGTATTTATGCCTAAGATAGCCGTATAAACAACTTTTCTACAAACTATCTTTAAATACAGGGTTCTAGTTTTTTTAACTTTTCAAAGATTCTAGTATTTAGTCACAAATCCTTATTAAGCCTTAAATTTGCTTTGAATAGCAAGGAAGTAGCATATCAGCTTACAAGAGAATTAGTAATTATTGCTATGAATAGTACCGAATCATCCACGAGACTCATATCATTTGATGAAATAGATTCTTATCTAAAGAATCGTTTAAATCATCCAAGCTCTAATCTAAAGCTAGAAGAATTTCGCGAAAAAGTTATTATCAGATATGGTAATGTAAAAGGTGAGGATGAGCAGCTTCAAGAGCAGCTGTATTTTGGGCTTTTAGTATTCCAGTGTTTCAATCTCGCTATGTCCCCAAATACGAAGACACATTGGAAGAAGGTATTATTAGATACTGTTGATAATAAAAGCAAATTTGATAAGAGGAAAAGAGAGGAAATCTGGAACAAACTTATTAAGGGAATAGACGGCATCACTGAAATTTATTTGGAGCAAAATTTCGGTAAAATGTCATTTCAAGAAAAAATTGAATTAACAAGAGACCCTAAGTTCGACGAGATTCCAGAATTTGATATCCTAAGAGAGATGTTAGATTTCTGTGAGGAGCAAATAAACCATGATTTTCAAAGAGGTATTATTAGTGTCAAAGCCTGGATGTACTGGTTATATTATGCGCACCCTGAGTTATATAGAGTTGAAAATGGTAAGGTTGAGACCAATAGGTTACTCACAAAGACAGTCGGACTTTACTCAGACCAAATAGAAAAGAAAGATTCAAGTAGAGTAAGGTTAGATTTCCAAAACCATTTAGTACACCGTATAAAGGTCAGAGCTGATAGCCACTACCTTGATCATAAGACAGATGATATTCAATATTTAAAAGAGGCATTACGGCTTTATGATATATATCCGGAACGACCCGGTTCGAAAAGGATACAAAAAGTCATAAGCGATCTCTCAGAGAAATAGTACAAAATCAAATTTGTACTAACCCCTAATTAACTACATAAGCCAAAGGCATTTATTGAAATTTGTTCATTATGGAACAATACGAAAATTCAGTAAATGCCATCAATAAGATTGAGGCTAGACTAAAATATGTTGAACCAATTCTTGGTAGCATAATTATTAGATTCTTAGATCCTGTGGACATCATAAATCCAAGATTTAGCTATGAGAAATATATTTCCAAGGCCATAGAAATATTTCTAAAACGTGATGTGTCTGTAGATGAGTTTAACACCGCTATGATGTCATTAGGTTTTCCCTTTCGTGAAATTGATGGGAAACACTACTATGGTGTAAAAACAGATCAATTAAGATACTTGACCAGGGTTGCTAATTTGAAATTAATCGAGGATAGTGAAAATGGAAAGTCTTGAAATTTACTTTAAAAATTTGGTTGAGAAAGCAGTTGACCAAAAGATAGAAATCCTACGCAGTGAAGAGTCTCAGAAAAGATTTTGGTATTCATTAAAGGAGTTGCCTTTTAGCAAAGCAACTGCTTATTCCCTGGAAAAGGAGGGAAAGCTAAAAATCAGCCGAATTAATGGTCGGTCGTTAATTTTAGCTGAAGATCTTGAAAGGTGTTTACGAGATGGATAAAGGAGAAAAGAAACGCTTAGAAATCGAAAGATACCTTGGGATGCTAGATGCTCTTAATGGCAGTAAACCAACGTCAGGCAAACACCCAGAGGAGAAACAGTTGAAAATTCCCTTTAGTCATGCCAGACACTAAAGAAATCAGGATTCCGAATAAACTGATATTGGCATCATTGAAAGGAAAGTATATGAAGGAATTAATGATGCTCTCAATAGCCAAATTAAACGGCCACAAGTACGATAGGAATCTTTTTGTAGATAGGATGCATTTCAGCAAAAGAACTAATAGAAGGCATCTAAAGTCCATGCAGGAAAGGGGATGGATTGAGCTTGACAATGACACTATTTTTCTCAGATCCTGGAAAAATCTAAACTTAAACAAAAGAGGTGGTTTATATCTGGACGATGAGCCATTTGACCTCCGGAGATTTGAGGCACTTTGTTTTGCAAAAGCATTAAAAACTATACTGAGGAGAAGGGGTAGTCTTCGAACGAATAAAAGGAGTTCTATGCAAATAGACTACCCCACTCAGTATTTATCGAAATCACTTGGCGTGAGTGAAATCAGATTCAAGAGATTAAAAGCCCGTGCGGTAAAACACAAATTCATAAAAGTCACTCCCCAATTTACTATTCTAGGCAAACGCAGCGATTTTAAGGCACTTAATAGAAATTATAAAGGCATTCCCCTTTTTAAGAGTGGAAAGCATACTGTTAAGCCTGAAATCTCTAAGATAATTGTATTGATTTAATTACCCATATAACCTTACGGTTATAGCGTATCATTTTTGTCCATATTGTAATTAGTTGTGAATCACGCAAATTCAAATGGAATGAAAAATTCGCCTATATCTGTTAATTCTTGAATTTCTATTCCAGGATCAGGTTTTGCATTAGGGTGATTCGTTGATCTCTTTTGATTCTTTGAAAATGCATCAACATTAGTTTTATGGCTTGATGTCAATGCTTCAAATCTTTGACGAACACCTTTAATTGAATCCCCCTTCGATTGGATGTAGACTTTACGAAGCTTTTTCATATTAGATAGTATTGAACGATCAGTTTCACGATTGAAGGTGGGGAAGGAATATCCTATTACAACAAGGATATCTGTTTCTTTCGTTGCTTCCAATGCATTTTTTCTTATGTGATTTGTGACTACGTGGTTTTCCCAAGAATAACTAATTGAGGAGTTTGAATTGTTATCCACCATAAAAAGTTCGTACTCATCGATAAAATTCCTTAATGTTTTTATTCTTTCTTCATTAGAAAATGATTTGCCGATTACGTCAGTATCAATATCAGGTAATTTGAAAATACCATTTTTAATAATACCTCCAATAGTTCCATTTAATTTGAAACAAGAAAATTGATCTGATATTAAATTAGTGCTACTAATATTTTCACGAGGATATAACTGAATTTTATTCGCTATATCCATAAGCTTGTTACTGTTCATAAACTGGGCGACTGATAATTCTATTTGTCTATCATAATTCCAGCTAAGAATTTTAATATTTCCCGGTAATTTAATTCCAGCTCCTTCATTTGATAGTATGGAGGCAAAGAAGCCATCGTACCTTTTATCTATACCCATTTCAAATTCCCTGAATGTCAGAAAATGATTGACAAATAGTTTTAAGTGCCGATACTTAGCAGTATCCCCTCTAAGGAAAAGTTTCTTAGCAAGAGTATCAACAGATCTATGAGTAGAAATTTGATCAATTAATGTAGTGAGTTGATCAATATATGATTGACTAACTTGAAAATCCTTGAATCTTAAGACAGGTTCTATTTCTTTTACTACTGATAAGTAGTTTAAATTCATGACCTTTTTAAAGCTTTCAACTGTTGGTAAGGTCTCTGCGGAGGCACCAGCTCCAAGTAGATAGGAAATATTCATAAGAATTTCAAATTACAAGATAATCTCCCCAAGTTTCTATTAGCTAAAATGTTAATATAATCAATTTGAGAATAAGATATTATCACTACAAGGTTACCCTAGCATTCATCTCATCAATAATTACAGTATCAAATTCCGAAACATAAGTTTCAGTTGTTAGACTGGATTCATGGCCTAGTCCCTTCTGAATCTGATCAATTGCAAATCCCATTTTACGAGCGATGGATGCCCAGGTATGGCGGGCGGTATATGTAGTTACTTTTGATTCTATTCCTGCTTTCTCTGCAATGGATTTCAAAGTTTTATTCAGACGTTTTGTAAGGTCATTCTTATAAAGCTTAAACGCTTCTGATCCGAGAGGGAAGTCTCTTTGGATTATGGGGAAGACATAATCATCCTTAGATTTCCCTTCGATGTAATATCCTAAAATTTCTTGAGCCTCTTTGTTTAGTTTAATTGTGAATTGATCTCCTGTTTTACTTCTATCATAGATAATAAAACCATTCCGGTATTGGGAGACTTTTAATGTAGCAAGGTCAAGGAAATTCATTCCCATACAATCAAACATGAATAGAAAATAATTTCTAGCATTAAACTCCTTTGTTCCTGGTAAATATATTAGTGACCTGATTTTATTGATATCCTCTTTTGAGATGTTTCTTTTCCTGGTCTTCTCTTTTGGAATCTTAAAGCCAATAAAAGGATTGTGTTCAGTTATTCCTTGCTTAATGGCATCAAAGATCATCGCTTTCATTGAACGGCAATAAATGCCAATTGTATTAATCTTACGACCGTCCTTTATGGATTGGGCTTTAAAACTATTTAGCCATTTATAGTCAATATCCTCAATCCGTAATTTGTCAGAGCCAAACTTTATAAAAGCATCCAAAGCATTTCTGTAGCTTAATGCGGTTGACCCTCTCCCTTCCATTCTCAACCGCTGAATGTAGTCCTCACCAATTGTCTTTATAAGGCTCCTATTATCTAGAGGTGCAACCCCGAACACTTCAACCTGAATAAGTTTAAAAGCCTCATCCGAAAGTTTGTTCTTTAGCTTAAAGCTATTGGTTGTGACATAGGATAAAAGTTGATTAAATTGGATGTTTACTTTCAGGGAGTTTTTCTCATCCTGTTTCGCTTTTCCGGTAATGAACTTCACACCGGAATCATGTATCTGAATTTCGTCGTCAGATAGCTTATGCCCAGTACTTAGGTACTTACGTTTGCCTTTATGTGACAGAGTATAAACAAGTGGTTTCTTTTCGTCTTTGTAGCGTGGATCTAACTGAATTTTGACTTTCATAATATTCCTATAAAAGGGTGTCCGGATTCTTCTTAATGTTTCTTATCATGGCATTCTTTGCATATAGCTACTAGCCACTTAATTGGTTCTTTCCCGATATTTTTCTTTGCGTATCTTTTATGATGTACTTGCGTAGCTCGTTTTCCGCAGTACCGGCATGTCCAGTTATCACGTTTAAGAACCACGTATCTTTTTCTCCTCCAATCATCGGATTTTAAATAATTATTGCGGTAATAATCCCGACGTCGTTTGCGCTTTAAATTGAAAAACCAGCGTTCAATTAACCATACGCCAAATGCGGCAATTAATATGATGATTCCTTTGTCATCCATGATTCAATTACTTTAAAGTTATAAAGTTTTTGAACACTTTTTGAACACTTTTTTGAAAAACATCAAACTCTATTGAACACATAAAGTGATTTTGAGTGCAATTAAGGCTGTATTTTACTTTATTGGATTTACCTAAAACTGACTTGTAATCAGTAGGTCATTGGTTCGATCCCGATAGGAGGCTCATTTGGGCAATCAGATTAAGTTCTGGTTGCTTTTTTTGTTTTAGTTGAATATAAACCAATGACGGTCATTGGGCTAGGCGCCCCCGTTCGATCCCGATAGGAGGCTCATTTAGGCAATCAGATTAAGTTCTGGTTGCTTTTTTTTGTTTTAGTAGAATATGAACCAATGACGGTCATTGGGCTAGGCGCCCCCGTTCGATTCCGATAGGAGGCCGTTTAGTCGCTCGGCTGTGCCGAGTGACCCTTATCATTCTAACCTCCGGCCATCACCCCCCCCACTTCCCGAGGTTTCAAAGGAGAGTTAAGGCCAATGCTGCTGTATTTCTATACATGTTCACCTGTTACGGATCCACTGTTAAAAGGGATCATGCGGATATACACCAATTTTTTTTCATGAATTCAGGGGTTGTTTCACTCGATTGGATAGACGGGCTTTTACCAGGCCATGAATTTCTTATGCTTCTTTGACTTTTGGCAAAACCCAAAATATAGATAGTTGCAATGTCACTCGGTTCGACTAAGTGAGGATCACAAAAGTAATCCTAAAATCTATGCATAGGCGGGCTGTACTATATTGTTTAAGTACAATTATTACCTGACTGTAGGGGTGTAAAGGAACACTGAAGGAACACTGAACGGACACTGAACGCACCCCGGGAGGACTACACGCTCCTACATATAAGAATAATGCAATTATCTGCCCGCATGTAGTGTTTTCACAGAATGCTTGATAATACACTTTTAGTCGCTCGGGTGTACAATATCATTCAGTGCAACCGAGCGACTGAGTGAGCAAATGGATTAATCTCTGGTTGCTTTTTTTTGGTTATCAATAAATCGGTGACATCATTCTACCTCATATACCGTTTGACCGGTAAAAACTTTCCCATCTACCGTCATACCTTCGCTGTATATGACAAATTGACCAGTCTCGTCTGAAGTGTAGAATTGATCTACTGATTTTCCGGATTCCAGTGTCAAAATTGGATTCCAATAAATGGTGCTTCTAAAATCAGGGGTCATCTGCTCACTTTCTGGGGGATTGCTGTAATCTGGCATATAAAACTCTCTGGGTGGCGTGTAGCCTGCCAACCTGTACATGGTTTCGCCGGCGAGCTCCTGATCCTCGACCTCACGAAAATCCCCTGCTTCACGAGAATAAAGTGCAATTGCACCAGTTGAACCCCTGGAACCATAAACAGTCGCATTAGTCCCTTTGAGTACGTCAATGAATAGAATATTTAACGGGTTCAGGTTATTAACAAAAGTTTCATCTCTTTCAATCCCATCTAGAAGATAGAGTGGATCTGTGGGGCTATTAAAAGATTGGGCTCCACGGATTTTAGCCCTTGCATTTGGGGCAAAACCAGTCACAACAACACCTGGAGCTCCATACAGATATTGAAAAATATCACGATAGTATTGTGGGATAGAATCCAGAAAAATTCTGTAATCAGGGTTTGAATAAATCATTCCTTGTCTGTTTCTGAATGGGTCTTTTTCAGTTTTCTCTACAGATGTTGGTTTCAAACCTTCAAGATTTACGGTTTTCCCATCATTGGCGGTATAAATGTTATAAAGTTGCTTACCTCTTGCGATCAATAGCTCATCTTTAGCGTTAATCACATAAGGCAAGCGATAATTCTCCTGAATCGGTGGTATTACCCGATCATGAATTTGTATAAAAGTGCTGTTTTTCTTTTTGGCTCTTCTTGTACTTTCCGGGAGTGTGAGCAGATGAGCAGTCAGCGTGTCGGTGAATTTCAATCTATCAAACCAAAACAAACCATTCTCTAGAGAAGTGGTTTCCATCTGGAACGCAGGGTTTTCCATAAAGTTCAATTGCACGTCACTTATGGAGGGCTTGTTCCTATCTACATAACCACTAACTGTACCTTCTATTCTAATGCCTTGTTCAAAAAGATAATTAATCTCTGGTAATTCTCCATTGGTCAGTTTATCCCACTCAAAACGTCTCCACCCATGTGTCATCATCAAAAGGTCTAAATGTCTGAGTCTGTCTGGGTTTTTAGGATTAACATAATATGTAGGTTGGTGAATATACCCTTTAAGATCAGACGTAATAAACAAGAATGAAGTAATTGAATGCTCAGGTAATTTTCGGAGTTTTTGTGGGATTACGGTAGTAGAAATTGTTGCAAGTTTTAATACTTCCTCCTGATTCATCTTAAGACCAAAATCAACATTCACTTTAGAACGCTTCGCATAAGTATTCTTATCCGTAGTAATATCCAATGTGCCCAGATATTCTCTATTATCATTATAGATCAAGCGTTCAGCCACAGCCCGGTGTTGAGGGTCAAAAAAGGTCATGTGAATCACACCATGAGGTAACTCTGTTTCACTTAGTGAAAACTTGATGGATTCAGCCCCGGATTGAGGGCCAATGACATAGAGAATCTCACCCCTACATTGAAGGATAATGAATGCATTTTCTATAGAAGTATCGATTGGTTTTACTTCTGTATGCCACCTACCACTTGTCTTACGCACATTTAAGAGATAGCCTGAGGATAAAGCATTTGGCAAGGGTTGAGAAAAAAACCTTCCGGCGTATTGATAATTGCAGGTATATTGCTTCCCTTCTTCGAGAAATAGCTGTAATACTCCCATCCCATCGTGTTCGCATGAGATTGAGGTAATTTTAGTACCAGTTTCATCAAATATATCTCCTTTTATATCCAGCGGATTGCCATATTGATCTGTTGCCTTAAAAGCAATAGTATTGATCGTGCCAGCAATTAATTCTCCTCCTTCAGGGAAAAACTTCAACATCACCTGAGGAACTTTATCAGGCGAATCCTCAATTATATCCTGTGTCTCCAGACGCGGAAGTAATTTGATAGACTTTGTGAAAAAGTAATCCAAATCAAAATTCATTTGATACTGGGTGTATGCCCTGAGGGTATATTGTCCGGCAAACAGATTATCTGATAGGGTAAAAGATCCGGATGATCTACCAAGACTATCAATTTTCAACTTTAAAGATCCGACTATGCTATCTGTTGGTGCGAGGAGTTCAGCGTACAATACCCTGCTCACGTAAGTAGGTGAATGATCCTTACCATTGAGTACATATGCTCCAAAGTGCAAGGTATCCCCTAATGTGAATAATTCTCTATTGGTATGGAGGTATACCTTTTCAGGTGCTAATTGCTCATGATAATCCTCAAATTTTGTAGTGATATCACTAACTTCCATTTGAGCCACAGTGTCAAATGGAAAAAATAGCAAGCTTAGGAAAGATAGCGCCAAAAGCTTTTTGAAGTAACCCTTATACATGATAATACCGAAATATTAAGTTAATCGAATCTACACTAATTTATAACAAATTTAATAGGTTTTTAATTCATTTTGACGCTGTTTAAAACCATCATTATACTAGACAATTCATTAACTAACTTTCAAAACTTTATTTTCTAAAATAGATTTATCAAATGACTCGAAAGAGTGGTAAATTAGATTATATGTTGTCAGTATAAAGAAGACGTTCTGACTTATTTCCTATTAACATAAATACAGGCTCCTGATAATTTTGAATTAATTCACTATTAGGCTGAATTATATTTATTCAAAAGTGCAAATCCACATAGTATGAAAAGAATTTATCTAATATTAACAATGGCTTTCTTGGTATCAGGTTGTGCTAAACAAAAGAATGATCCTTCGGCTCAGGAAAACCAGAATCTACAGCGATTATCAACTGAATTCATCGATCCACCGATGTCATCGAGACCGGGAGCCTTTTGGTGCTGGCTAAATGGTGATGTTACCAAGGAGTCAATCACCAATGACCTGGAAGAAATGAAGGATAAAGGGATGGCAAGGGCAGAAATCTGGGATGTAGAAGCACGAAACAATACAAATGGTGCCTATGGAATTGGACCTGCATTTCTGAGTGATGAATCTGTGGATCTAATCAAACACGCATTGTCTGAAGGTAAGCGCTTAGACATGAGAATCGGTATGATTGCTTCAAGTGGCTGGAATGCCGGAGGATCATGGGTGAAACCAGACTGGGCTGCAAAAGCATTGTATGCTTCGGAAACAAAAATAGCTGGAGGTCAATCTTTTACAGGTTCGTTGAATTTCCCCGAATTACCTGAAGACTGTCCATTAGATTCCGATGGAAACCCGATATACTCAAAAGAAGTAGCTGTAATTGCAATCCCGGACAATGCGGATAAAAAAATCAAAGACCTTAATGATATAATCATCCTCAATGAAAGATTTGATGGCAAAACGCTGAATTGGGAAGTACCACAAGGCGCCTGGACTATCTTGAGATTTGTATGCTCCAACACGGGTCAGCACTTGATCGTACCAAGCCCTAATTCAGACGGACTGTTTATAGATTTTTTTAACCCTGCTGCAACAAAAAGACACTTAGCACACATCTTGAACCGCCTTGGTATTACCAAGGAGAACGCAAAAGAAAAAGGATTAGGATACCTGGAATTTGACAGCATGGAACTGGATGAGGCTACCGCATGGACAGATGCCATGGATAGCATATTTAAGGCCCATCATGGTTACAATATCCTGCCCTATTTACCTGCGTTTAGTGGATGGGAATTACCTGAAGGCAATGAGGGTTTCCTCTACGATTTTACTAAAACCGTAAGCGATCAATTAATTTTTAGCCATTATGAAACAGGAAGAGATTTTTTGGCTGAATATGGAATTGACCTGGTAGGTGAAGCTGGCGGCCCTGGCCCTCCTGTTTGGGATTCCTGTCCTGTGGATGCATTAAAAGCTTTAGGGAGTGTGACAATTCCTCGTGGTGAATTCTGGGTTCAGATGTGGCGTCATATCTTTCTGGTAAAGGAAGTAGCAAGTGCCTCTCACATCTACGGGTTGGGGCCTGTCGATGCAGAAGCTTTTACTACCTGGAGAAGATGGAAAGACTCGCCACATGCTTTAAAGAAATACCTGGATCGAGCTTTTTGTGAAGGGTTAAACTCTGTCACTATACACACCTTTGCCAATACACGGCCTGAGTTTGGGTATCCGGGAAGGGCTTACCATGCCGGTATAGATATCAACCCAACTGCCACCTGGTGGGAGCAGTCAAAACCTTTCATGGACTATATGGCACGATGCTCATATCTACTGGCCCAGGGGAAATTCGTTGCAGATGTTGCTTATTATTACGGAGACGGTGCGCCGAAATTTTTTCCTACACTTCAAGGGGATTCACTCAGGCCTATGATAAATGGATTGAGTGCCGGATATGATTTTGATGTGGTAAATACTGAAGTCATACTGGATCGAATGGAGTCTGAAAATGGGAAAATAGTGATGCCTGACGGTCTTAATTACAACCTGTTGGTACTGCCTGACATAGAAGATATCCCTGATGTTGTGATACAAAAAGTTGAGAAGCTAATTACAGATGGAGCAAATGTTTTGGTGCAAAACCCTACCATAGCTAAAAAATTCAAGGGAAAAGTGCTTACCAACAAAACCATTGATGGTGGACTAGCTGAATTATCCCTAAAAAGTGATTTTCTGAGAGATGAGGAAAAACTAGATTTCATCCATAGAAGATCTTCTGGTATCGATTACTATTATGTAAGCAATAAAACAAATGAAGCAATAAATGAGACGGTAACATTCAGAACTTCAAGCCCACACACTGAATATTGGAATCCTGTTACTTCAGCCCAATTGAGCATCTCTGATATGCAAGTGAAGGATGGCACCACTCAAATGGCACTCCAATTACCCGCTTACGGATCAGCTTTTATTGTATTTACCCATATGGATCGGGATTTACCTACTTATAACCCCTCACCGAAACATGAAACAAAAGAAATCAGCCCGCCCTGGAAGCTTTGCTTCCCGGAAGGTTGGGGAGCTCCTGTCTCAGTTAAACTAAATAAGTTGATTTCCTGGACAGATCATGAAGATGAAGGAATCAATTACTTCTCCGGAACAGCTAACTACGAAAACAGCTTTACAATAGCTAAGGAAGCAATTAATAGCAAAAAGCCTATTAGCATCGATTTAGGTGATGTTTATGATGTAGCTGAGATATTCATCAATGATAAATCTGCAGGTATCTTATGGACTAAACCATACAGCCTCCGCATTGAAGAATTGGTTAAGGAAGGTAAAAATAAGTTAGAAGTGCAAATCACGAATTTATGGATCAATCGGCTGACGGGTGATATTAACCTTCCTGAAGATGAAAAATTCACCAGAACCAACAGACCTCCGGTAACAAATACAGACACCGGGTATGGGGACTTGACATGGAGCGTCCAAACCTCAGGTTTACTCGGACCGGTGCAATTAAAAATAGCCAACGAATGAGAAAAGTAATTAAGCGTTTTTAAGCAATAATTTTATGTAAGTATTGAAAAGCAATCCCATATAAGGAATATGGCATTATATTCATCAACATTCAGGAACTGAAACAGCAATATTAGCTGCCAGGCCACCAAGTGAAGTTTCTTTGTATCTCACATCCATGTCACAGGCTGTCCTCCACATGGTATTGATTACATCATCCAGTGAGACTTTGGCTAATTCCGGGTTACTTTCTAATGCGATTTGCGCTGCAGTTATCGCTTTTATTGCTCCCATTGTGTTTCGTTCAATACATGGAATTTGCACCAATCCCTGTATTGGATCACAAGTAAGACCCAGATGATGCTCCATGGCAATCTCTGCTGCCATCAAAGACTGATCTACTGTTCCTCCCAGACCGGAGGTCAATGCAGCTGCTGCCATTGCTGAGGACACCCCAATTTCTGCCTGACATCCGCCAAGGGCCGCTGAAATGGTTGCTCCTTTTTTAAAGAGGCTACCAATCTCTCCTGCTACGCACAAGAAATCAATAATTTCTTGATCGGAAACTTCCTTTTTTTCACTAAGACAAATAAAATACATCAAGACTGCCGGGATTACGCCTGCTGCTCCATTAGTAGGTGCTGTAACTACTCTTCCAAAATTGGCGTTTTCTTCATTGGTGGCTATCGCAAAACAAGAAACGAACTTGATTACTTTATCAAAACCTGGTTGAAATTTCTTTAGCTCTTCAAGCCACCGATTCTTATCATTTCCATATTGAACTGATTCCATCAGCCGTTTATGAATAGCAGCGGCGCGTCTGGTAACTTTTAATGCCCCTGGTAAAACCCCTTCGGTGTGACATCCTTTAAATATTGCGTCTGACATTACCTCCCATAACTTAAGCATCTCATTGTCCAATTGCTCTTTGTTACGCAAAGACAGCTCATTCTGATATACCACAGAAGCAATACTTAGCTCTTTATCCTTACAGTAGTTACGAAGGTCATTCGCATAATCGATGGGATAAGGAAATGATCCTCCTTCAAATACGATCTCTTCATTTTCCTCTATGATGAATCCTCCTCCTATGGAAAAATAGGTCTTTTCTAATACACAATGGTTATTTTGATCATATGCGCTAATTCTCATTCCATTGGGATGGAAGTCCAGTTTTTCTTGAAAGTAGAATCTTATACAGTCCTCCTGAATAAAACCAATTTTCTGCTTCCCATTCAAAGTGAGTTCATGATGTTGTGAAGCAAAATCAATGATTTCAGCTATCTGATTCTGACTAATGGATTCAGGGTCACCGCCACTTAGCCCTAGTATTAAAGCTTTGTCTGTGCCATGTCCTTTTCCGGTCAGTGCTAATGAGCCATATAAATCAATAAAAACACGATCAACTTTTTCAATTGATTGCGACTTCTCCAAAGTGCCCAAAAATCGCAAAGCAGCCTTCCATGGTCCCATGGTGTGAGAACTGGAAGGACCAATACCAATCTTAAACATTTCGAGCACGCTGATATTTTGTGATTGGTTATTCATATTCAAAAGCTATCTTGAAAATAAGTCAGAGGGTGAACTAATTCTAGTATCATTTCAAATCGACATCTCAAAGAGATATGAAAACTCTATTCGATATCAATAATGTATGTTTCACCTAAAACACTTGATAATAGGAAGTGCAAAATTACAGCAAGGTTGGGTCTTTCTATTAAAACGCTGCTAATTCATCTTTGATTTTTCTGTGAGTATAGCAAAATTTTTAGGCTGACAATCAAGAATAATCACATAGTTTTAAGAAAGAATAAAACATGACCTTTCTAATCAGAACATTTAATATTTTCTGCTTTCTCATTTTTACAATCAGTAATCTGGTGTGCTCACAGTCCATGGACAGAAATTCATCTATGCTAATCGATTCGCACATCCATTTATATGATACTGACCGGGTAGGCAGCAGTATATTTCTCAATCCAGAAAAACATCAGAAAATATATAATCCCCATTTAGCTCAGGATTTTTTGGCAGCTGCCTCCCCCAGTGGTGTCAATTACGCCGTAGTCGTTGAAGCCAGTAAGCGCAGAGAGGACAACTTTTGGGTAATGAATGTTGTCGATCAATCTGATAACATGCTGGCATTTATTGGAAATCTGGATCCGCGTGATGAACACTATGTTGAAGATCTGGAAACGCTTTCACAAAGTAAAAAATTTAGAGGAATCAGGATTCGTCCAACGAAAGCATTTGACTTCTCCAACGAGCAGGTTATTGAACAATTCAATGAATTGGACAAAAGGAATCTAGTCCTCGAGCTGCGTGAGAATCATGGTCCAATTGAAGCTATTAAAAAAATAGCTAGCACATTTCCAACAATGAATATTATTATCGATCATATGGCTGGTGGCAGAATTCAGGGTAACACCATCGTTCCTGAAGGCTGGAAGGAAAAGCTAATAGAACTCGCCACTTTACCTAATGTATATGTCAAAATCTCAGCCCTATATTCACTTTCAGGAACATCCATAGCACCGACTGACTATAAGTACTACCAGGCATTTATTGATCAGGTAATTGATACTATTGGTCCAGATCGGGTATTGTTTGGGAGCAACTGGACACTTTCAGAAATGCATGGCTCATATTCAAACCTGATACAGGTTTGCAATCATTACCTTAAGCAAAAAGAACAAATTTCACCAGAAAAATTTTATACCGAGAACTGCATAAAAGCTTACGGTCTGGAAATAGTTGAATAATTTAAGCTGGGAGTAGATGAGTCAGCAACTAAAATATCCTTTCCAAAATTGTTGATGTATGTGATTAACATCATTATTTTCAGAATGTCACATGGCAATCGCTGTCAATTTTAATAATTTACAAAGCATAAAATTCACCCCCATTCAATGAGCGACTCCCAGGAATTTATCAACCAACTCAAAAATGAAATTGAAGGAGAAGTATTACATGATAGTACTACCCTTGGAATGTATGCTACTGATGCCAGCATTTATCAGATAAATCCCAAGGTTATTGTCCTCCCAAAACATAAGGATGATGTCAAAAAAGCCATTGCACTGGCCAATGAATTTAAAGTTACCATTCTTCCACGTGGTGGGGGCACCAGCCTGGCAGGTCAGACGGTAGGGTCATCTATGATCCTTGACTTCTCCAAATACATGAATAGTATTTTGGAACTAAACATTGATGAGCAATGGGTGCTTGTGGAACCGGGAAAAGTCAGGGATGTATTGAACCAGGAATTAGCTGAATATGGATACCATTTTGCCCCTGATCCCGCCACTTCAAGCCGGGCAAATGTTGGAGGAATGGTTGGTAACAACTCCTCAGGCACCAAGAGCGTCCTGTTTGGTAAAACAGTAGATCATGTACTCGAAGCAGAAGTCATATTGGCTAACGGAACTGAATTGAAGTTGTCTGCGCTAACACCACAAGCATATCAGGCCAAGGCTGAAAAGCAAAATACAGAGGGACACATCTATTCAAACTTTAAGAGAATTATTACTGAGCAAAAGGAGGAGATAAAAACCAAATTCCCTAAGGTCATGCGAAGGGTAGGTGGTTACAACCTGGATGAGTTTGTGGGTACAGACAATTGGAATCTGGCTAAACTGGTGACAGGCAGTGAAGGTACACTTGCGGTTACAACTGCATTGAAACTCAACCTGACTCCCCTACCCAAGCACAAATCAGTTTGCGTAGTCCACTACGATAAACTACTGGAAGCAATCAGTTCAGTTGAACTCATGCTCAAGTATAATCCTTCAGCTGTGGAGATATTAGACGACACGGTGATTACACTGAGTCGTGAGAACCTAACAACCAAACACCATTGCCATTTCCTGGAAGGTGATCCTAAAGCGATCCTCATTGTCGAATTTTATGGAGATAATGAGCGTGATGTATTGGATCGACCAAGACAAATGATAGCGGATCTGAAAAGCCATCATTTTGGATATGCCTATCCCTTATTCCCCGATGGAGAAGCCTACGAGGATGTCTGGGTCATTCGTAAAAAAGGGCTTGGCTTAATGCTGGGAATCAAGGGAGAAAAGAAGCCACTACCTTTCATTGAAGATGCAGGTATCCCAATTGAGCACCTACCCACTTATATCGATGAAGTGCTAAAAGTCTGTGAAAAGCATAACACGAAAGTAGCCATGTATGCCCATGCCAGTGTGGGCGTGATTCACGTAAGACCAATTCTTGACTTAAGGCAGGAACAAGACATTGAAAACCTTCAGAAAATCACGGAAGAAACCTTTGAACTTGTCATGAAATATGGTGGGTCCTGGAGTGGGGAACATGGCGATGGGTTAGTGAGAAGTGCGTACAATGAACGATTCTTTGGCCCCAAACTTTATGCAGCTTTTAAAGAGATAAAAGCCTTATTCGATCCGGAAAACCTGATGAATCCTGGTAAAATTCTAGAAGCACAAACCATCGAGAAAAACCTCCGTTACGGCGTAAAATATCATGACAAGGAATTAAAAACTGAATTTCAATACAAAAAGGAACAGAGCTTCCGGGAGTCTGTCCATATGTGTACTGGAGTCGGGGAATGCCGCAAGGTCATTGGGGGAACCATGTGTCCTAGCTTCAAAGCGACCAGAGATGAAGAACATTCTACACGTGGGAGGGCCAATGCTTTACGACTGGCCATGTCCGGTCAGCTTAAAGAGCAGGGTATTGATGACTCAAGAATTCATCAGGTCATGGACTTATGCCTTTCCTGTAAAGCGTGTAAATCAGAGTGCCCAAGCAATGTGGACATGGCTAAAATGAAAAGTGATGTCCTTCAAATGTTTTACGATAAACATGGAACCTCCCTAAGAGATAAGCTGATTCGTGACTCTACAAAAGCAGCTAAAAAACTATCCGGGAGCTTATCCAGAATAATTAACCCGGTACAAAAGAGTAAAGCCTTCAGAAGCCTAATGGACCTGACTGCTGGATTTGATAAAAGAAGAATATTGCCGGAATACGCAGAAGAACCATTTTTCAAATGGTTTGAAAGAAATTCAGATAAGGTGATAAAGAGTAATCAAAAAGTCGTGCTTTTTGCGGATACCTATCTCAATTTTCATGAACCAAACATTGGCATCTCTGCAGTGGAATTGCTTACCTCTTGTGGTTATGAAGTTCAACTGGCAAATGTAGGATGCTGCCAGAGACCTAAGATCTCACATGGTTTCCTAAGAGAAGCAAAAAGGGAAGGCTTGAAAACACTTCAGGGGCTAAAACCTTTTCTGGATCAGGGCTTAACGGTAGTGGTTTGCGAGCCAAGTTGTGCATCGGCACTCAATGATGATCTGCCAGACCTGATTGACGACGAAACCCTTTCAAAACAGGTCAAGGAGCAGGTCATGATGATTGATGTATTCCTCATGAAAGAGGTAGAAGCAGGTAGATTAAATAAAAAATTTCATTCCATAGCAGGAGACATCCAGATTCATGGGCATTGCCACCAAAAAGCCTTATATGGAACAGCTGCCATGAAAAAGTTATTGGGTCAAAATGGTCACAACGTTAGCGAGATTCCTTCGGGTTGTTGTGGAATGGCAGGTTCCTTTGGATATGAAAAAGAACATTTTACCCTTTCTGAGAAAATTGGAGAAGAGATTCTATTTCCAGCCGTCAGAGCGCTGAAGGATGAGTCCCTGGTGGCGTGTGGGTTTAGTTGTCGACATCAGATTGAACATTTTACAAACGTCAAGCCTAAACATTGGGTCGAAGTGATTAGAGCAACTGATTAATACTTATTCAAAATAGGTTGATCCCCTATTATTTAATAGTTCCTTACTCAGTAAATTGATTTTGCTTTGGTATTGTTCTTCATTAACCACGTTTATATTTTCATTTGGATCCTGTTGGTGATCATAAAGCATACTTGCATACAGGCTGTCGCTCTCATTTCTCCATTCCGTATAATGAAATTGGTCTTTCACAATAGTGACCCCATCAAACCACTTAGAGATTGCATAGTCTTTGTGCGAAGTTTTTGGATCTTTCAAAACAGAAACAAAACTCTTACCCTGCAAGTGCCCCAGCATTGAGATCCCTACCAATTCACACAGGGTAGGATATATATCTACAAATTCTGCTATGGTCTTTGCTTCCTGTCCGCCAACAAACCCCGGTGCTGAAACAATCAAAGGTGCATTGATGGAGGTATGGAAATTACAATGCTTACACCACAGCCCATGCTCACCTAAATTCCATCCATGATCTCCCCACAAAACCACAATGGTATTATCTTTCAATCCTAATCTTTCCAACTCATCCAGAACAAGGCCCAGCTGTGCATCCATGTAAGATACACAGGCGTGGTATCCATGTCTCAGCTTGAGTGCCAGTGAATCACTTACCGGACCCTTTTTTGGAACACCTGTATAGTTTCTCAACTCTGCGAAGTTATGCATGGCTTCATCTGGCACGCCTTCTGGTTTGAAAGGATTGTCGGGTAAGCCAATTATTTCCGGATCGTACATATCCCAATATTTTGATGGGGCGTTAAAAGGTAAATGAGGTTTTTTAAAGCCTACCGCCAGGAAGAATGGCTTATCCATCTTTTTTAATTTTTGTAGATCGCTGATAGCTTTCAAAGCTATTTGTCCATCATGATAAGCGGAATCTGGCACATCAGCCTTTTCCCAGGAAGGTCCCCGTTGATTATCCACTGCATCCATGATCGCATTTTCTTCTAACAGGAAATTTCTTCCAG
Organism: Marinoscillum sp.; assembly: GCA_043554545.1. GTDB lineage: Bacteria > Bacteroidota > Bacteroidia > Cytophagales > Cyclobacteriaceae > UBA7330. The sequence goes on along the minus strand of CP121337.1, from coordinate 990,111 downwards.
GTCCCTTTGGTCTCCACTCCTCATCCCACGCCCCTTCACAATCTCCCTTATGATGAGCTACTTTGCCGTTGGTAATGGTATAGTAGCCATTAGATTTAAAATGGCCCGGTAGTGTGGTTATTCCAGGTGCTTGCTCATCGATTTTTGTGCTAAATGTAAGAAACTTGTTCCTGGTCGGACGCAAACCGGTCAAAACACTAGCCCTGGAAGCTCCGCAAACAGGTATATTACAATATGCATTTGGGAAAATCGTACCTGAAGCTGCTAGCCGATCAATATTTGGCGATACAACGACTTCCGCACCAAAACTCGTGAGCTGAGGCCTGAGATCATCAACAGCTATGAATAGTACGTTTACGTTTTGCCTTTTACTTTTAGTTTGTTCCTCCTGGCAACTCAAAAGTGTGATAGACAGAACTATAAGAAATATGAAATAAAAAGTAGATCTTTTCATAAATTACTATGATGTTAAAAGGATCAAATCATCTTCCATGATCATCAAACTATAACTTTTTAAATATTGCAATATCCAAATCAGTACGAATGTATTAATCAGAATCCCATAATCCAGCGGTCTTGCTAAAAAAAGATCATTTTCACTGGTACCAGATTGATTCGTCTTACCAAACATGATTAAAGCAATTATTCAGGTAATCTACTGAAACTGTGGATTCTAATGGGATACGCTAAATGGTCATATATATATGGCGAATTCCAAATGCTTTTCTTGTTTTAATGGATAAGTCAATATTTTATTATTAATATTATTCTCTTATGAAAACAACACTAACTTTTACCGTAGCTCTCCTGGCCTTATCACTTTGTTCATGCAACAATGAAAACAACAAAAGCAATGAAATAGCGCGCCCAAATATTCTATTTATCATCGCCGACGATATTTCCAGGACAAGCATGGGTGCCTATGGTAGCACTTATATAAAAACACCAAATTTTGATCGAATAGCGAAAGAAGGGGTACTGTTTACTAACGCTTATGTAACCAATCCGAAATGTGCCCCCGCCAGGGCCTGCTTGCTTACCGGTCGTTATTCCTGGCAATTGGAGGAGGCTGCAAACCACCAACCAGTTGTCCCACCGAAATGGAAGTTTTATCCCGATTTGCTGGAATCAGATGGGTATTTCATTGGCTATACGGGGAAGGGATGGGGACCAGGTAAGTATTATGGTAAACACAACCCAGCCGGCTGGGAATACAATCAATTGAAGCTTGATCCGCCGTATGACGGAATCAGCAATAAAGATTACGCTGCAAATTTTGAGGCATTTCTTGATAAAAACGAAGAAGGCAAACCGTTCTCTTTCTGGTTGGGAACACATGAAGCACATAGAGATTTTGAAAAGGATTCATACAAGAAGGAAAATATGGATTTGGACGAGGTTGAGGTTCAGGATTTCTTTCCCGACACTGAAGTAATTAGAGGCGATTTAGCAGACTATGCGGTAGAAGTGGAATACCACGATAAAGTTATCGGATTAGCATTGAAAGCCCTGGAAGAACGGAACCTACTGGAAAACACATTGGTTATTGTAACTTCTGATCATGGGATGCCATTTCCAAGGGTAAAAGCGCAAATTTATGATGAAGGTTTTCATGTGGCTTTTGCCGCCAGATGGGGGAATAAAATAAAGCCTGGAAGAATTGTAACAGATTATATCAACTTTCCGGACGTAGCTCCTACTTTACTTGAGTTAGCTGGCCTTGAAAAAGATCCACAAATGACTGGAGAAAGCTTTTTAGACATCATGCTAGCTGAAAAATCAGGAAGAGTGAATCCAAACAGGAGTTATGCGGTTTTAGGAAAAGAGAGGCACGATTTGGGAAGAATGGAAGGTGACCAACACTCAGTGGGATATCCGGTTCGAGCTATTCGAACGGATGATTATTTGTTTGTTCGGAACTACATGTCACATCGTTGGCCTGCAGGAGATCCTGAATACGGCTATATGAATACTGATGGTTCTCCTACGAAGACATATTTAACTGAATTAACGAAAGAAAAATCTGATTATCCATATTATATGTCAGCATTTGGCAAAAGACCGGAAGTTGAACTATACGATATTGAGGAGGATCCACATTGTGTGAAAAATCTAGCAAACCATCCAGAACTTTCAAATATTATAGTTCAACTTGAATCAAAAATGAATCAGGTACTGACAGAACAAAAGGATCCTCGTATTCTTGGTGAGGGAGACATCTTTGATTATTACCCTCACAGGGATGATCCCAGACTACAAAAGCTTTACGGAGAAAAATATTATAATATGTGGGATAAGTTTTATGAAAAGTACGGAAGGCAATCAGTACCACTACCTCCTGAGGATCAATGATTTATAGCCTTGTATTTTGCCTTCTTCGTCACTTGGAAACTGATGTGATTTGTATTGCAAATTTTTTGAATCATGAAAAATCTAATTTAGATGTATCTACGAATTATTGAAAAATGGAAATTACCATTGGTTTTAATTTTGAGTATTATTTCCACAGAGTCAGATGCTCAGTCTGATGTCCGCCATAAAGCTGATAAGCCTAATGTCATTGTGATATTATCAGATGACCAAGGCTGGGGAGATTTCAGCATACAAGGCAATACGAATATTAGAACGCCGAATATTGATTCATTAGCCATGAGTGGTGCTCAATTTGAAAATTTCTACGTAAGCCCAGTATGCTCCCCCACTCGAGCTGAAATACTCACAGGCAGGTACCACCCTCATAGCAATGTCTACTCTACTTCAACCGGTGGGGAACGAATTGATCTGGATGAAACGATCATCGCCGAATTATTTAAGTCTGCAGGATATAAAACAGGGGCTTATGGAAAATGGCATAGCGGGATGCAATACCCATACCATCCAAACGCCAGAGGATTTGATGATTTTTATGGTTTTTGTTCGGGACACTGGGCCGATTACTCTAGCCCCATGCTGGAGCATAATGGAAAAATTGTTCAAGGTAATGGCTATATCACTGATGACCTGACAGAAAGGGCTATGCAATTCATTGAAAAAAACCGCGATGATCCATTCTTCCTTTATGTCCCTTACAATGTTCCTCATAATCCTCTTGTGGTTCCTGATTTGTGGTGGGATAAGTTTAACGACAGAACATTGGCCATGAGGCATAGAGATCCTGATAAGGAAGACCTACTTTATACAAAAGCAGTGCTTGCTATGTGTGAGAATATGGATTGGAATGTAGGGCGCCTAATGGAAAAAGTCAAGGAGCTGGGACTCAAAGAGAACACCATTGTGGTTTATCTTTGTGATAACGGTCCCAATACCTGGCGTTGGAATGGGGGCATGAAGGGCCGGAAGGGATCACTGGATGAAGGAGGCGTACGCTCACCGCTTTTTATCAGTTGGAATGAAATGATCCCCGGTGGTACAAAAATCAATAAGATCTCAGGAGCCATCGACCTTCTGCCAACATTAGCAGATCTGGCCGGAATCTCCAATGAAACAAAAAAATCGTTAGACGGAGTAAGCCTGGAGCCTCTCCTTTTTCATCAAAGGAACAGCCAGGAGGAGATCAGCGCACTTCAGGGCCAAACAGGTCTTAGTAGGGAGGAGATCACTTATGATAGTGAAACTGACTGGAAGGATCGTCTTCTTTATACCTACTGGGGCGGCCGTGCCAGTGTCAGATCTCAAACGTATCGGCTCGATAATGATGGAGGACTATTTGATATTACCAAAGACCGGGGCCAAAACAATGATATTTCCAGTAAACTACCTGATGTGACTAGGCAATTAAAGGATTCCCTTTTGATTTGGAGAGAAGAAATGAGTAAGGAAATCAACAAGAAAAGTAGGCCGTTCCCAATAGGTCACCCAGATTTCGCCTACACACAAATTCCTGCGCGTGACGGAGTGGGTCACGGTAATATCGTGAGATCAAGAAGATCACCCAACGATTCTTTCTATACAAATTGGACTGAAACAGATGACAAAATCACGTGGGATGTTGATGTGCTGAGCGAAGGTGATTACCAGGTTGAATTATATTATACATGTGCACAGAAAGATCTTGGCTCAACAATAGAATTAAGTCTCGGATCATCTACAATAAAAGCAGAAATAACGCAAGCTCATGATCCTCCACTTCATGGCAAGGAGCGGGTAGAGCGAAGAGAATATTACTACAAAGCTTTTCTACCGATGGATTTGGGCACCATACATTTGGAAGAAGGGAAGGGAGAATTAACCCTGAGAGCAATAAATATTCCTGGTGATCGAGTGATGGATTTTAGACTATTGATGTTTGATCGGGTAGAACAATAAAAAGCTCAAAGGCTGTATCCAATAGTTACGGGTATACCAAAACCATATCAATTACTGGTCTGCCAATTTAAAGCTTTCATACTCCGCCTGGATCTCTTTATGTTCCCTGCTATCTTCATAAATAAGTACCTTGAACCTAAATGAAGCACTTTGCCCTTTTTGAATCTCCAGGTTTCTTTTTTTGGGTACCTCAAGATATTCTTTTTGGAAATCAAATTGCCCAATAGGATTTGCCGCAAAGCATCCATAGCCTCTGGCATGCCAATAAGTAGGAAAATTTACACTTTCAGGATGGTGGAAAATTGCCAAGCCATAAACATTCTTTCCCTTGCTACCCTCTAGTTTTACCCATTCGGACTGTCGCCCCCAAATATTTTCTTCATTGGTTAAACCTTGAGCATTGGTATATTTTCCAGTGCCTTTTATCGTACCCTTGGACTGCTCGCTCATCCAATCCGCTACCCTGACTGCAAACATCCCTTCTTTAGTATCTTGAAACACCACATCAGTTTCCACTGCCTTTAGAAAAATTTTAAAATCAATCGAATAGCTGTTTTTTCCTTGAAAGTCAAACGTCATGGTCCTAGACTCTTCGAGGATGGCCTTTCCATTTTTATCTATCCAATGACTGACTGTCGTAATTGATCCTTTTTCTGTTTTTTCTTCCTTTTTCAATACTTTGATATGCTGGATGCTGGGAGGTACATCATGTATATTCCAAAAGCTATTACCATTCACTTCATTTTTGGATCCATAAGTGAAATATAAACCGGTATGATGTGGGTGATCCGTGCTCTCTCCTTCGATTTCTTCAAATGGAAATTGCCTGGTGAGGATTTCACCATCAGGGGCTTTAATGGGATATAGGCAAGGCTTTAGCAAATCATTACCTATTTGGTAGCTTGTGATCACTTGCTCCTGGTACATTACATCGATCCTGTCTTCGTTCTCCAGGAACTGAACCTGAGCACTTGCCACGAAAGATGACGTTAAAATTGCTATGAGGATGAAAATTGGGTTTTTACGCATTTTGTTATTTTTTGAATTAAGCAAGGTTCGGCACGACAAATGGTGATCTATAGTCTCTGTCCAACATCTGATTAGCCTCATTATCCCCTATGAACTTTTCCGTAGTCGCATCAAAGTTCAGTGTTCTTCCTAATCGATACGAAATATTAGCTAGGTGGACCAGGGAGCATGAATAGTGACCTTCTTGGATGTCACCTTCCAAAATCGATCTGTCGTTTGTACGAATCGTATCCACAAAATTTTGGAATAAGTTGCCTGTTCCCTTACCCTCAGGCCCTGGTTCCCGCTCCTTTCCCATATATGTTTTCCAATTCCCTGACAAATCAATGGTCATATAGCCCTTGGATCCATAAAATAGATTTCCGATAGTGTTGATACCCCCTTCACCAATCCCCCCTTCATCATTTGTTATCCAATGCCTGACTTCAAATTGTAGCATCTTCTTCCTATCTCCTGCTCCCAAAGAGCTATCAAATTCAAAAACCGACATTTGAGTGTTAGGTGTCTCCTGATCATCATCAAACATAAAATGACCTCCCATTGACGAAATCTTTGTGGGGTGTTGCACACCTAAGCCCCAGCGAGCAATGTCCATTTGATGTACTCCTTGATTACCCATATCTCCGTTACCATAGTCCCAGTGCCAATGCCAATTGTAATGAAATCTGTTTGGACTAAATGGACGTTTTTGAGCTGGCCCCAACCAAAGATCGTAATTAACACCTTTTGGAACAGTAGTTTCACGCTCTTTGCCAATTGTATCCCTCCTCTTATAACATAATCCCTTTGCAAGGTAAACCTCTCCGAGGCCACCTTGTCTCAGAAAGTCCATCGCAGATTTAAATCCTGGAAAACATCGTCTCTCAGCATGATGCTGTATCAAAACCCCATATCGTTCGGCTGCACGAATTAATTGCCTCCCTTCGAAGATATTGTGTGTACCTGGTTTTTCCAGCGTTGAGTGCTTACCAGCCTGAGCAGCCCAAATACCAGCCAGGGCATGCCAGTGATTTGGTGTAGCAACACTAATCGCATCAATGTCCTTATTTTCTAATAGATTTCTGATATCAACATAAGTATTCGGGACAGTCCCACCATTATTTTTGAGCCACTCCGACCTTTCTGGAAACAACCTGCTATCAATATCACACAAAGCCATCACCTCAACGTTATTCAATGCCGCATAATTTCGTATATGATTGAAGCCTTGCTGCCGAATCCCTACCACACCAATGTTAACTCGATCATTAGCTCCCATTATTTTTGCATAGCTCTTTGCGGTCATCCCCATGGTAATTCCGAGTACTCCGACTGAACTTTTCTTGATAAAGCTTCTTCTATTATTTTTCATATCTGTGGATATTAATGTGCTCGATCGATAAGGGTACTTTCAAAAATCATCAATCGAAATAGCTTATTCTTTCTCAATTTACAAAAATTGAAATTTTTAAGAACGCAATTAATGATTTAATATCCCTGATAACTAAATTGAGCATAATCAGCTGTTCATTAAATTACGCTCTGATTTTTAATGTCAGCTAATGGCTGGGCGCATTTTGGGAAACGATCTTTTTTCTCCTGTATGGAGAGGTAAAAGTCGAAGCAAATGTCCTCACGCTTTACAATTGATTTTCATATTCAATTATGCTTTCAAGCGTAATTTTATTCTTCATCCACTATAGGATCTGTGTAAGAACAAATAACACAGTGAATGAGCACATTACGACAAGTGTAATCGATCTCGTTGTAAAAGATTTTAATTTTCTTTTAACCTACCTTTTTTAGCATCATTAACCTAAAGTCCATCATTTCCTTTCCCTGGATTTCCAACGGCTTGAGTCTTAATGTCCCAACGCCCTTTTTCAGGTGAATAATCCCAATATTTAAAGGTTTAAAGTCTTTAACATACGACTCAGATCTAATTAGTCGATCATTTTCCATCCCTTTTAATTCCGGATCATGCACCTCTGTAATTTGGCCAGTCAAACTGCTATCTAGAAAGGAGAGCTCAAAACGGGAACCTATAGATTCAGCTGAACAGGTATAATAGATTACCACTTCGTAATCGGCCTCGGTGAGTACCTCCACTTCCCAGGTAATCATGTCTTCCACATCGATCCAGTTCGTATAAAAGCTGCAATTTGGCCACTTGTTTGATCGGATAATATTTCCATGTGCAATCCCATCTCTTGCGGGCATTTGGGTATTTGAGAAACCTTCATACCCAATCGTAAAAGTTCTGTTATCCTCATCTGGTAATTCGGGAAGGACATTTTTTATCCACTCGCTTTTAGCACTTGCTAATTGTTTATGAATCATGGGCTCCTCTTTAGAAATATCATGTTTTTGCCCGGGATCTATTTCCATATCAAACAGCATATCACCATTTCCTAGTCGATATTTTTGGCTCCTTACGCTCAACTTCTTATTCCAGTAGCTAAAAATCAGTCGCTCATTCCATTTTGGGTCATCTTCAAATAATAGTGGCGCCAGACTTACGCCGTCCAATAGCTTTTTACTTTGATAATCGGTGTTGGTCGCATCAACCAAAGTAGGTAGTAAATCAATCGCAGCAGCTATTTCCTTCACGACTTTTCCTCCTTTGATTGTACCGGGCCAGTTCATAATCAATGGTGAACGCACACCTCCTTCATCTGTGGAGCCTTTCCGCCCTTTCATTCCTCCATTCCAGCGCCAACTATTGGGTCCATTATCAGATAAATAAATGATCAGGGTGTTTTCGGTGAGGTTCAGCTCAACCAGTTTATCTATAACTCTACCCACATTCCAATCTATATTTTCTACCATTGCCAGCGCCGCACTTGTAAACTTTGGGTCTTCCATTTCCGGATTCCGATGCTGCATATCCAATTGCTTACCCTTAAATTTATTCCACCATTTATCAGGTACCTGCATGGGAGTATGCGGGGTATTGAAAGGCAAATACAGAAAAAAGGGTTGATCCTGATTGTCTTCCATAAATTGTAAGCCATGATTGGTTAGGTCGTCAATAATGAATCCATCACCGGTAACTATTTCACCATTCAGCTCGAGCATGGGACTGAAATAATTTCCCCAGTGCCCGGAACAGAATCCATAGAAGTCATCAAACCCTCGTGTATTGGGATGATAAGGCGCTTGCATGCCATTGTGCCATTTACCATAAGCTGCAGTAGCATAACCAGCAGACTTGAGGATTTCGCTGATTAATACCTCATCCAGATCTAATCGCTCACCTCCTGCAGAAGTTGAATACACACCTCCCCTAACACTATATCTTCCTGTCAGGATTTCAGCTCTGGTTGGTGAACAAACAGGACTGACATAGAAGTGATCAAAAGTAACTCCCTTAGTGGCCAACTCATCAATGTTCGGGGTGCTCAAGTTGGTATTTCCATTGATGCTCAAATCACCCCACCCCTGATCGTCAGATAGAATCAATACGATATTAGGCTGATTTATATCCACTTGATTACACGAAAAAAATAAGGTGATTAAAATAATGGCCAGAATTGGATTCTGGATATAGTTTCTTAGCATATAGTGATCGGTATATCACTAAAATAAAAAAGCCTTCAGAATGATACTATTGATTTAGGCTAAAATATCTTTTACCACATGCCCGTGTACATCCGTGAGTCTAAAATCCCTGCCTTGAAACCTATAGTTGAATTTCTCATGGTTCATTCCCATTAAGTGTAGGATAGTTGCTTGCAAATCATGGATATGTGTTCGGTCTTTGACACCGAAATACCCTATTTCATCGGTTTCTCCATGACTGTATCCGGCTTTCAGTCCTGCCCCGGCCATCCAGACCGTAAAGGCATCGACGTGGTGATCCCTGCCTAAATTAGCCATGACTTCTCCTTTTCGGTTTTCCCTCATCGGGGTCCGTCCAAACTCTCCTCCCCAGACAACCAGGGTATCTTCCAGCATTCCTCTCTGTTCAAGATCTTTCAAAAGTGCCGCTATCGGCTGGTCAATCTCCTTGGTTTTCATAGGGAGTCCTTTATCCACCGAATTTTTCAAACTGGTGCCATGCATATCCCAGCCCCAGTCGTAGAGCTGAATAAAACGCACACCTTTCTCCGCCAGCTTTCTGGCCAGCAGGCAATTGTTCGCAAAGGTGTTAGAGCCATCTCCTATCCCGTACATCTTTTTGATGTATTCGGGCTCATCCTTGATGTCCATGGTCTCCGGTACAGAAACCTGCATCTTGAAGGCCATCTCATACTGAGAAATTCTGGAGAGGATCTCCGGATCTCCTATCTCTTTGTACTCTGCTTCATTGATCTTTTTGAGCGCTTCCAATGATCGGCCCCGGATGTCACGGCTGATACCATCGGGATTTGATACAAATAAGATTGGATCACCAGAATTCCTGCATTGTACACCCTGGTACTCTGAAGGCAAAAACCCACTTCCGAAAGCATTCTTACCGGCATCAGGATTGTTACCACCCGAAATAAGTACCATGAATCCGGGCAGGTTTTCATTTTCTGATCCCAACCCATAAGTTACCCATGAGCCGATACTGGGCCTTCCTACCCTTGAACTACCGGTTTGTATCAATAGCTGTGCAGGCGCATGGTTAAATTCGTCTGTATGCATAGCTTTCAAAAAGGTGAGCTTATCAGTAAGTTCTGCCAGGTGAGGCATGGCGTCGGAAACATAGTTCCCTGACTCACCCCGCTGTCTGAATTTTTGCTGCGGTCCAAGCATTTCTGGAACTCCCTGAATGAATGCAAATCTTTTTCCTTCAAGCAATGAAGCTGGACAATCCTGACCATTTAGTTTTTCAAGAACCGGTTTATAATCAAAAAGCTCAAGCTGCGATGGTGCACCAGCCATGTGCATATAGATCACACGTTTGGCTTTGGGCGCAAAATGTGGTAATCGGTTTGGGTCGCTTAAATCACTGGCAGACAATTTATCTAACCCCATCAAAGAACCAAATGCCATCATTCCCAAACCCGTAGAACATTTTTTGATGAAATGTCTCCTGGTTGTATATTCTAAATACCTTTTTCTCGCTTCGTTTAAATGGTCCATTGTTAACTCTTTACAATAAATTCATCCATGTTCAACAGGGTATTGGCTATAACTACCATTGCAGCCTTGTCTGCATTAGCCACACCAATCAGTTCCATTGATGCCTCAGAATCGTTTTCGTATTGCAATTTCATGTCATCATATAATCCCACCAATAATTCAAGCTTTTCTATGGACGGCGGTTTGCACATGACACGCTGATATGCATTAAATAACTTTTGTTCTTTGTCTGTATCTAACTGATCAACCTCAGCTGCCAAATGTTTTGCTGCCTCCAAATAGGCAGGGTCATTTAATGTAGTTAATGCTTGTAATGGCGTATTCGTATTAATCCTTCTGGATACACAAACGTCCCTACTGGAAGCGTCAAAAGTAATAAGTGATGGATAGGCAGCTGACCTTCTCAGAAAAGTATAAATTCCTCTTCTGTGAGCATCTTCACCTTCACTTTCAATCCATTTATTGCCGCTATATACCACATTCCAGATTCCCTCAGGTTGAAACGGCATTACTCCAGGGCCATACATCTTACCACTCAATAAACCAGTGACTGCCAATGCCTGATCTCTGATTTGTTCAGCAGATAAACGTACCCTGGGGCTAAATGATAGCCAAACATTGTTAGGATCATTTTCCATGGCCAGCTCACTTATTTTTGAAGTCTGTCTATACGTGGCTGACATGACCATGGTTTTTATCAAATCCTTCATGCTCCATTCATAATCTTTAGAAAACCGGAGGGCCAGCCAATCTAGTAACTCAGGGTGAGTTGGTTCTGCTCCAATAGTTCCAAAATCTTCAACAGTTTCAACAATACCAGCACCAAACAGCTGATTCCAGAATCGGTTAACCATCACCCGTGCCGTCAATGGGTTTTCCTCACTAACCAGCCACCTGGCCAAATCTAGGCGATCATTGATACCGGTAGTATCCTTTGACAAGACCTTAGGAACACGTGGCTCTACCCTATCTGTCTGTTCCTGCCAACTACCACGGTGAAAGACACGTGTCTCACGTTTATACTTATCTGGCTTTTCGCTCATTACCAGTGTAGTATTCTTAGGTTTAGCTTTAAACAGTTTTTCAAGGTCTGCTATCCGTTCCATATAGCCTTCTTCTTCTCTTCCCGGTAGTTGATCAATTAATAGAAACCCATCCGCATAAGTTCGATAACCATCATGCTTGCTAGAAAAATGTAATGTGATATCAGCTTTTCCTTGCTGAGCTTCCAATGGGATAAATAAGGTGGTAAATGAACCAGACTTTTCAAGGAACCCACTCCCTATTTCTTTGTCATTAGCAGTTACAACCACATCACCCGTCTCATGTCTTTGTCTGTAGTAAAAAACGAGATAACCCTTTCCAGTTAAATCAATATCTCTAACAGTAATACTTGACCCGTCAAACACTTCCATGAAATCCTGATCTCCTCGATTCTGATGTTCGGCATTCGTAGTATCCGAGTAATCCTCGTGAATAATTCGTGGCGCATCAGTTAATATCTTATGGGTTAAATCATAGGTCTGGTCTTCAGCCCCATAGGTGGTAACCCAATCCATTATTTCATTTAATTTCTCCTGATCCTCTTCCTGAAGCTCTTTCAAAACTGGAAATTCAGTACCCACATCCCAATCAGCAGAATTATTAAAGAATGCCATGGACTGATAGAATTCTTTATGTTTTATTGGGTCATATGGATGGCTGTGGCATTGCACACATCCCATCGTCGTTGCCTGCCAAACTTCCCAGGTCGTTGCCAGGCGGTCTATCACCTGTGCGATTCGGTATTCCTCATTAAAAGAACCTCCTTCGTCATTATTCAATGTATTCCGGTGAAACCCTGTAGCGATCAATTGGTCCATTGTAGGTTCAGGCAATAGATCTCCTGCTAATTGCTCAACAGTAAAAACATCAAAGGGCTTATTCTCATTTAGTGCTTTGATTACCCAGTCCCGATATTTCCATATGCTGCGAAAAGCATCTTTCTCATATCCCCTTGAATCAGCATAACGAGCCAGGTCCAGCCACATGGTAGCCCAATGCTCACCAAAATTTGGTGATTCGAGTAATCGGTCAACCAATTTTTCATATGCATCATCGCTATTATCATTGACAAACTTGTCTACTTCCTCAAGTGATGGTGGCAAACCAATAACATCAAGACTTACCCTTCGAATAAGTGCATACCTATCCGCCTCTTCAGATGGGCTCAATCCATTTTCAAGCATTTTATCAAGCGTGAATTGATCAATCGGGTTAACACCCCACTCGTAATCATTTTCTGGAATTTCTGGTTCTTCGGGAGTGAGATATGCCCAATGCTCTTTCCACTCTGCCCCCTGATCAATCCATTCAGTGAGTAACGCTATTTCACCCTCACTTAATGGATCAGCATCAAGTGGCATCCGCAATTCCGGATCATGATGCTTGATTCTTTTGATCAGCTCACTTTTATCTGGACTCCCTGGCACAATCGCATATTTACCATTGGTTGTCTTACCCAACGCGTTCTCCCGAAATACTAATCCAAATCCACCGGACTGTTTAACCCCTCCATGACAAGTAATACACTTATTGTTCAGAATTGGCCGTATGTCGGCATTAAAGTCTATTTTTCTTTCTGAACAACTAGATAAAAAGATATGTCCTATCAATAAACAATTGATAAAGAGTGCAAGAAAATTTATCTTCCGAATACGTATGTGAATGTTAATCATCAATCTACTCTAATCCCTCAATGCAAAATATAAAAATTTGGTTCAATTAACTAAGTATTATGTTAGTGAACCTATTTACTAAATATTAATTACTTACAAAAATTTAATAGACGATAAAAAGTTAACCATTGCTTCCATAGTCTTCTTATGATATTCCGGGTATTGGGGATTAAAAAAACCATGGCCTTGATCCTCATAAAGAATGAGGTCACAACGTGAACCCATTTTTTCCATGACCTTTTGGTAATATTCTGCTGTTTCTACAGGAATCAATCTGTCTTTTGTTCCAACCATAAATAGCGTAGGCGGAGCTCCTGGACGCAGGTTATGAAGCGGTGAAAATTCCTTATAATAGTTTCCAACTCTTTCAAAACCATACCCGCCGGGGCCATTATCTATCACCGGATTGAATAATAACAAAGCATTGGGAACTGCCCCAATTGTCAGATCATCCCCTACTTCATTAAACCCATCTATAAACGCAGTGGCAGCTGCTAAATGACCTCCTGCTGATCCTCCACCTGCTGCAATACGACCTGGGTCTATGCCAAATAATTCTGCATGGGTTCTAACATACCTCATAGCTGACTTTGCATCTTTTAGAGATTCTACCGGAGTGGTTCCATGCTTTCTTGCCGTGCGGTAATCAACTAAAAAGCACACCATCCCATTTAAAGTTAAAAGCTCTGCTTGTGGCCTAAAATGTTCCGGGGTTCCTCCTACCCATCCGCCCCCAAAAAAGAAGACTGCTGCAGGTCGCTGATCATTTTTGGCATGATCTTTCGGATATAGTATTTGAATATCAAGTGAAACAGTATCAACCTGTTTATAGCGTACTGTTTGCGTACTTTGTGCACTTAGAACTGAAATCGTGCAAATAAAAACGATTAATGGAAGAATATTTTTCATTTACCTAAAGTAATTAATCTAATCCAGGTTGATTCATTTTTTATTGCATTTACAGAATCTAGGATCACAATTATAAGGTCTGTTAACTATATTTGAACAACTCAAAAATAAAAGTAATCGTGAAGAAGACAATCTTATTTTTTTTAATCGTTGGCAGCAGTCAATTATTGTTTGGTCAATCGGCATTTACTGTTGATGAATCAAGTACTGTAGCCGTTAAGGGAACCTCCACATTGCATGATTGGGAGAGCAAGACACAAACCATAAATGGTACTTATTTATTCAATCCTTCAATTCTTGGTAAGAAATTTCCATCTTCAGGAAGTATAGTTGAGGAGGTAAAAATAGTCATTCCAGTCACCAGCATTAAAAGTGAACGTGGCGATGCCATGAATAATAAAACACATAATGCATTTAAATATGAAGCAAATCCTGATATCATCTTCACGGTAACTTCAGATGAAATTGCAGCACCTCTGAAGGATGATCAATTTGAACTAAATGTAAAAGGAGATCTCACCATGGCAGGGCATACTGAACCTATTGAGATCATACTGTCAGGCACAAAGGTTTCGAACAGTCAATTTCGGTTTACCTGTAGCAAACCTATCAACATGACTACCTTTAATATGGTACCTCCTTCTGCAATGTTTGGTCAAATCAAAACCGGTGAGGAAGTGACTATTGTGTTTGACTTACTACTAAACTCAAATTAGGAGATTGATGAAGGATATGATGATTAATACCAGATGGTTTGCATTTATAAGCCTTTGCATGATAGTAACAACGATCTATGCTCAGGAAAAACCAATTGAACAAAATATACCAGGCTCTGAACAGGTAATCGAATTCGTACCCATACCAGGAGGAACCTTTAAAATGGGTAGTCCTGATTCTGAAGCTAAAAGAGATGATGATGAAGGGCCACAACGATTGGTTCAGGTAGATGGATTCTGGATGGGGAAATATGAGATCACCTGGGGTCAATTTGAAATATTTATGAAAAAGCAGGAAATGAAGGAGGATAGTCTTTCTTCCAATGAAGAATCAGAAGCTCAGGCAATTGCGGATGCCATTACACGTCCAAGCCCACCCTATGAGGATCCGTCTTTCGGAATGGGTAAATATGGTTACCCCGCTGGTAGCATGAGCCACTTCTCAGCATTGATGTTTTGCAAATGGCTTTCATTAAAAACTGGTGAGTTTTACCGGCTACCAACTGAGGCCGAATGGGAATACGCATGCAGAGCTGGCACCAACGAAGCTTACTATTTTGGAAGTGAAGTTGAAGCGCTCGAAAAATATGGTTGGAGCTATGAAAATGCGAGATATGTATATCACCCGGTGGGTAAATTAGCGCCAAATGATTTTGGTCTATATGACATGAGTGGTAATGTGGCCGAATGGACACTTGATCATTACCTGCCTGATTACCTTGAGGTAATTGAAGGAGACACGGTAAAAAACCCCTGGGTCAAACCAAGAGGTCTATACCCAAGAACCGTAAAGGGTGGTTCATATGATGACGATGCAGACAAACTAAGATGTGCATCCAGGATCCCAACTAACCCTGAAAAATGGAAAGGAAGAGATCCGCAAATCCCGAAGAGTTTTTGGTGGAATACAGATTCGCCATTCGTAGGTTTTCGAATTGTGAAGCCATTTGATCAACCCAGTCCTGAAGAGCAAGAAGCTTTCTGGGCAATCAACCTGGATGAAAATTAATTGTTAATTTTATAGAAAAAAGAGAATATCATGGAATACAACAATGTAACCCGAAGACATTTTGTGAAAGGATCTGCAGCTGTAGCCGGAGGGCTAATGGTTGGAGGACTACCTTTTGAAACAGCAGCCAATAGCGCAGCAGGTGGGAAGTTAAAAATCGCAGTCGTGGGCTGTGGCGGTCGAGGTACTGGTGCGGCTGTGCAAGCACTAAGCGTAAAAGAGAATGTGGAATTAGTTGCGATGGCAGAAGCCTTCAAAGATCGACTGGATACCAGCTATACCAATATCCTGGAGAAGGTTGAAGATAAAAAACGGGTGAATGTAAAAGACAAAAATAAATTTGTCGGTTTTGATGCATACAAGCAAGCCATCGACATGGCAGATGTGGTTATTCTGACCACACCTCCTGGATTCAGACCCATTCACCTGGAGTACGCAATTTCCAAAAATAAACATGTGTTTACTGAAAAACCTTTGGCCACTGATGCAGCAGGCGTAAGGAAAGTTTTGGATTTGGTGGAAGTAGCTAACCAAAAAAACTTAAATGTCGTGGTAGGTCTGCAAAGGCACTATCAGGCCCCATACCTGGAATTAATGAAGCGGGTATATAATGGTGAGATTGGAGATATTACCTCAGCTCAGGCTTACTGGAATAGCAGTGGAGTATGGGTAAGACCCCGTCAGGCAGGTCAAACTGAAATGGAATACCAAATGAGAAATTGGTATTATTTCAACTGGCTCTGTGGTGACCATATCAATGAACAACACATCCACAACATTGATGTCATTAACTGGGCTAAAAATGCCTACCCGGTAAAAGCCCAAGGAATGGGAGGAAGAGAAGTAAGAAACGGAATAGACCATGGGGAAATCTTTGATCATCATTTCGTAGAGTACGTATATGAAGATGGAACAATATTAAACAGTCAGTGCCGCCACATTCCTAACACCTGGAACAAGGTAGGTGAATCCCTAATTGGTACTAAAGGAAAGGCTGATGGTAATGGTACAATCTATGACCTTAAAGGCAATATTGTTTGGAAACACAGAAATCAGAACGATATCAACCCATACCAAAAAGAGCATGATGAATTGTTTGCTTCTATTGTCAATGGAGGACAAATCAACAACCTCGAATATGGAGCTAAAAGTACTTTGACTGCGCTAATGGGTAGAATGGCTACTTATTCAGGACAGGTAATCTCTTGGGAAGATGCATTGAATTCTCAAAATGTATTGGTACCAGATAAATTTGGTTGGGATGTCAATCCTCCGGTAATGCCAGATGAGAATGGTAGATATGCAATTCCTACGCCTGGAGTAACGCAAGTTTTATAAGTAAATAAATGATATTCTTGTCCGTCAAGTGAAAACCTATGGTTTTTTATTTGACGGACTTTTTATTGCCTGAGATTTCATAAAACAGTGTACCACCCTGCTCCTTTTCATAAATCAACACATTACTCATAGTATCTATTTTACTATTCAATCGTGCATTGTTTGGTCCCGTGATACTATAAATACTTGCCAATACATCTGCAGTAGTACAATCAATCGATATTGCAGTAACAACTCTTGAGGCCATTACACCATATCCGGTAAATGGGTCAATGATATGAGAGTATCGTTTTCCATCAATCTCAATGCTTCTGTAGAAATCACCTGATGTAGCAACACCCACATTGGATAGATTTAGTATGGTATCTCTTCCCAAATAAGTCTCAACAGCTACTTCCCAGGAATCTTTATCAGGTGGTGGATCCCCAATTCTAAGGTCTCCACCCCCATCAATCAGGCTAATTGAATAACCATGATCTGCTAACAAATTATAGATCATGTCAACGGCATATCCTTTCGCAATACCTCCAAGGTCCAATTGCATATTTTCTTCTTCCAACAGCACTCCTTTTAAAGAATCCATGTGTACAAGGTTAAATCCAACTGAAGATGAAGCCTTACTGATTTCTTTTGAAGGTAATAAGTCCTGCCTTTGGGCACGCCTCCATAGCTGAGTGTAGGAACCTACGGTAACATCAAAGATCCCTTCAGACCATTCGTACCAATAGCTGCTTAATCTTAAGATGTCATCAAGTTCAGTACTTACTTTCACATACTGATCCAATCCGGAGGATTGTGACAAGCGCATCAATTCACTGTGAGGCAGGTAATCACTCATTATGAGATTTAAGGAATCAAGAAGCACAAAAGCTTTATTCACAGTTTGAGCAACATCGGCTGAGTCATTACTGTATACAGTCACACTAAACATGCTACCCATACTTGGGTGTTCAAAATATAAGTAGCCTTGATCTTTATTTTCACTTTTTGGATTACAGCACCATACCCATAATAAGGGAAAAACGAACAAAAAACGTACGCAATCCATTCTGATATTAAACATATGATAAAGGAACGGTAGAAGTATATTATTGATATACTACTCAATGCCTTAAAAGGAAAAAACCTATATGCTACTTTAACATGACATATATCAAACTAAAAGGGCTACTCAAACATGCACATTAGCTGATGTTTAAGTAGCCCTTAGAAAATACTAAATGTATTTATCTATCTCACAAAAGCTGCTGCAACTCCTCCATCTACATTGAGAATATTACCCGTAGATTTAGAAAGCATTCCGCTTACAAATACAAAAACTCCGTTGGCAATATCATCTACTAACAACTCTTCATTTAACAGCGTTCTTTTTGCGTAAAAAGCTGGAAGCTCATCTACTGTTATGCCATAAGCTTTTGCTCTACCTGCTGCCCAACCAGATTGCCAGATATTGCTATTTCTGATCACTGCGTCAGGATTTACCACGTTCACTCTTATCTTATCTGGTCCAAGCTCAGCTGCTAAAAGCCTACTCATGTGCGCCTGCGCTGATTTAGCTGTGCCGTAAGCCACGTTGTTTGGTCCGGAAACCAAGGCGTTCTTACTTGCAATATTTACAATATCACCACCCAACACCTGAGCTTTCATCACTTTTGCTACCTCTTTACACATTAAGAACTGGCCTTTAACCATGATGTCATTGAGCCTGTCCCAATCTTCCTCCGTGTGGTCCAAAAGTGGTTTTGATAGGGCTAGACCAGCCGAATTAACCAAAATATCTATACCACCAAATGCAAGTGCTGCTTCTTTAAATGCCTGAGCAATTGATTGCTGATCAGTTACATTAAGTTTTGTTACAATTGCCTGGTCAGAAGTATATTCCTTCTTGATTTCATTGAGTAACTCTTCATTGATATCACTGAATATCACTGCCGCTCCTTCTTGTATGAATTTCTCAGCAATGGCTTTTCCTATTCCGCCACCAGAGCCTGTTACAAGTGCCACTTTTCTGGAAAGTGGTTGTTCTTTTGGCATTCTTTGAAGCTTAGCCTCCTCTAATAGCCAATACTCAATGTCAAAAGCTTCTTGCAATGGCAAAGAAACATAGCTGGAAATAGCCTCTGCCCCTTTCATTACATTTATGGCATTCGTATAGAATTCACTAGCTACCCTCGCAGTCTGCTTGTTTTTTGCATAGGAAAACATCCCGACACCCGGCCATAGAATCACCACTGGATTCGGATCACGCATGGCCGGACTATTTGACCGTTTATGCTTCTCGTAATAATCCTTATAGTCATCCCTATAGTCGGCGAATGCCTGAGAGAGCATATCCTTTATTTTTTGACCGTCACTAAGATCCTGATTGGAAGGGAGATCTAAAACCAATGGCTTAATCTTGGTTCGTAGAAAATGGTCGGGACAACTGGTTCCCAATGGCGCAAGTTTATCCAGATCTTTGCTATTGATAAATTCAAGAACCTTTTCATTGTCTGTAAAATGACCAACCATTCTTGAATAACCACTGGCAAGTCCTCTAAGGATAGGTGCTATGGCAGCTGCTTGATCCAATCTTTCCGCTGGCTTCAGACTTTTGATTTTTTCCCCACCAAAGACAGGTCGTTTTTTACCATAATGCTCCTCCAGGTAAATCGCGGCTTTGTTGATTACATCGAGACTGTTTTTATAACACTCTTCAGCAGTATCTCCCCAGGTAAACAATCCATGGCCACCTAGTACAATCCCACGAATTCCCGGGTTGTCAGCAAGTGACTTTTCAAGCTTTAGTGCCAGGTCGAATCCCGGACGTTGCCAAGGAACCCATGACAACTCACCATCAAATAATTCTTTTGTGATCTTCTCACCATCCTCTGCTGCTGCTATAGAGATTAATGAGTCTGCATGAAGGTGATCAATGTGCTTAAATGGTAAAAAAGCATGTAGTGGGGTATCAATAGAAGGTGCTCTAGAGTCAAGATCGTAGATACAATGATTAAATAGTCCTACCATTTCATCTTCATGTTCCAGACCTCTGTAAATCTTTTTTAGATCCTGCAACCTGTTCATGTATAATCCTGCAAGGCCATTTCTTTTCAATGTACCAATATCTCCACCAGAACCTTTTACCCACATGATTTCCGTTTCCTCTCCTGTCAATGGGTCCTTTTCTATGGTTTTACAGGAGGTATTGCCTCCTCCGTAATTTGTAACCCTTAAATCAGATCCTAACAAATTAGACCTGTAAATCAATAAGTCAACTTGGTCGTTATTAAATGACTTTTCTTTCTCTTTGTTCCAGATGTTTGGGATTTCAATACTCATTTTTCTAATACTAATTTTTTACAAAGTAAACAATCTAAATCCAATCAGCTTACCTGTACCATCACGATTGGTGTCAGAAATTTAATAAAATTGACCAAATGGCTCGAAAAAGCAGGTAAAAGCTTTGGGAATCAACCCAATTCTTCAAGGAATTTTCTTAATTCTGAATAAACTCTTTTTAGTTCCTTCTCCTGAATTACATATGGAGGCAGCAAGTATATCACGTTCCCTAATGGCCTAATTAATAAACCTTTTGAAAGAAAGTGATCATAAATTTTTTCTTTCATACCACTCACATATCCCGGATCATCCACTTTCAGGTCAATACGCAAGATGGTACCAAATGCCTTGATCTCTTTGACTTTAGCTTTAACTGGCGTATCAAAAACAAACTTTTGATGGCTGCGGGAAATCATTGCAATTTGATCCTGACAAGACGGCTTATTCAAAATTTTCATGCTTTCTACCGCTGCAGCACATGCCAATGGATTAGCCGTATAGGAGTGCCCATGGAAAAATGTCTTTGCATAATCATTGGCGTCAAAACTAGAGGCTATTTCGCTGGATACGGTGGTGACACCCATTGGTAAAAACCCACCTGTGATTCCTTTGGAAAGGCAAAAAATATCCGGTTTGTTAGTCAGGTAGTCTGATGCAAATATTTTCCCTGTTCGACCAAAACCTGTCATGACCTCATCAGCAATACAAATAACTTGACTGGCACGAGCAATATTGATTAATTCATCAAGTACTCGCGGCTCATACATCCGCATGCCTGAAGCACCCTGAACTAGTGGCTCAAAGATAAATAGGGCCGTATCATCAGAAACCAGCTCTTTCATTTTTTGAATGCTCGGTGCTCCATCTCCCTCTGGAAACGGAATAAAATCAACTTCAAAGAGATAATCAAAAAAGGGGAGGTTAAAAATCCCTCGTTCACCTACTGACATTGATCCAAAGGTATCCCCATGGTATGCACCATCTATGGCAATCACTTTTTTGCGCTTTATGCCTTGATTACGCCAATATTGAATGGCTATTTTTAGTGCTACTTCAACAGAAGTAGATCCATCATCACTAAAAAATAGCTTAGACTGTGATTCAGGAAGAAGTTTCAACAGTAATTGAGACAATTTAGCAGCTGGCTCATGGGTAAAACCAGCGAAAATAACTTGCTCCAACTTCCTTGCCTGCTTACCAATGGCTCTAGCAATTTGCTTATTTGCATGACCGTGAATGTTAACCCACCAGGAAGAAATACAATCAATGATCCATTGATTATCTATCGTCTGTAAATAAATGCCTCTCCCCTTCTTGACCTGAATAACGGGGCGCTCTGAAAGTGGACTAAAAGGGTGCCAAATATTCTTTTGATCAATCTTTTGCCAGTTCATAACCAGTTTTTTGAAAGTAATTCAGCATATTTTTTAACAACTTCCATGTCTATGTGATCTTCTTTTTTGATATGCAACAAATGCTTTAAACCTGATTTCAATAAGATAATCCTTTGGCTTTCTAAATTTTCATCACCATTAAAAATGATGCCTTTTACTATGTACCCCGTTTTTTGCAAATAATTCACAGTTAACAAGGTATGGTTGATTGATCCAAGATATAAGTCAGAAACTAGAATGATTTGGGCATTAAGGTGAGGAACAAGGTCAATGACCACATCTTCATCATTTAACGGAACCAGGCACCCTCCTGCTCCTTCAATTACCAGGTCTTTTTTTGTATCTGGTAATTTGATGTTATTCAAATCGATGGTTAATCCATCAATTTTAGCAGAAGCATGCGGTGATGCCGGAGTATTCAAAAGATAGGCTTCTTCATGAAAAATTGTGCTTTGATTAGAAACCAAAGCTTTTAGAGTGTCTGTATCACGCGGATAACCAGCTTGTATAGGCTTCCAGTAATCAGCTTTAAGCATTTCAGTGAGAATAGCACTGACCAGCGTCTTTCCACTATCTGTTCCAATTGCTGTTACAAAATATCTTTCAGGCATATATTAAATAATTCTGTTTAGGATGGAAGTTAATTTTTCAATTTGATCAGATGTATTGTGCACGTGTAAACTAATCCTTAATCTTTCTGTACCTTTTTTGACAGTAGGTGAAAGGATAGGCCTGACATCAATTCCCTCATCAAATAAAGCCTTTGAAGCTATTTTCGATCGCTTATTTGAACCCATAATGACCGGTTGAATAGCCGTCCGACTAATGGAATCAGTGAACCCTTCTCTAAAAGTATCAATCCTTTGTTTCAGATCTTTTTGCAGATTAATATGCGCTTTTAAATACTGAAAACTTTCCTTAATTGATATCAAACTAATAGGGGGCAACGCTGTCGTGTAAATAAAGGGTCTGGCAAAATTGATCAAATAGTCTATCAATACCTGACTTCCGGCAACGCAGGCACCATGTACTCCCATGGCTTTCCCAAAAGTATAAACCCGTGCAAAAACACTATTATTCAATCCCATATCGACCAAAAAACCTGCTCCTAATTCACCATAGGATCCTGTACTATGTGCTTCGTCAACAATCAAATAAGCCTCATGTTTTTGGCAAAGATCAGTGAGCTCTTTTATCGGTGCAAAATCACCGTCCATTGAAAATACAGTTTCTGTTACAACAAATTTTCTCCCATTGGCTTGCGATAGTTTCATGGACAAATCTTCCATATCATTGTGGCGATAAGCCAAAGTATTCGCCTTACTTAGCCAGGCTCCTTCTTTCAAGCATACATGAGATAGTTGATCATATATAATTGTATCCCCCTTTTCAGCAACAGAAGAAACAAGTGCCTGGTTAGCATGATACCCTGAATTAAATATGAGGACGGCCTCTGCCTGAAAAACCTCTTTTAAATAGCTTTCGACTAATGCATAATATTCATGATTGCCGGATAGCAAGCGACTCCCTGTACTTCCATGCTTCAATAAAGCAGGTTGGTGATTAGCATTAATTTGATTTGCTAAGGAAGAATTTCGTGCAAGTCCCAGGTAATCATTCGACACAAAATCTAATAATCCACTTTTTATTGTGAGCTTTCTCAGATTGCCTGAATCCTTTCTCTCACTTAATTTTTCCTTCAAAAAACCAGTATCCATAGGCCAAATATCTATATTTGAAAGGTAATGCGAAGCTACTTGATCGCCGCCTTTATCTTGCTGACTTCTTCACTTCATTTATCAGCACAAACAGAAAAATATCTTAAAAATGAAGCCAGGTTGATCGTTGATAACGATGCCTTTACCCTCAATTTTTATAAAGACCAGTATTATAGCAGCGGGATTTATCCTTCTTTTCGGTACGTCCGCGACACTTCAAGTCAAAGAAAGATTATTCACGGCTTTCAACTGAACCATCGCATTTTTACACCAAAAGATATCCTTTGGAGGTTTGAGCCATTATTCGACCGGCCGTATGCAGGGCAGTTTTCTGCCAGCTTTATCGCAGATTACTATTTTAGAAAGGGAAATTATTTGGGTTTGGAATTTGAGCTTGGATGGATGGGTCCCTCAAGTAAAATTGGTGAGATGCACACTTACTATCATCAACTCTTTAATTTGGGAGAGCCTAGAGGCTGGAAATATCAAATCAATGATACACCACTGGCTACCATATATATAAACTACGCCCAAACATTTCTAAATTATCAGTCTCTGGAGCTCATCTCCGAGTCTAATATCGCCGTTGGGACTACAAACAATTGGATCAGACAAGAATTGGTGATCAGGTTTGGGAATTTTATGACGATTGATCAGTCTTCTTTCTATTCAGGTCAGCTTGGAAAAATCAAAAAAAAATCACCTGTTACCAAAATGAGTGAAATGTATGTGTTCTATGCACCTGGTTATGAATTTGTATTTTACAATGCTACCATCGAGGGGAATCTTATTGGAAAAACCTCCGCTTTCACCAAAATTGCCAAGAGAAATATTTTTCAACACAGATTTGGAGCTGTTATGAGTTGGCCTTCATTTGATTTTGGAATATTAGGGTATGTACGTTCCCCTGAAACTACAGAAGCTACCGCTCACTACTACGTAGGGATTCGGATGAATCAGCGCTTCTAATCAGACACTTCTAAGACTATTTTTCCAATTGCTTTTCGACTTTTTAAATCCTTCAGGGCCTCTACCCCATCAGAAAGGGC
This sequence comes from Marinoscillum sp., assembly GCA_043554545.1. Taxonomy (GTDB): domain Bacteria; phylum Bacteroidota; class Bacteroidia; order Cytophagales; family Cyclobacteriaceae; genus UBA7330. The sequence continues at coordinate 965,554 of CP121337.1, read as the reverse complement.
GTATGTCTTCATGATTTTTGGGTGGATAAGATCCATTTTTACCCACTGAAGCAATTGCATAATATTTGCGCTGTTTTTTTCCGGATGATTTCTCCAAAAGTGACCCCAAAATACACCAACTATTGAAGCTGATTTCAAGAGTGGCAAATTCCAGGGTAATTGAGGAATACCTCCGGAAGCAAAACCAACTACCAGGTGTCTGCCAAAAGGATTTAAAGCTCTGAAGGCATGTTCTGATACTTCTCCACCAACAGGATCAAAAACCACATCGATACCACCAAGCCCTTTCAGTACCCCTTTTAGGTCTTTTGTATTATAATTAATCGCATGATCAGCTCCAGTCTCCAAAGCAAAAGCAAGTTTCTCCTCCGATCCAGCTACCGCAATAACTTTTGCACCCAACATTTTACCAACTTGTATTGCTGCATTTCCTGTTCCTCCGGAAGCCCCCAGAATTGCAATGACTTCTCCTTTTTTTACCTCTCCCCTATCCTTTAGTCCATGAATGGCTGTTCCAAAAGTCTCAAGAAATACAGCTCCTTCTCTCAAAGAGATCTCCTTTTCGATTTTAAAGGTATTTGTAGCTTTTGCAACTGCGAACTGTGCAAACCCACCCCAGCCCATTGCTGCAATAACACGGTCTCCCTTTTTTAGATTGTTGACTGTTGACCCAGTTTGCACCACTTCACCAGAAACCTCCCCTCCTGGCACAAAAGGAAGCTTAGGCCGAAATTGGTACTTCCCTTCCACAATCAAGGTATCTGGGAAATTCACCCCACAATACCTTACCCTTATCAGAACCTCATCTGAAGCGATCACTTCTGGAATCGGTACTTCGGTAAAATTCAGACTTTCAACTGATCCAAAATGGTCACAAATTAAGGCTTGCATCATATGCTCATTATATTATTCAAAACAATAAACTATTACAAATACTTATTTGATTTAAGATGAATTTACAATGCTAGAAAGATTATTCTCATGAGTACAATATTTTTAGAAAAAAGAGGGTTTACAAGCGGATTGGCTATTTCGGCCATATTAATTGTCTTTTTCTTTTTGATGAAAGCCATTGGAATTATTCACCAATATGAATTAAGAGGTTTAAATGCTATCATCTTGTTTGTTGGGATATTTTTGTCAATAAGTAGTCTTAAAAAAGATCAAGAAGAAGCATTTGGCTATTTAAGGGGTCTGAGTTTAGGTATTCTCACCTCACTTACAACAGCAGTAAGTTTCTCAATTTTCATGCTTCTCTTTTTGTTATCCAGCCCTGAATTTATGGAAATGATCAAAAATAAGGAGCCACACGGCACATCTCTTAATCCTTACGGCATAGCGATGGTCATATTCATTGAGGCTGCTGCTTCCGGTTTTGTCCTTAGCTTACTTTCTATGCAATGGTTCAAAATAAACTCGCACAGCGAGATTAACACAGAGTATTCCAGCTAAAGAATTTCTAGGATTTTTTCTGGTGGTCTACCAATACGAGCCTTACCCTCGCTAATTACAATGGGTCGCTCTATCAGTTTCGGGTAATCAAGCATGGCTTTGATCCATTGATTTTCAGTTATACGCTTACCTTTGAATTTCTCCTTATAAATCGCCTCCCCCTTACGAATCAATGATTCTGCAGGAATTTTCAATAGGTCTAAAATATTTCTTAATTCAGTTTCAGTCGGCGGCTCTTTCAAGTACTCGATAATTTCAACATTAATACCCTTACTTTTCAGCAATTCAAGGGACTCTCTGCTTTTTCTACAACGTGGATTGTGATAGATTTTTGTCATGAAATTAAACAGTGTTATTCTATTGTTTGGGATCTAATTAAACGATCGCCTTCTTCAGTTCATCTTCGTCCAACAAAAGTAAAAAGAATGCTTTTGTGAAACTATCAAATCTGGTTTTATACAATCAAACTACCTCTCAAAATGCTATAAGTAATTGAGATTTTTATTAAATAAAAAAATCCCGCCGAAAACGGCGGGATCTCACCAAACCCTGGTTAAGTTTAATTTAGCTATTTGCTATTTGCCAGGACAAATCTTATCGGCACTACCATTCTAACTCTAACTGCACGCCCCCTTTGTTTTCCGGGATTCCATACAGGAGAGGATTTAATTACTCTAACCGCTTCTTCATCGCAACCTGCTCCAACTCCTCTAATTGCATTCACATCTGTGATTTTACCATCTTTCTCTACCACGAACTGGACGAAAACATTTCCAGAAACCCCTAGTCTTCGCGCTGAATTCGGATAATTAAGATTCTCAGCTACGTACTTATAAAAAGCAGCAATTCCTCCTTTTGGTTCAGGCTGTACTTCAACAATTTGAAAGATTTGATCAACTTGTTCATCCTCAATCTCAGGATCTTCAAATACAACATCCTCAACCGCTGTGTTTTCTAACATCTCTACGTCAAAGTCAAGATTAATCTCCTGAACTACCTCTTTATCATCCACTTCAACCAAAACAGGTTGTTCTATTTTGGGAGGTGGAGGTGGTGGTTGTTCACTTGGTGGGACTTCAACCATTTCGTCGAAATTAGCATCCAATTGCCCCAGATCTACCAATTCAGGGTTTTCATAAGTCCTCCAATTAATTGCAATTATGCAAATCAGTAAGCTTAGACTCATTCCAATTGTCCAGAATAGCCTGGTTTCGTTTTGATACTGCTCAGCTCGACTTCTCTTGATGTCTATCATCTCCTGATAAAGCCTCTTATTTACTGCTTGCGGCGTTAATAGTTCATTCGCTTTTAAGGAATTAGGAAGGTCAACATCATGATGATGTTTCTTATCGGGTTTAATCACTTTGGTTGTCATGGCCTTAATCATTTGGTTTGGTATATCTAAGGTCATACATCTAAATAAAATATCTAATGAGCCACATCAATCCCATAAATGATCTAAATCACCCCATCAACCGTAACTATTCCAACAGAAATGAAAATTTAAGTGTCTTAAAATTATCAGTTATAATTATCATACACTTAAACATAAGGTTCAATTTTCAGTTATTTTTACATAATCAACATTAATGATTCAATCAAATGAAAAAATCACAATTAATTAAGAATACTTTTCAGCCGTTCTTTTTGGCCGTTATAGCTGCTTCAATCATAACGCTGGCAGGTTGTAATGACGACGAAGACAAAGGTCCATCTCAAAAAATCATAGAAATTATTAGCGATACAGAAGGCCTGGATTCATTAGCCAAATACCTGGAGTTGTTTCCTCAAGTAGCTTCAGTATTAGAAACTGAAGGAGATTATACATTCTTTGCTCCTACAAATACAGCTTTTATTTCCCTTTTAAGTAACCCAGGATTCCCTCCAGATATCACTTCTGTAAATCCCAGCATAATTGCCAACGTTCTGGCATATCATGTTTCTTCCACTAGGTATAATTCAAGTGATCTAACAGCTGGGACAGAAATAATGACTCTTGCAGTGGCACAAGATGGTGTTGATGAGATTATTACGGTCAATCAGGATGGCACCTTATTTACGGGCTCTACAACTACCAATATTCAAGTTGTCACTCCGGACATAGAAGCAACTAATGGTGTAATTCATACGACTAGTAATGTATTAATTCCACTTGCTTTAGACGGACTGGCCGAGATATTACCAACCACCTACGGGACGATAATCCTTGGAGCTAACTTTTCAATATTAGCAGACGCCATTGAGGAGGCTGACAAATTTGCTTTTGCCAATCAGAAAGATCCCTTGGCAAGTATCCTCACAGGATCCAATACCCATACCGTATTTGCACCTACCAACGCCACATTTGAAGGAGGATCTATAACGGTTGATACCTACAGTGGTCAGCAATGGTATGGGATCATTGCCAATCATGTTGTACTTTCGGAGGTTTCAGCTGCTACCCTGACAAGTGCAGAAGCTGAATCACCAGGACTAGAATATACAAGTGCAGCAGGCTTTGGACTTTACATGTTTTATGCAGCAGATAATGCTGCAAATGGCATAGGAATATTTATTGATAGTGATGGAGATCAAACTCCAAATGCTGAGGTTGCATTGCCTAATACTGCATTACCTGATCTACTAACGAAGCCAAATGGCATCATCCATATAATAGCAGGTGTAATGGCACCTCCAGCTCAGTAGCTGATTAACAAAAGGAATCAATTATAAAAAGGCTTGTAAAATTTACAAGCCTTTTTTCTTTTTCAATTTTGATCCGCAAGCATGACAAAATTTCGCTTTTTTGTTTTTAACAGTGGTATTGCAGGTTTTGCATACTTTTATTTTAGCTGTATTTGAATTTCCATTGACCAATTCACCTGTCACAATACCTGTTGGGACGGCAATGATGGCATAACCCATCAACATAAGGGCGGAGGCCAATAGTTTACCAAAATTGGTCTCAGGCGCAATGTCTCCATACCCAACAGTCGTGATGGTTACAATGCACCAATAGATACTCGTGGGAATGCTTGTAAACCCATGCTCAGCACCTTCTACGACATACATGAGTGTTCCCATGATGAGCACCACACTCATTACAGTACCTATGAAAACGAGCAACTTGTATTTACTGGCCAGCAACGCGTCACCCAATAACTTGGCTTCGGAAAGGTATCTGGATAATTTAAGTATCCTGAATATTCGCAATAACCTGATTGCCCTAATTACAACCAAATAGGCTCCACCAGTAACAAATAGCGAAAGATATGTAGGCACCAACGCAAGGAAATCAATGATTCCCAGGAAACTAAAAACATACTTCAATGGCTTTTTTAACACCAAAATTCTCAGTACATACTCAATCGTAAATAAGATAGTAAACACCCATTCAATAACTGCAAAAATGGACTCAAATTGATTATCTAATTCTTTTACACTTTCCAGGGTAACTACTAAAATACTGCCTACAATAGCCCATAAAAGAATGACATCGAATAACTTACCCGCCGGGGTTTCGATTCTAAATACTATGTTATATAACTTCGATCTGGTTTTGGGGAAATGTTTATAATCTGATCCTTCCATAATTCTTAAACTTTCCAAATATATAAAAATAAAAAAGCCTGATCATTGACTAATCGGGCTTAATCTAATGATCCTTGGCTTCAATTAATTCATCAATTCATCAAAGGTGATCGAAACGTAATAAATGGCACCCATTGAAGGACCCCCAAGGCTTTGGATATAATACTGATTAAATAAGTTTGAGCCTCCGACCTTAATAATTGATTTGAGGTCAGTTAATTTATACGATACCTGCGCATCCAATGTACTGTATGCTGGTACTGGACCGATAGCAAAGGAAGACTCCCACCTAAAACCTTCCTGCCATCTGTAGGTGATATTGAACCCCAGGTTATCAATAACTTTTCTGTTTCCGAAATTGATATTGAATTTATGTTCCGGAGTATTAAACTCAGCAAGGTTATTCTCTGTAAATCCTCCTATTAACTTATTCCAACTATAATTTCCACCTATATTATAACCCCTGGACAAATTATATGAAAGACCCAAAGCAGCTCCCTGAGATGTAACCCTATCATCCAAATTGGTATAAATCTGAAAAGTATTATTTGCATCACTGCTCAGCAATGAAGTAAAAGCTGCAGGATTAGTTCCAAGGTTATCCGAGGCCTGATGAATCCTTATTTGCGTGATAAAATCTGTGTATTGATTATAGAAAAACACAGCATCTATTAACAGTTTATTATCAATTAAACTTTTATAACCTATCTCCATGGACCTAACCTTTTCTGGTTTTACCGGATCAAAAGATGTCACCGGAACCAAGAGCCCTGCATAGCTACCTAATCCAGCTGAAGGATTATTAAAATATGCTGATCTGAAATTTTGAACAGATCCCCCGGTATAAGTATTGGTCGTTAAGTTATAAGCTTCATAATTTTCCTTTAATCCTCCTAATAGTCTGGCGGAAATCACATCAAGGTTAATGTATTGCCCCTGCGTTGTAGGATTTCTAAAGCCTGTTTGAAATGATGCCCGGAGGTTATGATTTTTGGCTACTGTATAAACTGCACTTACCCTTGGATTAACCTGCCCGTCAAAATTTTGGTTCTTATCAAAACGAAGTGATCCGGAAAGTTTCAAAACCTCAGGAACAACTTCTTTTCCTGCCTGAATATACCCCCCCATCTCATTTATTTGAATTCCTCCGTCCTTATCAGGAAAAATCGTACCCCCCGACCTCAGATCATAAACTCGATAACTAGCCCCTGCCTGTAAGTCAATTTGGCCGTCAAACAATTCAGACAAGTCATATTGTGCCTCCGCATGGTACATCTTTGACTGATCATCAAAAAAGGGACCATCTGGAATCGCTCTTTCACTACTAAAAAGACTGCTCTTCTGATTTTGAAATAGGGCGCCACCTTCCGTATACCTGGCGACGTCTGCTTGAGAGCGGGCGAAATTATGCGCACCCTGCTGAATTGAGATACGCTGATCTTCTGATAATGTTTGAATTTCACCTGGGTTTAAACCGGCAGTATTTTGGAGGTATTGCAAATAGCCGGCAGTATATTGAGCAAACCACGTACTATTAGCCGAAAAGCCCGTATTCATCAGGTTTCCAAGGAACTCTGTAATGTATGATCCTCCTGAATTCTCTATAGTAGTATACCCTCTGACAAAAAAGTTGCTTCCTCTTAACTGTAATCGATGTTGCTGAATACCAAAATCTGAAAGCGCATATCGCTGTGCCCCTGTATAAATACTGGTTCCAAAACCACCATTGAATAAATAACTAAGTTCAAGGTTATCATTTAATCGGTAATAAAGTCCAGTATTCACTTTGATGTTCTCTGCCCCATAATCAATCAGAGAAGCCTCTGAGAATGGGGTTCTAGCTACTGTATGCCCTGGAACATCTCCTGCAAATAAGTAGTTCTGCGTGTTTCCAAACAATGCTCTCAATCCAACAAAAGTTGGATTATCAGCAGGTGTCCCTTGTACAAGGAAGGCAGATTGAGCAGCAAATGCAAGAAACCCCATGCTACTTGACGCTTCATCTCCCATGGCATGCAATTGATCCGCTGCAGGATTAAAATTAAAACCATCAGGTCGTAAAGAAGCATTGCGATCAAAATCAGATTGCCCATGCCAATCTTCGGCTCGGCTGTATGATGCATTTACTTTAAATGCGAGCTTGTTATTAAAAGCCTTGGCGTATCTAAGAGACCCTTCATACATTGGTGCAGTGGGGTGACCGGACTCTTCTCCTATATGGTTTACTCCCATTTTAGCAAATGCACTTAGGCCCTGATACTCAAATGGGCTTTTGCTATTAATAAGTAAAACACCATTAAAGGCATTTGGACCATACAAAGCAGAAGAGGCTCCTGGCAACAATTCAACACTCTCTACATCCAATTCTGAAGGTCCATTCAAATTGCCGATGGGGAAATTTAAGGCAGGCGCCTGTGTATCCATTCCATCAATTAGCTGAACAAATCGTGTATTGCCGGTGCTGGCAAAACCCCTTGCATTGATAATTTGAAAATTGATACTGCTAGATGCCACATCCACCCCTTTGAGGTTAGCTATTGCTTTATAGTAATTGTCAGCTGAAGTATTTTGAATAGCGAGGATATCCATCTTCTCAATACTGACAGGGGATTTTAATATACTTTCCTCTACCCGCGATGCTGAGACAACGACCTCCTGTCCCAAAAGGGTTGATTCAGCTAGTTGGATTTTTAGATCCTGAACATTATTATTAGTGATTTCAAGTTCCTGTCTTTCAAAGCCAATACTGGTAACCACCAGGGTTAACGGAGGGTCTGAACTAAGATTAAGATTGAATTGTCCGCTCAGGTCTGTTGTAGTTCCAGTTACCGTTCCTTTAACAAGGATGTTAACTCCAATTAGTGGCTCGTTATTAGAGCCCTCTGTTACAATACCTGAGATACTGGTTTGCGCAATAGCGGGAATCGCCGCTAATGATATCAGGGTGACCAGCAACCACGACGCTAATCGATTATTCATCAAGTTTGGGTTTTATGGGGTAAGGTTTAATAATATTACTGAAAAAAAATTACATTTCCTCATGAAATGGGGTTGGGAAAAGTTCTTTCAGATTCTGAATTATATTAACCAGTCTCTTCTTTTAAATGCTTTACCAATCGATCACAAACATTATTGATCTCACCTGACATATATTCATCACCTGTCGCATTGAGTAAACTTTGACTTAGTCCTCCAAGGCAGTCAATATAAAAGCGCTTCATGTCATCTACTGGCATATCCTTAGTCCACAAATCAATTCGTAATGTATTCTTATTGGCATGATCCCAGATCGACAAAGTGACTGATTTACTTTCAGAATAACCAGGGTTGTCCTTATCATCTGCATCCCACGTGATCTTCTCTGGAATATTCTCTTCATCAAGCTCCACAAGGAGTTTTATTTCTGATTTTTTCATAATTACGGTAAACTCAACTTAAAATCTTCATAGGTCACTCCTATTTCTGAAATTGGTGTTGTATCACATCCCACAGTCGTAGCTGTAGCGTTAATATCAGCCACTCTATTATCTGGGTTAGGGTGTGTACTCAAAAACTCGGGAACACCACTATCCTGTCCATTGGCGATAAGTTTAGCAAAAAATGATGCTGCTCCGTTACATGCGTATTGGGTATCCGCAAGATATTTAACCGAAAATTCATCTGCGTCTGATTCATTGTCCCTGCCAAATTTCAAAGAAGATCCGGCGGTTGCAATCTGTGTTGCGATCTGCTCGATTTGCGACTGCTCATTACCAAGTGCAATGCTTAATAATAATTGTACTCCGTAAATTTTCTCTAACTGCTTTATAGAGTGTCTTCGATCTGCATGTGCAATTTCATGCCCCAAAACACCTGCCAGATCATCGGCGTTATCAAGATACTCAATCAAGCCAGTATACACATATATGTATCCTCCAGGCGTAGCAAACGCATTAAGTATATCAGCATCAATGATTTTTAGCTGCCAAACGAATTCATCCCGATAATCCACCTCACTACTCGATAGGATAGATTCTTTCATGCTGTTCAGATAATCGTATGCCTCAGGATAATCTATCTCAGAAATTACAGGGTATGTTACAGGATCAGATTCTATTTCCTGACTGACTTGTAGTCCCAATTCTTTATCATCCTGTATAGAAAAGAATAAAGATTTGACACCGTCATCTCCACAATTAGTCAATAAACCAATAGAGAGTATGGAGCCTAGTAATAGGTATAGTTTTATATTCTTCATGTCAAATTTTATTTTATTTCAAAGTAAAAAGCTGTTAAGGTAAACTTTTCTGAAAATCAGCATAAGTCATGCCACTTTCGTTTATTTTTTTTGTGGAACAACTAATACCCTTTGCAAATTTATTAATTTCATTCACTCGATTGTCCGGGCTTGGGTGCGTACTCATAAAAGCTGGAGTTCCACCTGATTTACCTTCCTGTAGCAGCTTTTCAAAAAAAGTTGCCGCGCCATTGCAGGCATAACTAGTGCCAGACAAATATCTCACAGAGTATTCATCAGCTTCAGACTCATCATTTCTACCAAATGCCAATATTGCACTTTTACCAGCTAATTGACCAGCGATTTCAGCTGTCTGAGAGGCACTTTCACCCAATGCAATACTTAACAACAGAGAAATACCATACTGCTTTTCAAGTTGCTTAATCGAATGCCTCCTATCAGCGTGGGCAATTTCATGTCCCATAACCCCTGCTAAGTCATCGGCACTATTTAAATATTTGATCAGACCCGTATATACATAAATATATCCTCCAGGCGTGCAAAAAGCATTTAATACATCATCATTTTGTAGCATCTTAACTTCCCATGCAAACTCATCTTTAAATGCGACATTACCACTATTTACAATTTTTTCAGTCATATCCCTGATGTAACGATAGCTATTGGGGTATTTGATAGATGACAAAATTGGATATTCACCGGGTTTTGATTCGATCTCATTCTGAACTTCCAACCCTAATTTCTTATCATCTGCTACTGAGAAAAATAAGGAAGAAACTCTCCCCCCTGAAGAACCCGCACATCCCGCAAAAATCAAAATCAAAAGACTATACAGTACAGCAAATCTTAGCTTGGCCATTACTTAATGTGTTAATGTATCTAGTGCTTGTTTTTTATCCTGATCAAGTTGTCGTTTCAAATCTTCAATGCTATCAAACTTCTGCTCTTTTCTTAACAACCTGACAAATTGAATTGACAGTCTTTCATTGTAAATCTCCCGATCAAAATTAAATATATTTACTTCAATCCTGCGTTCTTCGCCGGAAACAGTTGGTCTCCAGCCAATATTTAACATTCCCTGGTACTTTTCCCCTTCATGTATGACATAGACAGCATATGCGCCATCTGCAGGTATCAACTTATAAGATTCCGGAACATCAATGTTTGCAGTTGGAAAACCTATGCTTCGTCCTATCCGGTCACCGTCTTTGACAAAGCCACTCAACGAATAAAACCTACCGAGTAGCTCATTGGCTACATGAACTTCTCCCCCGTTCAGTGCATTCCTGATTCTTGTCGAGCTCACAACCAGGTGATCAATATCTTCCCTTGGTATTTCTTTTACTTCAAATCCATAATCATCTGAATGTTTCCTTAAGTAATCAAAACCTCCTTCCCTGTTATTGCCAAACCTGTGATCATACCCGATAATTAATAATCGTGTATTTAACTTCTCTACAAGTATGTCTCTGATAAATTGTTCTGAAGAGACTTTAGAAAACTCCTTGGTAAAAGGAATCTTTAATAAAATATCTACACCCATCTTTTCCAGGAGGGCAGCTTTTTCCTCGAAAGTGGATAGTAATTTAAGCGTTTCATGATCCTTCTTTAGCACAAACCTGGGGTGTGGCCAGAGGGTAATCACAATGCTATGACCGTTTCTCGATTTGGCGGTATCAACCAACTGTTGCAAAATCTTTTGATGACCAATATGAACACCATCAAAGGTACCTGACGTTACAATGCTTTGCTCATTTAGTTGCAAGGAGTCAATATCATCCACCAATATCATAGCACCTTATATTTATCAACCCAGTGGGTTACTGGAAATGAATTTTCCACTTCGTATGGACCCACTGCTGTTCTCCTTAAACTCTTTAGATACGCTCCGACTCCAAGAATCTCTCCGAAATCTCTTGCCAAACTTCTGATATATGTACCTTTAGAGCAATGTATTTCAAATGAAATAACAGATTCGTTTATCGCAGTTATTAAAAATTGATGAATGGTCAATGACCGTGGTTCTAGCTTGATTTTTTCGTTTTTTCTGGCTGCATTATATGCTTTTTGACCTCCAACTTTGATGGCTGAATATTGTGGAGGAACTTGTTCAATATTTCCTGTGAGCTGCATTGCTGCAGCATGAATCATCTCTGTATTTATACCTGCAATGTCCTGCTCACTATCGAAAGGTGTTTCCAAATCAAATGATGGTGTAGTCTTACCAATCTCAAACTCACCTTCATATTTCTTATCTAACCCCTGCAACTCACCTAATCGTTTGGTGTATTTACCAACGCCAATTAGCAGCAGTCCGGTAGCCAGAGGATCCAATGTACCTGCATGACCAATTTTCTTGATTCTTAGTGCATACCTGAGTTTATTGACTACATCAAAGGATGTCCAACCTACTTCCTTATCAACAAGAATGAGCTCACCATCTAAATCCATCACACCTGTGAGATAATTGCTATCAAACCTATCACCGAACAATAAATTGCAAAATAGTAGAGCTTACCTTTTTTAACAATATTCACCATCCAACGACAGGCAACATATCCTGAAATAAGTGCCGCCAGAAAGCCAATAATCATCGACATTGCCTCAAGCCCCTTATGTGCCATAGGAGCTTCCAGATAATCTTTCGTTTTTAATAAACTCGCTCCTATTATGGGCGGGAGCACCATTAAGAATGAGAATCTTGTTGCACGTTCTTTGTCAACGCCTATCAATAAGCCAGTAGCTATTGTAGCGCCAGAACGGGAAATACCCGGAAGAATAGCAATGGTTTGAGCAACACCCATAACTACAGCCTGAAAATAAGAGACTGACCTGGTTCCATCATTCTTGAAGTAGGTAAAAAACAAAAGTAGTGCTGTTACCAAAAGCATACTACCTACAAGCATCAGGTTTCCAGTAAATAATTCACTAATTCTGTCTTCAAAAAAAACGCCAACAATCCCAACGGGTATCATGGAAACAAGAATGAGCGTGGCAAACTTCCAGGACTCATTCCAACTAAATGTCAATAACCCTTTTAGGATTTCTCCAATATCTTTCCTGAAAACAATGATTGTACTTAAGGCTGTTGCAGCATGAACAATTACAGCAAATAGCAAATTATCTCCAGATGTGGTATTAAGCAAAACGGAGCCTAATTCTAAATGACCACTACTACTTACTGGAAGAAATTCTGTGAGGCCCTGGACAAGACCAAGAATTAATGCTTCTATCCAGGTCATTTATCAGCAGGGTCTTTCTTATCAGCTTTATAAAAAATGGCCACGAATTGAATGAGAAATCCCAACATCACGATAATTGGGCCAAGTGTAAGACCTAAAAACCCAAAGCCATAAGGTTCAGAATCTGAGGCCATGATCACAAAACCAATGAGTATGACCAAGATCCCACCTATCATAATCAAATAGTTAATCTTACTGAAAGCAAATTCATTTTTATCAGACATAATCAAATTTAATATAATTCATCCAGAGACATTCCGAGATATTTTCTTACTGCTCGATAGGTACTAAAAAAACCAACAGTAACCCCAATTAGTATAATTGAGGCAAATAATATTATTAGTTGTACAGGGTCCTGAAGTTTATCCAAATCTTCAATTCGCTGATTTCCGTAATACATTAGAGCTGTTAAAATCAAACATGCGGTACAACCGGATAAGAAACCATACCATACCGCCCGTTTTAGAAAAGGTGCCCGGATAAAACTGCCTTTTGCTCCAACTAATTGCATACTTCTTATCAAGAACCTTTGTGAAAAAAGGGCCAATTTGATAGTATTATTAATCAAAATAACTACCACAACGAGGAGCAGAACAAAAAAACCAATCATAACCAATCCAATTTTTGCGATGTTTTCATTGATGCTCTCAATCAACGATTCCACATAAGCTATCTCATAGACTCCATTCATCGATTCAATTTCCTGTGTTATTTGTTTCAAGGAATCTGAAGATTGATATTCAGGATCAATATTAACAACCAACAAGTCTCTGAGTGGATTATCCCCTAGAAACTCAGTGAAATTTTCACCTGTCTCTTCAATAAATTGTTCAGAAGCTTCAGCCTTAGAAATGAACCTAATTCCCGGATCATTTTCTTTTTTCAAGGTGTATGGTTTGGCACTAATTGACCTGTTAATTCGGGTGATCTCAGAATTGGTTAGCTGATTATTTAAAAACACCTGAATTTCAATACTCTCCTGGATATTGAGTGTGAGTTTTTTAGCATGTACGACTAATAAACCAAAAATACCAATCACCATTAAAGCCAACGTAATGCTTAAAGTGACACTGATAAATGGATAACTTCCTAGTTTTCGCTTTTTGCGGGTCTTTTGTTCCATTCCAGCTCAAAACTAAGTAAAGTGAGGGATTTACTGTGGATCAGTCAATCTTATTGTTGCGGATAATCTCTAACTCTTGAATCAGCAAACGATCCGTAATCTGTGGAAGGTCGAGAATTCTGTCAGTAGTCAATAATTTGTAATAGCGATTGCTGTGAAATAAATAGACTTGTCTATTGTTAGTACTGTTAATTTCCAGTATTTCATAAGGATTCTCCTTGAAATTTCCGTACAAGTGAAGTTTACCTTCGTAATACTTATAACGAATATCTTCATTGTTCCGCTGGATAGTTTTTATGTCTATCTGGTTTGAAGCATTAATGATATCAGTATTACTTGCCAACGGGATTTCAGCACTTTCAGATTTAAACTGAACTTTCTCTGCACCATCTCCAGGATTTGGTAATGCAACATCAGGTACAAAATCATCTGCATTCCCAACTTTGACCATTTCTTCACGCTTAGAAGCATCAGCAGATCCTGAACGTGCATCCTTTATCTTGCTATCTATCTCTAAATCAAGATTTGCCTTGCTTCGAGATGAATTAACAGTTTCCATGAGGGTAATTACTTCCGGAGCACGCCTGGAGGATTCTTCAAATAATGTGTAGGTCTCAGCAGCCTGAGTATCAGTTAAATCTTCTAAAAACACAGTCGGTGTATTGGAGTAATCCTGAATATCTTTTTGATTATTAAAATAGAATATACCAGTACCCACAATTGCCGCTGAAAATATTGCGCCCGTCAACTTCACCAATCCAGGATTTAATACCTGACCCACCTCCCACCAGGGAGTTGAAACATTAATAGCAGTCAACCTACTCTTCAGTTGAGCCTTTCTAAATTCACCAAGCCCCTGTACAACTTGCTGTTGAAATCCAACCTCTTCACGAAATGCAGGATCTCCAGCAAGCTCACCTTCGAAAGCTTGTGTCTCTTTGGAATTTAATTCATTCCTAAGATAGGCATCTATTAACTCAGTCCTTTTGATACTCATTTGGTATTATCAAAAAAAATCTTTTTCGCTATATCTTGACTTAATCAAATGATCAAGTTTCTTTTTGCATTTATATTTCTTCGTTTTTGCCGTATCTGTATTAGCAAAATCCAATTTCTCAGCAATGTCTGTCATTGACATTCCATCGAAATAATAATAGGTCAAAATTTTTCTGCACGTATCTCCCAACTCTTCAATACAGTTGATTACAACTTTGTATCTTTCATCTTCATCGTGACCCTGAAATTCTTCACCGTCAATCTCTTCATGCGACAGCTTGCTTTTTCGCTCCAGTTCTTTTCTCCATTGATTTAAGCATATGCTGTACAAGAATGTACTAATCTTGGAAGTAAGTACAAGCTTTCCGCTTACGGCCTTCTGCCAAAAAGCAAGGAGAGCTTCCTGAAATACGTCTTGTGCCTCATCCTCAGAACCATTATTACTAATGACAATTTTAGTCATCATGCGATAATACTTCTTATACAAGTAGTCTAAGGCAGACTCATCCCCCCGTTTTATACGATCAAGTATCTCACTATCCTTCATACACCCAGGACCCGGGAATCCTTGTTAATAAATACTCCCACATGCCGGAAAGTAACCAGCTATGCTAAACTTTTTTGGTGGTTTAATGTGGTAAATTAAACTTTTTATGGCATTAAGGCAATTACTTCATCTCCTGATGTAGCAAAAACCTGATCTCCTTTAACCGGCTTTATCTTGAAAGTTCCGGTAAATGAACCAAAAGCAGGAAGCAAACCATAAACCTTTGAAAAATAAAAACAAGGCACACTGATCCCCTGTTTTGCCCTTCCCAGTAACCTTACTGCTGGATGAACATGACCAGAAATATTGTATAATTCAGAAGTAACTCTTTCATGTGTAAGGAGGAATGGACCCAACGCTAATTCATCACAAACCTCTATTTTTGTAGCTAAATATATTTCTTCAGATAAAATATCATGATTGCCCTTAATAAGTAACATTTTAATGGACTTATTGTCAAGCCAGTCGGCAAACGGGCCCCATTCTGCGTTGAGGTCACTATGAAATAAATCCCCTAGAAAAATCACCTTTTTTGGTTTGTATTTACCAATCAGGTAATCTATTCTACTAAGGTCTTGCTGGTGTATATTGTAAGGGACGGCGATACCATTTTTTCTAAAATGCCCGGCTTTTCCAAGGTGTATGTCAGAAAGAAGGAGTAGCGATTCTTCTTTCCAGAAAAGAACTTTCAATGGGTCTAATAGTAGATGTTGACCTTTAAATTCAAACTCCAAAGCTTGCATATCAACCCTCAAGAGGAAGCCAGATTTGGGTTCGATAAACAAAATAAAGATAACCTCTTACTTTCAAGTTGCCCTCATCTATCCAGAGCTTACAGTCATATATATTACCATTTTCAGGATCAAGAATTTCTCCATCTTCATAAACCTTGTCTTTTGGATCAAACGTTAAGTATTTTATGATTTCCATACCTAATATTGGTTCGCCCTGTCTTTCATCTTCACATTCCTCACAGATTGGGTTTGGTGGAACTCCCGGTTCTTCAAAAATTTTAACAATCTTGCCAAAATACTCATCCCCTCTCTGGTAGATCTCAATAATTGATCGCTCCTTTCCTGTCTCGTCATCAATCGTTTTCCATTTCCCCACTATTCCCTGAGCCTGAAGACCACCACAAAATAAAATTAACAGTATGGAAATAATGTTTCTTCTGTTTCTTCTAATTTTCATCGAATTCGCTTTTATCAAAATGTAACTGAAACTTAGCTATCTGATCCCCGAGACTCTCATTGGATAAATTATGTCTCCTGAGCGAATCGACAAGGATCGGGAAAGCAAAAGGTGTTGGCTTTTTCGTATCTTTTAAAACTATTTCCTGCATACTTATTCTTCGGATAGCCTCCAAAAGTCTTGACTTTTCAAGTTGAAGTGTCATCACCTCATCCATGGCCTGCCTGATCAATAGGTTTGATTGATCGTACTCCTCAAATACTTTGAAAAGAATAGATGAAGAGGCTTGTAAATGTTTTGCTCTGACATTTTTTCCCGGATATCCCTGAAAAATGAGTCCGGCAATCGTTGCTACATCTCTGAACTTTCTGGATGCCAACTCTGTCTGATTTATAGAAATTGCTATATCCTCCATCAGATTTTCTTCGGAAAACAGATCCAGCTCCAGTGCCTCCTCCAAAGGCGCTTCATGCTCAGAGAGCAATTCAATGCCATAGTCATTCATAGATATTGAAAATGATATATTAGCCAACTTACTAATTCTATGGGCTATCACACCAGCCAACACTTCATGAACAAACATTCCCTCGAAAGGAAACATGAATATATGATGCCCATGGTGTGTAACAGTACGCTCTATCAAGAGTGTGTTCTTTCCTGGCAGACAGGACCATTTCTTTTGTAACTCAAGGATGGGGCGAATAGTTTTCAATTCAATATCCTCATATCTTCCAATTCTTGCAGCATCTATCTTATCTCGAATCTCAGCTGCCAATAAAGATGACAGTGGTAACCTCCCACCTCCCCAGGCTGGAGTAATGCCGCTTTTCTTATTTGACTTCTTCACCATTACCGTAAGGTCCCGAATATTCACAAACTGCAAATTTCTTCCAGCAAACCAAAAAGTATCACCGGGATTAAGTTTAGAAACAAAATATTCCTCTACGGTCCCAAGATATCCTCCATTGGTAAATCGCACCTCCAAAGAAGGATCACCCACTATAGTCCCAATAGATAGTTTGTGTCTGGTGGCAGCCCGTTTATTTATGATTTTATAAATGCCATTATCATTATAAACCTTGGAATACTCATCATATGCCCCTAAGGTGTTACCACCTGTTGTGATAAAATCCAACGCCCAATGCCACTCCTCACTTGTGATCAAACGAAAAGCGTATGTGTTTTTTAGCTCTTCCAGAATTTGAAGTGGCTTAAACCCTCCACTAACTGCCAATGTGACCAGGTATTGCACGAGAACGTCCATGGACATTTCCAGCGGCTTTCTGACTTCGAATTTCTTGTCATAGATCGCTTTTCTCAGCGCCGATGCTTCAATAAGTTCTAATGAATGTGTCGGCACAAAATAAATTTTACTGACTTCACCAGGTTGATGGCCACTTCTTCCTGCTCTCTGAAAAAATCGAGAAACGCCTTTTGGCCCTCCTATCTGGATTACCGTATCTACAGGCCTGAAATCAACACCCAGGTCCAGGCTGGAAGTACATACTACACATTTCAATTTGCCTGCATGCAAGGCATCTTCAACCCAAATTCTGATATCCTGATTGATTGATCCATGATGCATGGCAATAATGCCGGACATTTCAGGGTAGTTATTTACAATAGCCTGATACCAGAGCTCTGTTTGAGATCTTGTATTTGTAAAAAGTAAAGTAGTTTGACTTTGCTTTATCACAGGGATTATCTTGTGAAGCAAGTGAGTCCCCAGATGACCGCTCCAAGGGAGTGTGTCTACTTCATCGGGTAAAATTGAGGTGATTTCTACAACTTTTTCAACTTCAGATTTAATCTCGACAGCTTCTTTATACAAATCTTCCCCAAGTAAAACTCGCTTGGCTTGTTTTAAGTTACCTATGGTAGCTGAAATCCCCCAGACTTTAAGTCTTTGGTCAGTGATGGCTTTCAACCTTGATATAGCCAACTCTGTTGCCACTCCTCGCTTGGTGCCTAAAATTTCATGCCACTCATCTACAATGATGGACTGAAGATTTCTGAAATAATGAGGGTAATCAGACTGACTTAGTAATATATGTAGACTTTCCGGTGTGATTACAAGCGCATCCGGCGCGTGCTTTTTTTGATTTTGTCTCTGAGTAATAGAAGTATCTCCTGTACGCATCCCTACTTCCCAACCTACCCCCATTTCATTGGCTGCTTCTTGCATTGCCCGTTGAATATCTTTTGCCAATGCCCTTAGCGGCGTTACCCAAAGCACCCTAACGGATGATCTACCATGTAGATCTTCTTTTAAATATTCAAGCAAGCAGGGAACCCAAAGAGCATACGTTTTACCGCTTCCTGTGGGGGCATTTAATAAGCCACTTTTGCCCTCCAGGTAAGCTTTCCAGGTATCCACCTGGAAATTAAAAGGCTCCCACTTCCTTGATTTGAACCAGTCAATCCCTAATTTGATGGATTGATCCATTTACTGAATAACATTATAATTTCTCTCCAATGATTGGAATTTCTCTTCTCCTTAAAATGAGCACAAATAAAGAACAAAAGAGTACAATAAGTGCATAATAGAATAGCAGACCACCATCTCCTTTTACTTCAATACCCAGAATTGTTAAATGGAACAAGACTGCCCCTGAAATAACTCCTAAAGCTAAAATTGCTCCATAAACCCGAAGTTTCGGGATTAATAGGAATATTCCAGCAACAAGTTCCACAACCCCGGAACCTATTCTTCCAGCAGGCTCCATTCCTAGTTTTGTGAAAATATATATGCTTTCTTCACTGGCAGTAAATTTAAAGAAGAGTGTTTGCAGCAAAATCAAGGATGGGATAACACTAAAAATCCATGTAAAAACATTAATCATTATTATTCTGTTGGTGCCACAGCAATTTTTTCAACTTTATATTCGGTTGGCTGTACAGTTTTTAAAAATCGATAGATCGCCTTTAAATCAATGTCATCCATCAGTTTGAATGATTCCCACGGCATCGGTGATGTTTGATGTGCTCTACCTGCCTTAAACCGATCAATAAATTTCTCTTCGCTCCATCCGGCAATTATACTTGTTCCCTCATGAAACGTTAAATTCGGACTAGTAAAAGTCCACCCTCCTGTTTCAGCAGAAGCAGGGAATACAAACCCTCCAGCATAGTAAGGTCCTACATAGGCACCAGACTTCAAATCTCGTTCTGTATGACAACCCCGGCAATTTGAAACACTTTTTGCCAGGTATTTGCCATATAGAACCGAAGAGTCTTTCTTGACCATGACAGGTGGTGTGCCATCGTGTGGTGCCACTTCAAGTATAAAGCCAAAAACCAATTTACCTAAAAAGGTCATCTCATTTTCCGGTATTTCATTTCTCACAGGTTCCTGCACTCTAAGGTATGAGATGATACTTTTGATATCATAATCACTCATTTCTGTAAATGGCATTAGATCAATGGTGGGCTTACCTGCCGGGGTGATGTTTTCTCTCAGCATCCGATATAATTGTCCATCAGAATACCGTCCAATCCCCGTTTCAAGATCAGGCGTGATATTTGGTGAGTGTATCTTGCCTAGGGGAAAATCAAACTCAAACCCACCGATCAAAGGCAGTTTTTCTCCCTGTGCAACACGAGGAAGTTGTTCTATGGGTATGTGACATCCCACACAATGTGCAGGACCGTTCACCAGGTAGGCACCTCTTGCCAACATTGCAGAATCTGCTTTGATGGTGATTTCTGGAATGGGGTATTCAGTATCTACGTTTTTTAGCCAAAAAATACTGACATAGGCAAAGGCGGCTCCAATAACTATTACCAGAGCTAACAGGATTCGTAATAAAATCTTCATTTATTTAGGTCAATGGTTTAATCTAAAATAACCATTTACCTACATATTTGCAATAATCTCAATCATGACGGCTGTGTCAAATAAATTTCAAAAGGGAATACACTTCAAATCATTGGACAGTTTTGTGAATTTCATTAGTCTAGAAGAAAATCGAATTTTTTCAGTCTTGCGTGAAATTATTTTTGAAGAAGTGCCAAATGTAAAAGAGAAACTGTCATACAATGTTCCCTTTTACTCAAGAGAACAAAGGATATGTTTTATTTGGCCCGCCAGTATCCCATGGGGAAACAACCAGGGAAGTGGAGTTAAATTGGGATTTAATAAAGGTTATCTAATGAACCATCCATTAATTGAGATGGGTGACCGGAAGAAAATTGGAGAGATTTATTTCAATTCAGTAAATGAAATTGATGTAGTAATGATACGGGACCTTTTGATGGAGGCCTTGCTGTTAGACCGAAAATCCTGATCATTTTGCCCTTGCCTGCCAAAATTTCACGCCTGCCATCACGATTCCAAAAATTAAGCCTAAGGCAGTAGCTATATCTACATAAGCCTTTTTGAAATCAAAGCCAGTAAGCGTTTCTAATATGTATTCAGTAAATGAACTAGGCAGATTCCTAACGCCAAGTTCTCTCTTAATATCCCATTGCCAGTCTGTGAGTGGACAATAGCCTATTAAGCCTAAATATAAACCCAAAGCTAACCAGGCGACCAATGTAAATAGTAGAGATATCTGATGAGCCTTTCTTGTCTTCGGGTGCACCCAACCAAATAGCACAAACAGAATAAATACCGTATGGAATATGGTAAAGGCATAATCGTAGACCTGAAGCATTCCTAACTATTATCTAAAACTATACCAAAGATTCAGAAAATGAACTTGAGCCTTATTTATCTTTCAACAATTCCTGAGCTACTATTTCAATTTTCACTTCATCAACTTTTTCAGCTGTATGACCTGTTCCATAAATCTCTCCAAGAATTGGCGCGATCACCAGACCAACAAGACAGGTAAGTTTGATCAAGATGTTCATGGATGGACCTGAAGTATCTTTAAATGGATCTCCAACTGTATCGCCGGTTACTGCAGCTTTGTGAGCTTCTGAACCTTTAAAGGTCATTTCTCCGTCTATCTCTACGCCAGCTTCAAATGATTTCTTTGCATTATCCCAGGCTCCACCTGCATTGTTTTGGAATATTGCCCACAGAACACCTGAGACAGCAACACCTGCCATATAACTTCCAAGAGCTTCTGGACCCATTAAGAATCCGATTAAAATTGGAGTAATGATTGTGATTGCTCCAGGAAGCATCATTTCCCTAAGTGCAGCTTTAGTTGAAATATCAACACATTTAGCATATTCTGGTTGGCCAGTGCCTTCCATAATACCAGGAATCTCTTTAAACTGTCTTCTTACTTCTTTCACCATTTCCATTGCAGCCTTACCAACTGAACGCATAGCTAAAGCTGAAAAAACAACTGGTATCATTCCCCCAATAAATAGGGTTGCCAAAACATCAGCTTTATAAATATTGATACCATTGATACCAGTAAATGTAACATAGGCTGCGAATAGCGCCAGAGCTGTTAAAGCAGCAGAAGCGATTGCAAAACCTTTGCCCACTGCAGCAGTGGTATTTCCTACTGAATCAAGAATATCCGTCCTCTCTCTTACTTCTTTTGGCAACTCACTCATTTCAGCGATTCCACCTGCATTATCAGCGATTGGTCCAAAAGCATCAATAGCCAGTTGCATGGCCGTTGTTGCCATCATTGCAGAAGCTGCAATACCAACTCCGTAAAACCCTGCCAATGAATATGCACCATAAATAGCACCAGCAAAAAGTAATATGGGTGCGAAGGTAGAAATCATACCTGTTGATAGACCTGCGATGATATTGGTTGCAGCACCGGTAGACGAGTTACGGACAATATCTAATACTGGTTTCTTCCCAAGGCCAGTATAATACTCTGTGAAATAGGAGATGGCCCCTCCTACAAAAAGTCCGATGAGGACCGCATAAAAAACTCTTACAGACGTGATATCAACAATACCAACCTCAAAGAAATCCATCTGCATCACAGGTGGGAGGAGAAAGTCAATCACGAAATATGACGCAATGGCTGTAATGAGTATCGCTCCCCAATTCCCTCTATTTAATGCTGCTTGAACTTCAGGTTCTTTGGCCTCATTATTTGATATTTTAATAATCAAAGTACCTGCAATTGAAAAAAGGATTCCGAGACCCGCAATCATTAAAGGTAACAGAATTGGTCCAATGCCATTGAATTGGTCTTCTATTGAACCACCCATGTCCTTTATAACATAATTACCAAGCACCATGGAAGCTAGAACTGTGGCTACATAAGAGCCAAAAAGATCAGCACCCATTCCAGCTACATCACCCACATTATCACCCACATTATCAGCAATAGTTGCAGGGTTTCGAGGATCATCTTCAGGAATGCCCGCCTCCACTTTTCCAACAAGGTCAGCACCAACATCTGCTGCTTTAGTGTAAATACCTCCTCCTACTCTCGCAAAAAGTGCGATTGACTCCGCACCTAGGGAAAAACCAGCCAGTGCTTCCAAAACAATAGTCATTTGATCAGTGTTTGTCCACTCACCACCCATAAACCATTGGAATAGGATAATAAATAGTACACTTAAACCAAATACTGCCAAACCTGCTACGCCTAGACCCATTACTGTTCCACCAGTAAAAGATACCTTGAGTGCATTTGGAAGACTTGTTCTTGCAGCTTGTGTCGTTCTTACGTTTGCTGCTGTGGCAATCCTCATACCTATGTTTCCGGCAAGCGCAGAAAAAACTGCTCCTATGACAAATGCAACTACAATAAACCAGTGGGTTGTTTCAACCAAACTTGATATTACACCTAGTAAAATACCTGCTATGATCACAAAAATCCCAAGAACTCTATATTCAGCATGAAGAAAGGCCAACGCCCCATCTCTGATGTGTCGGGCTATTTCCTTCATCTTCGTTTCCCCCGCATCCTGCTTGAATACCCATCTTGCTTTTACTATCATTATCAAAAGACCAATGATAGCCATCAGAGGCACAGCATAAATTAGATTGTTCATAAGAATCAGTATGTGTTTTTAAAAAGAGGTGCAAAGATAACTGAATGGGCAAATTATAAAAATGAAGATTTCACAATTGAAAAACTGATTTAGATCAAGCCCAAATTCAGAGCATCAAGCCCTTAAAAATACATACATTGATTAACGGATCTCAGTAGAAGAATTGATATAATTCAAAAACTCATTTTTGATGGACTGATCTTTGAATTTGCCTTCAAAAAAAGCAGTTCCAGTTCTACTGTTTGTGTCACTAACTCCTCTGGAGGAAACGCACAAATGATTGGCATCTAAAACGACGGCAATATCTTCAGTTTGCAAAATATCCTGGAGTTCCGAAGCTATTTGGACAGTTAATCTTTCTTGAACCTGAGGCCTCTTTGAAAAATACTGTACTATTCGGTTGATTTTAGAGAGACCTATAACCTTCCCACTAGAGAAATACGCTACATGCGCTTTGCCATAAATTGGCACAAAGTGATGCTCACAATGAGAGTAGAAAGTGATATCCTTTTCCACCAACATCTGATCGTAATTATACTTATTTTCGAAAAGGGTTGCTGTTGGCTTGTTGTTAGGATTCAGTCCGCTGAAAACCTCTTTAACATACATTTTTGCCACACGTTTAGGTGTTCCTTTAAGGCTGTCGTCATTAAGGTCAAGTCCTAAAATCTGCATAATCTCTTTGAAATGCTTCTCAATAAGCTCCATCTTAATTTGATCGTCCATTTCAAATGCATCTGCCCTTAAGGGGGTGTCTATCGCTCCCGGCATGTGATCTTCCAGATCATCCAATGTCTCGTTAATCAATGGGATATTCAACGAAGTTTCTTTCTGTTTCATATAATCTTATTTTCAGCTCAAGACTTTTATCGATTCGCTCTCTAAGTAGATTAAAAATTACGATCGCTATATTTTCAGCTGTTGGATTTAATCTTTTAAATTCAGGGACATCCAAATTAAGGTTTTTATGATCAAATTTATTTAAAACCGCAGCTTTAATGATGTCACTTAATTTCTTCATATCGTAAACGTATCCAGTATCAGGGTCAGGTTCACCAACTAATCTTACTACCAACTCATAATTATGTCCATGCCAATTGGGGTTATTACATTTTCCGAAGACATCGTCATTTTGTTCTTCTGACCAATCAGGATTATATAATCGATGAGCTGCATTAAAATGCTCTTTTCTAAATACTGCTACTTTCAAAATTTTATTAAAATATGATTCAATTGCTCTATCAAACTTAAAGTAGAAATGATTTGTTTAGATATTCTTAAAAATAAACACCTATACCTTTAACCTATTCTTTGATTTTAACCCATTTAACGGTTGTTTTGTGCCCATTAATGAACAAATTATGAAATTTGAGAAAATAGAGAATCAGATTAGAAAGTACAAAGAGGAGGGCAAATCCATTTTCTGTACCTCCTCCTTTCAAACACATAGTCTGGTTATGTTGCACATCCTAAGCAGAATAGACAATAAGATTCCAATCTACTTTCTTAATACAGGATATCACTTTCCTGAAACCGTGGCTTTCAAAGATCAAGTTGCCAAGGAATTTAATATCAATGTAAAGGAAACCAAATCCTCTATGCCTAGATACATGCAAAAAGATCATGAAGGCAGATTGCTTTTCACCTCTGATCCTGATCACTGCTGCTTTATCAATAAAACTGCCCCAACTGAACATCTACTAAGGAATCATGATATATGGGTCAATGGAGTCAGAGCAGATCAGAGCTCAGTAAGAAAATCCATGAAAGATGAACAGCCCGCTCCATTTAATAGTATGCGATTTCATCCGATGTTAGATTGGTCGATGAAAGAAATTTATTCATACATTCGCGAACACGAACTACCGAGACATCCATTGGACTCAAAAGGTTACCTTAGCATAGGGTGTGAACCTTGTACCCGAAGACTAGACCCTGAAATGCAGGAAAGGGAAGCCAGATGGTATGGGATGAACAAGGTTGAGTGTGGTTTGCATACAGATTTGGTAGAAAAATAGTAAACAAAAACCATTCTAAATGAACGTATTGGTAACGGGTGGCGCAGGTTATATTGGCACTGAGCTCATCAAAAAACTTTCCGATAACCCGAAGGTAGACAAGATCATCATCTATGAAAATCTGAGTAAAGGTAATTACGCGCTTTTTACCAGTCATAAGTTTCCAAACCATGAGAAAATCAACTTCATCCATGGTGAGCTACTGGATTCAAGGAGGTTAAAAAAAGCACTGGTAAATATTGATACTGTCTACCACATGGCAGCGAAGGTTACTACCCCTTATTCAGATACAGATCCTCACTTTTTTGAACAAACAAACCACTGGGGGACAGCTGAACTAGTTTATGCCATTGAAGAGTCAAGCGTTAATCATTTGGTATATGCGAGCAGTATCGGGGTTTATGGGTCTTCGTCTATTAAAATCGATGAAAACACTGAGCCAAACCCTCGTACTTTTTATGCGATTTCAAAATTTCGAGGAGAAGAACATGTAAGAAGGCTTGAAAATAAGATTACCACTCAAATCATTCGTTGTGGCAACGTGTACGGTTACAGTCGAAGCATGCGATTTGATTCAGTAATCAATAAATTCGTTTTTGAAAGCAATTTCAACAATCAGATTTCCATTCATGGTAATGGAAAACAGAGTAGACCTTTTATTCACATTGACTTCATCTCAGACGTTTTTAACCAGTTAGTTGGCTCTGATACTCCAAGCGGAACATACAACCTTGTTGAGCGGAATCTTTCTGTTCTAGATATTGTAGACACACTGAAATCGCTCAATCCAAAATTGGAATTTATCTTTATCAATCAACACCTTAACCTTAAAAGTATTAAGGTGGATACAGCGTTACAGTTATCTAAGTACATTGAGATCAAAGAAAGATCAACTTTCGAAGAAGATATTCAATCGCTAATCGATCGATTCTCATTTTAGTATGGTTTGATTACCTCAAGAGGTATTCCAGGATTCCTCCAGCCACTTCAGTTGAACCTATGTAGATCCCAACTCCATAAGTAATGTGTTTTACTGAAAGATGCTTTAGCGCATAGGGTAAGCCACTTACATTAATGAAGCTAAAAGCGCCTGCTGTAACTACAGCACCTGCTAAAGAGATATAAAAGGAATTTGAAAATATAATAATTGCAATTCCAATAAACTGGATAATAAAGGCAACTACTAAAACCTTTTCCAATTTAATGTACTGAACGATCCTTCCTGCAAAAAATGCAACAACAGCAGCAAATCCCAGCAATCCAAATGTGATGAAATTCGCTTGATTAGAGAACTCAGGGAATTTAGATCCAATATTTTCAGGAAAGAACTCCACCAGAAGTCCTTTTCCAAGCCCTAACTGAAGTCCAATAATTATGATCGTTATGAAACCAGCTACTCCAAGGCTTTTTGAGGGTAGGCTTAGTAATTCCTTTTTCCTTGCTAATACTTCATCAGAAGAAACCTGATGAAATAGAAACCCCGTCCCACTGATAAGGATCCCTCCTACTATAAATGTTAAGGTATCACCAAAAAAATGAACAAGCTGGACGACTAAGGGTTCTAAAGCATATACCATCTCAGTTGTAAGGAAGAGAAAGCCCATGACGACAGGTAGTTTTTGAACCGGTGCAAATGCTTCGATCATAGAATTTGCAGGACTAACAAACAAGTTCATAGAAACCAACCACAATACAACCATAATTGGCAAAGCAGATTGAATATTACTAAGTGGTCCTGCGCCAATAATAGTTGCAACAACCATAAATATCATTGCTGTGGCTCCGATACCTACAGTGAAAACAATAAAAAACTTACCGCTTTTTCTCATGATTCGATCTGCCAAAAGCCCCGCTACAGGAGGCACCACTACCAATACTATCGCCTTTGTTATAATCAAGAAATCTGTTAGGTCCTGTAGCTTAAAACTTTCAATTAAATATGGCTGATATTCGTGATAAGCTATCCAGCTAATGACAACTGCAACATTTAGCGCTGCCAAACTGTATACTTCCCTCCATTTCAGCGACCTTGAATCTTCCAATGTTTGTTGTTCCATTTAAATATCATGTTAGCGGTGATATAACTTAGATACTAAAGTGGTGGTTATATTCTTTGTTTACAAATAAAAAACAAATTTCATATCTGATCGTCAATCCGACTCCTTTTGCTGGCGTTATTATTTAAAAAAACTAGATTTGCCCACTGAAAATCAGGATAATTAAAATGAGTATTGAAGCGAAATATAGCCCGTCAGAAAAAGAAGATAAGTGGTATAAATTATGGAAGGATCAGGGATTTTTCAAAGCTAAAGTTAATCCTGATAAAGAACCATACACCATCATCATACCACCACCTAATGTGACAGGTGTCCTTCATATGGGTCATATGCTCAATAACACCATCCAGGATGTTCTTATCCGTAAAGCTCGTATGGAAGGGAAAGAGGCTTGTTGGGTTCCTGGTACCGATCATGCTTCTATCGCTACGGAAGCCAAGGTTGTTCAGATGTTAAGGGGAAAAGGCATTAAAAAAAGCGATTTATCAAGAGATGAATTTCTAAGTTATGCCTGGGAGTGGAAGGAAAAATATGGTGGTATCATACTTGAGCAGTTAAAGAAGCTTGGTGCTTCCTGTGATTGGGACAGAACAGTATTTACAATGGATGATGATTACTACAGGGCGGTAATCAGGGTTTTTGTTGATCTCTACAAGAAGAAATATATCTACCGAGGACTTCGGATGATTAATTGGGACTGTGAAGCGCAAACTGCTCTTTCAAAC
The DNA here is from genome assembly GCA_043554545.1 of Marinoscillum sp. Classification (GTDB taxonomy): domain Bacteria; phylum Bacteroidota; class Bacteroidia; order Cytophagales; family Cyclobacteriaceae; genus UBA7330. The sequence continues at coordinate 937,469 of CP121337.1, read as the reverse complement.
GAAGAGGTTATTTATAAGGAAGAAGGGGAAACAGTTTCTTTATACCATGTGAAATATGCCATTGAAGGAAGTGACGAATCAATCACCATTGCAACAGTAAGGCCTGAAACAATTCTCGGAGATGCAGCAATTGCCGTAAATCCAAAAGATAAAAGATATACCCATCTGGTTGGTAAAAAAGCTTTAGTCCCATTTATTAATAGACCTATTCCCATCATCGCAGATAGCTATGTTGAATTAGATTTTGGTACAGGATGTCTAAAAGTTACCCCTGCTCATGACATCAATGACTACGAAATTGGAGTGCGTCACGAACTAGAAGTGATTGATACCATCAACTTAGATGGAACTATCAATGAAAAATGTGAAGTGCCTAAATACGTCGGAAAAGACCGTTTCAAAGTTCGGAAGGAGATCATTAAAGATCTTGCTGCTGAAAACTTATTGATTAAGGAGGAGCAGATGGTGACCAGAATTGGAAGATCTGAACGAACAAACAGTGTGATTGAGCCAAAGTTGTCTTTGCAATGGTTTATCAAGATGAAAGAGATATCCAAAAAGGCCCATCAAGTGGTAATGAACGATGAGGTGAAGCTTTATCCCTCAAAGTTTAAAAGCACTTACAACCATTGGATGGAAAATGTAAGGGATTGGTGTATTTCCCGCCAACTGTGGTGGGGTCAACGAATTCCAGCCTATTACTATGGAACGGAAGAAGATGATTACGTCGTAGCTGAGGATATTGAAACCGCCCTGGCTCTCGCTAAAGAAAAGTCTGGTAATCAAAACCTTAAGCTTGATGACCTGAAACAGGATGAGGATGTACTAGACACCTGGGCATCTTCCTGGTTGTTTCCAATTACCTCATTCAAAGGATTTGAAGATGGTTATTTTGATCATGCATCAGGAAGCATTAAGAAAGAAGCAAATAAAGAATTAGACTATTTTTATCCTACAAAAGTACTGGTAACAGCTCCTGAAATTTTATTTTTCTGGGTTGCCAGGATGATCATAGCCGGATATGAATACACAGGCAAAAAGCCATTTGAAGATGTTTACCTAACTGGAATCGTTCGCGATAAGCAACGGAGAAAAATGTCTAAATCCTTAGGCAACTCCCCTGACCCACTGGAATTAATTAAGAGTTATGGAGCGGACGGCGTTAGAACGGGAATGCTTTTTTCTTCTCCTGCAGGAAATGATTTATTGTTTGACGAGAAACTGGTAGAGCAAGGCAGGAACTTTGCAAACAAAATCTGGAATGCCTACAGGTTAATTAAGGGGTGGGAAATCGTCGATAAGCCTATTAATGAAGTTAATAATCAGGCAGTAAAATGGTTTGAAGTAAGGCTCCATCAAGCATTAGAAGAAATTGAAATTCATTTCACAAATTATCGTATTTCAGACGCCTTAATGTCAACATACAAACTAATATGGAATGATTTCTGCAGCTGGTATTTAGAGTGGATTAAACCCCCTTATGGTTCTCCAATAGATCGAGAGACCTATGACCATACCATTAATCTATTTAGAACGTTGATGAGGATTTTGCACCCCTTTATGCCTTTTATTTCAGAAGAAATTTGGGATGGCATCAAAAGTGAAGAGGATAACTATCTAATTATATCTGGTTGGCCTGAAAATCAACAAAAAGGGTATCAGAAAGATCCATTGGATGAAGCCAAATTGCTATTTGATTTAACTGGTCAAATAAGGAATATAAGAAGTGAAAAAGGACTTTCACCAAAAGAAGAATTAGCGTTACACATAAAGACAAATAATAAAGACAGATACAAGAAAATCGAATTATCGATAAAGAAAATGGCCAACCTATCTACGATGCATTTTGTAGAAGAAAAACCTGAAAATTGCATCAGCTTTGTCTATCAATCAGACGAGTTATTTCTACCAGTTATAGCATTGGTTGATGTTGAATCTGAACGGATAAAACTAGAAGAAGAGTTGAAGTACGTGAAAGGATTTCTTATCTCAGTAGAAAAAAAGCTTTCCAATAAAAAATTCGTTGAAGGAGCCCCCGAAAAAGTTGTTGAGATAGAAAAGAAAAAGAAGGAAGATGCTGAAGCCAAAATTAAGGCTCTTGAAGCAAGCCTATCAACCTTGAATTAGAAATGATTATTACTTTTTAAAAAAACACTGTATTTTTCGCTAATATTTCTAAAAAAACTGTTTTAATTATCAATTTTTAGGGTAAACCCTTAAAAATTTCATATTTTCCTGTATATTTCCAGTAAAGTTAATCTAACAGAAATTGCTGACAGATAATTACGAATACAAAGAGCATTATGATGAAATGCTGGATGAAAATGGCAATTGCCGACCTCATTATAAATCTTTTAAAGAATCGCTGAATTCTTTTAACAATAAAAAGATTCACCAGCTTCAACACTCTACCGAGAAAGCCCAGGTATCCATGGGTATGACATTTAATGTATATCACGACAATAAGGGAATTGAAAAGATTCTACACCTGGACCTGGTTCCACGAATCATCAGTGGAAAAGAGTGGGAAATTATTGATCGGGGATTGCAGCAAAGAATAACTGCACTCAATATGTTTCTGCAGGACATCTATAATGAACGAAAAATCATTAAAGATAAAGTCATACCTGCTGAATTAGTTTTGTCAAGTAGCGATTACCTCGAACCATGTGTGGGACTGACTCCTCCTAAAGGTATATGGTGTCATATTACAGGTAGTGACATTGTCCGTGACAAATCAGGTAGATTTTTTGTCCTCGAAGATAATCTTAGATGTCCCTCTGGCGTTTCTTATATGCTTGAGAACCGAGAGATAATCAAACAGGCTTTTCCAAACCTCTTTGCTAGCTTGGGTGTCCAGCCGGTTTCTGACTATTGTGGAAACCTGTTGAATATGCTACAGTTTTTAAGCGAAAATCGACACCCAAACGTTGTTGTTTTAACGCCAGGGATTTACAATTCAGCATACTTTGAGCACTCCTACATAGCACAGCAAATGGGCGTCGAATTAGTAACTGGTCAGGATTTAATTGTCAAAGATGACTACGTATACAAACAAACGACTAAAGGTCTGGAAAAGGTCGATGTGATCTACAGGAGGATCGATGATACTTTTATTGACCCAAAAGTTTTTAACCCTACTTCAATGCTGGGTATTCCAGGCATATTTGAAGCCTATAAAAAAGGCAATGTAGCGTTAGCCAATGCTCCCGGCACAGGAGTAGCGGATGATAAAGCTGTATATGCATATGTTCCAAGAATTATCAAATATTACCTCGATGAAGATCCCATCATTGAAAATGTACCTACCTATTTATGTTCTGAAGAAAAAGACCTTAAGTATGTGCTAGAAAATATTGAGAAGCTAGTTGTAAAGGAAACAAATGCAGCCGGCGGTTATGGTATGATGATTGGACCAAAGGCCACTAAAGAAGAACATGAAAAATTCAGAAAGAAAGTAAAAGCGGAACCTAGAAAGTACATTGCCCAGCCAACACTTTCGCTCTCCACAGTCCCTACGCTCACAGCCAAAGGAGTCTCCCCAAGGCATGTAGATTTGAGACCTTATATTCTTTTTGGTGACAATATTAAAGTGATTCCCGGCGCGCTTACGCGTGTAGCATTAGTAAAGGATTCATTGGTTGTGAATTCTTCTCAAGGGGGTGGTAGTAAGGATACCTGGGTATTATTTGATTAAAAAAATATGTTAAGCAGAGTAGCAGATTCTTTATTTTGGTTAGGTCGGTATACGGAAAGGGCTGAAAATTATGCCAGATTTATCGAAGTAAATTTTAACCTATCACTGGATTTACCTCCAGGAATTTCTGAACAATGGCAACCTCTCTTGAAGGCGACCGGAGATTATGAGAAGTTCCTAACATTATACAAATCCGTTAACAGAGAAAATGCGATTAAATTTTTGGGATTCGATGAAAAAAATCCAAACAGCATAATCTCCAGTGTAACTAAATCGAGAGAAAATGCCAGAATTGTCCGTGAAAACATCTCAAAAGAAACCTGGGAAGTTTTAAATGATTTATATCATTACATACTCTCTCTGGTAAAGAAAAAAGTATGGAAAAAAGAGGATCCTCAAATTTACTTCAAAGAGATTAAGCAAAAAATCCAACTATTAAATGGCATAGGTCATGACACAGTGCCAAAGACTCAGGGGTGGTATTTCACTCGGCTTGGCCAGTTCATGGAAAGAGCAGATAAAACCTCTCGAATACTAGATGTAAAATATCATTTTCTTTTACCCTCCGTTGAAGAGGTTGGCTCGCCTTTAGATTATTTACACTGGGCAGCTTTATTAAAATCCGTTAGTGCATTTAATGCCTACCGAAGGGTTTATGGTAAAATTGAGCCAAAGACTATTGTTGAGTACCTGGTTTTGAATAAATACTTCCCCAGATCAGTTTTATTCTGTCTGATCAATGTAGAATCGTGCTTACTTGAAATTTCAGAATATAAAGGTCGTGGGTATTCAAATAACGCAGAAAAAGCCATTGGCAATCTTAGAGCTGATCTTGAGTATGCCAATATTGCCGATGTATTTGAATTTGGGTTACATGAGTATCTGGATAATCTACAAATTAGGCTGAATGATATTTCATCTGAGATTCATAACCAATATTTTCAGATTCAACCCAACTTCGAATCCACTACTCAATCCCAATCACAGTCATGACTTATTGTCTCGGAATACTCAGCAAAGATGGAATCGCCGGTCTTGCTGATACCAGAATTACCTCGGGAAGAGATACAACCGTAGCTAAAAAGATTTTTACCCTACAAAGAAAAAATCACTCCTTTTTTATCATGACTTCGGGATTGAGATCTGTGAGAGATAAGGCAATCACCTACTTTAATGAAGTTATTGAAGATGATGATGAAAGCTTCAATAAGCTTTACAAGGCCGTAAATAAATTTGCTGAACAGGTAAAAAGGGTTGCAGATGAAGATAAGGCCTCGATTGTAGAAGCTGGTTTGAATTTCAACCTTTTCGCTATAGTTGGTGGTCAACTTGAAAAAGATGAAGAACCAAAATTATATTTACTTTATCCACAGGGTAATTGGATAGAGATAGGAAAAGGAACTCCATATGTGATTATAGGGAATACTGGTTTTGGTAACCCAATCCTCAAAAGATCTATTAATTATGACTCTCCGTTAGAGTTTGGGTTGAAAAGCGGTTTTTTATCCTTTGATGCTACACGAATCTCTGCTAATGATGTAGATTACCCAATTGATACCGTTATTCTAAAGAAAGATACGTTTAACATGATTGAACATCGTTTCTTTGAAAAGGACTTAGGTCACATTTCTGAGTTTTGGAATACTCAATTAAAAGACGGCATTGACAAACTTCCAACGGAAGCACTTCAAAAAGCATTTGAAGACCCGCATGCACCCATGAGTATAACAATAAAACATGAAGCTTAAAATCATACATAAGACAACTTATGAATATAGTCAGAAAGTATTTGTAGAACCCCAACACCTTTATTTTTATCCGCTTCCCAGAAACTACTTAACCTTAAATAATTTTGAATTAAAGGTTGAACCTTCCAGTTCTGGACTCGGTCAGCGAATTGACGCAGAAGGCAACCTTTATCATCAATGCTGGTTTAATGACCTTCAGGAAAAAATTATCATCACCGCAAAGATGGAAATTGAAACAGAAGAAATTAATCCCTTCAATTTCCTTGAAGAAATATCAAAAAAAACCAAACACAATAAAGCACTTGATATATTCCTTGAAAATGAAATACTCTCGAACTCCATCATAGCTTGGGTCGAGGAGCTGATGGAAGCAAGTGACCAAAATCTAATTACATTTCTTACCTATTTGAATAAAGAAGTCAATGACCAGTGGGATCATGAATCCAGATATGAAGAGGACCTCATGGATCCAGAAACTTGTTTTGCCGCCAAAAAAGCAAGTTGTAGAGATTTATCATGGATGATGATCAACATGCTACGCCATAAAAATATTCCAAGCAGATTTGTTAGTGGGTATGCCTTCAATACTGAACTTGGTGAAGGTCATGAACTACATGCCTGGGTAGAGGCCTGGGTTCCGGGAGCTGGGTGGATAGGCTTAGACCCGAGCGCAGGAATACTGGCGACTAATCTTTATGTTCCCATTGTAGCTAGTTATCACCCTTCAAATACTTTTCCTGTGCAAGGAGCTTATAGAGGACAGGCTCATTCTAACCTTACTTTTGACGTAAGTATTGTAAATAAAAAATAGATTTGACTTCATGTCAAATAATAATTTAAATTCAATGGCCTTTCAATAAGCATCTAGTTTTTGCTTATTTTCACGACGTCAAAAAAACATATCATGATCAAGATTGCTATTGTTGGTTTAGGAAATTGCGCATCCTCATTTATTCAAGGAATTGAATATTACAAAGATAAAAGTCACACCACAGGATTTATTGGTAAAAGCATATTTGGGTACCAAATTGGAGATGTAAAAGTCGTAGGAGCAATAGATGTAGATAAGCGTAAAATAGGAAAAGATGTTTCTGAAGCGCTTTTTACTGAGCCAAATTGCGCTGTGAAGTTTTCTGAGGTACCAAAATTAGGAGTCGAAGTGGTTAAAGGAGAAGTCCTTGATGGCGTTGCTGACCACATGACGGATTCTTTTCAGGTAGATGAAAATCAAAAAAGTGTTGACGTTACTGAATATTTCAAATCTTTAGGAGCTGATTTCGTAATTTGCTATTTACCGGTAGGGAGCGAAGAAGCTGTTAGATTCTATGCACAAAAAGCCCTGGATGCAGGTGTTGGATTCATCAATGCGATGCCAGTTTTTGTTTGTTCTACACAAGAATGGAGTAATAAATTTGCTGATGCAGGTTTAGTTTGTATTGGAGATGATATTAAGGCACAGATTGGAGCTACTTATACCAATAGAATCTTGGTTGAAAGTTTGCTGAAAAGAGGAATCGTAATTGAAGACATGTACCAACTAAATGTGGGTGGAAATACCGATTTCGAAAACATGATTGATGAAGGGAGATTAATCAATAAACGAATTTCAAAGACCACGGCCGTTAACTCCCTTTTTAAGGAGGACGAAATTCCCCCAATCAGAATTGGGCCAAGCGATTATATCCCTCACTTAAAAGACACCAAAATTTGCTATATCAATATCAACGGCAGACAATTTGGAGATCAAAAAATTGAGATTGAACTCAAACTAAAGGTAGAAGACAGTCCAAATAGTGCCGGTGTCATGATTGATGTGGTAAGGCTTGCAAAAGGTGCTAAGGACAAGGGCATGAAAGGTAATATCCCTATCATATCCTCATTCGGTTTTAAGCATCCCATGGACCGCATGTCAGAAGATGAAATCTACCCGAGATTGCAGGAGTTTATGAATAGCTAGTCTAAGTTCAGGCCCTGGCTATTCGTGTAGTCATCCGTGTTATCAACATCATTCCATGAATGACCATAGAGCTTAATGTAATGTGATTGACCTTTAGCTGTAAGTGAATCTACCATATGTGAGATTGAATATTTTTTTTGATCAAAACAGGCCTCAAACTCTTTAAAAACTTCCTTACTCATCTCAAACAGACCTGTGTCATAATAGTTGTAATTGGTAATTTGTTTTCCAATTGCTTGAATTAGTCCATTCTCCCCTAACACTTTGGTTACATCTTCAATGTCAATGTGGGTATTGTGATTTCCTGGTTGATCTACCGCGAGATATAATTTACTTATGAGGAAGTCTTTTTCTGCGGCTAGAAATTTTCGAATAAAAGCACCTTCAAATACATGATCAGCCATCGTTAAAATAAATGAATTAAACGCATGTTGATCAACCCATTTTTTTGCCTTCCACACCGAAAAACCATTCTCCAGTTCATATTGGTCATTATGAATTGTAGAAATGCTTACCTCATATTTTAATTTGATTTTTTCAACAGCTTTATCCATTTCCTCAGACTGATGACCCGTAATAACACAAAACTTATCAACGTCATTTTGGGAAAAAAGTGCAATGTGCCGTTCCAAAATTGATTGCCCATTTATTTCCAGAAGTGACTTGGGCTTTCCTGTATCTAATCGAGTATTTTTACCAGCTGCTAAAATCACGCATCCAACCTGACTCATTTATTTCTTGATTTACTTTCAGGCAAAGATGAAAGATTATGTCAATTCATAGATAACTTTATGTGCTTAATCTGAAGACGAATATGAATTCAACGAGAAATTTGGGGGCATTCATTTTTGCTAGCTTATTATTTGCCTGCCTTTTCTACAGTATTCATGGGTTTCAATTTGGAGATAATAATAATCGAGAAGAGGTACCACTGATCTATGAACTGATAACTGAAGATGTTTTATTTCCTGTTGATGATTTTGTTATCCAGCACACAAATAATTATACCCAGATCACACCTTTCCTTACTTTTTTCTCTGTACTATTTCAAGGCTCAGATTTAACAATTGTAAAACCAATTTTTCTGTTTTTGCATTTTATTACCCTGGCAGTATTGTTTTTCATTCTTTGCCTCTTCCTGACAAGACTCTATAAAACAAACATCTTCCTAGGCGCCACATTTATACTATTGATCTCCTTGATATCTGAAAAATTTATACCTGCTGGGAGGTGGTTGTTTATCAATTTTTTTGATCCAGAATGGGTTACCATCACAATACTTTTTGCATTTATATATACCCATATTGCAAAAAAATATGAGTTGGCAACTATCCTAATGGGTATTGCCGGAATAATGTATCCGATTTATGTGATACCCTTTTTTCCAGCTCTTATTTTCCTTGTCTATAAAAATGAATATCAACAATCAAAGTATGGTGCCCTGAGATTGATTATTGGCTACGCAACAATACCGGCCATTTATAGCATATTTCTCTGGACTATAAGCAGACAAGGTGCCGGGCAGACATTTGATGCTTCATATGTTATGGAATACATTAGAGCGCCGTGGCACTATAAGATTCCATCCATTTATTACATGAACAAAAAGGCAGTGGGTTTTTTCCTATTAATATTACCTTTCGTGGTGGTAGGGAGGAAATTAATGCAAGGAAAATACTGGGAAAGATCATTGTATTTATTAGTTATTGGAATTCTAGGCACACTTCTCGTAACCTCGGTAATACATTCAATTATTAGGATTCCCTTACTGGTTCAAATTTCACCCTATCGCATTGGGCTGTTCGCAACAGCAATCGCCTTTCTATTATTACCTGCGTTATTTATGAGGTTGATTAAACGAGTTAACCCACCGAATTTGAATATTAATCAATTCATCTACTTGGCAGCTATATTCCTTTCATTAGGGTATTTGGGATTCCTATTGCATCAGGAATTGAATGAAAATGAACTTACAAATGAAGTAACAGAAACGATCGATTGGATTAAGGAAAATACCAAACCAAACGACCTATTTGCGAACTATTCAGGAATAGATGTTAGAACACAGGCAATAAGATCAAGTTATTTTGAATTCAAGACTATACCCTTAACTGCAGATGGTCAATTAGAATGGTACAATCGTTTTCTTAGATTTAACAATCAACAGGCTTTTTTCCATCCGGTTGATTTTCAGGAACATGTAATAAAAGGAAGTCCAATAGCACAATTTGGTGTGTATCAAATGGACAAATTTAAAGCGCTCACGAAAATAGAAGACTCTATTGCTTATTTATTGACAACAGCCGTTGACACGGCTACTACCAAAAACCACAAAGCAGTTTTCAATAATGGCAGCTACGCTATCTTTAAAGTAAACTGATTATTGATAGAATAAAGAATTCAAGTTAACTTTAAAAATTGTTAACATTAAGATCCAACCAGACGCGCATTAGCTCACCCCCTAATGATTAACAAGTAAATTGAATAGATGGACATCCTAAAAAAAAGATTTGAAGATTTTCAGGCACCTCAAAAGGGTAAGGAATTAGGTATATATCCCTTTTTTAGACAGATATCCTCAGAACAAGGAACAACCATCACAGTAAAGGGTAAAGAACTTCTGATGTTTGGATCTAATAGCTATCTGGGTCTAACAACTCATCCAAAAATCAAGGCAGCTTCAGTAGCGGCAATAAACAAATATGGTACAAGTTGTTCTGGCTCTCGATTTCTAAATGGCACCTGTGATCTTCATATTGAGTTGGAGGAAAGACTTGCTCATTTCCTTAAAAAAGAATCGGTACTGATTTTTAGTACTGGTTTTCAGGTAAATATTGGGGTTATTCCAACCATTACTACGAAAGACGATGTCATTCTCATGGATAGATTAGATCATGCATCCATCTTTGAAGGGGCGCGACTCTCAAAAGCCCAGGCGTTAATTTTTCGTCACAACAATATGAATTCTCTTGAGCAAAAACTGAAAATGATAGCTCAAGTGCCATTTAAACTAATAATTGTTGACGGCATTTTCAGTATGGAAGGTGACATTGCTAAACTGCCAGAGATTGTGTTTTTGGCAAAAAAATACAATGCAGTTGTCATGACAGATTGTGCTCATGCAATCGGCGTGCTCGGAAAAAACGGATCAGGTACTCCCAACCATTTTGGGCTTGATGAGGATGTAGACATCATTGGAGGCACGTTCAGTAAATCATTGGCTTCTTTAGGTGGGTTTGTTGGGGCTAATAAGGAAACAATCAATTACCTAAAGCACCACAGCCGCTCATTAATTTTTAGTGCGAGCATTACCCCTGCTTCAGCAGCATCTGTACTTGCAGCACTTGATATAATTGAGAATGATGATAGCCTCAGGGTGAACCTATGGAGCAATACCCATCATGCATTATCAAAGTTTAAATCCCTTGGTTTTGATACTGGAGATGCTGAAACGCCAATCATTCCCATTTATATCAGAAATCAACAAAAAACCTATGAATACACCACTGCACTATTTCACAGGGGTATCTTCGTAAATCCGGTAGTAGCACCAGCCGTCCCTCCCGAAGACTCTCTAATTCGTTTCTCACTTATGGCTACTCACACAATTGAGCAAATTGATCAGGCCATTAATATCATGTATGAAACTGCCAAAGAAATGAATATTCCCTTATTTTCTGAGGTACTAATTAAGTCAGAAACTTGAGGATACTCATAACGGGTGCTAATGGATTTTTAGGTAGCCATCTTGTTGAAGAAGCCCTAAGAAATTCAGGATATGCTGTTTTTTCTGGAATAAGAGAAGGAGCAGATATCAGCTCACTTAAAGAACTCAATACCGAGATAGTCACTCTCAACTATCAGGATCAACAATCGCTCACCAATACTTTTCGATCCATCTCAAAAGATGACAAGTTTGACTTTATCATTCATAATGCCGGTTTAACTAAGAGCAATTCGGCAAGTGAAAATTTGAGTGTCAATAAAGGACTAACTGAAAATGTTTTATTTGCAATTGAGCAATCAGACATCCTAAAGAAAAATGGGAAATTTCTGTATATCTCCTCACTAGCGGCACTAGGTCCGGTAGGTACCAGCGGCCCTATATCTTCCTATGGTAGGAGTAAACTAGAAGCTGAAAAGGCTATTCAGAAATCCAATGTTAATTACCTGATTTTCAGACCTACGGCCATCTTTGGTCCTCGGGATACTGCATTTCTAGCCATGTTTAAAGCTGGAAAGGTTGGCCTTTATCCCAACATAACCTCCAGTAAGCAAAAAATAACGATGATATATGGGCCTGATGTTGCCAAATTAGTTTTTTACTATTCCAACCGTGAAACAAATAAAACATTACACCTGGACGATGGACATATTTATAGCCATAGAGAACTAAACTCAATACTTTCGACCATATTCAAAAGAAAAGTGCTACACTTTACTATTCCAGCTTTCCTGATGTATGGCGTCTTATTTGTGATGGAAACATGGGCTAAAATCTCCAATTATAAGCCTATATTAACCAGGGAAAAATACAATGAAATAAAAAGAGACTGGGATCATAGTTTCCCATTTGAACATGAAAATCTTAAAGAGGTAACTTTAACCTCTCTAACCGAAGGCTTTTCTAAAACACTAGTATTCTATCAAAAGCATCGATTATTGTAGTCTATGACTTTTCAAATTCATGATATTGAAACCAATGAATTAAAGAGGTTCATCAAATTTCCATTTGGCTTATACAAGGGAAATCCTTATTACGTCCCTCCTGTTATTGATTTTGAGATCAGCACACTTTCTGCAACGAAAAACCCGGCCCTAAAAAATGCTATGGCTAAATACTGGGTTGTCAAAGAAGGTAAAAAAATTGTTGGCCGGGTAGCTGCCATTTTGCTAAACAAAGAATTCGAAGATAAGAAACTTGTAAGGTTTGGTTGGATAGATTTTATCGACAACTTTCAAGTATCTAAACTTCTCTTAGATACCGTTGAGCAATTTGCAAGAAATCACGGGGCAAAAGGAGTACACGGTCCTTTAGGATTTACTGACCTTGATTTTGAAGGCACCCTGATTTCTGGCTTTGAGGAAATGGCTACGCAAGCTACAATTTATAATTATCCTTATTATAAAGAACATTTTGAAAAATTGGGATATGAAAAAGCATGCGACTGGTTCGAAATGCGTGGAACTGTACCTGAAAAGATGCCAGAGCACCTTGAAAAAACAGCCTTACTCATTGGTTCTAGATTTGGCATTAGATCAAAAAAAATAAAAAAGAATAAAGATCTACTTAGCTACAGTAAGCAAGCATTTGATTTGCTCAATGAAACCTATAGCGGGCTATATGGCTACTACCCACTTGATGATGAACAAATAGCTTATTATACTAAACTGTATTTTGATTTTATTCGAAAAGAATACGTTAGCCTAATTGTCAATGATTCAAATGAAGTAGTCGCTTTTGCAATCACTTTACCATCGCTTTCCAGAGCCTTCCAGAAATCAAAAGGTTCTTTATACCCATTTGGGTTTATCCATATTCTTAGGTCTTTTTACAGCAACAAGCATCTTGATCTTTTTCTGATAGCCGTGAAGCCCGAATATCAAAAGAGAGGAGCCTTCGCTCTAATATTTTACGAACTCTTAGGTATCTTCCTGAAAAATGGAGTGAAATACTTATCCACTGGTCCAATGATGGCACAAAATAATTCTGTATTGAACTCCTGGAATAGATTTGAGGAACATATAGATGCTCGCAAAATTCAGCGAAGGTGTTTTATTAAAAAAATATGACTTTTACTACATGGAAAAATGGGCATTGATATTGGGAGGTTCAAGTGGAATTGGGCTTGCAACCGCACATAAATTAAGTCACCACAATTTCAATTTGATCGTCATCCACCGGGACAGGCGAAGCGAAATGGAGCGTGTCACCAAGGAATTTGATGAGATCAGAAAAAGAAATGTAACCATTTTGAACTATAACTTTGATGCTACAAGTGAGGATAAAGCCAGAGAATTTTCTACCGAAATACTCAGGCACATTGGAAATGCTAAGATTGATCTTCTACTTCATTCCATCTCACGTGGCAACCTGAAACCACTTATTGGCACAGAAACCAGGCTTTCATCCCAAGATTTAATACTGACTTCAGATGCAATGGCATTCAGTTTATTGATGTGGGTAAACCTATTGAAGGACTTAAACCTTTTTAATGATAACAGTGTCATAGTAACATTAACCTCAGGAGGTAGTCAAAAATTCTGGCGGAGCTATGCAGCAGTAGGAGTTGCAAAATCAGCGCTTGAAACCCTTACTAAATACCTTGCAGTGGAATTGGCTCCTGAAAAGATAAAGGTCAATTGTATCATGGCAGGAATTACCGACACACCTTCGTTGCGTATGATTCCTGGTTATGAAGATTTAAAGTCATATGCAAATGAGCGTAACCCAGGAAAAAGAATGACCAAGCCAGAAGATATTGCTAACGTGGTTTATTTACTTTCACTTCCTGAGGCCAATTGGATCACAGGAAGTATTATTCATGTCGATGGAGGAGAACACCTAATTGGATGAAAGCACATCAGGATATTATTGATCAGTTGCCTTACAAAAACCCATTTTTATTTGTAGGTGATATTTTATCTCTTGACGATGAACACATCTCTGGCACTTATGATCTAAAGACTAACGAATATTTCTATTCTGGTCATTTTCCAGGCACACCCATTACTCCCGGTGTAATCATCATCGAAATCATGGCCCAAATTGGCCTTGTATGTTTTGGCATTCACCTCTTAGATCAATCTGCGTTGAAGAAAAATATTATTCCGGTATTCTCGTCAACAAAAGTAGATTTTACAGGTTTTGCACGACCTGGTGATCATCTTTTAGTGAATTCAAAAAAGATTTATTTCCGATTTAATAAATTAAAGTGCGAAATTGAATGTATTAACAAGACAAAGGATCAGGTAATTTGCAGGGGTGAATTTTCGGGGATGATTATAAATAGAGAGAATATTGCAGAATAATCGGGTAGTAATAACAGGAATTGGTGTCGTATCACCAAATGGGTTAGGCGTCAAGGATTTTAAACAAGCAATTCAAGATGGGGTTTCTGGAATAAAGTTTTGGGAAGAGTCTAAAACATTAAATTTTAGATGTCAGATTGGTGGTAAACCACCATTGAGAGAAGCCTATATTTCATCACTTCTTTCGGATTACTTCAATAAGAAAGTTTCCAACAAAGCTATTATCTATGCCTGCCTAGCTGGTACGGAAGCGTGGTTGGATGCTGGATTTCAATTGAATAATAAGGAAAGAGATCCTGACAGCGGGATCGTATTTGGATCCGGGGATTTGGGATTTGACAGTTTGCGAGAGCAAAATGAATTCTATTCCTATATCATAGACAGAGGAGAGTCGAGAAAATTAGGATCAAGAACGATCTCAGAGTGCATGAACAGTGGTGGAGCAGCTTATCTTAACGGCATTCTTGGACTGGGCAACAGGGTGATCTCAAATTCTTCTGCTTGTACCACTGGTAGTGAATCCGTATTTCTAGGGTATGAACATATAAAAAGTGGACGAGCTAAAAGAATGATTTGTGGAAGTACTGAAGGAGACGGCAGGTATATCTGGGGCGCCTTTGACGCCATGAGAGGGGTATTATGCAATGACTCTAATGATAACCCTACCTTTGGCTCTCGCGCCATGAGCGACTCTAGTTCTGGCTTTGTGCCTAGTGGTGGATCAGGAGCGCTGGTATTAGAAAGTTTGGACAGTGCTCTTGAGCGAGGAGCTAAAATTTATGGTGAAATCTTAGGCGGCGAACTCAATTCAGGCGGTCAACGAGATGGGGGCACCATGACTGCCCCAAACAGTGACGCTGTTATTGAATGTATTCAATCGGCGATAAAGAATGCCAACATTGCTCCTAAAGAAATAGACTTAGTTTCCGGCCACCTCACATCAACCAAAGGAGATCCAGTAGAGTTAGAAAACTGGACAAAAGCATTAGGCCTGACTGGTGATGACTTTCCATACATCAATGGGCTGAAATCAATGATCGGTCATTGTATCGGGGGGTCAGGATCCATAGAGTTAGTAGCCTGTATACTACAGATGGAGCAAGGGTTTATTCACAAAAACCTGAATATTGACTCCCCTCATCCAAAAATAAAATCATTAATCTCTACTGAGAAAATTCCAAAAGAAACGATTTATCGATCAGTAAATACTGTTATTAAAGCTAATTTTGGATTTGGCGATTTAAATTGCTGTCTCGTACTGAAAAAATGGAATAACTAAGATGGATAAAGAAAGTATTAAGAAAGAATTGATTGAGATCATTTCCCCCTATATTCCTAATAAAGAATTGTTGGAAAATCTAACTGAAGAGAAAGATCTGATCAACGACTTAAGTATTAACTCTGCCCACATCGTAGACATCGTTCTAGATATTGAGGAAAAGTATGACATCATGATTGACGATGATGCCATCGGTAAAATGAATACCGTCGGAGAGTCTATTACAGTTATTCAGGAGAAGATAAAATCCAACTAATCAAAAGATTTAACTAACTCATTATCAATATTCTTTTGCTTGAAATTGATGATTACCATTGGGATAGTTGTAACAATCGTAATGAGCAAATAAACATCAAATCTTCCAATCAAACTCAAGATCATTATCAAAGATCGATGGGTGTTTGTTCCACATATTAATGCCCACCAAAACATAATTGGTTTATTAAGTTCCCGGTATTTTTGGATAAAGTGAGCTTTGGTATTCTCATTATAAGCGAGTTTCTGGAATTTGCTTCTTTGATGTCTGGTACGAGTACTCAACCAATGCTGCCGCTTGGTGTAATCGAGGTATGAAAAAAGTATTAGTTTCTTATACCATGACCCTTCCAGCTTTAACTTCTCTTCTATTGCGTCCGGGTATCCAATATCAGCACTTTCAAATGGGCCAGCAAAAAACAAATATTCAGATTTATAAAATTCATAGATCGCGGATTTGAAACTGTGTGACACTCCAGCAATAACTGCAACTACGAAAATAGGCCAATCATAAAACTGCATATAGTAAGCAGCGCCAGCCAGGTAACAAGCTACAAAAACAAAATTATCTACTAAGCCATCAATAATTCTTCCCAGATCAGTAGATTGTCCTGTCATCCTTGCCAATTGACCATCTGCACTATCTAAGACACCTGACAAAGAAATCAAGAAAGAGGCGGCTAAAATGATTTGCCATGAATTCTGGTAATACAACAATACACCCCCAAAAACCCCTGTTACCAGACTGATTATTGAAACCTGAGTGGGTGTCATGCCCAAATACTTACCCATTTGAGCGAAAAAAAGTCCAAAGAAACGACTGAAATACAGATCAAAACGCTCTTCAATATCCATCATTTTAATGGTGGATCTCACTTGTTCCCGATGTTGGTTCAACCAGGAGCTAAAACTCATGACTAATTGTTTCTTTTAACTCGTGAAAACAAACTGATCGAACTGTCAGTAATGAAATACCATAGCACAGCTAACCATGATTTATGGCTGTATAGGTTGTCATAATGGTTAGAAGCCATCTTTCTTAGTTGAGGCAATCGACTTCCCGGGATGTTAGGAAAATCATGATGCTCATTGTGATACCCTACATTAAAAGTAATTTTATTAAGTATACCGTAGTAAGAGTAGGTCTCCTGCCCTTCTTTAAATACATAGTGCTCAGCAATAAAATGGCCGGCTATGGGATGTAAACCACCTGCAATAAAAAGGGATAATAAAAGATAGAGAATTCCTTCCAGGCCTGCTAAATGGTAATAGCCAAACACAAAAGCTACCTGCACCAATGAATTCGCTATCTGCCAGCCTGTTATTTTTATAGGGTGTACAGCAATTGGCCTAATCCCATAAAATAATATCTGATTAATCAACCAAATTAGCTTGCCAATGGGGCCACTAAATATCAGAGCTTCTTTCTCCGCAGGGATGTCTGTGTCCACACCATCTTTTCCCTGATGCCAATGGTGTTCCGCATGATAAACCCTAAATGCCATTGCATAAGGTACTATCAAAGGAATATTAGCGATAAGTGCCAAGACATTGTTTAGGTTCTTATTTCTAAATGCCAGGTCATGGGTAATTTCGTGAATAGCTAAAAATAACACATGACTAGTGGTGGCTCCAACAACAAAGAGTAGCAATGCAGCCAACCAAATATTCTCCGGAAGAAGGTATATAGGTGTAATAAGCTGTATAACCACTAACAACAAGGTCTTGTATTTTAACCACGGATCAGTGCCAAACAAGGCCTTTACCCCTGGTTTCTCCTTCATAATCATCATTCTTCTCTCATGATGAGGCTCTCTGTTTTGATCCCAGGTAAATGATTTAGTTTTTGCCATTAATCTACTATCTGGTGGACAAAAGATAAGTTGATCCTTTATATGCAGCCCAATTTAACAATTGCATCAAAAATGCAGTGTTTTTAGACTCCTTAATATCATTTGGATCCACCTGAATGCTCTCTTCCAGGTCTTTTGAATATACCTTACTGTTAAATTCCGCTATTAAATCAAGATTTCGAGAAACCAAAATCACCTCCTGCTCAAAGTAATAACTTACGATATCAAAATTACTACTTCCCATAATGAGTATTTCCTGATCTATCAGAATTGCTTTCAGATGTGACATCCCCTTTAAATAATGCCACAATTGAAAATATCCTTTTCTCAACTCATTACCCAGATGCTTTTTAAATACCGACTTATTGTTCTTCTCGGATGAAATAATTCTTACTTTGACATCTTTATTCTTTCTGTTCTTAATCCTGCTCAATAACGGATCTGAAACGTATGGAGAAAATATATCAATGGTCTTTTTGGCCTTTTCAATCATCCCAAAAATATCCTCATATTCCGGTTTACTTCTAGAACCATTCATAAAATAAAGCATCGTATCTCCTAACGCTACTTTTCTGGATTGATTGATGCCTGACCAGGTTGATTCGAAATCATCTGACAAAGCGTTGCTGACCTGCCGGTCTTCCACTCGAATCATTGCGTCATGCCATTGAAAGTTATGTTCACTGAAATTGATTCCACCAATGTATGAAACCTCTTGATCCACGACCACCATTTTTTTGTGATTCCTTAATGGATACCTATGCATTAATAGACCAGTAGGATTTGTGAACTTTACTTCAATCCCATTTTGAAGACCCTTTTGTATTAAGCTTTTGGTTTCCCTTATTTCTTTTCGAAAAGCAGGAGAAATAAAATAGTAAGGACCAAAAACAAAATGATCATTGATAACTACTTTAGAATAGCTATCTATTAATAGCTGCCTATTCTTTGCCTTTGAGGCTATTAAGGCTTCCATTACCTGAATGCCCGCATAATCCCCTTCAAAGGTCATAGACTGCACCTGAACAGTCTCCTTTGCTCCCCTGATGGTTTTATCAAGGTCTTCCATAAATTGCTTTGCATCTACAAGTAATTCTGAACGCATATAAACAGGATATTGTGCAAAGATTTACCCTTATGATGGAAGAAGTGACAATATTTTGACTTTTTTGCACAAAAGAATACCCTCATGAAAATAGCCCAGGTATGTCCCTATGATTTTTCCAGACCTGGTGGTGTAAAAAACCATATAATATGTCTATCCGAAGAATTGAAAAAACTGGGGCATGAGGTAAAGATTATCACACCAGCTGCTACCAAGGATTACCAGGAGATTGAAGCATACCCATTTGGTAAAAACAGAGCTCTAAATATTGCAGGCACAAGAATTGATATCAACGTTGCCTTGGGTAATGAACGTAAACTCTTAAAGGAGTTTATGGTAAAAGAAGATTTTGATATAATTCATTATCACACTTTTTGGAATCCTGCTTTACCCTTTCAGGTATGGAATAATTCCAAGGCTAAAAACATAGTAACCTTTCATGATACACCAAAAAGTAAATTGGTGGGCAAAACAATCATGCCAATTGCTGCTAAATTCATCTTTAAGATGATGGATAAGGTTATTTCCGTTTCAAAAAGCCAAGCAAGGTATATTTCGGGCATTAATCATAAAAAGGTAAGTGTTATCCCTAATGGGATTGACACAAGCCATTATCAGTCCAGAGTTCCCAAGCTAAAAGCCTATGATGACGGGAAGTTCAACCTCCTCTTTTTAGGTAGACTAGAACCACGAAAAGGAATCTTATATGCCTTAGAGGCATTTCTCAGACTTAAAAATGAAAACAATAACCTAAGGCTTATCATTGCAGGAGATGGCCAGGAAAAATCACTAGCCGAAACTTTTATCAAAGACCATCAATTAACAGATGTGATCATGTCGGGCCAGATCAGCGACTCAGCCAAATACACACTACTTCAGTCAGCGGACCTTTATCTGGCCACAGCAATCTACGGTGAAAGTTTTGGCATTGTTTTGTTAGAGGCTATGGCTGCTGGTTTACCAATGACAGGCTTTGCAAATGAGGGATATATGAACATTATACCAGAGGAATGGGAGATGTGCTTTGTAAAGCCAAAGGACCTTGATGGCCTCACCACATCTATCAAACGAATGATTGAAAACCCTGAACTAAGACAGGAAATGAAGAAGTGGGGTCTCAAAGAAGTGAAAAGGTATGCCTGGGATAAGATCGGTAAACAAATTGAACAACTTTATTTTTCAACTTTGAAATAGCCTTTCATCTTATCAATTGTATAATGGATATCTTCGGGATAGAGGTCTCCAATCACGGCAACCCTGAAAGTATCACTTTCTGGTATGACTCCAGGATAAATGGTGATCCCATTTTTGTACAAGAAGTCATGAAAATCATTGAAATCCAGGCCTGGCTTACTTTTTAGGTCTATGGCCAACAATATCTTTGATTCATATTCTGGAACTAGAAAGAAGGTGAATCCAATTTCTTTTAACCCGTCATAAAATAGTTGCCAATTTTCCTGATACCTTTTCCACCTTGCTTGTACCCCCTCTTTTAACGTTTCTTCAATGGCTGTTAGAAAGGCATAACAAATCTGTACAGGTGGTGTAAACCTTAATTGATCTTTCTTTTGTAAGTTCTCCCACTGGCTATAGACATCAAAATAGAAGCCGTTACTATTCCGCTGTAATTCCCCGATACAATCTTTTCTGAATATCACATAGGAAAGTCCCGCCATACCCTGGATACACTTATTTGAAGAAGAAAGTAAATAATCTATTCGTGTTTTTTTTAGATCAATTGGATAGGCACCAAAAGAGCTCATGGCGTCTACAATCAAACGAATGCGATATTTCTCACAAACCTCTGCCAATTCAGCCAGTGGGTTCATCATTCCCGTCGAGGTCTCATGATGAACAAACGCAAGATGTGTGAAATCTCCTACTGATAGTAGTTCATCTACTTTATCGGGATCGGGATATTCTCCAAATAGAAAAGCCCTTTGATAAGACAATTGAAACCTATCACAAATCTGTGTCATGCGTATTCCATAAGCACCATTGGTTATTATAAGGACCTTATCGGAACTGGTTATGGCAGATACCAGTGTAGCTTCCATAGCGCCTGTTCCACTGGCAACAAATAGTGATACTTCATGTGTGCCGACACCATTGCCAATTTCAAGAAGCCCGTTTGAAATCTTATGCATCACATCTCCAAATTCCTGCTCCCGAGGACAGATATCTGATACAAGCATGGCTTCCTTTACTTCCCTGGAGGTAGTTCCAGGTCCGGGGTTTAACAAAATCTTTCGATCTATGGACTTTGATATCTTTTGCTGATCATTCATCTCTTTAGATTCTCAATAAAATCTTTTTTGTTATCTACAGGTTTGATCGTTGGTCGACCCAGGTTTTCCCGAGCACCTGATCTGGTTTTGACTTCCAAAAAAACGGGACCTTCCATTGAAGTAAATAGGTCCATCTGTGCCATTAATGATTCCCGGGTATCTGCAACCAAATAGTTTTTATACTTACAACCCAAAGAAATTTTCTCGAAATCAATCGTATAACCGACAGTTGCCTGACCTCCTACCGAATCATGACTGCCATTGTTGATAAGAATATGTTTAAAATTCTTTGGCCCCTGATCGCCTATAATTGCCAATGAGCCCATATGCATCAATAAGGCACCATCTCCATCCAGACAAAAAACCTGACGATAAGTCTTTTCTAAAGCAATACCCAAGGCAATTTGAGAAGCATGTCCCATACAGCCGACAGTAAGGAAATCCTTGTCATGGGCTTCCCCCTTATTTGCCCGGTATTCGAAAACTTCCCTCGAACTTTTTCCAGTAGTTGATATCAAAATATCCTGAGCTTTCAGAAAGGGTAAAATAGTCTGTATTGCTTCTTCCCTTGTCATCAAAAAGGTTGTTGAATTTTGTTCCTCAATCTGGTACGATTCAAACGTGTCTTTCCGAACAAGAAGGGCATAGGGACTTTCAGTTGACATCATGTATTCGAAGGCTTGATCAATCTGTTTTTTTGCCTCATTTATGTTTTTAGATAGAATGCAATAAGGCATTTCCAATGCATCTAGCATGTCCTCATTAACTCTGCCCTGTTTTACGTGCTGAGGCTCATCTTTTACACCCGGCTCACCTCGCCATCCAATCATGATCAAAAGTGGAATAGCATAGACCTCAGGGTCAATCAAAGAGGTAATCGGGTTGATGGAGTTCCCAAACCCGGAGTTTTGCATATAAACTAATGGGATTTGTTGTGTGGCCAGATAGTGGCCTGCTGCAAGACTGATGGCTGCGCCCTCATTGGCGGTAATAATATCATTACCATGGTCATATGCATAGGCACAGAAATCTTTCAACAAGGAATCAGGAACGCCCGTTGAAAGTTTAACACCCTTTCCTTTTAGGTAATCATAAAACATCCGGGAGTTGAGCATAGAGTTAATTTGGTAGAATAGATAATATTTCTTTGATCGACATGCAGTATTGATCGGCTTCCAGAGATCTTTTGTTTTCCAGAATCGTCTCTGCAGTCTTTTTCATTGCAGGAAAGGCACTTCGAAGTAAATGGTTAGCATAAATAACGATGTTAAAGCCCATTTCATGCAACTCATCTTCTTTAAATTGATTGTAAGAAGATGGCACCGAAATCACAGGAACCTTAAACTCAAAATTTGCATAAGCCTTCATGAAATCTCTGATTTCCTGACCATCTTTATGACGGCTATGGATCATGATACCATCCGCACCGGCTTCAATATAAGCTTTGGCTCTCTTGAGTGCATCCTCCTGTCCTTTTCCAGCTATCAAGCTTTCTAGGCGTGCAAAAATCATGAAATCCTGGGTTACCTGAGCCTTTTTACCAGTAGATATCTTTTCACAAAAATTCTCAATGGAGTCGAGCTGCTGCTCAACTTCTGTCCCAAATAATGAATTTCTTTTTAACCCAGACTTATCCTCAATAACTACCGCAGAGACTCCTAACCGCTCCAGATTTTTAACCTGCATCGCAAAATGGTCTACCATTCCACCAGTATCACCATCTAGAATAATTGGCTTTGTAGTTACATCCAGAATGTCATTAATGGTTTGAAACCGGGAAGTCCGATCTACGTATTCGGTATCCGGTTTTCCCTTTGCTGTTGAATCAGTGAGACTACTGACCCATATGGCATCAAATTCCCGAACCTCGCTACCTGATTCTATTTTTGTTTCTTCGACGATCAATCCTGAGATCCCATTGTGTGCCTCCAGCACCCTGACCATTGACTTTGCTTCGATTAATCTTTTCAACATACGCCTGCGAATATCTGGAGTAGTTCCTATTTCCTTCATGGCATTACGCAATCCAGTGGAGGAAATTCCGTGGGTATAGGATGGTTCGATCAATTCACCTCCCCATTCTCCAAGTATTTTAATCACCCTGTCCCGTACATGCTTTTGCGGACCTGACTTCCAATCGTCACCATGCACAACATAATCAGGTCTTATTATTCTGAGGTTCTCTTCATAATCCAGATGCGCCTGCGGGATAACCTCCTTCACACCTTTAATATTTTCGAGTATTCGCTTCCGCTCCTCATAGGACAAAAATGGCATCCTGCTGTATTTGGTTACTGCTTCATCAGAAAGCAATCCTACCGTAACTTCACCCAATTCACGCGCTTTTTCAATGATATTGACATGACCGTGGTGAACCAGATCTGTACCCATACCCACATATACTTTTTTCATCCTTTGATTTAGCATTTAAACAAAGGCAAATTAAAGTATCCTTTATGATTAATTAAAGGATTGCCCATCATCTATACCAATCCTCAATTAAATTACACCATTTTAGCATTCAATGATCAAAACCGCTGTCATATTAGCCGCCGGAAGAGGCACCCGGTTAAGACCTTACACACATGAAACCCCTAAAGGATTGATGCAATTAGGTAAGGAAAAACTAATTGAGCGGTCGGTTCGAATCCTAAAAGACAATGGCATAGAAAAAATCATTATTGGGACCGGTCACCTAAAGGAGCAGTATGAATCATTTGCCGAAAGTGAAGCACTATCTACCTTCCTAAATCCTGACTTTGCCTCAACCGGAAGTTTCCATACACTGATTTGCGGGAAAAATGTTATTGACAATGATTTTTTGTTGTTAGAATCAGATCTCCTGTATGATGAAAGGGCTATTGAGGAAATCATCAAAAACCAACATCAGGATGTAATGTTATGCAGTGGGTTTACTCAGTCAAATGATGAGGTTTTTGTGGAGACTTCGAGAGGGAAATTAAAAAATCTTTCTAAACAAAAAAGCGAACTAGAAAGTGTGGATGCTGAATTAGTTGGTATTTGGAAAATTTCGTTTGCCATTTTTCAGAAACTCTTATTGCATCACGAAAAAGCACAAGATGCCCTCACAAAAGATTACGAAAATGCCATTGCCAAACTTGCACTAAATCATCCGATTTATGTTAAAAAAATCAATGACCTAATCTGGTGTGAGATTGATAATGAAGAACATTTAGAAAGAGCAAAAAAATCTATATTACCTAAACTAGGTTAATCGCTTCTTCCAAAAACCTGTCTCCTTATCTCTAATAGCATCTTTTCCGATATAGCCGTATAGGTTTTCCAGATAGACCTTCGTATTTGAAGGTATAAAAGTTTGCTGGCTTAGGTGGATAGCTTCTGATAATGGAAATACCAGTTTTTTGGGGATTTCAGATGTTTCATTTTCATAGCTACTTCTCTCATAAGACCTTATCGAATCACCAAGGTCTTCATAAAAGTATATATCTGCATCAAATCCCTTATAACTAAAGTAAACCTTCGGTCCACGATGATTTTTCGAAGTATCAAAGAATTTCATCTCTCCTTGAATTTTATCTTTGAGCGCAATAATTTTTAAATAAGACTTTTCATGCATCCCGAAATCTATATCAATATCGTGAGGGATGATGCCTTCAGCCCTATGATATCCAAGTAGTGTTCCAAAATCCAACCAATAATCTTCTCCTGATTCTCTCAAAAAAATATTTACGATATTGAACAAGTTTTGAAGAATTTCAATTTTACGTTGTCGATAGTGGCCGGGAATGGTTGTCAAATATATATTTGCCCACCGTTGAATATATTGATAAGTTCTTCTCATGCATTGCAAAGAAATACATTCAGATTGAATAAGTGCTTATGGTAGGTACTAATGAAAAAATTGACTTGGTCTATACCTGGGTAGATGGAGATGATCCAGCGTACAATGATCTCTATAATCAATATGCCCAAAAGCCAAGAGACCTCAATCCTGAACGAATCCGAGATGTTTATCAATTGTTAAAATATAGTCTCCGTTCAGTTGAGATTTTTGCTCCATGGATCAATCACATTTACATATTCACAATAAGACCGCAGGTGCCTATTTGGCTCAATACAAAACACCAAAAAATCACCATTGTACATCACGATGAGGTTTTTAATCAAGAAGACCTTCCTGCCTTCAATTACAATGTAATTGAGAGCTTTATCCACAAAATTCCCGGATTAAGCAATCGGTTTATTTACATGAATGATGATTTTCTATTTGGGAATCATGTGAAGCCTGAGGACTTTTTCAGTAGGGATGGAAAGGTACTTATTCATGGGACATTATTTGGTGAAAACCTCGGCTGGAGAATTTATAATAAGAAGAATGACGTTTTTGGCCTTGGATTAATCGAACACTCACCTATCCTTATCCAGAAAGTGTGGTGGGAGGAAATGCAGGAATTTAAGTCTGATGAAATCAGAAAAATCAAATCACATAAATTCAGAGATAGAAAAGACGTTATGATGTATAAGCTTTATCGATGGTATTGTCTAAAACATCAATCTTCCGAGTGCAAACCAATAGCTATTTGGGATCTTTTGAAGATCCATACCTTTCATAAGCTCACTAATAATTTTATTCGGCAAAAAAAAGCACTTAAAAAAATCGAAGCTAAACAGCCCAAGTTCTACTGTCTGAATGATGACCAAGGAGATAATCCGAATGCAAAAGTAGTTGCGTTGGTAAAAGATTTTTTGGACAGAAGCTACCCGGAGAAGTCTGAATTTGAAAAGTGATTAGGGTAATCTATTTTTTATTCTCTCTTTGACTTTTCCGGCAAACTCCGACGCCTTTTTATCTGTCTCCACATTAAAGGTTTCATTCATTTTGTTAAATGCCTTGATTGAAGTATCCCGTGACCTCATCACATTTTGCCTTTTCTTATATTCCTCGTGAGATTTAGTGTAGTAATGATTTATGTGAATGCCTATTTCATTGGGATCTGTCAGTACTTTACCACCTGAAAATATGCGATAACCCCAACGGTGGCTATTGTAATGATATCTATTACTAGAAAAGAAATCGCCATTACCTGCGTCTTTGTAATCAGAATATGCTGATTCCCTCATTGTGTAGTTCTCAATGACAAGACCATCCGGTTTTTTTAGATGACCATTGTTTCCGAAATTATATCGATAAACTCTGTATCCTCTAACTTTTTCTACATCGAGTGTCTTTATCCAATCCTTGAGATCACCGCCATCTTTATTCAATACCAAGAATTCATCTATATCTAGTTTTTGAATCCACTGAGATTCGTTTCTGTAATTTTTAGCACAGTGGGCATATGCGATATGACTTTTATCCCTTTCCCAAAACCTAGTTGTCCGATCATGTTTTGTCCCATCAAAATGGGTCCAGGGATGTCGTGTTACTAAACCAGCTCTTTCATAAGGGCGTAGAACCTCCATAGCGTCTAATCCACCATCCTGATCATATAGATAAAAATGATCCACCCCCATCATCAAATGATATTCTATCCATTCATGAAAATAATCATTTTCGTTTTTGAAAACAGAGACAGTAGATAGGAAATATTTTTTCATTTCGTTCAAAGATAGATTTAGTTCATTTTATCAGAGTTCGCAACATCAGTTATCCATACTTTCTCTTCCAGTATTTAAATGAATGAAGTCCTCTCCCCATTTTTGCTTTGCCTTCTTTAATAAATTTAGTGTGTTCATTATCCACATTACTCATCTTTCCTTTACCACTACCAATCCAAAACTCACAACCGTATCTTTCTGATCCATATTTTTTAGATGAGAACTTAGGCTCGTAAATCTTTACATAATGAACCGGGCTAGCCAGTGATTTAATATATCCGCAGTTAGCAAACCAGAAGTTACCAGAGTAATGTGGTAGTTGTTTTCCTTCAATTTCAAAATCATAGTATCTCACGCCAGACACATCACTTTCCTGTAGGTTTTTAACGTGCTGCTCCCATTTTTCCAGCATCCAATAATTTAAAGTCTCTCGCCAAAGCCTAGTTAACTTATCCTTGGGCTTTGATACTCCTTTTGAATGAATGTAACCCACAATTTGATTGTCAGGTTGATCCTTTGCGAACTCCCACAACTTCTGAAGTGTAGGTACCTCATATTGCCCTATTTCGGGTAATTCCAGATAATTCTCCACGACATTACAAAATGGGATCTCTCTCAGTAATTCGTCATGTTCGTTTTTTATCAACTGCCAGTTGTTGATCTTTGCTATATGATAAAAAATAGTGATTGTAGGCATTTTGGTAAAAATGATTGACTTCGGGATATTTAATCACAATTGCAATGATAATGCAATCAAGCTAGCTAGTGAATTCAAACGGTTAACTAATACTTATGTGATTGATAGTGGGTCTTCATTTAAAGATTCTGATGAAGAAAGTCACTTTGATAAATTACTACCTAACATTTATTATTGTGGCATGATTAATGAAATCATTCATCATTTTCAACCAGATTCAACGGTCATTTGCTTTATAGCGTCAGATGTTAATATAAAGGATACCGGTTTATTGTATCAACGACTTTTAAAAGCCTTTGAAGACCCGAAAATTGGAATTTATGCACCCTCAGTTAACAAAGAAGGTTCCAACCATCCACAAATGCATAATAAAATGACCAATGGATTTAGAAAAGCATTATTTGTTGATGGGTTTTGCTTTGCCGCTCGAATTGAAATTTTGAAAACCTTGTTTCCAATAAATATTGAACTTAATAAAATTGGGTGGGGAGTGGATGTTTACCTTTCATACCTTGCGCTAAAATCAAAAATGATCAGTGTGGTTGATGATGCCATTCAAGTCGAGCATTTTGTAGGTCCAAATAATCACACAAATCCACAGGCCTTTCTTAATGAAGCTAAAATGGAACGAGCCAGGTGGTTTAAAACACTGCCAAAAGGCGCTCAACACTTTAAAGTCGCCACATCTATAGAACTTCTCAAAAATCAGGTTGGAGCTAATATTATTCACAGCCTACCCTGGTAACTACCATTTTGCCTTACTTAAAAACCCATCCCACTCTTCATCTGTGTTATCGGAAAATGTGGTGATTTTTTTATGTGCCATTTTTAATAACTGATTTTCAACACAAAAAGCTAAAAAGTTATCTTCTTTCTGTACCTCAATGAGCCATGGTACATTTTTAAGTGTTGTAAGTTCATAGCGTTTTCCAATCGCATTAAAAAACCCGCTCTTCAGTTCATTTGACATTACATAAACATTTTTTGGGCTTTGTATTTGATCCAAGACACTAATTATGTGCTTTGGTCGGGTATCCCACCATAACCGCCATTTCTTTTTCAGCACATCCCTCCGTCTTACATGTACAACGGTAAATGGAGAACCTATCTCTTGAAGTAGTTTTCCCGCAAGCGTAATCACTTCCTTTGAATACGGTATTGTAACTTTGTGGTAGATATCAAAATCTGTATCTATGTATTTCCAACTACACCCTTCACTTGGAGGAAATTGACGAATCGCCATTTTCACATTGGAATCAATTGATTCTGTTATTTGGAATATTTGCATATCCTCTTGTGGAGGTAAATCCTTATTCATCAGTACTTTAATTGGCAATCCTCCAATTTGTACACCACCAAAATCAAAATATTTGGTAAAGTCCGTATTTACCTCGCGATTAAAATTATGGTAACCAAAAAGCAGCCACTTTGTGATTACAGGGAATCTTCCAAGTGCATGAGACTCATAAATAAGTGTTTTAAGGTTGTAAGCTTGATGACGTAGTCCAGCCTTCCTTGTAGAGATATGATATTTCAGATATTTATCACTCATTGTTTTTGATTCACTTGCTAACCTAGGAAATTTTCATATTCAATGCTTTCAAATCTCCTAAGAAATACTTTTTGAATTAACCTTGTACTTCATGAAAGCGATACTATACTTAATAAGACTGGGGGGTTGGCAATTTTTTGGCGCAGGGTTACTCAGTTTAGTTGCTGGGATGAGTAGTGGGTATGCCATCAAGTTAATCAACGAGTCCATTCATAATGGAATACAGGACATGCAATTTTACCTGATCTCGGTAGGAGCCTCATTGTTATTCTTTATCATTTCCTCTGTCATTGCAAGTAATGCAATTATTACAATTCTTCAAAGAATCATTACTTCCCTCACAAAAGATTTCGCAGTAAAAATCCTCAATGCCCCTTACATTGAAACAGAATCAAATCAGGAAAAATTAATGTCCGTATTTTTTCATGACATCAATACAATTTCAAACCTAACAGAAAAAATCCCTAATTTATTTGTTTCAAGTACGGTTGTTATTGTTTGTAGCGGATACATCTATTATCTATCGTCCCAATTATTCCTACTATTGATTGGGATGATCCTTTTGGTAGGTCTATCGGTTGTACTCACAAACAAACCCCTGAGAAGAGTAGCAAAAGTGAATCGGAATATTTTCGATATCTATCTTCAAAAAACCCGACACCTAATCTATGGGATCAGGGAACTAAAACTCAATAATATTCATCACCAATATTTTATAGATAAAGAATTTAATGATACCATTGAAAACAAACGGATAAACACCGTCAAAGAGCGTATTATCATTACAACAACTGATAAGATCGTGGAATCATTGGCGCTCGCCAGTATCGCCTTTATGGTGCTATTCTTTACCTACATTACTACAGGCACAAATCATCAATCATTTGTAGAAGGTTTTACGATGTCCCTTTTTCTTGCAGCACCTTTAGCCAGTATCGCCAGTTTTGCAAAAGGATTAAAAACTTTTAATGCTGCATTGAATCAGATTTCCAACCTAGGCTTAGAACTTGACCAAAGAGTCACAATGCGGAGAAAACTGAAATCTTCTGAAAAGCTGAACAAACCCATTGTACTAAATGACGTCAGTTTTAAGTATCCGTCCAGTAAAAATGCTTATACGTTAGTAGGAATAAACATTACAATTCATCCTGGCACAATTAATTTTATCACCGGAGGTAATGGAAGTGGAAAAACTACACTAGGAAAGATTTTAACAGGTCTATATGCAGCAGATACTGGTACCATTAATATGAATGGCCAGAATATAACTCCTGATAACCTTGAAGAATACCGAAACCTATTTACTGCAATATGGAATGATAATTATTTGTTTGAAGACATCAATTATACACAATGGCAAAGGCATGATTGGAATAAAAGTATTAAAGATCTTGAATTAGACAAGCATCTTGGCATAGAAAATGGTGTATATACCAATATGAAGCTTTCGAGTGGACAACAGAAAAGGCTTGCTTACCTGACTTCATTACTTGAAGATAAGCCCATTTGGTTTTTTGATGAGTGGGCAGCTTATCAAGATGTCCATTACAAGCAGTTATTTTATCATGAGATTCTACCCAACCTAAAAAATATGGGGAAAACTATCATTGCAATTTCGCATGATGATCAATTTTTTGAAATAGCAGATCAGGTGATTGAAATAAAAAATGGAACAAATTTGAGCTAGCATGTTTACAGTCTTGTTTATTCTTCTATCTAGTATTTTTCAAAAAACAGAATACGCTTTAACATTTAGTAAAGTTGATAATCGTGTCAATGTATTTGTAGGAGATTCATTGATATTTGACAGTCAAAATATTGATCAATCTCCAGAATTAGAATTTACAGTAAGTTTATCGGACTATCTTTCAACGGCTAATAAAAACATAAAAGTGATATTATATAATGGTCATCCACCCTATACAGCCGAAGTAGATCCATTATGGGAAGTTAGATTTGAATTATTCAGAAATCAGGAAGAATTAGATTTCTTTCATGAAAGTGGCAATAACAATGCGTTAGGAAAAGTTTTAGAAATAGAAATAGATCTTAATAACTACTAGCAATAAACCAAGTTGTTTCAAGTAATGTTTGGAATACTCTGACAAGCTTTATCTTTGACTTGATAAAAAATCCCTATGAATTCTCTAAAAATCATCCTGATAAACCTGATTTTACTATGCAGTATCCTTCGAGTTAGTGCTCAAATTAGTGTGCCGGGAGACATATTTAATCGTATCAATAAATTCAGTGATTCAACTTCATTGAATCTTTACCCTTCCATTCAAAAAAAATCAGATGATTCATTTTCAATCTTACCTGTCTATTCGAAACTATCTATAAATTCAGCATACCCCAGAGGATACAATGATGGGCCTGTTTGGAAAGGGAAAGGTACTACCTGGGAATTACACGGCGGCTTTTCATTTACGAAAGGAGTATTTTCTTTTACTACCTTTCCTACGCTCTACTATTCTCAAAATAGCACTTTTGATTTGGCGCCTAATGGCATTCAATCTTTACCGCCAGAAAGTTATAAGTATTCAAGCAGAATAGATTTTGTGCAGAGATATGGGTTTGACCCTTTTGTTAAATTTCATCCTGGCCAGAGTGAAATAAAGCTTTCTTTTGGAAATTTCACATCCAGTCTTTCTACCCAAAATTATTCAACAGGACCTGCTAAGTACAATCCTATCCTTCTAAGTCGACAGGGAGGAGGTTTTCCTCACCTCAGGCTTGGGTTAGCTCCTACGGACATCAAATTTAATGGTATCAACTTTGGTAAACTTGAAGTACAACACCTAACAGGCCTATTATCTGAATCCGCATATTTTGACAATAACTCTTTAAATGATACAAGATATTTTAATGGGCTTTTCATAGGATTTAGCCCAGGTTTTGTACCCAACCTTACTTTAGGATTAAATAAAACTTTATATAAAAACACACAATTCTTTGAGCCATCAGATTTATTGAGTGTGATCTATGTTATTGACAATGGCATTCGTGGTGATAGCATCAATACCAATGATACATTTGACCAACTAGCGTCTGTTTCAGCCAGTTGGAATTTTCCTGAGGTTGGTTTCAGAGCTTATGGTGAGTTTGCAAAAAATGACTTTACCGGTAATTTACGATGGACATTAAGTGAGCCTGAGCATAGCAGAGCCTATACAATTGGTTTTGAAAAGACAGTGAAACTAAAAAAAGATTTATTCATCCTATCGTACGAACACACAAACCTTTCTAGAAATCACTCCTACTTGTGGCG
This sequence comes from Marinoscillum sp., assembly GCA_043554545.1. Lineage (GTDB taxonomy): Bacteria > Bacteroidota > Bacteroidia > Cytophagales > Cyclobacteriaceae > UBA7330. The sequence goes on along the minus strand of CP121337.1, from coordinate 905,155 downwards.
GGCAACTCCTTCGTTTTATGTTCATGATGTCAACCGACAAGGCTATACAAATAATGGACAGTTATTAGGTGCTGGTATTGGTCCAGGAGGAAATAGTGATCACTTTGAAATATTTTACCATCACAAAAGCCTCATAATTGATTTTCTATTGCAAAGAATGGAATTTAATAAAGACTACTTTGTTACAAATATTCAGGGCATCACCAATCATGATGTAGAATATGCCATTTCTTTTAATTTTCAAAAGGAATTTAAGACTTTGAGTCTGGGATTTGAATCATCTTATTGCTACAACATGAAAAGATACTTTATTGCAGATGAGATCAATTTCTACTTTGCATTAAGTGGAAGATTTAAGATTCTATAGCTTTTCATCAATTCTGAAATAGCTAATAACTCATACCATCTACATCGAATGATCGGCATAGACATCGTAGACTTAAATGATCCACTACTAAAGTCGAGAGAAAACTCACTTAGGCTAATCTCACATCCTCAAGACAAAATCAAGCATAACACAAGTTTCTGGCATCTATGGTGTAGTAAAGAAGCCGTTTTTAAGGTTCATAGGAATATTCAACCCTTTTCTCCTACCTATATTCCCATTCTATTCTCAAGTAATTCTAATTTTCATTCAGATGAAGTAAAAGGAAGCGTCTCGCCATCTAATAACTATGTTTGCTCTATTGCCTCAACAAAAGAAAACTATCATTACGAAATTTTTGAATGCGAAACATCAAATCCTTCATTAGAGATCAGGACGTTGATCAAACAATGGTTCAAAAACACCCATATTACCACTTCTGTTGTTAAAGATGTACATGGACTACCAATGCTTAGCCACAACCAATCCCCTATCAGTATATCGCATCATGGCAAATATCTCGCTTTTGCTTATCTCACTGATTGAATAAGAAAATCGTCTGAATCCTATCTTAGGATAGCCAGTCAGTGCTAACTTTGTACTTCTATTCAATATGAAAATTCAACACCCCTATGCATAGACTATTAGACTTTACAGGTATCATCGAAGAAGCCTGGAAAAAGTATGATGATAGCAGACCCATCAAATCAATTACTGACATAAGTGCCCTGGTATCCACCAACCATGTCTACCGCATTAAGTTTGAAGATGAAGGGATGATTATTGGTAAGCTCTCCTACTTTGGGAAATATGAACATTTCCTTGATGATCATACCATTATCAATGCCCTCTCAAACAACCTCCAAAGCCCTTATGAAAATTTTGTAGCCAAATCACTCACCAAATTTGGCCAACTTTTTACCTACAGATATACTTCCAGTGGACTGGATGCTTGGGTAGTTTTCTACAACCCCATCCAAATTGATCAAAAGCTTCCTAAAAAGCAGTCGAGCGCTACCTTGGAAAAGCTCGGTGCTGAATTGGCACATTTCCATAAAGCGTGTTTTACCATTCGGAATACACTTCCTCCACATTTCAAACAGATGAAAGATGATATCAATCACCTATTGGAAATTCTGGAAACCGATCAAGGTAAGTTTGAACATCGGGGGCATATTGATTCAATACAGAACCAATGTCAGACGTTTTTTTCAAATTATAAATCACTGGGAATTGACTCCTTAAGTTCCATTCCCGTATTTGTAGACTGGAATATTGGTAACTTCTCAGTAACCAAGAAAATGCGTTTCTTTTCCCGATGGGACTACGACTGGTTCAGAATGAGTTCAAGGGTTATGGATTTCTACTTCTTTAGCCGTGTTTGTTCAAAGGCCGGAGATAAAACGGTATTTAGTTACCTCATAGATCCATTGATGGAAGATCGATTTATACTTTTTTTGAAAGGCTATCATGAAGTTTATTCATTGACAGAACAAGAGATACTTTTCATGAAAGAGGCCTATCGTTTTTTTATCATAAATTATGTAATCAAAGATGGTCGGTATTTCTTTCATGAAATCTATGCATCAAAACTTCAGCGAGAAGCTCATGAAATATATTTCCCTAAATTGGAGGAGTCTTTCGACGCTAAAAAGATCATCAAAGCCCTGAAAATATGAGCCTGAAATTGAAATCCTTTAAGTCTGTTGTCAAAAAATATAAGACCATTTTTTTTGATGCCTACGGTGTATTAAAAAACCACCGTGGATTAATTCCTGGCATTAATCAAACTTTCCAATACCTGGCAGAGAACAATATAGATTATTTCATACTTACCAATGATGCCTCCAGAAGCCCTGTGGAACTTGCAGAATATTATCAGAAAGCTGGTCTTCATGAAGTGAATGAATACAAACTAATCTCCTCTGGTATGATCGCAAGAGAATACCTGAGGTTAAAAGTAAAATCCGGTACCATCGCCTACCTGGGCACTGAAAATTCAGCTCACTATATCGAAGCTCTTGGCCTGAAAACCATTTCTATCCAAAAACTGGATATGTCAAAAATTGATGAAATCTCTGCTGTTGTTTTCCTGGATGACGAAGGATTTGATTGGAATCATGATATCAACAAGGTACTCAACCTCCTCAGAAGACGAAATATTCCTGCCATAGTCTGCAATACAGACAAATCATATCCCGTATCCAAAGAGGAAGTCGCCATTGCCATTGGAGGAATATCACAAATGGTTGAACAAATTGTAAAAAAGAAGTTTATCCGGTTTGGAAAACCAGACGCACAAATGTTTGTGTACGCGTACGAACACGCAATAAATAATGGAAAACTCGTAGAAAAAGACGACATACTAATGGTTGGCGATACCTTGGCCACGGATATCATCGGGGGTAATAAATTCGGTCTGGATACTGCTTTAGTTCTTACCGGCAACACACTACCTGAGAAAGCTGACTTCTATATTCAGGCGACAGGAATCATCCCAAACTATGTTTGTGAGTCAGCGATAATTGAGTAAACGCTCAATATTCACAGCTTTTATTATCTTCTTTGATATAATATGACTTGTAATTCTCCGCAAATGGGTCCATGCAACCGCATAAATTGAGCAACTCAATATTTTTAAAATCTATTGGGTGACTCTCAGCTTGTAAAGCGATATATCCTTCAGTAAGTATCTCACCTTCTTTTTCCTCCCAAAACGTGCTATCTCTTGATAGTCCAAAAGAAGCCCAATCTCTCTGTTTACTGATAAACCCTCCTCCAATTTGGGGTTTTTCAAAGGACAATACAGTATCTCCTTCAACAATAAAATCCATGGACTTACCACCTTTCACAATGGCTTCCACATGAACCCACTGATCTCCATTGTAGGTTTTTGAATTTGAGGTAATACAATGCTGATAATTAACTGTATCACCCATCATAACAGCAGTCCCTGGCGTACAAACATTTGCAGTTTGTCTTTCACCTTCATTCAATCCTCCTAAAAGTTGTAGTTCAATGGATACCGGGAAATCCTGATCAAACTCATTGCTTTCTGCGGACTGTGAATGTAGCATAATACCACTATTGCGAACATTCCAGGAAGCTCCTCCGGGTGTCTGATCCCCTACAAATCGATAATCAAATCGGATCTTATAATAAGAAAAAGGGGTGTTATAATACATATGACCATAAGCATCACCAAAGGTATCATATCGGTCATAGGAGACCCTGATCATACTATCTTCCACAACAAAAGTCTCCAAATAGTTTTCATTCAGCTGGAATCCGGACATTTTAATGTCCCAACCAGTTAGGTCTACCCCGTTAAATAAAGTAAGCCACTCCTCCTTGTCTCGTTCATCCTTTTCTTCAAAAGTTTGACATGAAAAAAGGAAGACACAAAGAGTAGTGGCTATTAAATATAGCAACCTGATCAATACTGGCTGTATTCAGCTGGAAAGAGTAAAAAGACTTTTGCCTTCAACATGTTATTTTTGTATTTCTCTACTTCCTTCAGATCAAGCCATTGCTGATCAGTTCTGAAAGCATCCCAATGTTCATCTCTACTTTCCATATCTGAGAATGTAGTCATATAAAGCAAGTTTGGAAGCTCATCACCGATAATCGCCCTTCCATAAAAAACCGCATTGAAACCTAGTTTATCAAATATCTCAACTTCACCGCCAGCATTAAACATATCCACCTTGTTGAGATGTAGCTTTTCAGTAGGTCCCAGGTAGCTTCTCAACTCATAAACCCTATCTGATTTGGAACTTGTAAAATTTGGAGTTGCCATTTTAGGCATCATATCAAATGCTTCTATCAATGTAGAAGAAATCCTTGCATAAGGTGGGTTGTCATGTGGTGCATCTATATATGTTGTTCCATCGCTTAGAAATTTTTGGTCAGCGATTAATTTTTCCTCCATTTCAAGGAACTGGTCAATCGATTTGAAAGGAATCAATACGTATGTTTTATTAATTGTATCACTCTCAGAAAGTCTGTTTTTAAATACTCCTATTTGTGAAATTCCTTGCCTGTTTAAAGCAGGGATTAATGCTTTTTCAAGAAAATCATCAGTGACATCGACCTGGGCTTCATTCGCAAAAGAATAGGTCCTTAACTCATAAAATTCTTTAGAAGGTTCTGAAATGGATGTTTGTTCGGCTTCTGGTGCTGATGACTGACAGCTTAAAAAGAAAAATGGTACTAACAGGACAAGGTATTTCATTGATTTCATTGTATTTGGTTTAACTGAGTAATTCATGAATTTTCTATATTCAACTATTTAGTAACAAAGTTAGGCAACCATTTAAAAACATACCTAGTAATAAATATTTGTCATTATGTATAGTTTATTTTACTTTTAGTAAAAATTTCACTACATATTAATACAAGCTTGTATGAAAACTAATTTTCTTTTACCGGGAAGATTCAAAATCTGGGGTTGGATTTTATTTATTCCAGGATCAATCCTTGGGGTGCTTTATATGCTCGATTTCCGTTGGCCGGATTTCTTTGATGTATTTGATGTGTTTGATAATAAAGTTCTGGAATTGGAAATCAACTTTAATGCAACTGCTCAGAAAATCATTGATATATCGTTGACTGATAATAATATCTTTGATGAGATTCTAAGTATAATGATCATCGTTGGAGGACTTCTTATTTCGTTCGCAAAAGAAAAAGATGAGGATGAATTCACTTCCAAAATACGATCAGAATCATTGATTTGGGCTATCCTATTGAACTATTCTATCTTGTTACTAGCTACCTTATTTATCTACGGTGAATCATTTTTGACTGTTATGACATACGGAATATTTACACCGCTAATATTTTTCATTTTAAGATTCAATTGGTTGCTTGGAAATCCCGAAAATCTGTGAAAAATGAAGAATAGTATCAAAGTAGAACGGGCCAGGAATAACCTGACTCAGGCTAGTCTGGCTGAGAAAGCAGGAGTTAGTCGTCAAACCATAAATTCAATGGAACTCGGTAAATATGTACCCTCAACAGTGCTTGCACTAAAACTTTCAGATATTTTTGGACTTCCGGTGAATGAAATTTTTGAACTGGAAAAAGGCGATTGGAAATAAATAAACTTAAAGAATGGCTCATAGGATTAAATATTTACTGATAACAATATTCTCATTATTTCATATTGTTGCATACTCTCAGTCACTGCCAGATAATGAAAACATTCAGCATTATGAAGGATTTTTCAATTTCCACTATCTGGAAGATCAGGATGAGATCTTCATGGAGGTTAATAGTCTAGAGACTCCATTCCTCTATGTTAGCTCTTTAAGTGAAGGTGTTGGTAGTAATGACCTGTTGCTTGATCGGGGTCAAATTGGTGGTTCCAGGATCGTGCAATTCAAAAAAGCAGGTAATAAACTACTGCTTATCCAACCCAACCTTAAATATCGGGCAATTACTGCAAATCCGCTTGAAAAAAAGTCAATTGAAGAAGCCTTTGCTAAATCTGTCTTGTTCGGTTTCCCCATTATTGAAAAAACTGCTTCGGGTTATCTGATCAACCTAACACCCTTTCTGATGCAGGATACACATGGTGTATCAGAAGTACTGCAAGAAAAAAACCAAGGTAGTTATCATTTCAGTTCTGAACGATCAGCACTCAACCTTAACAAAACCAGAGCTTTTCCTAAAAACGTCGATTTCGATATACTTATTACACTAACTGGAAATCCAAAAGCCAGTGAAATTAAGAGTGTAACACCCGATGCTAAGTATGTAACAGTCTATCAACATCATTCATTTGTTGAATTACCAGATGAAGGATTTCAACCAAGAAAATACCACCCAAACAGTGGTGGAATTCCGCTATCATTTTTTGATTACTCAGCACCAATAGAAAAAACAATGGAAGTGCAATATGCCATTAGGCATCGGCTACAAAAAAAGAACCCATCAGCAACACTTAGTGAAGCTATTGAACCTATTGTCTATTATCTGGACAATGGCACACCGGAACCAGTCAGGACAGCACTCCTCGAAGGCGCAAGTTGGTGGAATGAAGCATTCGAATCTATTGGTTATCGGGACGCATTTCAAATGAAGGTACTTCCTGATGCGGTGGACCCATTAGATGTTCGGTACAATGTTATTCAATGGGTACACCGCTCCACCAGGGGCTGGAGCTATGGTAGCTCAGTTGTTGATCCACGAAAGGGAGAAATCATAAAGGGACATGTAAGTCTTGGTAGCCTTCGGGTAAGACAGGACTTTATGATTGCTCAGGCGCTGAGTAAGGCACCTTATGAGGGTGAAAATGATAAGACACCAGACCTATTAAAATTTGCACTAGATAGGATCAAACAGCTTTCAGCACATGAGGTCGGTCACACGCTTGGATTCCGACATAACTTTGCTGCCAGCATCAAAGACCGTGCATCTGTGATGGATTACCCCCACCCTTGGGTAACACTCAAAAACGGTGATATTGATTATTCCAATGCTTATGCCGAGGGGATCGGCGCATGGGACAAAGTTACGGTTGCATATGTATACGGTGATGGTTCTTTTGAAGTACAAAGAAAAGCTTTGATGACCGCCTTTGCAGATGGTCATCGCTTTGTCTCAGATGCAGATGCCCGACCAGCAGGAGGTGCAAACGCTTATGGGCATCTCTGGGACAATGGAAGTGATCCTGTTTCTGAATTAAATAACGTCATTGCTGTTCGTAAAAAGGCTATTAATCAATTTGGAATTAATAATATAAAAGACAGAGCAAGTTTTGGCGATTTGGAAGACTTGTTTGCACTACTCTATTTCTATCACAGATATCAAACTGAAGCTACCGTTAAGTTTATTGGTGGGTTGGATTATGGGTATGCATTAAAATCAGAAACTACGGAGCCAATATTGATAATCAAGGAATCAGCACAAAGAAATGCTTTGAAAGCAGTATTGGCCACCATTGATGCGGGGTTACTCGCTGTACCCAAAGACAAGGTTCAGTTATTTAGTGCTAGAAGTTATGGAGATAGAGGAAGAGAAAGCTTTAATACCAATACCGGACCTTCTTTTGACCCAATGAGTGCAACCATAACAGCTAGTGACTTCACGATATCCTTTTTACTTCACCCTGAAAGAGTGGCCAGGTTGATCAATCAAAAAGCACTCAATCCTTCTCAGCTTGGATTTCAGGAATTGCTGGAGAACTTAATGGATGCATCTCTTAGAAAAACTTATGAAGACAAATACCTCGCAGAGGTTCAGGAATCAATTAATAGTGTGGTCTTATCAAACCTGATGGGACTCGCACAAAACCCAAATGTATTAAGACAAATAAAGGATCAGATTGATGATAACCTAATTAGTTATATGAAGGAGCTTAAAAAGGAAAAAGCTAGAAGTCCCTATGAAAATGGAAGAATCCGATTAATTGAAAATTATTTAGAAAATCCAGATGATTTCTCTTCAATTGATATTCCTAATATCCCAGATGGATCACCGATTGGCCTTATCGGTTGTTCGTATTATTAGTTGAAATACTACTTTTTATATGACCTTTTACTTTTGAGGCTTCATTAAAGTAATATAAGTGTTTTATCAGCCTTGGATATCCCCATTCAATGGAAATCCATAAAACTTTCTTAAAGATTTAATTAAGTAGTATTTAGATAGCTCATCAATACAAATCTGAATAATTCATAACAATCCGCCAAGTATTCCTGTTATCATATTAACATGTAACTAATTAATAATAAGTTATTTACATTTTATTTCTTATAACTGTTAATAAACTTATTGATAATTAAAAGTTGATAAAATTATGAGTGCTAGAAATTTAATTACATACAACATATTTATTGGGTTATTAAGCATCATTCTTATTTATCCCGCCATAGGTCAAGATGAGAATTATGCTAAGATTGAAAGAGTCCAAGATGAGATTGAAGACTTATATGTGAAAACATATACCATCTTCGAAGCTTACCCAAACTTGACATACGAATATATATATGATGAGGACGAAGTAACTTCAGTCCAAATTGTTGGTGTCCCAAACGTTAAAGACAGGAAAAAACTTGAGGTCTACATGATGGACATAGCAGATTATGAGCATGAAATATTCAATCAGGCAAATAGAACTGGAGTATATTATGTCTCAGAAAAAGAACCAAAACCTATTGGTGGTTTTGACGAATTCTATTCACAAATCAAGCAAAGTATTAATACCTCCGACATAAAGACATTCCAAAATTATGAAGGCAGCATCTATGCTAAATTTGTAGTGGATGACAAAGGAGAAATTGATAATGTTATCTTAACAAGCACTTTTGAGAATAAGGACAGCTTTGTTGTTGAGGAAATGAAAAAGGATACAAAAGAAGCAATTCTTGCAACTTCAGGTAGCTGGAAACCTGCTACCATTGGAGGTATACCAGTTCCTCAATGGATGGTTCTGCCAGTGCAATTTGATGAGGAAGAAAACTTTTATTCTCCGCTTAGATGACAGGTAGTACCAAGTTAAAAATTGATAAAGCCAGAGTATATATGTACTCTGGCTTTTTTTATTTACTTAAGTAGTTGCAAATGATTCTTGTCATATTTAATAACTAAATTCTTTATTTTATGGACTCTTTGAAGATCGGACCAGCCTTATCCTGATTATATTTCAAACCTAGGAAATTGGTGAGTGTCCTGGCTACCTGATTCTGATAGTATTGATTATTATCTTTCATTACTCCCCTTGAGGGAGTATCTGGGCCCATGATAGCCACCCATATCTCACCTGCATTTTCAACACTTTTCCCATGGCTTCTCCAAGTATGCTTTGGGTTAGTTCCTCTGCCATGATCTGTTGTTATGATTAGTGTTGTCTTATCCGAATAGCGTTTGCTTGATTGAACAAACTCCCATATTTCCTTAATATAGGCGTCTGTCTGCGTGGCAGACCATAGGTATTGATCATATTGACCTCCATGGGCGTAATCATCTGTTTCTCCATAGGAAATATACAAAACACTTGGTTTTTTAATCCTAAGACATTCCATTGCATAGTGGTGTGTAAAAGCATCATGACGCACAGATCCCCAGGGACTACGTATCTCTTCCTGCAGATTATTTAGCAGTTCTTCTTTTTGAGTAAGCTCACCTACCTGACTTTCAAACCCTGCGTTGACAGGTACACCACTTCGTTCTTCATTGATGATATATGGAAATACATCCCAGGAACCAAAAGCAAAAACTTTCCCCTCAAAATCAGACTGCTTGTTTAGATACTCTAGAACAGTAACATTAGGATTAGGCTTTTTCGCATTACTGGTAATTCGCTCGTCATCAGAAAACCCTGTTAAGATTTCATTATAACCCGGGTAAGAAAACCACATTTGATTGCTACAATTTACTTTGTTTCCTAGTTTTCTATTCCCATAGATCTGTCCTGATTTAGCAAGCGTACTCCACATAAACGGCATCAGCTTTTCCTTTCTGACATCAGGCTTTTTATCCCAATATTGGTTCACTAGACTTTCAGGATCTCCTACATATCCAGAATCATGAATAAGCAAAGAATCTGCTCCAGAGAATAGCTCCTGCCACCGAAACCCATCCAGGGTGATCAGTATAATATTTTCCGTTTTTTGAGCTTCAACTGTATGTATGAAAACAATGAAGCATATGATTATTATTATTCTTTTCATATTACCAACTATCATAAATCTTCCAGCATCAATTCTCTGATAAACCTGACTGGGATACTTCCATAGCTAAGGATTTTTTCATGAAATTCCTTCAAGTCGAATTCATCACCCATTTTTACTTTCAGCTCCTCCCTCAAATCGTAAATTTCCTGAAATCCAGAATAATAACTTGTGAGCTGGACCTGAGTGTAGGTTGCCCTCCTCCATTTGCCTTCTGCTTCTTCTTGTTGTTGAAAAGCCTCATTAATCATCAGGTTTAGACCTTCTTCCCTGCTCATGTTGAGCACATGTACACTATAATCCAATATGGTGTTTGCAATGGTCCTCAGGTGCCATTTATAATACATAAGCCACATTTCAGGCGTATCTTTATATCCATTTTCCAGCATCATCAACTCAGAATAAACTGCCCAGCCCTCTACCGTTGACCCATTGGAAAAAATTGACTTAACCAGGGATTCAGACTGATTACTGTAAACCAACTGTGCATAATGTCCGGGAATAGCTTCATGTATATTTAGAATTTGCAGGATATAATCATTGTATTCTCGTAAATGACTTTCTGCTATTTCGGGAGAATAATCATCTATGGGCGATACGTTATAATAAGTATCAGCATTTTTCTCAAACGGTCCAGGAGCATTGATACTAGCAACCGAAACACCCCTTTGATATTCAGGTGTAGGTCTTACTCTTAAGGGCTTCTCGGGATCAAGTGTAAGCAGATCTTTTGCACTAACAAATGCTTCCAACTCACTAATCTGTGCTTCAATTTCAGCAATAAAATATTGAGACTCGGCATGATTCACAGAGAGTGTATCAATAACCATTTTTATTTTTTTAGACCTGTAATTACTATTTGGCTGAGGTAAATCACCCAAATATTTAGTCCATAGTAAACTAGCCAGACTGTCCATCTTAACAAGGACATATTCCTTTCTTCTCAGTGCCGTTTGATAAATCTCATCTGCTGTATATCCTGAATTGATATCCAATTTATATTTTTGGTCGTACAATTTCTTTCCAATTCTAAAGCTTGAGAAATAGTCATCATCCTTTTCAGCTAGCAAGGAATTCAAAAAGTTAACATATGAATTAATAGCGGTTTCAGCCTGAGCCATTCTCTCTAGGAAACTTGACTTTTCATCATCTGCAAGAGTGCTTTCCCTTGCAGAATCTGCCACCGTTCGCATGGTATTAACAGCGCCATTCAATTGAATCACTGCCAGTTGACAATGTTCTTTTGTCGGATGATCCAATAAGGACCTTGCTAAAGCATAATACTCAGGCACGTCTTTCAGGTAAGACTGAATAACCCGAAGTTTATCATTCATTTCTCGATCTCTATCGGCAAACACTTCTCCTACCCGATATCCAATATTGTATCTGGAAGGATCCCATTCAGATGACTTTAATAATGTTCTATACCACAAACTCTGCTCAATGTGGTTTTTAATGAGCTGCAGCTCAATTCTATGATCAAGTTCAAGTAACCCCTCATCAAAGGCGTTAACCTCTTTCTGAAAAGTTTGATAGGCAGCTATGTGCAAGGAATCATTTTCCTTGGTTGGCAGTACCAGGATACTATCATATACTTTTAGCCCTAGATAGCTGGCATAACCCGGGTTAAGCTCATAAAAATCATTGAGGAATGAGGTCTTAAATTTTTCAAATTCTTCACCTGAAATCTCATTGCTTGTCTTACTACAACTGAAAAACAAAAGGATAATAAGAACAACAAGGTATTTCATATCATGTGGATCATTTTGGCTTTACTCTCAAGTAATCAAACCGGTAAACGCTCCAGGAACCACTCCCATCCACACCCCCAAGGCTTAGTTTACACCCATAGCGTTCAGCATATCTCTTTTCATGTGCAAGTGCCTTTGCCTTAGCTGAATATGATGCTAGAATTTTCCAGTTTTTGAGACCCACCACCTGTGATTCCCAATAGGCTTTTCTTTTTGCTGGATCAGTTGTAATTCCTACTCTGCAAGGCATATGTTGATTAGTTTGATAGGACCAGGAAGTAAATTACTAAATGAGCGCTTTAACCACAAATGGCCTGTTATCCAGAACCTTTTCTACTTGATCAGTTTACGCTCTAGCTCTTCCAGAGATACCCCTTTTGTCTCTGGCATCAGGAACTTCACAAACATCAGTTGCAGAATCATAAAGCCAGCAAAAATGGCAAACACTATCCAAGGTGCTAGTGTATTGATGAGAACTGAGCCAAAAAGTGTAATCAGCGCCGCAAAAACCCAATGAGTTCCACAACCCCAGGATTGTCCATATGCACGTACCCTGTTGGGGAAAATCTCAGAGATAAATACCCAGATCACTGCACCCTGTCCAATTGCATGACTGGATATAAAGGTTAGAATAAAAACCAGCTTAAAGTTTGCACTTTGATCAGCATAAAAAGCGTAAGAGACAAGTGCCAGACTTATGATATACCCAAACGAACCGATGTACATCAACTGCCGCCTGCCAGCCCGATCAATCAGGTATAGTCCCGCCATGGTAAATACCAGGTTAACTCCACCAATCAGGATTGAGCTCATGAGTGAGTCCGCTGTAGCAAACCCAGCTTTTTCAAGAATCTCAGGTGCGTAATAAAGCACAAAGTTGATCCCTGAAAGTTGATTAAAAAAGGCAATGAGAAAAGCGAGTAACAATGGTGTACTATATTTCTTCGAAAAGATATTATCCGCGCCTTTGCTCTTATCAGCACGATCGGCCTTAATCTCCTGAAGCATCTTATTGGCTTCTTCATCTGTGGCAGATAATTTAAGTACAGCCAAAGCCTCCTCTTCATTTCCTTTGTGCAATAACAACCACCGTGGACTTTTAGGCACACCGAATATCATGATTGTATAAATGGCTGCAGGTATCGCTTCAACCCCCAACATCCACCTCCAGTCATTCGCACCGCCAACACCTTTTAGAAGATAATTAGATATAAATGCGATAAGAATTCCAAAAACCAGAAAGAATTGATAAAGGGCTACCAACTTTCCCCTATCCTTTGGTGTGGCTATTTCTGAGGTGTACATAGGAGCTGCGATAGAAGATGCTCCAACACCCAGGCCACCAATAAATCTAAAAATGGAAAACATGTATGGATCTGTTGCAAAGGCTGATCCTACAGCTGAGACAAAATATAAAACCCCAATCCATATCAATGTGACCTTTCTGCCATATTTATCACTAGGGATTCCCCCAAAAAGTGCGCCTATTACCGTACCCCAAAGTGCCATAGACATTATAAAGAGGCCATGGAAAAAGTCGGAAGTCTGCCACAGTTCCTTTATAGGAAGGTTAGCCCCGGAAATCACGACAGTGTCAAATCCAAATAAGAAGCCGGACATGGCCACCACAATGGAGTAGTAAAGAATTCTTTTATTCATTTTTAGGTTGGTTATGAGGTTTATCGAACACCTTTCACTTTCATTGCTAAGGTATAAACAGATTTTGAAGCTGTAATAAATAAAATCGATTGATTGGGGCCCCCGAAACAAACATTAGCAGTCCAGGATTCATCAATATCAATTTGCTCAATCTTGATCCCATTTTTATCAAAAACTGAAACTCCTTTACCAGTCAGGTAGATGTTGCCTTTATTATCTATGGTCATTCCATCTGATCCTTGTGAGGTAAAGAGTTTCCTTTTAACCAGAGAGCCATCAGAATTAATTTGATATTTATAGATCTTCCTATCACCGATATCGGCTATGTATAGTTCTTTTCCATTCGATGACCCTACGATGCCATTGGGCTTAACCAAATCATCAGCAACTACACTAACTTTTTTACCATCAGCTGATACATAGTAAATGCGCTCAGGCCGAGTTTCATCAGCCTGATAATTCCAATATTTCCTAATATATAATGGGTCGGTAAAATAAATACCACCCTTCCTATCTACCCAAAGGTCATTTGGCCCATTTAATCTCATGCCCTCATAACCATCAACAATTACTTCATGACCTTTCTGCTGATCAAATCGCCAAATCTGATTATTGAGATCAGCACAGGCTAATAAGTTTCCGTCATTGTCAAAATACAGCCCATTCGAGCGACCGGCTTCCTCTAGGAAAACTGAAACTCCTATTCCTGAAGTCCATTTGAGGATTCGATTATTAGGTTGGTCTGTGAAGTAAACGTTTCCTTCCGGATCTACTGCAGGACCTTCTGTGAATTTATAGTCAGAAGCGATTAATTGAAGTTCTGCCCCCTTAACGATAATTTTGCTATTCTGTGCTTTACCGGATAAAACCAATGATATCAACACGGTAAGAGTTGTACACTTCATGACTAACCCTATCATTTAGCTACCCAGCCTCCATCTACCGTGATCAGTTCTCCAACCATGTAACTCGCAGCATCACTAGCAAGGTATAGAGCAACACCCTGAATTTCTTCCAATTCACCCCACCTTCTCAGGGCAGTTGCCCCAATAATAAAGTTTTTTGCCTCTTCAGTATTAGCAATTGGAATATTCATATCTGTTAAAAAAGGACCCGGGCATACACCATTCACATTAATATTGAAAGGCGCCATCTCCAAACCAAGGGCTTTTGTCATCTGAACTACTGCTCCTTTACTTGAAGTGTAAGGAGTTCTATCAGCCAGGCCTACTAAACCCAAGGTACTAGCCAGGTTGATGATTTTTCCGGATTTAGCCTTTTTCATTGCTGGTATGACCGCTTTACAAGCAAGCCATGTACCGGTTACATTTATTTCCATTACTTTTTTAAAATCAACTAGAGACAACTCATCGATTGGCCCTCTAATATTAATTCCTGCACTGTTTATAAGAATATCAATCCTGCCAAATTCTTGCATGGTAATTTCAGCCATTGAATTCATATCCTCCTCACTGGTAACATCTGCCGAAACAGAACTTGCCTTCACATCATATGTGTTTGCAATAAATTCAGCGGCTTCATGCCCTTCTTGCTTGTTCCTGTTTACAATTACAATATTTGCCCCTGCGGATGCTAAGGCCTGCCCCATGGCTAATCCAAGTCCTTTCGATCCACCAGTAATGATAGCTACCCTTCCTTTTAAGTTAAATAATTTTAAACCGGGTAATTTATTAAATGCCATTCGCAACTAATTTTATGATAATACTTAATTATTTAAATCATTGAATCAGACCAAAACTTACTTGAGTGGTAAGATATAAGTCACTAATATCAACTCTGCTAAACCTACAAGGGAAGCAATAGCCAGGGTTAGTGTAAATGTTTTCAAAGCTTCTTTTTCCGTTAATCCACTCATTTTAGCTACCACCCAGAATCCACTATCATTCATCCATGAAATAAAAATGCCTCCAAACCCAATGGCTAACAGGATATACACCGGATGATAGGGCAGATCTGCTCCATTTCCGACAAGTGCATACATAATCCCGGATGTAGTGATCAATGCTACTGTACTAGACCCTTGAGCAGTTTTGATCGCAGCAGAGATTAACCAGGCCAGCAGCACATAATGAACATGAAAGTCCGAGGTAGCTAACTCAATTGCCTTTCCAATCCCACTGTGTTTAATCATGGCGCCAAAAGCTCCTCCTGCACCAGTAATCAAAATAATTATACCTGCAATCTCCAATGGTCTGGCAAGGCCCTGCCACAAGGAATCTCGGTTCAAATCTTTCTTTTTCACCCAGGTTAAGACAGCTAAAATTGCCCCAATGCCCATTGCGATATTTTTATTTCCTAGAAAGCTAACCCAACCTGGAATCTCCATCTCTATTACCTGGAATATAGAAGTTAAGCTTATTAATAAGATTGGAATGATAATAGGCATTATGGACGACCAAATTGAAGGTGTATTTTCATTATCCATTGATTCTGGATGGAGCACCCTGATTGGAATTGAAATCTTTTTATTGATCCGTTGAGCAACCAAATAGACTACCAAAGCGGGTATGATTCCAATGCCAATTCCCACAAGTATGGTTACTCCCAGGTCAATACTCATCACTTCGGCAACTACCAGTGGTCCAGGTGTCGGAGGAATCGTTGAATGTGCAATGGCTGCAGCTCCTCCTGCAACAAGAATATATAAAATGTAATTCTTTCCTGTTTTTGATGCAAAGGCAATAATTACAGGGATGAGCAGGAAAAATACCGTGTCGAAGAATACAGGAATAGAAAGAATAAAACCACTCAATAACAAAGCCAACGCTCCGTTTCTTTCCCCAAAAGCATCAGTAATTGAGTTGACTATTTTAATTGCAGCTCCACTTTCCATCATTGCGGTCCCAATAATTGCTGCCAGAGCAATAACCCAGGCTATTTTTCCAGTTATTACTCCAAATTCTATCATGGGTAGCTCCACTGAATTGATGAGATGATTACCCTCCATACCTGCAAATGGTGCGGAAATAAGACCAACTAGAATAGCTGATAAGACCAGAGCGACGAAAGGATGAAACCTAAGTTTTGTTATTGCGAAAACCACTGAAATAATGCCAATGGATAGCACCAGAAATGGCCAATAAGGGGTGTTGACTATTGAATCCATCCCTGAAAGATATACCGTCTTTTTTAAAAATGTGAATCAATGGGACAAACCATCATTAAAAATCTTTGCCGAAATCCAGATTTTCTACAGATTTAAATGCTTCCTTTGATATAACAATCAATTAATAACCTTAAGATTTATGACTTCAGTAAATGATTTTTGGATGGAATTTGTGCAAACAGCTGGTATCGCAGGACTAGCTATTGCATCACTAATAGTAATTATCTACAACCTCAGATCCGTCTCCATCAGCAAAAGAAACAAACGGCATGATTTCATGGGTAAAAATGAGATTAAATGGTACAAAACTGCAAACTTGATTTTTTCCTTTGGGTTAGGTTTTTTCCTTTTTGAAAGAATAGTAAGCTTAATTGGCGCTGTGAAAGTTTATGAATTTGTTTATGTAGGCTTTATCTCTGGAGCGATTTGCTTTGCCATTGGTTATGGCTTACAGCAGTATCTAAGATTCTACTATCCTTTCATCCTTGAAAAGAAATTAAGCAGAATCAGGTTTAAGAAAAAAATCTCACCAAAATCAGGTAAAGAGATGGTGATCCTTACAGAAAGGGAAGAAGACATCCATTTAACTCAGGAAATGATTGATCATGAGACAAATCATGTATACGACTATGACGTGTGGATTGATGAAGAGACAGGTTACAAAGAAATAGAAAGATATGATGGCCAACTTCAGGCACTTATATGTCCAAACTGCAACTTTAGAACCCTAAAAGAATACAAAGAAGAACTTGAACAATCACCTGGTTACCGAACAGAAGGATTATTGAAAAAGTCTTATGCTTGTTCATATTGTGGTCACCTGGATACGAAAGAATTTTCAATAGCTTCTATTGAAGAAGAGCAGGAAATGAATCAATAAAGGTTTTATATTAGCTAAATGAATATTCTTCTTGTAGAAGATGAAATATCATTAGCTGAAACAACCATTAAATACCTTCAAAAAGAAGGCTACCATTGTGAGTGGGCAAAAAATTTAAAAGAGGCTCACGAAAAGGCTTGGTTATATACCTACGACTGTTTCATTGTTGATATTTCACTACCAGATGGAAGTGGATTAGATATCATCAGCAAATTAAAAGAAATGAAATCCCGATCCGGGATCATCATTATTTCGGCCAAGAATGCGGTACAGGATCGAATTTCTGGCCTCGAAATTGGAGCAGATGATTATATAATCAAGCCTTTTGATCTTTCTGAACTTAATGCAAGGATTAAAGCATTAATACGTAGAAGGAATTTTGATGCCCAAAATCAAATCACTTTCGGTGACATTGTTATCAACCCTTATGATCATCAGGTAACTGTAAAACGTCAGCCAGTATCCCTTACAAAAAAAGAATTTGACCTTTTACTCTACTTCGTTTCAAATCCCAATCGTCTAATTACCAAAGAGTCTATCGCAGGACACCTTTGGGGTGATGATATGGACATGGCTGATTCATTTGATTTCATTTATTCTCATCTGAAGAATCTACGAAAAAAAATCAGTGGTCTTGGTGGTGAAGATTACATCCAGACAATCTATGGTATTGGCTATAAGTTCGTAATGCCATGAAACTGCTAACTATCACGAATAGGCTCTATATTTTTTCAATTGGAATCGTAATTCTGATAAGTAGTCTGGCTGCCTTTTTCATCCTTCGATCAACGATCAATAATGAGTTCAACCAAAAGCTAATCGCTGAAAAAGAGCAATTCCTCAGAGAATTTAAAGTTAATAAAAGCCTTAGAGAAGGTCATGTTTTAAATGTTGGTGACAAAATCATGATCATTCCTTTAAGTAGTGATACAGTAATTAATAATTTCATGAGAGATACTGTATACTTTGAACCCTATGAAAAGGAAGTATTACCTTTCAGAGAGCTGAACTTTACAGCAAGAGTTGATGGAATCAATTATATGATTACCATAAGTAAATCACTACTCCCAAATATGGATTTAATCAGAGGGATTGGTTTGGTGATGTTTGGCATGGGAAGTTTGATCATATTTGTTCTTCTCTACCTAAACAAGGTTATTCTTCAAAAACTATGGGCTCCTTTTGAGTTTCAATTAAGCCATCTAAAAGCTTTTGACATCACAAACCCTCATCGTATAGAACAGGAAAAATATATGTTTGAGTCACGCGTTGATGAGTTTATACAGCTAAACAGCGTACTTAATAAAATGATCAACCAATCTATAAAAGATTATAATAACCTTAAGGAGTTTACTGAAAACACTTCTCATGAAATTCAGACTCCGCTTGCCATTATTCGGAACAAAGCTGAGTCATTGCTGCAGGAAAACCTCCCAAAAGAACAACTGGAAGATATTGGTAAGATTTATGAAGCAGCCGGTCGACTATCCAGGCTGAAATCGGGCCTTTCATTAATCTCCAGAATCGACAATAATCAATACATCAAAAAAGAATTTGTCAACCTTAAAGAAGCCATCCAACATAGGTTGGAAGACTTCGAGGAATTGATTGCTATCAAAGAACTGAAACTAACCACAGCGTATTATGGTGACCCTGAGCTAGAACTAAACGATGAACTCACTGGTATCCTGATTACAAATCTTTTAAATAATGCTATCAAACACAATGTTAAAGGTGGCCAGATAAACATCGTTTTGAAAGATATAGAACTACTTATTGAGAATACTGGACCTCCACCGGCAGGTCCCACCGATCAGATGTTTGACCGATTTCAAAAATCTGGAGACAACTCAGAATCCACTGGCTTGGGGTTGTCCCTGGTAAGGAAAATTGTAGAACATTATAACCTCAGAGTCAGATATATTTATGAGAAAGAACTACATAAAGTCTACTTAACATTTGATCATTTAAGCAAAAAGACCGCTATCAATTAATGCTTGTTTAGTGCAATTAATCTGGTAATGCAAAGGATAGGTAACTGTCACCAGATTTTGTTCCCAGTTTGCCTCCACCACAAGCGATAACCACATACTGCTTTCCTGCGACTTCATAGATACTTGGAGTGGCATACCCGGCAGCTGGGAGTTTAGCTTCCCATAGAAGCTGACCATTTTCCTGTTCGAAGCATCGAATCTTTTCATCACTAGTAGCCGCAATAAATATTAAACCATTAACTGTGATTGCAGGACCCCCATAGTTTTGTGTTCCGGTAATAGGAATTCCTCTTTTTGTCAATTCTTCATGCTCCCCAAGTGGCACTTCCCATTTGATCTTTGTCTCATTCATGTCAATCGCAACCAATGTGCCCCATGGAGGTTTAATCGCCAGATAGCCTTCCTGATCATAAAATTTATTATACCCGGTGCTTCTATAAAACACATTATTATCATCCGATTGCTGAGTCACACTTTTAACTTCTTGCATTTGCATTAAATACGATTTGATATCATCAAGCTGTTTCTCTTTTAGCCAGGCAAAAGGAGGCATATTGTTTTTTCCCATTTTTACTGTCCGTTCAAAGTCCTCCTCCGATAATCTATCTTTCATATCTACTAAGGATGGTATTTTACCCATGAATTCACCTCCTTTTAGATCTGCCCCATGACAACCTGAACAGAATTGTTTGTACGATGCTGCACCTCTTCCAATGTTACTTTTCTGATCTATATTAACCTCGAGCATCGTCATAATCCAGGGGACATGATTCACATTGATGAAAAGTGTGTTTGTCATGGGGTTAAAAGCAGCACCACCCCATTCGCCTCCACCGTCATATCCAGGGAAAATAAGCGTTCCTTCCTCTGAGGGTGGGTCATATAAATGATCGGTTCTTATTTGTTTCAAAAGGTTGATCGCATATTTATTGGACGCTTCTGAAATATTAGTAGCATCCTCTACACCAAACTTCATTCTTGTAAATGGAGGTGGTTTCGTTGGAATGGGCTGCGTTGGCCAGGGATGTTCACCAGGGAGCGCATCTTGTGGAACTGGTACCTCATCAATCTGAAAAATAGGCTCTCCTGTATCTCTGTCAAAAACAAAAACATATCCCTGTTTTGATATTTGCATCACCACATCTTTTTTCTCACCATCTACGAAAATCGAGGCTAAAACAGGGGGTGCAGGAAGATCACGATCCCAAATGTCGTGATGTGTAGTTTGAAAGTGCCAGATTCTTTCACCAGTTGCAGCATTCAGTGCCAGCACGCAATTGGCAAAAAGGTTTTCACCTTTTCGGTCTGCACCATAAAAATCATAAGATGCTGAACCTGTGGGTATATATACAATGCCGCGCTCTTCATCCAAACTCATGCCACTCCAGGAATTGGCACCTCCACTTTTTTGCCAGGCATCCTCCGGCCAGGTATCATATCCATACTCCCCTGGGTGAGGTATTGTATGAAAAATCCATTCCATCTCTCCTGTCTTAATGTTGTATGCTCTTATATGTCCGGGTGCTGCACCCATGGATTCATCAACGCGGGCACCAAGTATATACAAGTCTTCAAAAACGATACCTGGCGTATTGGCCATCATGGTACGATCATCTACATTCCTTCCTAAATTTTTCTTTAAATCTACCCTACCGGAATCACCAAATGAGACAACTGGCTTACCGGTCTCCATATCCAGACAAAAAAGAAAATTGGCAGATGTAATTAATAACCTGCGTTCACTCCCTTCTTCCCAATAAGATAAGCCACGATTCACACCCATTCCATACCGATCAAAGGATCCCTGATGAGGATCAAAATTCCATATTTCTTGACCATTTGTAGCGTCAAGTGCAAAAAAGTTCATTCTAGGGGTACTTCCATATATGACCCCATCCACTACCAGGGGATTACACTGGATTTGTGACCTACCTTCTGGGTGTGCGTCCTTCGTGCTGTATTTCCAGATTACCTGAATTTCTGAAACATTCTCCTTTGTCAACTGACTTGCTGTTGAGAATTGTGTGCTGGCCTTGTCACCAAGGTATGAATCCCAATTGGTAAATTGTTTATCCTTTGAGCACGAAATAGAAATGATAATTATCACAATTATCACACAGCTCTCCCAGTTATTGATTGTCATTTATAAGGGTATATTTCAAAACGATTGTTAATATAAACCGATTCATCTTTACGGTAATTGAAAAGGAGTATTTTTCAATAGATCCTCTGTCAAACAAAACCCCTCCATCATACTAAACTTCAAATTTTAATCAGAATCATTTAATACTATTGAACTCAAACCCCATAACTGATTCACGCAGATTCAAATGAACAGTTAACCCTGGTGGTGTTGTATTTTCTACAACACCACTTTTTAAGACACTCAAAACACTGTTAATTGGTAATAGTTGATAAATCGGAAAGGATCGGTAGGTTATCGATCCTTTTTTCTTTGCCAATAAATTTTTCCGCTTAACTCCAACTTCTCTTATCACTAGCTCAGATTCAAGACCTTTCATATGATACTCGTTGAATGAAGGAACATATGATCGTAAAATACCCAGGGTAATATTAACTCCTGATTGACAAGTTTGAATAACCAAAAAATAACAAACTGCATGTTTAATTCAGAATAGCATGGAACGACTAAAAGGAGGTCTTGCTAAAAGTCAATCAACAGCAATGAAATACAGTTTTTAAACTACTCACCAAAGAATCTCTTCCATTTCCAGATCAATTGCTCCATTGTGAATAACCATTCTATATGTTAAGATAAGAGGCTTTTCTTTAGGTATGTGTACAGGCTCTCTTCCTGGAAAAACTACATTTTGCATGCTTCTTTTAGCCCTCAGAATCCAGGTCTGAGGATATTTTGGATTAGATGTATGATCCATTACCAATATTCCTTGCTGGGTTCCCATTCCTGAAATATCTCCTGACAGATCCACGCGATCACCAAGCTCCAGGGCTAGTGTCTGTGGCTTAAGCTTTCCAGTCCTGGCTTCAAAAAACACATCCTCAGGCAACTTGATGCGATAGGAAAAGCCTCCATATCCTTTAACATCTTCCGAGCCTCCTAAATAAAAATCGTCCACCAGTGACTCAATTCTTATATGAAAATCAATAATTCTAAAGTTTTCATTTTTTGTGTGAACCACGATCTCTGCATTTTCTTTTACAAAAGGTACTTGATTGCCAGATTCATCAATCCAGTTGGATGATTGCCAAAACACCTCTGTACTCACGACACACGAATCCGGGTAAGTATCTGCTTTAACCTCACTTACATTCCACTCAATATTTTCACATAACCATCCATCACCAAGTCTCTTCTCTCCAACAAAGATCTGATGCCAGGTCCAGAACACACCCCTTTGATGGTAATGATCTTCAGGGAAATCTTCGGTTATTACATTTCCATTGAGATCATATAAAGGATGAACATAGTTGGATCGTCCATATTCACCATCTAGCGATTTAACAGATTTTTGGTAAAACATTACACTGTCAGTGCCTTCTACAATACTCAAGCCATCGCTACTTTCGGATATAATCCAGGGATCATTGGGCGAGCAAGAAATACTAAGTATCAAATGGCTGATTAAATAGATATTTTGGAATTTTTTCATCACGATCAATATAGAGTAAGAGGGACATTAATAAATAATAACTAGAGACATTAATCCACGTTCCACAAAAAAATGCTAAAACCTAAATTAGCTTTTCATAATGATAAATGCTACATAATGAAAATTACATAAGACTTCTACAACAATCTTCCTGATCTCCTTATAATTAACAGCTACAGGATTTCATGAAATGTTATAAACCAGATAGACTTTAGATGGCTACTATCGGCAGCTTTAATAATGTAATTCACATGCAACTGCATTTATACGATGAGAAATGGTTAGCTTATTTCAATCCACAATAACTATAACCCTATTTTTTTTGTTGTTAACCTATGAAGGGCATGGTAATCAAATCCAAAAAAATGAAAATAATACTAATAGCAATGGGTGTTGTCTTACTCGTCTTTATTGTAATTCAACTTTTTGCGATGAAGGGACAAAGAAATATCGAAACTTATCCTTATGTGGTTATTAAAAATTATGGGTCTTTTGAAATTCGTAACTATGAGGCCAGTTTGTTTACTTCTGTCAAACTACCCACCAAAGACTATAAAAATGCCTCAGGAAAGGGTTTCTCAATATTAGCAGGTTATATTTTTGGTGGAAATAAAAGGAACGAAAAAATAGCAATGACCTCACCCGTAGCAATGTCCCTGGAAGACTCTATGACAATGATGTTTATGGTTCCTAAAAAAATCAAAAAAACAATGCTTCCAGAACCAAATCAATCACAGATATCGTTTCGTGAGGAACCAGCAAAGACTGTTGCAGCTATCACCTTTGGAGGTTGGGCAAACGATGAAAGAATCGCAAAGCACAAAGAGAAGTTAATTGCAGCGCTGGAACTGGAAGGGATAACTTATACAAATAAATTTTTCCTTTTAGGCTATAACCCACCCTACGAAGTTATTAATCGTAAAAATGAAATTATTGTTGAACTAGGAGACAATACCTCTGAATAAATTATCTGGTAGCGAATGATTGGTCAAGTCATATTCATGGTTTTTGCCGTATTGATATGTGTGAACTTCTTCTGAGATAAGACTTAAAATCACGATTCAATAACATTTCAAAATACTGCTTTCCTAATCTACTATCGTATTCACTCCTTGCGGACAGACACTTCATCAATGAATTAACCTTGAAAAAACCTATCGGTCGATGATTTTCTTTGGCATTTATTACCCCCAACCCTACTGGTTCATATGATTTTTTTTCTCCCTGGTAATTAAACATTACGCGATAGACTAAATCGAACAGATAAGGACTTTCGGCTGAACTTATGGAAATATTACTTGCTCTTAACTGTGCCACATGCGCTTTAAATTCATTCGCTCCCATTTCGGTAAGTAGCGAATCATTTGTATAAACATTGAGGTTGCCTTTTAGTGCTTCATCAATGAATATACGAGTGATTTCATAACTGCTCTTTAAAAAACCCTCATTTTCACTTAGCTCCGGATTGAGAAATTCTACTTGATGGATCATTAGCTTTCGATGGCCTATCTCAATATTACCTGCTTTCTGAGGTTCAATTTTATTCCCGGCAGAAAGTATATCCACTTGATTACTCTCTATAAATTTTCCGTTTTCAGCAATTACTTCCCAGTCAGTAAAATTAGAATCGTAAAAATTCTCATACCTATTCCTCCAGGTCTCTGACGGACTTGTAAGTATTCTTTTCAAGAGTGCATCTGACATAAAAGAAATACTGTATTTCACTTGGCTTTTTATGTATTGCCTCATCTCTTCCCATGGTACACTACATATGAAGGAACCTTCACCACTTTTTACATTAGCCTTGTGTAATTCGATAGCAACTGGTATGAAAAACGCTCCTTCTTTACGTTCTCTTAGGTGCACTTCAACAGGATATCCGTCATAAGCATTATACATACTTATGTTAATTGATTCACCAAATGAAGCATCTAGGTATCCGTTTTTTATGTCTTCTAGAAGGTTTTTAGCCAATGTAGTTTCTTCCAATGAAAAACCTTCATAGTTTGTGAATATTGTGTTTGTTAAGCCATACCCTTCTGAATACCATAAAACATTTTTATCATCCAGCAGGTCTAATGCCTCATCGTACCGGAAAGAGCCAATGTAAATATTTGTGGTAGTCGCTGAGTTGTAATACGGCATATACAGGTTTAAATAATTGTATTGATAATAAACCTGATCGTCCTGATAACCCTTTGTAACATCTATTCCAATTAAGGAAACTTCTTCCGGACCATAAGTAATAGGGCCTTTAGGGTCATTAAACTTCCTGAAAAAAATCTTCAAAGCTTCAGTTGTAATTTGCTCTTCAATACCAGTGTTATAATCTATTTGATATATGGCTATTTGATTGTTAAAAGCAGCATCCAGTAATACGCTGGGTAGTTCTTGGTTCTTTTTAAAAAACCCGCCATTTTCTTCGTAGCTTAATACATGATATGCTATTACCCGAGATTTTTCATTCACCTTAAATTTTCTTTGTGAAAACATAGAAAAACACAGAAAAAAGTAAGAAATGACAAGGAAGCAAGTTTTCATGAACTCAAAATTGAAGGTTTGGAATCGATGTCTATTCATATTACCACAAGCATTAACTTCTAGAACCAAATAGCCCTAAATTAAATAATTAATGGGAGTATTTATCGACTGATAAATACCTAGATTCAAGTAGTTGATAATAATCAATATTGTAAAGTGATCGTTTCCCTGAAAATAGAAATTCTCAGGATTCTCGATCAGATGCATTCATTTATATTGCATTCTTCAGAAAATATATTAACATTCGTTCAATACTTCCTCAAGAATTCTTCCATGAAAAAAATCTTTTTAACACTTACCCTGATAGGTGTATACACATATACCATTGCTCAAAAAATCGATAAAATAATCAATCCATCAGAAGTTGAACGCATTGAAAAGATTTTGTCAGCAGATGACATGATGGGAAGAGAACCCTTCACTCCTGGAATTGATAAAGCTGCAACCTTTATTGCATCGGAATTTAAAAAAAGCAAACTTGATTTTTTGGGTGATAACAAATCGTACTTCCAGGAATTTTCTATGATAAAAGTAGAAGTATTGGAAATAACTGGAATGCTGGACAAGGAATCATTAAATACGGCCAAAGTAACTGCAAATACAACCTCGACTGAAATACGTATTGATTCGTTTGATGCCTATGATGTATTGGAAATAAAAAAAGAGGATAATTTTAGTCAAACCTTTTCTCAAATATTTGACGCAGAGAAAAATCAAATAGTACTGATTGATACTGTTCATGCTGAAAGTTTTAAAAGAATTCAAAGATTTACAAACAGAGCAAAATTTTCAGCTTCAGCATCACAAATATTTGTTTTAACATCAAATTTTAATCCCTCTACGATAAGGTTACAGGTAAAAAACACATTAACAGAAGTAGACTTAAAGAATATCGTTGGTGTGATACCGGGTAAGTCGAAAAAAAATGAATTTGTAATTTTTGGAGCACACTACGATCATCTGGGTGTCGGTGAGCCCAATGAAGAACTTGATAGCATTTATAACGGCGCCAACGATGACGCCGCTGGTACGACTGCCGTACTGATGCTAGCAAAATATTTTAGTAAAATAAAAAAGAATCAGCGCACCTTGATATTTGTGGCTTTTACTGCTGAAGAGATTGGTGGTTTTGGCAGTACATATTTTAGTGAACAGCTAAATCCTGATCAAGTAATCGCAATGTTCAATATTGAAATGATTGGCACTGAAAGTAAATGGGGCACCAATAGTGCTTATATCACTGGGTTTGAAAAAAGTAACATGGGAAAGATCCTTCAAGAGAATCTGAGGAAGTCTAAATTTCATTTCGAACCTGATCCCTACCCTAAACAGAATCTATTTTATCGAAGTGATAACAGAACCTTTGCCCTGCTGGGAGTGCCCGCACATACAATCTCCACATCCAAAATGGAGGAACCTCCAAACAACGAACCCAATTACCATACGGTAAATGATGAAATTGGTACACCGGACATGAAAAACATGGCAGAAATCATTAAAGCTATTGCGCTAAGCAGCCAGACAATTCTAAGCGGAAAAGATACACCAACCAGAGTAAAGGTCATGGAAAAGCAATAAGTCAGTGTGAAATCAACAGTTTTTTTAATTCCAAAATACCAGTATTAGCTAAAGCAGAGAGAACTTCAATATTCAATTAGAATCTCATCAATTTTCCAATAGAATAGAATACTAATATTGATTCTTAGTTTGATTCTACTCAGGAGTCAAATAAGTAGTTTTTCCCTGTGATGTTGTGTTTATCACAACATCACTTTTTGGTTTTTATGATATCAGACTTTTAGGTTTGTAAGCCTAAAATTTCAATCATTGAAAAAAGCAGGTGTTTTGCTATTGTAGTTCCTAGAAAGGGCTGTAAGTCCCCTTCAAAAAATTTTAACTACTATGAATACAAATTCATACTGACAACTACTAACTTATCTAGAATTTCCTGAATTGGTTATCCAAACTATCCCAATATCATTTACACTGATTTGATCAGAATACTTTAGTTCCCTATCTTAACGAGATGAAAAATTTACTAAGCATTGGAGCCTTCCTGTTCCTAATACTCAGCATTATTAGTTGCGGAAGTCCAAAGAGCATATCAAAACCAAATGTGCTCCTAATCTGCGTGGATGACTTAAGGCCAGAGCTTAAAAGTTTTGGTGCCAGTTATATCAGTTCGCCAAACATAGATGCATTCGTAAAAAAGGGTGTTTCCTTTCGAAGGCATTTTGTGAATGCGCCAAGTTGTGGACCCTCCAGGTACACCCTATTGACGGGTCAGTATGGTCCAGCCAACAACAACGCACTTTTTCAACGGGCTGAAAAAATCAGCGAAGGAAAACAGGTGGATCCCAGTATGCCTGAATGGTTCAAAACACATGGTTATACAACTGTATCCGTTGGAAAGGTATCCCACCACCCGGGCGGCCGTGGTGGTGAGGACTGGGATGATGGTAGTGTTATTGAAATGCCAAATGCATGGGATAAACACCTGATGCCTGTCGAAGAATGGGAGCATCCCCGTGGGATGATGCATGGTTTGGCAAACGGCGAAATCAGAGTAGATGCAAGTAAAATGGATGTTTTCCAGTCTATTTCAGGTGATGATGATATTTATCCGGATGGTTTAATAACTAACGAAGGATTGAAACAATTAAAGGAGCTAGCTTCTGATAAGAAGAAACCATTTTTCCTAGCTGTTGGAATCATTAAACCCCACCTGCCATTTGGTGCACCCAAATCTTATTATGACAGGTATGACGGCGTTGAGCTCCCTGAGATTCCTCACCCTGAAAAGCCAGCTGGAAAAACTACCTGGCATCGCTCAGGGGAATTCATGAGATATAACCGCTGGGGAAGAGACCCAAACGAAGATTCAGAATTTGCTGATGATGTGCGCCGACACTACGCTGCTTCTGTCAGTTACGCAGATGCTCAGGTAGGAAAGATTCTTGATGAACTGAAAAGGACTGGAGCCGATAAAAATACCATCGTGGTACTTTGGGGAGACCATGGATGGCACCTCGGAGAACATGCCATTTGGGGGAAACATAGCTTATTTGAGGAATCTTTAAACTCTCCTCTTATTATCCATTATCCAGGAATGGAAGAGGCGGGTAAACAAACAGATGCCATGGTCGCTACGGTGGATGTATTCCCAACACTTTGTGAATTGGCCGGGCTTGAAGTTCCGGGATTTGCAAAAGGTGAATCCCTAAAACCTATTTTAAATAATCCAAATTCAGCAGGTCATCCAGCATTTGCTTATTGGCGAAATCACAAATCCATCAGAACAAACACACATCGTATGATTCTTCATGAGGATGATTTCGTAGAACTTTACGATCACACCACCAAAGAAAAGGAGACTAAAAACGTGGCAGATCAAAACCCTGAATTAGTGGTCGAACTGAAGAGGGTTTTATCTGCTAAGCTATATTAGAGCTCACCTTACCTTTATATGTATGGCGTTATCCTATTTCGATGAAGAAGTATTTAGCAATATTGATTTTTCTAAAGAGGAATTAGGCATAGGAGAATATGAATATTGTGAGTTCAATAATTGCATATTTTCAAACATTAACCTTTCAAAGTTTAAGTTTCTGGAATGTGAATTCAATAGTTGTGATTTAAGTAATGCAAACCTGTCTGGGACTTCTTTTCAGGATGTAGTTTTCAAAAATAGTAAATTGCTTGGTTTGCAATTTGAAAGATGTAATCCATTTGGATTTGCAGCAAAGTTTGAAGGCTGTCAATTAAATCATGCTACATTTTATCAGATGAATCTTACCAAATCTTCCTTCCTTAACTCTCAACTTCAAGGTGTAGACTTTACCGAAGCAAATATGAAGGGAATATCAGTTACCGACTGTAACCTGGAAAATACTTCTTTTGATAACACTAACCTATCATTGACCGATTTTAGGAATTCGGCAAACTATTCCATCAACCCTGAAAGTAATAGTATACAGGGAGCAAAATTTTCTATTCCTGACGTGATAGGACTTTTAGATAAGTATAACATTAATATTGAATAAGCTAACAATTCAAAAAATTAATTTAATCTCAAAATATGCAATCAATTCAACGCTCTTTTATTTGTTTGTTTCTTCTTACAATCATTGAAACCACGGTCATTGCTCAACCTGCTTTGTCGGGTTTTTCAGAAGAAGCGAGTAGTTCACAGATTTCAATGGAAAAAGATTTTGATCAAATGCTTGATGCATCGAATCTTGATAATTGGATGAGATACCTATCAGCAAGGCCTCATCATTTGGGATCACCCTACGACAAAAAAGTGGTTGAATTTGTTGCTGAAAAGCTCAAAGAGTGGGGATACAAAGTAAAAGTAGAGGAATTCAATGTGCTTTTCCCGACTCCAAAAATACGATTGCTGGAAATGACAGGTCCAACGCCTTTCACTGCCAGCCTTACTGAACCACCAGTCCCTGGCGATTCTTCTTCTACTCAGACAGATGAAGCTTTACCAGGATATAACTGTTTTTCTATCGATGGGGATGTAACTGCCGAACTCGTATATGTGAACTATGGACTACCTTCAGACTATGAGGAGTTAGAAAAACTTGGGATCGATGTTAAAGGAAAAATCGTCATTGCAAAATACTATGGTTCATGGAGAGGGATAAAGCCAAAAGTTGCCGCTGAAAAAGGGGCAATTGGCTGCATCATTTACTCAGACCCAAAAGACGACGGCTACTACCAGGGTGACGTCTACCCTAAAGGGCCTTATAAGAATGAAAACGGTGTGCAAAGAGGTGCGGTGATGGATTTACCTCTCGCTCCGGGGGACTTACTAACTCCAGGCTATGGGGCAACAAAAAATGCTCCTCGCCTAAAGGTAGAGGAAGCTCCCTCAATGACTAAAATTCCCGTACTGCCTATTTCATACGAAGATGCACTTCCATTGCTAGAAGCGCTTGAAGGACCAGTTGCACCTGCAGCGTGGAGAGGCGCATTACCCATCACCTATCACATTGGTCCGGGGCCAGCTAAAGTACATCTTAAACTAGCATTTAATTGGGATATGAAACCAGCCTATGATGTCATTGCAACCTTAAAGGGAAGCACCTTTCCAGACGAATGGGTAATTCGCGGCAATCACCATGATGCCTGGGTTCATGGAGCCAATGATCCTGTCAGTGGATTAGTTGCTTTAATGGAAGAAGCACGAGCCGTAGGAGAGTTAGCTAAAAAAGGAATTAAACCAAAACGTACCATCATGTATTGTGCCTGGGGCGCTGAAGAACCAGGGCTTATTGGTTCTACAGAATGGGTAGAAACTTATGCAGATGAATTGAGAGAAAAAGCAGTTGCTTATATCAATACAGATGGTTCTGGCAGAGGCTTTTTATATGCAGGTGGATCTCATACCCTGGAAGAATTTTTTAACGAAATCACACAGGTCGTCCAGGACCCGGTGCAGGATGTATCACTATTTACAAGAAGAAATGCAAAGGAAATGGTGGAAGGAAAGCCATCCTGGTCTCACTTTCAACTTAGTGCATTAGGATCAGGATCTGATTATTCACCCTTCTTTCAGCATCTCGGAGTAGCCTCTTTTAATATGGGTTTTGGAGGGGAAAGTTCAGGTGGCGAATATCACACCATGTATGATTCTTATGAACTATATAAACGCTTTAAAGATCCGGATTTCCAATATGGAACTACGCTGGTCAAGGTTGCTGGACGGACCACATTAAGGTTAGCCAATGCAGAAGTGCTACCATTTGAATTTCAAAACTTCGCTAATACTATTTCTGAATATGTTGAAGAAGTGCTTAAGCTTAGCGAAGACATGAGAGAGGAGACCAAGAAAGAAAATCAATTAATTGAAGAAGGTATTTATCAATTGGCTGCTGATCCTGAAAAGGTCTTCATCATTCAACAACCTAAAGAAGAAGTACCCTACTTTAACTTTGCTCCTATTCAAAATGGATTAACTGAATTGAATAAACAAGCAAAGGCATTTAAAAACGCTACCCACACTAAAAGTCTAACGATCCAGGATAAGCAAAAACTTAATCTCCTGTTGAAGGACATGGAACGGGCACTAACCAGAAGTCATGGATTACCAGGTCGTCCGTGGTTTAAGCACCACATATATGCTCCCGGATTCTATACCGGCTATGGAGTCAAAACACTGCCAGGAGTTAGAGAGGCCATCGAACAACGTAATTTTAACCAGGTAAACGAACAAATTGAGATTTTGGGAGAAGTATTGATGCTTTTTAGTGAGAAAATTGAAAAAGCTATTATGCTTATGAAATAGGTAAGAAGAAAATGGAAAGTGAAACAATCTTACGTGATCTTATCCTTTATTCAGGCTTCGCTGGAATCACAGTATTTATTGGTGGTCTTCTCGCAATTTTTTTTAACCACCATGTAATAGAGAGTCCGGTAAAATACGAAATCACTCACGCCTTGATGTCTTTTGGGGCAGGAATCATATTATCAGCTTTAGCCCTGGTACTAATTCCCAGGGGAATGGAAGAGCTAGAATTAATTCCCATGTGCATCTCTTTCCTAGGTGGTGCAATCGTATTTAAGCTATGTTTGATGCAAAAAATACGGGTTATATTTAGTAGATAAAACAGGATAACCCTGTAGCTGCTTTACAAATACCTGAATTAAATATCGTACCCGCTATTTTTTGGTTTATCTATATTTTGTAGTCATTAAATATTGGTATATTTAAAATTCGTAAAATGGCTCAAAATCATTTTAATCAACCCCATGGAACAACAATCCCCTAACCCAGAGGCATCAGAAAACAAATTTCTTAGTTTCTTAAAAATAGATAAAGATTCCAAAACTCCGAAGTATAAGCAAATCGTAGATACGATCGTATCAGACATTGAGAATGGAATTTTTAAAATTGGAGAGCGAATTCCATCCATTAATGAGACAAGTGAAGAATTCTATCTCTCAAGAGACACTGTAGAAAGGGCCTACAAAATTTTAAAGAAGAAGGGGCTCATCATGCCTGTAAAAGGTAAAGGGTATTTTGTTTCCAGCACAGGTGGTCCAAAATCACTCAGGATTCTCATGCTCCTTAATAAGCTAAGCGAGCAGAAAAAAACGCTCTATAATGCATTTGATAAAAAGTTTAATGAGGAAGAGGTAACTATCGATTTGATTATTCACAATTGCAATCATTATACACTAGAATCAATCATCATTGAGAACCTGGGTAATTATGATTACTATGTAGTGATGCCGCATGTAGATGAAATTACTCAAAGTCTCGTAAGTACCATCAACAAAATACCAGATGATAAACTCATTCTGATAAATCAGGAAATAGATGGTATTGAAGGAAGATTTGCCTCTGTCTATGAAGACTATGAACATGACATTGAAACAGCTCTTATTGAAGGGTATGATGTCATTAGCAAATACAAAAGATTCAAATTTGTTTTCCCACTCACCAACCATTATAGACCAGCAATCAAAAGTGGCTTTACAAGGTTTTGTGAATCACACGGCTTGACTTACGAAATCACCAATTCTTTTCAACAAGACTTATTGAATAAAGGAGATCTTTATATTGTAATCGAAGAAAATGATCTCTGTGAAATCATCAAAACTTCCAAAGCTCAAAATTTGGAAATCGGAAAAGATATTGGGATCATTTGCTATAATGATACTCCGGCCAAAGAGATTTTACTTGGCGGGATTAGTGTGATCACTACTGATTTTAAAAAAATGGGTGAAACAGCAGCCGACTTTATCCTTAATAAAAAATCAGAGAGGATTAAGAATCCATTTTCCTTAATCAAAAGAAATTCAACCTGAACTTACTACAGGACATTACAGGAGGGTTCTTTGCTCGACTAAGCATTATTTTGTATGCTTCAATTTGTATTATTCAATCAATAATTGAAATTAGCCAAAAATAGGATCAGCGTTGAAAGCCATAGCAATATTTGACATCGGAAAAACCAATAAGAAATTCATCATTTTTGATCAGAACTATGAGATCATCTATGAGAAAGGTCTCAAGTTCGAAGAAAGACCTGATGAGGATGAGTTTCTTTCTGAAGACATCGAAAGACTGGATAAATGGATCCCTGAAACACTTGAGAAATTTTGTAAGTCCAAATCATATAACATCATTGCAGCAAATTTCTCTGCTTATGGCGCTTCGCTTGTTCATCTTGATGAGCAAGGAAAAAGAGCAACTAGTTTATATAACTATCTCAAACCGATACCTGATGAGTTTTATAAAAAATATGAAGAGGATGAGTTGCCACTTAAAACAGAGTCTCCCATACTGGGAATGCTGAATTCTGGAGTACACCTTTATTGGTTAAAGCATGAAAAAAGGGAGCTATTTAATAAAGTTAAATCCACGCTAAACTTCCCGGAGTACTGCAGCTACCTGGTTACTGGTAAAAAATTCACCCAGATTACAAGTGTTGGTTGTCATACGATGATGTGGGACTTTAAAAAGAAAGACTTCCATGCATGGTTTAAGAAAGAGGGTCTTCTTGATCTTCTCCCAGAATTAACACCAACAGATCATACAGATAAAATTCAACTGGCTGGGAAAAAGCTAGACATAGGTGTGGGCCTCCATGATAGCTCAGCTGCACTGATCCCCTATCTCAAAATTTTAAAATCAAAGTTTGTTTTACTTTCTTCAGGAACGTGGAACATCAGCATGAACCCATTCAATCAATCTCCTTTGACCGTGAGTGAATTGAAAAAAGATTGCTTAAGCTTTTTAAGTTATCAGGGAGATAAAGTAAAATCAAGCAGGGTGTTCCTTGGCAATGAATATGAGTATTGGAGATTAAAACTAGAAAAACATTTCAATAAACCTTCCGGATATCATAAGCGAATAAAGTTTGATCCTGTGATCATGAATAGTCAATTAATCAAACCGGATAATGGGCAGGTTTTTCTGCCTCAAACCATGAAAGGAACAGGCCCTCTTCCCGGTGACTTCAGTCAATATCAGGTAGACCTAGATGCTTTTGGTAATTTTAGTGAAGCTTACCATCAATTAATTCTGGATCTTACTTATTTACAAAAATTGTCGCTTGACCTTGTTATAGAGAAGGGAACGAAAGACATTGTCGTTACGGGTGGTTTTACTACCAATGAAATCTTTCTATATACATTAGCTGGATTCTACCCTGATTATAATATCTACTCCAGTAAACTATCAAGAGCATCTTCATTGGGTGCGGCGATAGTCCTACATGACAAATGGAATAACAAACCTTTAAGCGAAGATTTATTATCATTTAAAAAATACCAGGCAGCTCGTTTTCTGGATTTCAGTGAATATCAATACAGTAAGATCGGGTCTGGAGTATAAATGAAGAACCTATCAAGAATTACAAATGAATATAAACGCAGCACAGATAGAAAACGCTAACCAGCAATTGTTAGCCTCTCATCAAGAAAATTTTGATTTTCTCGCGAACCAATTGGTTAAGCGAAAAGTGGATGTTGAGCAGCTTATCCAAAAAGTTCAAAACCTTCAAATTGAAATTCCGAGTTGGGCATTAGGGACTGGAGGGACTCGTTTTGGGAGATTCCCTGGTGGCGGCGAGCCTGGAACGCTCATCCAAAAAATAGAAGATGTAGGTGTGTTAAATACCTTATCCAGGTCCTGTAATGCAATTTCGCTACATATACCCTGGGATATCCCTAAAGATGTTAATGCAATAAAGCATGAATTAAAAACCAAAGGGTTAAAAATAAACTCTGTTAACTCTAACACATTTCAGGATCAACCTGATCAAAAACACTCCTATAAGTTTGGCTCATTAAGCAATACAGACCGTGAGGTTCGAAAACTTGCCATAGACCACAATAAAGAAGTTATCGCATATGGGGAAATGCTGGATGCCAACGTTTTGACTGTTTGGTTAGCTGATGGTTCCTCTTTTCCTGGTCAGATGGATTTTAGGACTGCTTATAAAAATACTCTTTCCTCACTGGAAGAGATCTATGAAAAAATTCCGGATAGCTGGCAATTACTACTGGAATACAAACCATTTGAACCTGCATTTTACCATACCGTAATTCCAGATTGGGGCACTTCATTTTCAATGGTTACAGCATTAGGAAAAAAAGCCAACACGCTTGTAGATCTTGGTCACCACTTACCAAACACAAACATTGAGCAAATAGTAGCAACACTACAACTTCATCAGCGATTAGGCGGGTTTCATTTCAACGATTCAAAATATGCTGATGATGATATTTCTGTAGGTGCAATCAAACCTTATGCACTTTTCCTGATCTTTCTGGAATTAGTCAAAGGTGAGAAAACCAACAAGGAACCTGCGTGGATGATTGATGCCAGCCATAACTTAAAAGACCCTTTAGAAGACCTACTTCAATCCTTACAGAATATCCATCTTAATTATGCAAAGGCACTTATCGTAGATCAGGAAGAATTAAAAAATGCTCAGGAACTCAACGAAGTGGCTTACTGTCAGGAAATTGTTCAGGATGCTTTTCAGTATGATCTTAGGCCCATCCTGGCTGAAGCAAGACTTCAATCAGGTGGTGCAATCAATCCATCAAAAGCATATAAGTCTTTAAAAGTAAGAGAATCACTTGTAAAAGAGCGAGGATTAACAACAATAGCCACAGGACTATAATAAAATGAATAAGAAAAAATCTATCATAGATAATCTGGACTCTGTAGAAGAGTTTGAAAGACAACCCGTACCCCAGGGTAAGCTAAAAAGTTTAAAGAATTTCATAGGGATGTATGCGGGCGAACATACAGCAGGCACAGAGTTTGTGATTGGGCCATTGTTTGTCGCTCACGGTGTTTCTGCGATGGACCTGTTATTAGGTCTGTTCGTAGGTAATACCTTGGCCATACTTAGTTGGACATTCCTTACAGCGCCCATTGCGGTTAAAGAAAGGATTACGTTATATTTTCAATTAGAGAAAATATGTGGTAAAAACCTGGTAACCATTTACAACATCGTAAATGCACTCATGTTCTGCTTTCTGGCCGGCTCGATGATTGCTGTTTCTGCTACAGCCGTTGGTATTCCTTTTGGTATGGAAATGCCTCATCTCACTGATACTTATCCAAACAGCATCAGCTGGGTAATTGTAGTCTTTTTTGTGGGTTCTGTGATCACTGTAATTGCCATGTACGGTTATAATCAGGTATCAAAATTTGCAAATATTGCTGCTCCCTGGATGATATTGGTATTTATTGCAGCTGCAGTTTCAGTTTTTCCTCAATTAGGTATCAAACAATTGTCTGACTTCTGGCCAATTGCAAAAGAAGTAATTTGGACAGGCGTACCGCTTGCTGGCCAAAGTAAATTCACCTTTTGGCATGTCGCATTTTTTGCCTGGTTTGCAAATATGGCCATGCACATTGGGATGGCTGATCTTTCGATTTTCAGGTATGCGAAAAAATGGCAATATGGACTTTCTTCTGCCACCGGCATGTACCTCGGACATTTTATTGCATGGATGGCTTCAGGAATCTTATACGCACTATTCCTATACCAATCAAATAACAGTACTGAATTTGCCCCCGGACCAATCGCATATAATGCAGCAGGAATTGCTGGAGCAATATGCGTCGTAATTGCAGGATGGACAACGGCCACTCCTACTATCTATCGGGCGGGCCTCGCACTTCAGGCCATTGTTCCTAGTTCAAAAACATGGAAGGTTACCGCATTTACAGGATTGATCACCACACTAGCTGCTTGTTTTCCTGGGCTTGTTATGCAGTTGCTCGATTTTGTTGCACTTTATGGCTTGATGCTTATGCCAATGGGAGCCATTATCTTCATTGACTACTACTTCGCTGATAAATTCAACTTTACACAATATTACGCTCAGAAAAAAGGCATAAAATTCAACCTGTCACCTGCACTCGTATGGGTGCTTACCCTTGCTTTATGCCTGATATTTAATATAAACTTTGGCATAGACATCTTCTTCCTTGGTCTTCCAGGTTGGTTTGTTGCTGCACTCCTCTATATCATTTTTAACAAAACCCTTCAGAAAAATGTATAAGTCACTTGGACAAGTAATCCTTAAACTACTATCGTTCGTAGGGCTTGGTCTTACCATAATTCCTTCCATACTCGTTTTCATGCTACTAATTAGTCATGAGATGCATACAAATCTGATGGGTACTGGAATGATTTTGTGGTTTGTAACAGCTCCTTTTTGGATCAATAAGGATAATCAATAACAATCAAAGCATGATCAAAGCACAATTATCAGTCATTTTGTTATTATTCATTCATATGGTTATAGCTCAACCTTTTACAGTTCCTTTATTTGAGGGAACTGTTCCCAACAGTAAAAAATCTTCTGTAACTGAAGAAATCAATAAGGGAGACATCATTGTAATTAAAAATGTGATCAAACCTCACATTGAGGTTTTCCTACCTGCCAAAAGACAAGCTACAGGCCAGGCAGTATTAATATGTCCTGGAGGTGGATATGGAGTACTGGCATATGATTGGGAAGGTTATGATATTGCCAAATGGCTCAATAGTCAGGGCATCGCGGGGATCGTGCTAAAGTATCGACTTCCTAACACCGAGAGTCAGGTAAAAAAAGAATTGAGTCCACTCATAGATGCAGAGCGTGGGATTAGAATAGTTAGAAAAAATGCTGAGACATGGAATATTGATCCAAATCAAATCGGCGTTATGGGCTTTTCAGCAGGCGGACACCTTGCCTCCACATTAGGCACACATTTCAGCGCTGGAAACTCAAAGGACAAAGATCCAATTGAGCAACTCAGTTCACGCCCTGATTTCATGATTCTTGCATATCCGGTAATTTCCATGGATCCAACTTTTACGCACATGGGGTCACGTACAAACCTAATAGGACAAAATCCTGATAAGGAGCTTGAAATTTTCTACTCTAACGAGAAGCAAATTAAAAAAGACACCCCTCCTACTTTTATCTTTCATTCACAGGATGATGGTGCTGTCCCAGTGGCCAATAGCCTTGAGATGTATAAAAGTCTGGTAGCTGAAGATATTCCTGTAGAAGCTCACTTCTTCCCAACAGGTGGTCATGGGTATTCTTTAGGGATTAATACGGATGATACCTACAGATACTGGCCGGAATACTGTGCAAATTGGTTGATGAAACTCAGAATCAAATAAATCAACCATTCAAATCAATCTACCGTAGCCATTATTCACCATTGTTGCCCCAATGGTAGGATAGAAAACTTTGTGATTACATACCAAATTCATTTACCCCTGATTTCAGCGTAACTGTATTTCCTTCATATACAAAGGCCCCGGTCATGTTTGACGGCAGTGATATCTTGCCTATCATTCTCCCCCCTTTTATTTGGTAATCAACTTCAATCCTGCCTTTAGGATGAGGCATCGATGCTTTAACCCTCTTCAACTCCCCTAAGTGAGGAGTAATAAGTACCTTTTCAAATCCTAATTCCGCAGGTTTAATACCTGCAATAAACCTAAGGTGATAGTATCCAGGGGAGGCACTCCAGGCATGGCAGTCAGACCGATCATGTGACATAAACCCTGTTTCCCCACAAGTGGTATGACCTTTATCGAGGAAGTAATTCCAGTGATCAAGATGACTGAAATACAAATCTTCCTTTCCCAGTTTCTCCATAGCCTTAAATAAAAAGAATGTGAAATAAGAGCTAGCCATTTCGTCAAAATTGTAGTCAATGATCTGTTGCATTAATGCTTCCTGATCAGCTGCTGGGGCAGCATCGCACAAAACTGCAAGAATATTGGTATGTTGGGAATATTGAGACTTATCAGGAAAGTCGGCAAATAGTTTTTTATCAGAATCCCAATACTGTGCTACAGATGCTGTCTTTATTTCAGCAGCCAATTCAGCCCATTTTTTGGCTTTTTCTATCTCACCAAGTTCCTGATAAAGATTTACCACACAATCCAGTGTATGAGCAAAATACAAGGTGAGAATGGCTGAGTGGTCAAACACATTTCTTTCCTTCGTTCCTGTAGGGAGACTTCCTTTGTGCATACTCCAATCCACAAATTGGTGGCCTTCAATTTTTCCCAGAATTCCTTTTGATTCATCCATGTGATTTTGATAGAATGCGAGAACTCCTTCGATGTCGTCCAAAAACTGCTCGGTAAATGCTTTATCCTTTCTGGTTTCGTAATAGTCCCAGAGTGTTTGTATCCACGCGAGACTCCAGGTACCCATATCAAAATCAAATCTTGATGGATACGCTGATTTAAATAACTTGGTCTCAATATTTCTTGATTGTGGATATATGCGCATCATCTCCCTGAAAAGTCTATCGTCGGTTGAATTATAGGTTGAAATGGCAGCAATCGGCCGATTGTCTCCCCCATAGCTCAACTGTTCATAAAAAGGAGTATCGTAGTATGTCTCTCCCGAGCACATGCGGAGAGTCCTTAAGCTGATATCAAACATTTCGTCTAACCGATCATTATCACTATCAAAGGTGGCCATTTCAGGGTATGGATAGCCTGAATATTCGCTTTGCAACGACACAATAGTCAACGGATCACCAGCCGTAGCAATATCTAACTGCACATACCGATAGGCCCTTTTCCACAAAGGCCTGAAAGTTCTTTTTGCTCCATCTGGATGAAAGATATCAAAAGGCCCAAACATTATTTTTCCGTCTACAGAATCACGATGTGCTTTTAGATAGGGCTCCTCATGCAAGGCTTCAGCGTAGGTAATCTTTATGTCGCTATCCTTTCCACTATCAACAGTTAATTCCGGATAGCCCATCGTAAACATCTCGTAATCAAATAAGATGCTTGCTTTGGTATTAGCTGGAATGACTACATTCAACCCATCAGCTTTGAAGCTGACTGGCATTTCAAATCCAGCCACCCGCCTGATTTTTTTTGGTTGCTCTCTATGGTTATCCATAAAGGCGATATTCCTCGGAACAAGTTTCCAGGGTTCTGCTCCATTAAAGTTAAGCCTTTCGGGCACCCTCCAATCACTATCGTCAAATGAAATTCGCTCCCAGCCCCATGGATACTTTTCGGCAAATACCTCATCGCCCGGACCCACTGCATAGTATCCTCTTAGCCATTCCCTCAGATTCAATTCATTGTAGGTAATCGGATCATAAGCTTTATTTTGATATGTTTTCCATGTTTCATCAGTATTTAAAAACGAATATTTTTCTCTTTCAGCTCTCAATAAAAATGCAGTCTGGACAGATAACAAAGCCATGGGTTTGTTTTTTCCGGCATTATATACCACAGCAGCCAATACATTTTTCCCTTTATTTAGTTTTGATGAAATATTTACAATGTCATACTTATAAGTATTCAGATCTCCTTTGGCAGGTCCATAGCTAATTCTTTCACCATTTACATAGAAAATGTACCGGTTATCGGCCGAAATATGAATCTTAAGTTGAGAAGGTACTTCGTCTAACTCAAAAGTTTTTCTAAAATGATATACTCCAAAACTGGTAACATTAGCCGTTGGAAAGGAAATCCATGTAGTTTCTGATATTTGGCTGTTCTGGGCCTGAACAGCCATGAAATTATACAGCCAAAGGATAAGTAAACAAATAAATTGATTGGGATACATTTTTCTAATCATGCAAGTCTTTACAAATAAAATAAAAATTCAGTTACTTGTTGAATTCAGGCTGAAGCCTGCAATATTGAGGTACTTGTATTACCTAACCACTAAATTGTGGAAACCAGATCTTTCTGGTAGTATTATTTGCGAGTCGATTCGGATTGAATGGATATTATTAGATTTGTAAAAAAATCCTAATAATGAGAAAGTTATATAACCCATTTATTCTTTTAATTATATTGACTGTTGCCTGCTCTCCAAAAAAGAGTACAGATGAAGCAGCCAAAGGCAATGAATCAGCAGATGCTGAACATCCTACAAGCTCTGAACACCCTACAGCTTCCGAAGATACTGATGCATGGATTAGTCTTTTTGATGGTGAGTCTTTAGCTGGCTGGAAAGCAAGTGAAAATCCTTCTACCTTCAATGTACAAGACGGAATGATTGTTGTAAATGGTACCCGGGCACATTTGTTTTATGTTGGGGATGTCAACAATGGCAACTTTAAAAATTTTGAATTTAAGGCGGATGTTATGACCATGCCTAATTCGAATTCTGGTATCTATTTTCATACCGAGTATCAGGAAGACGGATGGCCTTCTAAAGGATACGAGGTTCAGGTTAACAATACACATTCCGATTGGAGAAAAACAGGAGGACTTTATGCGATTCAGGATGTTAAAAACCCTCCTTCAAGAGATAATGAGTGGTTCACTGAACATATTGTAGTAAAAGGTAAAAATGTCGTAGTAATGGTCAATGGTGACACCACTGCAAACTATACAGAACCTGAAAATCCTGAGAGAGAAGATAGCATGAAAGGCAGATTAATCAGCAATGGTACTTTTGCGCTTCAGGGTCATGACCCAGGAAGCAAAGTCACATTCAAGAATGTAATGGTAAAAGTTTTACCAGACTAAGAAAACATTAGGCCGCCAGGCTCTTTCAGAACCTGGCGGCCATTAATAGGTTTAAATCTTTAAATCCCAGGTTAAATTTCTTGGCAAGCTGAAGATTCGTGAGTGAACCTCTATAGGTGTAAACACCTTTCATAAACCACTTATTACCCAAAATCATTTCATCAATACCACCAATATCTGCAATCTGTAAAATGATTGGGGTGAAGATGTTTGAAATTGCCAAAGAAGCAGTCCTGGCTACCCTTGAGCCTATATTCGGCACACAATAGTGAATAATATCATATTTGCGAAAAGTAGGTCGTTTGTGGCTAGTCATTTCTGAAGTCTCGATGCAACCTCCCTGATCAATACCCACATCAATAATGACCGAACCCGGTTTCATTTGACTTACCATCTCCTCAGTCACAATACACTTATTCATCCCCTTTTCCGGCCTTACGGCACCCACGACAACATCAGCATTCTGAATAGCTTTTAAAACTGTAGCGTTATCAATAGTGGATGTGTGAATTTGCTGACCTAAGGCATGCTTAATTCGACGAAGTTTATATATGTGGTTGTCAAAAACCTGAATATCAACACCCAATCCGATACATGCTCTCGCCGCATATTCAGCTACTGTGCCTGCTCCTAATATCACTACCTGTGTTGGGGGTACTCCCGTGATCCCACCAAGTATAACACCTTTCCCTTGATTCGTATTACTCAATAATTCAGCTGCAATTAACATCACAGTACTTCCTGCAATCTCACTCATAGCCCGTACCATGGGTAAACCTCCGACCTTGTCCTCTATAAACTCATAGCCAATAGCATTGATCTTCTTTCTATTAAGCGACTCAATATACTCTCGTGACTGCCTACCTGTTTGAAAGGCAGAGAATAAAGTTGACCCAGGTTTGAGTAAATTGATTTCTTTATCTGTGGGTGGTTCTACTTTTAATATAATATCAGCCTGACAGACTTCTTTAGAACTGTAAACTACCTTGGCACCAGCTTCACTGTATTCATGATCACTGAAATGAGCTGAGTTCCCAGCACCAGCTTCTACCCATACGTCATGCCCATTACTTACAAGTATATCAACAGATTCAGGTTTTAGTGCTACCCTACTTTCCTGCAACGAAATTTCTTTTGGCACGCCGATAAACAAGGCTTTGTGACCTGCTTTCTTCCTCATCGGAGCCTCCTGGGTATATAATTTTGTGTCTCGGGCCAATTCGGCAAACCCGGATTTCATCTTTTCAGTCATGTTCTATCAGGGTTATCTCCCTGTACTTCTCATCCACTAATTTAATATTTATTTCCAGGTGTTTAGGTGGAATTAAACCGGGAAACATATTGGCCCATTCAATCAAGCAAATATTATTGCTATAAAGATATTCTTCAATCCCAATATCAAAAGCTTCTTCTTCATCTTTTAATCTATAAAAATCAAAATGATACACTGGGAAAGAATCTCGATCTCTATATTCATTGACAATAGAAAAAGTTGGAGAACTGATATCGTCTTTAATGCCAATTGCAATGCCCAGCGATTTAATCAAAGTGGTTTTACCAGCACCTAAATCGCCATCAAAACAAAAAATCCTGAAGTCATTTAATTTGCTAATGATCTCTGCTGTGACTTCCTTCAGATCCTCAATCGTTAAAACCTTGTGTTTCATTTACTTATTACCCAAAACCACAAAAGGAATGATCATCTCCTCAAGACTGATTCCTCCGTGCTGAAAAGTATCCCTATAATGGTTTACGTAGTAGTTAAAGTTATTTGGATACGCAAAGAAAAATTCTTCTCTGGCAAAAGCAAAAGTGCTACTCACATTAGTCTTTGGTAACCTAAACTGCTCAGGGTTTCTGGTGTAGAATACACCTGCTTCTTCAAAGCTTAAATTCTTCCCTATTTTGTATCTTAGGTTTGTATTCGTCTTTCGATCTCCTATGATCTTATAGGGTTTTTTTACCCTTATAGTACCATGATCTGTAGTGATCACAACTTTCACGTTCTTTTTTATGGCCAGAATTTTAAGCAGGTCAAAAAGAGAAGAATGGGAAAACCATGATTTTGTAAGTGATAAGTATGCGGATTCATCTGGTGCTAATTCACGAATCATTTGCAT
Organism: Marinoscillum sp.; assembly: GCA_043554545.1. Taxonomy (GTDB): domain Bacteria; phylum Bacteroidota; class Bacteroidia; order Cytophagales; family Cyclobacteriaceae; genus UBA7330. Next base: position 860,902 of record CP121337.1, on the reverse strand, counting down.
ATCCGTACGAGCATGAGAGAGCATGTCTACAAAATTAAATACGATTGCATTTAATTGATTTGACATAAGATTCGTAGCACTTTCAACAATCTGCTTTCCCTCCAGGGTCCGTATAATTTTATTGTAGGAATACTTGATATCTTTCTTCTCCTTTTTTAGGTTCACTCCCAGTAATTCCTTCTCATAATTGTTCTTCGATTCTTCCTCATCCTCTCCTACCCAGTAATCAGGATGGTTATTTGCAATATCCAAAGGCATCATACCTCCAAATAGGGAATTCCTGGCATATGCAGTCGTTGTTGGTAAAATCGAATAGTAGGATTCCTTCTGCTCAATATTAAAAAGTTCTGCAATCTCTGGTTCCAATATTTCCCATTGATCAAGTCGAAGGTTATCAATTACAATAAGAAAGACCGATGTGTCCTCACTAAGTAGGGGAAACACCTTTTTCTTCAATACCTGATGAGATAATAAAGGTCGTTCCACATCAGGATTTGTGATCCAGTCCAGATAATGATTTTCAATAAAATCTGAAAACTGCTGATTGGCTTCTACACGTTGATTGTTTAACACCTCCTCCATACTTTTATCTTCGGTGTTGTCAATTTCAATTTGCCAGTAAACTAGCTTTTTGAAAATCTCAGCCCAACCCTTGAAGTCATCGACATCTTGCAAATCCATACTTAATTGCATAAACTCTTGCTGATAACCATGATTGGTATGTTCAGAAACAATTCTTTTATTATCTAAAATCTTTTTTACCGAAAGTAAAATCTGATTGGGATTGAGCGGTTTAATCAGATAATCAGCAATTCTTGCTCCTATTGCTTCTTCCATGATTTCCTCCTCTTCTGACTTGGTAATCATTACCACCGGTAGATTTGGATGTGTAGACTTAATGTAATTTAGGGTTTCCAGGCCGGACATCCCCGGCATATTCTCATCTAAAAAAACCAGGTCAAATGTATTATGATCTATCTCTTCAAGCGCATCTGCCCCACTGTTTACAGGAGTAATCGAATATCCCTTGGCTGAAAGAAATAGGATATGTGGCTTTAAGAGGTCAATTTCATCGTCTGCCCAGAGTATTTTATAATTCATTACTTATCGTCTTTAATCTTAGTCATACGTAATTGTTGAGCTATGGATTGTAATTTTACAGCATAAAGGCAATATATCTAAAAAGAATCCACCTTTGAACGAAAAGAAAATCTTAAATGACCCTGTTTATGGATTTATCACAATCCCTGGCAGGAATATTTATAACATAATTGAGCATCCTTACTTTCAACGACTTAGAAGGATTAAACAACTTGGTCTGACGGATTTTGTCTACCCTGGAGCGCTACATACTCGATTTCATCATGCACTGGGAGCCATGCACCTAATGACTAAAGCACTTGACACGCTTCGAAGTAAAGGGGTCATGATTTTTGAGGCTGAATACGAGGCTGCTCAAATGGCTATTTTACTCCATGATGTCGGTCACGGACCATTTTCGCATACACTTGAATTTAGCTTATTCAAAAATGTGAACCACGAGCAAATCTCACTATGGATTTTTGAAAAATTAAATGATGAGTTCGGTGGCAAGCTATCATTGGCCATTCAAATATTCACTGGAAAATACCACCGAAAATTTCTTCATCAATTGGTTTCAAGCCAGCTGGATGCCGACCGATTAGACTACCTCAGAAGAGACTGTTTCTTTACTGGCGTTTTGGAAGGGACCATCGGTTCTGAGCGAATTATCAAAATGCTTAATGTGGTAGAAGATAATCTTGTGGTGGAGGAAAAGGGAATCTACAGCATTGAAAACTTTCTTAATGCCAGACGACTCATGTATTGGCAGGTCTATCTCCATAAAGCTTCTGTGAGTGCGGAATCCATGCTTATATCGCTAATGAAAAGGGCTAAACGGCTCACCCAATCAGGCACTGAAGTTCCTGCAACGCCTGCTTTGAAAATTTTCCTTGAACAGGACATCACTGCTCATGATTTCCAGCAGGACAATGAACTACTTGATGTATTTGGCATGTTAGATGATACTGACATCTGGGGGTCGATCAAATTCTGGGCGCAGCATGATGACTATGTCTTAAAAAAATTGAGCCAGGGCCTGCTTAGGAGAAAGCTTTTTAAGATTGATTTTTCCAATGAGAAAATTCAGAAGGAACAACTGGATACGATAAGTAAAAACCTTATAGAAAAGACCGGAATGGACGAAAAGCATGTTAAATACTTTGTGCAAAAGGGAAGCGTAAGTAATTCGGCTTATGTCGCAAAAGACAGTTCTATTAATATCTTAACAAAATCCGGTGAGGTTATTGACGTTGCCAATGCCGCAGATCTTCCTAATATCAAAGCCATTAGTAAAATCGTTAAAAAACATTACCTAAGCTATCCCAAAAACATATCTTTGTGAGGCTTCAAAAGCCAGAGGAATTATTTGATGGAATTTACAGTAGAACAGATATCAGCATTAATCAATGGAGAGCTTGTCGGTGACGGCCAGCAAAAAGTGCACAAAATAAGTGGAATTGATGATGCCTCACCTGGATCTATTTCATTTCTTTCAAATCCCAAATACGAACACTTTGTTTACGAAACAAATGCCTCAGCTGTCATTGTCTCTAAAAACTTTAAGCCTACGAAAGATTTTAACACTACGCTAATTAAAGTAGATGACCCATACCTAAGCTTTACCGCACTACTTGAAGAGTATGAAAAACTTACCAGCTTTCAAAAAGAGGGAATTGAAGAGCCTGTTTTTATTGGGGACCAAAGTAAGTATGGGGAAAAAGCGTATATAGGTGCTTTCAGTTATATTGGTAAAAATGTATTCATCGGAAATAATGTGAAGATACATCCACAGGTATTCATCGGAGACAATACGACCATTGGTGATAATTGTATTCTTCACCCGGGTGTGAAAATCTATGCAGGAACTAAAATAGGAAATTACTGCACCATACATGCTGGAACCATTATCGGTTCAGATGGCTTTGGATTTGCTCCCCAAAAAGATGGTAGCTACAAGAAGATTCCACAATTAGGCAATGTTATCCTTGAAGATCATGTAGATATCGGAGCCAATACCACCATTGATTGTGCAACATTTGAGTCCACGATTATCAAAAAGGGTGTCAAGCTAGATAACATGGTGATGATAGCCCATAATGTAGAGATTGGAAACAATACTGTTGTTGCTGCACAAACAGGAATTTCCGGAAGTACAAAGATCGGAAAACAAGTAATTATTGCCGGGCAAGTAGGCGTAGTAGGACACATCAAGGTGGGTGACGGCGTTATTATTGCGGCAAAAGCCGGTATATCAAAGGATGTACCAGCTGGTGAAACCATGTTTGGAGCTCCTGCCTTTGAAAAAGGCTCTTACATGCGGTCATATATCGTATTCAGAAAACTCCCCGAGGTCATGAAACGTATTCAGGAACTTGAACAAAAAATTCTAAATTTGTCCCCCACGAAGGAAAAGGATGAAATCTAATCAGCACACAATAAAAGCACCTGTTACTGTTTCGGGTATTGGACTGCACACTGGTGTTAATGTGAATATGACTTTCACGCCAGCTAAGCCAAATCATGGAATCAAATTCCAAAGAATAGATTTAGATGGCAAACCCATTGTTGACGCAGATGTGGACAATGTCGTTGACCTATCAAGAGGAACAACCATTGAGCAAAACGGAGCACGGGTAAATACAGTTGAACACACACTTGCAGCCCTGGTCGGTTTAGAGATTGACAATGTGCTTATTCAATTGGACGGACCTGAACCCCCTATCATGGATGGAAGTTCCAGAATGTTCATCGATGCCATTGAAGAAGTTGGACTACAGGAACAGGCCGCGCAACGTTTGTTCTTTGAAATCCCGGAAAGTGTTTTCTATCAGGACAAGGACCGAGATGTTGAAATTGCAGCACTTCCACTTGATGATTATCGGATCACCGTGATGGTGGATTACAACTCGCCAGTTTTAGGTAGTCAACACGCGCTACTAAACAACATTGAGGATTTTAAAGAGAAGATTTCTACTGCAAGAACCTTTTGCTTTCTTCATGAGGTAGAAGAGCTTTATAAGCATAATTTGATCAAAGGGGGTGACCTCAGTAACGCTATTGTGGTTGTGGACAGGAAAATAAAGCCCAATGAACTTGACCATTTGGCAGATCTCTTGGGTAAACCAAAAATTGAAGCCAGTAAAGAAGGGATCCTCAACAACGTAGAACTTAGATATAAAAATGAACCAGCCAGGCATAAATTATTGGATGTCGTTGGTGATTTAGCGCTCGTAGGAAGACCTATTAAGGCACAGATTCTGGCTGCACGACCAGGGCATGCTGCCAATGTGGCCTTTGCAAAAAAGATCAAGAAGCTCATGCTTGAGACCAAGCAAAACAATGTGCCTCAATACGACCCTAAGCTTCCTCCAGTATTGGATATCAACAAGATCCACAAAATCCTGCCACATAGATATCCATTTTTGCTAATTGATAAGATATTTCACCTGGATGATGAACAAGTTGCCGGCATTAAAAATGTAACATTCAACGAGCCCTTTTTTGCAGGACATTTCCCTGGTAACCCGGTGATGCCAGGTGTCTTACAGGTTGAGGCAATGGCTCAAATCGGAGGTATACTTGTCCTGAATAGCGTGCCTGATCCTGAAAATTATTGGACTTATTTTCTCGGTCTTGAAAATATTAAATTTAGGAAAATGGTATTGCCGGGAGATACATTAGTTATCCGATGTGAATTACTACAACCTATCAGAAGGGGTTTTGTGAAAATGAAAGGAAGTGCATATGTTGGAAATAACCTTGCCTGTGAAGGAATCATGACCGCAAGTATTGTACGAAAAGACCTATGACAAAACCTCAAAACAACGTCCACCCGGAAGCCAAAATTGGTGAAAACGTAATCATCGAACCTTTCTCAACCGTTTATGAGGATGTAGAGATTGGAGACAATACCTGGATAGGTCCGAATGTTACCATATTTCCAGGGGCAAGGATTGGCAAGAATTGTAAAATTTTTCCAGGAGCCGTTATCTCTGCAGTTCCTCAGGACTTAAAATTTGAAGGCGAATACACCACTGTTGAAATTGGCGATAATACTTCTATACGTGAGTTTGTATCGATTCACCGCGGCACAAAGGACAAATTAGTGACCCGTGTAGGAAAAGACTGTCTAATTATGGCATATGTCCATTTGGGGCATGACACGATCATTGGCGATCATTGTGTATTGGCAAATTCTGTCTCTATTGCGGGACATGTTGAAATCGGTGACTATGCAATCCTTGAGGGTCTCGTGGCAGTTCAGCAATTCGTTGTCATCGGCGAACATTCCTTCATCGGTGGTGCTTCTCTCGTACGTAAAAACGTGCCTCCATATGTAAAAGGAGCTCGCGAACCGCTCTCTTTTGTTGGGATTAATACTGTAGGGCTGAAAAGAAGAGGGTTTTCTGAAGATGATATTCGATCTATAGACGACATTTATAGAATCATTTACATTCAAAATCAAAATATTAGTAGGGCGCTGGATCAGGTAGCATCAGAAATACCTGAAAGCAAATTCAAAACCCAAATACACAGCTTCATTAAAAACAGCCCAAGAGGTGTGATGAAAGGTATCTACTAATCGTGAATATCATAACCGACCAACTTGGTAAAAAATATAACAGGGAGTGGATCTTCAGGTCCTTTTCCTGCGAATTCCCAACCGGATCGAAAATTGCAATAACTGGATCAAATGGTGCCGGCAAGTCCACCTTGCTAAAAATTCTATGTAATTATTTAAGTCCCTCTGAAGGAACAATCAGCTATCATACTGAATCAAAGAATGATGAAGAAAATATACAATTGAACTTTAGTTTGGTGGCACCTTACGTTCAAATCATTAATGAATTCACTGTCCATGAAATGATTTCATTTCATAAAAACTTCAAAAAGTCAAATTATTCAGCAGACGAAATTGCTGAGTTAGCTCAGCTTTCTATGGCTATTAATAAACCATTAATAGAACTATCCTCAGGGATGATACAGCGATTAAAGTTGAGTCTTGCCTTTTACTTTGAATCAGAAATTATTTTTCTTGATGAGCCAACAACTAATCTGGATATTAAAGGCATAGATTGGTATTTAAAGAATATTCATGAGCAAAAGGAATCCCAGTCTATCGTTATCGCTTCAAATCAGCTGAAAGAATATACTTTTTGTGAACAAGTGATCGACATTGAAAAGTATAAAAAGTAGTTTCACCAATACACGGACCTAACCGTTATCTATACACATCCACAATAAATGATCATAGGGTTTGATAATCCTTAAAAAAAGAATACTTTTGATTGTATATAAATTAACGTATACACAAATTATGAAAAGAGTCACTGATTTACTAACTGCCTTAGTGTTCATATCTCTTATTGTATTTATTAGTTGTAATAAAAGTGATGGGGACGGTGGAGATGATGGTCCTACTCCTCAGGAAGAGCAAGTTGCAAAACTTGTAGGTTCCTGGGCACTTGCTACTGATGGTGCCGAGTTAGGCACAACCGTAAGGCCTGAATGGAACGGCCTCACTGCTGTCCTATCGGGAAATGTGGATGGTGGAACAATAGCTGTTTCAAATGTGCCGTCGGATAATGGAGCGAGTGACGTATGGCCTTTAGAAACTTCATGGACTTTTGGAAGTTCTATTTCTGAGGTAATTAGAAATGATGGAGTTACACTAAATGTTCAAGCAGTTTCTGCAACTCAACTGATTGTCACATTTACCATAACAGGTTCAAGTCGAATTGCCGGATTTGATGGAAACTGGTCTTTTACTTTCGAAAAGAGTTAAACGCTAATAAAGGATTTTTAATAAATTTGCAGGGAATAGTTTACTATTCCCTTTTTTTATGGATTATCAGGATAAGTATTTCGACCAGGACAAAAATCAAATTTTAAGAGCAGCTCAAGCTTTTGTGGAACCTCGCTTGCTTGATCAATGGGTAGAAGTAGCTAAGGAAAAATATGTTTTCGCAGAAAACCCAATGGGGCTAATTGACGACTTCATCCTTAGAATACAGGATACCAAAGAATATGACACCACTTTTTTGAAGGAGTTCTACGAATTACTTTCTGTTATCTATCGTTTTACCATTGGAGATAACCAGCTAGAGTTTATCTGGGATGGTAGAAGTCATTACGAAGTATATGCAGAGAATTGGTCTGAGAAATTTAGTGAATGGATTGACCAACTATCTGATAACCCTGAAGTTTACAGGGGAATTCTCAAGGCTTGTGTTCTTCAACAAGATGCTAATTATAAATTTCATTTTTACAGTATTCGACGTCTCGTATTGAACCAGTTTGTGGTGAAGTTTAGTCGAAATAAGATCATCAGCTATGCTAATGGATAATTTCAAAACTTATATAATAATTCACCTCTGCTTCATTAACGATTACTGAATCTACTATCGCATTTGCTGAACCAATCCTACACCAATCAACCAATTTATTTACATTGACTTCTGCTCCCTCTGCATGAGCTAAAACTGATCCATCTAAAAGATTTTTAACCCATCCACATAATCCCAGGGATATTGCATGCTCTTTGGTAGAAGCCCGAAAGAAAACACCTTGAACCCTTCCTTTACATAGAATATTTTTCGCAACCTTCATTGGATGCTCAGTGCTTAAGTCCACATTCCTTACAGAATTTCATTTTTTCAGGGGGACGCTTTTTTGGAGGCTTTTTGTGTCCGAAATATCTAGGATTAGTATATTGAGGATCTTGTGCCATTTTTTCCTCCTTCGCCTTCTCTTTATAAACTTCTTTTAGTCGAGCCCTAAACGCTGTTACCTCTTCCTCCCTGGACTTATTGAATACTGTTTTTTTCTTTTTCTTCTTGAATATCCCAAGAAAGCCCTTTTTCTCCACCTTATTAGCTTGATAAGCAGGTGGTGGTGGATCCTTGGGCTTAGCATCACGGGTTGATTGGCCGAATGAGATGCCAATTAATATAATAGATGAAAGAAGAAAAAGATGTGCCTTTAGATACAAACTAATAATATTTATCTTGCTTACTCAACGTTTGGATGTGCAATTATTGTTCCCGTTTTTAATAAACAAACACAAATGTAATAGATATGGAAAACTTGGTATCATTTTAGATGCTCTTAGAAAGAATAGGGGCTCTTTTATAGAATACCTGATTATTTCACATCTTTACATTCAAATGAATAGATTTCAATCAGTATGTGTTTTAATGTTACTAAGTACCTGCCTGTACAGTCAATCAGTACTTGATGGTGAATTGACAAGGAGAATGGATCAGGGTGTTAGCATGATGGAGGCAGGAGACTATGAAGCAGCTCAAAAAGAATTTTTGTTTGTGATGAACAATATGGAATCGCTTCCGTCTGAAATGGCTTATTATTTTGGGAGAAATAGCTTTCATGTCAATAAGTATAAACAAAGCATTAACTGGCTCAATAAATACATTCAATTGAAGGGTACACAAGGAAGATATTACACTATGTCTATCAAGTATCTGCAATTAGCAGAAGAAGAATATGTCAAAATAAGTAAAACACAAACAGCAGCTATCCAAAAAGAGCTACAGGGGGATGATTATAATTGTGGCGGATTACAAAAAATGATCTGTCCTGTTTGTAATGGAACTGGCGTGATTATTAAAAATGGCCCCTTTGATAGAATATACAAAACCTGTCCTTATTCTTTAGGCGAATCCTACCTCACGTGTGAAGAATACAACCAATTCATGAGAGGTGAACTAGACCCCAAAACACAAAACTAGCTACCACCCCAGCACATAGGCGAATATCAAAGGAGCCACAATTGTAGCGTCAGACTCAACGATAAACGTTGGTGTATCAACAGCCAATTTTCCCCAGGTAATTTTCTCGTTAGGCACAGCACCGCTATAAGATCCATAACTAGTAGTCGAATCAGATATCTGACAGAAATAACTCCAGAAGGGTGTGTTTTCTAGTTCAAGATCCTGATAAAGCATGGGTACCACGCAAATCGGAAAATCTCCGGCAATACCCCCACCTATCTGAAAAAACCCAATGCCTTGATCTCCCGCGTTTTGGGTATACCAATCTGCAAGGAAGGTCATATACTCAATGCCGGATTTCATTGTACTAGGTTTCAACTCCCCTTTCATGCAGTAGCTTGCAAAAATATTACCCATGGTCGAATCTTCCCACCCTGGAACGATAATGGGAAGGTTTTTTTCCATTGCCGCCAACATCCAGCTGTTTTTAGGATCTATTTCAAAATATTTATCAAGCGCTCCTCCTTTCAGGAGTTTATACATAAACTCATGAGGAAAATACCTTTCTCCTTTTTCCTCAGCTTCTTTCCAAATCCTGAAAATATGTTCTTGAATTCTCCTAAAAGCTTCCTCCTCAGGTATACATGTGTCAGTAACTCTATTTAATCCCTTTTCAAGAAGCGCTCCTTCATCTGCTGGCGTAAGGTCTCTGTAATTAGGGATCCTTTTATAATGCGAGTGAGCTACAAGATTCATGATATCTTCCTCTAGATTGGCACCTGTACACGAAATAATATGCAGTTTATCTTGCCTAATCATTTCGGCAAACGAAATACCAAGCTCCCCTGTACTCATTGCGCCAGCAAGAGAGACAAGCATTTTTTTATCTTGATTCAAGTGTGTCACATATCCTTTGGCAGCATCTACAAGAGCAGCTGCGTTGAAGTGCAGGAAGTGCTTTTCAATAAAAGAAGAAATCGATTTATCAGACATAAGCTAATTAATGGAGATCCAAAGCTAGCTATCTTCTGAGATAAGACAGAATATCTACTAGATTATGTGAGCACTTCTTAATTCTCTATGATCTTAAACCACATAGAAAAGGGCAAGGAGGATAAGAACAATCAATGAAAGAGTAGTTAGCTTGATCAATTCTTTTCTTAATTCTAATGGCTGTGATTGATTTTTTTCTTCCATGGCAGTTAATTATTCATTGTTATAATTACGACACGTGAACAGAAAAAATAGTTGGAAAAATCTAATTAAAACGGTACCGAATCCCTGTATTTATTCCAATGCCACTAGGGGCGGCATTGAATGTGGTATTTTCCTTTGTTAAAGAAGTGATTGGATGTCTCAAGTAAGGTTCTACTGTAAATGATACCTGATCAAAAATTGAATATCCTACCTGCAAACTACCTAGGCCGGCAAAACTAACTTCACGATATGGAGAGGTATCACCAGGACCAATTGATACATTAGCCACCTCACTATTTGGATCAATTAACTTGTTACCAAGATATAAATTTGTTGAAACGCCAGCATTTACAACTATATTTAATCTCCTGTCAACCAATATATACCCTGCTTTAAGGGGAAAAGAGGCAAACTGAAATTGATTATTCAAACTAACATCCTGGTAATCATACTGTATCAACTTCTCCTCGCTCACCAAACTACTCAGTTGAGTTACTCCTCTTGTTTCAGATGAAGCGGCAATTGGTTCGACCACATTTGGAGATGCCACCACTACATTGGTTTGTGTTATAGCATCAGATTGGGTATAAAAAACTCCACTTTCCAACAACCAATTCTCGCTTAATCTAATCCCAAAATTAAGTCCCATATCGATTGAGCTGCCTCCCTTCATTCCTTCTCTTACAGTAGGAGATTGGTTATCAATTCTAGCAGTGTTGGCAATTGAATAATTTTCAGCGGTAGCCAGATTAAGACTACTTGCTAGTAAGTTTGTAGCACCAGATTGGTAGTTTGGATCAAAACTTCCAGACCCAACACCTACGCCAGCCCAGAACCTTCTATCTTCACTCAATTTTCGGGTACTCTTCTTTACAAATTTCGCATTGATAGGTTTTTTGTACATTTTCCTTTCTGGATCTGAATAAATTTGATGTGCTATATAGGATTGATTCAGGGACTTCTTACTCAATGAGATTTCTTCATAACTTTTGGAAGGGGGCCAGAAGTCCGCGGTATCTTCATCATTATCAGATATGATGAACATATTTGAGTTTTGAGTAGCACCTGTTCCAATATTATTGTTGCCGTTTGATTTAGATAGCTCTAAAGTTGAAATTTCCTCTACTTCTGTATTATTATCTACCTGATATTCATTTAAATCATCAGATGATGTTGTGAATGATTCAGGCTTTTCAACAGCATTAGTAATCGAACTTTTTTGGACTAGTTCGTCTGAAATAAAATAGTTGATACCAAAAAATGCAGCTACAAAAATGGCTGCAGCTGCAGTCCACTTATAAAAATGTGCTTTTCGTTGAAGTACCGCCAATTGTTTAAAGGCAAGCTCCCGCTCTATATTGCCCCATACTCGCTTATCAGGCTGCTCAGAGGCATGCTCAAAAGTCTCCTTCCACTCACGCTCAAAGCTGTCATCTTCAAAGTTCTCCCGCCTTGCCATAATTCACTTTATTGCTTTCATTAATCCAATCCTTCAATAAACTTTTCGCTCTCGCATATTGGGATTTTGATGTACCTTCACTTAGGTCAAGCATTTGAGCAATTTCGTGATGCTTATAGCCTTCAATAGCATAAAGATTGAATATAACCTGACACCCATTAGGTAGTCTCTTGATCATACCCAGAAGTTCTTTCTGGCTTAATGAAGAAATTGCAACTTCGTTTGTACTATGCTTGTAAAGATCATTTATATCCACCATTGGATATAAATACAACTTACTCCTTTGGTGATTTAAAGCCGTATTAATTACAATACGTTTTATCCAATACGCTAAAGAAGAATCTTTTCTGAAATCCTCTATCTTATTAAAGATCTTCAAAAAAGCTTCCTGAAGAATATCTTCGGCTTCCTGCTCCATTTTGGAATAGCGCAAAGCAACAGCATACATTCGCGGTGCGAATGTATCATACAATTGTTGCTGAGCGCTCGCATTTTGTTTGCAGCAGCCTTTGATTAATTCTTCTTCACTGAAATGCATCCAGATTACTTATCTTAACATGAAAGACTCTGTATCGAAATAAATAGTTGCAATGATCTTAGACAAAAATATACATACAGCATGCAATTTTATCATGGCATTATTACTTACTATGACAAGTTGTGTGCCTGTCACCACCAATCAAAAGCAATTAAATGTTAAAAAAATAACATATGATAACTTCGATTATGACCCCACAGTAGGTCAGGTGCAAATATTTGATCACGAAGGTTTAAAAACACCAGTTATCCCAATTAATGACCCTAGCGTAATTCTTCTTTTTGATCTTTTAGAACAGGATGCCGATAATTTATCTGTGAGCTTCATTCATTGCAACGCAGACTGGAAACCATCAGGTCTGGCAGATATCCGTTTCTTGAATGTCTACAATTCTTTTCAAATCTCGGAAATTGAATACTCTGCAAACACAATTACTCCCTACGTCCAATACTATATTGAACTACCTACACCTACCATATCTGGCAATTATATCCTCAAGGTAAACAGGTCAGACCATCCAGACAACCTGGTTTTCACTCGTAGGATATTAGCATTTAGCAACAGCACAAAAATTTCACCTGAATTAAGGTTAAGTGCAAATGTGCCATCTCGAAATACCAATCAGCAGGTGGTCTTCTCCATTAACTTTTCCGCTTTCCCAAACTCAGACATCTATTCTGACTACAAAACGGTAATTCTGCAAAATCACAGATGGGAATCTGCAGTTTTCGATTTGAAGCCTTCATTGATCAGAAATGACCAATTATTTGCACGTTACGATAACTATACGCTTGAAAACAATTTCATGGGATTAAATGAATTCCGATTCTTCGACCTAAGAACGACTGATGTCCGTTCCATCAATGTTTCTGCTATCAACAAGCAGTCAGATCCAATTAATGCTTATATAACCCCTGATAAGTCAAGAGGGCAACTTGCCTATACACAGGTGAATGAAGACCTTAACGGCAATTTCTCCATTGAAAATAAAGACCCAATGGACGTCCAGTTGCAAAGTGAATATGTAGTAACGCATTTCGAACTACAGTCAAATCCAGTGAATGGGAAGGTGTTCATAACAGGAATGTTTAATAACTGGCAACAAAATGATTTAAACGAAATGCATTATGATTCTACTTCTATGAGCTATAAAGGCAAAGTACTCCTCAAGCAAGGCTATTATGATTATATGTACTGGCTCAGATCAGGTGAACAAAAACCATGGTTTTTTGAAGGAAACTTTGCTCAGACAGAAAACCAATATGAAATCCTATGCTACTACCGTAACCCAGCTAATAATTTTGATGAATTAGTAGGTTATACCAATCTAAGTGGAAGGTTATAATAAATATTCAAACACCCGCTTAAGGAAATCAAAATCTTATCAGAATTGTAAATGATATTTAAGATTGATTAACCAACAGTTAATTATTTCCGTTCAAGAATCATGGAGAATAAACAATTTTTTCAGTTGACCTAAGATGAACAATTTCAGCAAGAAAACAGGGGCTCATGGGTTGCGCAACTGTTTAATTGTACTGTTATTGAATATTCTTTTTCTCTTTGGATGTTCCAATGAACTAAACCAAGATGAGCATCTATTACTCACTGCTGCGGAGTTTGATGAACAGGAAAGCACCTTTATCTGCTGGAATCCTACTTTCAAAGAAACGATCCTAAACCTCACACAAATCATTGCCAAACATGATCATGTGACGTTCTTTTATAATGAACGCAACCATAATCCTGAAAAGTTATATCAGTTATTTATTGAGAGGGGCATACTGCTTGATAACATTGCGTTAGCTCCATTCAACCTAGAAGAGGACAATGTATGGATTCGTGATTATGGACCAACATTTATGGAAGACGAAAAAGGAAATCAGAGCCTTCTTAACTTTCACTACGATCACGAAAACAGCCAGGAATACAACCTATTTGGTAAACAATATTCCGATAAGATGAAGCTTTCCTTTTTTAAAAGTAAAATGTTTAGTGAAGGTGGGGGACGAGAGATTAACGGCAAGGGAACAATGTTATTAATAGAAAGTTATGAAAAATTCATTAACCCAAATTTGAGCTTAGTGGAAATTGAAAATGAGTATAAAGAAAGACTAAATCAGAAAAATATTATATGGTTAAAAAGGGGTGTTCCACAAGATGATTCTTTTGATAATGGACCTGTACATGATAATATTTACGGAAATGGCGTTAACGGACACATTGATGAATTCTGCAGATTTGCAGACAAAAACACCATTCTACTAGCCCAGGTTGATGAAGCAGACCTAAAACGAGACAGTTACTTCAAAATTGTAGAGGAAAGATTAGAAGAAAACTATGATATCCTAACAAAGTCAAAAGACCAGGATGGAAATCCTTTTAAGATTATCAGGGTTCCACTGGCTCCTGTTTTGTTTAATGATGCGAAATTTGAGGGTAAAGATATCTATTACACTCCGGTTACTAGCTATCTTAATTTTGTGCTCACCAATCAATCGGTAGTTATCCCTTCTTACTATGAAGAAGGTGATCCAGATTTTATCAGAGAAAAAGATGAAGCAGCAAAACAAATACTTCAGAAAGTCTTTAGCAATCGGAAAGCAGTAATGCTCAACAGCCTTGATCTTAACTATTATGGAGGAGGCTTGCATTGCATCACACTGCATAAACCTAAAATAATAAAGCATCCATTCTGGAAAAGGAAAATTGGTTAAACATTAAATCTAAAATGCATGATGTCTCCATCTTTTACGATGTAGTCCTTTCCTTCAATAGCCATTTTACCAGCCTCTTTGCATTTTTGCTCTGATCCGTATTGTTGATATTCTGTAAGTTTGATTACCTCAGCTTTGATAAACCCTTTTTCAAAATCAGTATGGATAACACCCGCTGCCTGAGGCGCGCTCCATCCTTTTTTGATTGTCCAGGCTCTCACCTCCTGAACTCCTGCTGTGAAATAAGTAATAAGGTCAAGAAGATGATACGCAGCCTTAATCAGTTTATTTAAGCCTGATTCTTTCAAACCATACTCTTCTAGAAACATATTCTTTTCATCAACATCTTCAAATTCTGCGATTTGTGATTCCAAACCAGCACACACAATCACGACCTCAGCATTTTCCGCACTGACTGAGTCTTTCAACTTTTCACTCCATTCATTTCCGTTTTGAACACTTTCCTCGTCCACATTGGCTAAATAAATGATTGGCTTTTCGGTCAATAATTGCAAATCTTTCACAACCATGAGATCCTCTTTTTCCAGTTCCATGGATCTTACATTCTTACCTTCTTCCAGGTGTTTTTTAAACTTTGTTAAAAGTTCATATTCCTTTCTTGCTTTTGCGTCACCAGACTTTGCGATTTTCTCGACACGCGCAATTCGCTTCTCAACTGAATCCAGGTCCTTCAATTGCAACTCGGTGTCGATTACTTCTTTGTCACTCACCGGGTCTACCTTTCCATCTACATGCACAATATTGTCATCCTCAAAACATCTGACGACGTGAATAATTGCATCTGTTTCTCTGATATTAGCCAAAAACTGATTACCAAGCCCCTCTCCTTTGCTGGCACCTTTTACCAATCCAGCAATGTCTACAAACTCAATTGATGTAGGTATTACTTTTTCCGGTTGAACCAATTCCTTTAATACCCCCAACCTTTCATCAGGAACCATAATAACCCCAATATTTGGCTCAATTGTACAAAAAGGAAAATTAGCTGCTTCAGCTTTTGCATTGGATAATGCGTTAAACAAAGTCGATTTGCCCACGTTTGGTAAGCCAACAATTCCACATCTCAAACCCATAAATAATTACTTTTTAAAAACTTGATATCTATTAAATCCCGCGTATGCTTCAGTAATTGACACTTTCAATACGGTGTATGCAGGTATCGCTGCTATCATACCCGGTATCTGGGCCAATGCAGCGCCGACAAAAATAATGACAAATATTTCCAGCGGATGTGCTTTTACGCTTTTAGAAAAAATAAGTGGTTGAAGTAGTAGGTTATCGGTAGCCTGTACCACCCCAAATACAGCAACTATTTTCACAATAAGAAGGATGGTTTCATTGGAAAACTCAAGTGTCCCCGAAGTGGATATACCAACAAAAATACCAAATATCGACCCCAGGATGGGGCCCAAATAAGGAATGAGGTTAGCCACTGCAGCAAAAATAGCAATCGTAAGCGCATAGTTGATTCCCAATATTGTAAGACCTATCGATGCAATTGTAAAAATAGAAACCATCTGGAAAAGTAACCCCAACAAATAATTCGATAAGAGTCGCTCAATTTTATACAATGCTGCAATAAACACCTCAAAGTACTGATTGGGGATTAGCGAGATCAATTGTCGCTTTAAAATTCCCTTTTCATAAAGCAAAAAGAAGGTAATAAATGTAACAGCAAGAATCCCAACAAAAAAACTACCGGTCAGAGAAATAAGGTCATTAATTACCTGTGTGAAATTAATATTCCTAACCAGGTCAAAAGAGGAAGATTTCAAGCCATCTACAATAAAACCTGGCTGGTTTTCTACCAATTGATTTTGAATCATGAAACCTTCAAAGGCCTTCACTGGTCCAAGCACCCCATCAATTACTTTTTCAAAATCGAGATTAGAAATTACTTCAACTTGTCGTGAAATAAGTGGAATGAAAAGAATGATAAAAGCGGTAAAAAGGAGTATAACGCATAAGAAGGAAAAAATGATGGCCAAAAACCTTGGCAAATGACCTCCAAAAATCTGTAATCTTAATATCTGGCTGGTCAGTGGTCTCAACAAGGTGGCGAGTACCAACGAAATTATGAGGTAGAAGAAAATACTGGAAAAAAACCAGATAAGAATACCTAGAACAACTGCAAGTATGACAAAAAAAAGTAGCGTCCTATTCATTGCTATCCAATAAAGTCTTATTGAAAATCTTCTTATTCAAAGAAAAAGCTCCTGAAATAATCCAAGAGCTTCAATCTAAAAAAATCTTTTTTATATCAATCCCACTTTAGCTCGGAATCGTCATCAGAAGAAACATTTACACTCTCCTTTTCTCTCTCATGACTTTCTTCCAGATTCTCAAACTGTGTGAAATCTACTTCAGGCATCAACTCAGTTTTTACATGATTCACCGTTTCATTCAGTGCCTCAACAAACTTATTGAAGTCTTCTTTGTATAGAAAAACTTTATGCTTCTCGTAAAAAAATCCATCTTCTTTGAACCTTCTTTTACTCTCAGTGATTGTAATATAATAATCGTTTGAACGGGTTGATTTTACATCAAAAAAATAAGTTCTTTTACCGGCTCTTACTCTTTCGGAATAGATTTCATCTCTTCCCTTATCCTTGTTCTCTTCCACAACACATGGTAGTTATGTTCCCTATATGATATTATTTAAGATTTAAATATAGCATTTTAAAATAAACAATTGCAAACCATGGAAGTATTAGCAGCTTTTATTAATTCGTTAGATTCGTATCAGTATTTAATTATTGATTAGCATTTACCCTCAGTATGGATATCAACCTCTCCAATATAAAACAATTTGAAAACTTTGAAATTCTTGCAAAACTACTTGTAGAGGGATTTATCACCGGCTTACATAAATCACCTTATCATGGATTTTCGGTCGAGTTTGCAGAACATAAACTTTATAATTTTGGTGAGAGCACCAGACATATCGATTGGAAGGTGTATGCTAAAACTGATCGGTTATATACCAAGCAATTTGAAGAGGAGACGAATCTTCGGTGTCACATCCTTCTGGATGTGTCCAGTTCGATGTTTTATCCTTTACCAGATAAGGATAAAATAAGGTTTAGCATGGTCAGTGCCGGTGCATTGGCTTACCTGCTCACTTCACAGCGTGACGCAGTAGGGTTAATTGGATTTTCTGACAAAATTGAATTTCAAACACCATTAAAAACAACAAAATCTCACCTAAGCCAGATTTTAACTAAGCT
Source organism: Marinoscillum sp. (assembly GCA_043554545.1). Classification (GTDB taxonomy): domain Bacteria; phylum Bacteroidota; class Bacteroidia; order Cytophagales; family Cyclobacteriaceae; genus UBA7330. The sequence continues at coordinate 842,930 of CP121337.1, read as the reverse complement.
AAGTCAAATCTCAACGCATAAACCTACACCAGCCACTGATATTGCTGGGATATTACATGATATAGCAGGGAAGATTCACAGAAGATCTTTAATTATCATTTTTAGTGACATGTTTCAAAAATCCAATGACATTGATGAAATATACAAAGCCCTTCAGCATCTAAAGTACAGCAAACACGAAATCATTGTTTTTCATGTTTCTGATAGAAAGACAGAATTATCCTTCGAATTTGAAGATCGACCACATCAATTTATAGATCTCGAAAATAATGAATCAATCAAGCTGAATCCACACGAGATCAAGGACTATTATCAGGAAAACATGGCAAAGCTTTATGAGCAAATCAAACTCAGATGTGGTCAGCTTAAGATTGATCTTGTTGAGGTAGATACTGCAGATTCTTTTGAAAAAGTCCTGGGTGCTTACCTTATAAAAAGAAAAAGGATGAGATAAACCCATCCTTTTTATTACAAGTATTTATATAATAAATTAAATTAGAGGTGCATCCACTCTTTTTTGGCAGTTAGCTCCTCATCAGATTCTTCGTAATCAGGATCTGGAACACAACAATCTACCGGACAAACTGCAGCACATTGCGGTTCTTCATGGAATCCAGTACATTCCGTACATTTCCCAGAGACGATGTAATAAAACTCATCCGAAACAGGTTCTTGTGCTTCATTTGCATCAACAGCCGTTCCATCTTCGAGTTCAACTTCGGTCAAATCTGTACCATCAGACCATTTCCACTCTTCTCCGCCTTCGTAGATGGCTGTATTTGGGCATTCCGGCTCGCATGCACCACAGTTGATGCACTCATCTGTTATTATTATTGCCATTGTGTCCTTCTTTTTTTAAGGTGTTTAAATAAGGGAACAAAAATATTCACAATAAGTTTGCGGACAAGTCAAATTGCATATAATTAATGAATCTCAAAGCCCGAATTGAAGCTTTTAGTCAGCTTGGAAATAAAATCAGCACTTTAGAAGAGTCTGAAATAAAGGATTATTCTTTAAAAGCTAAAAACGAAAACCCCTGGTTTACCGAGGATAATGTAAGAATGGCATTTACAGGTATTGCTCATATGCTTGATGAAGAAAAGCTAAATAAGTGGCTTATTCCCTATCAGATGAACCTGGAAATTCCTAAAATAATTGGAATTGTAATGGCTGGAAATATCCCACTCGTAGGCTGCCATGATTTGATGGCCACTTTACTTTCAGGGCATATTGCTGCAATAAAGGTTAGTAAAAAAGATACATTCCTGGTAAATCTTCTCATCAATTGGCTCCTTGAAATTGAACCAGATTTTAAAAAGAATTTATTCATAAGAGAAAGGCTTAATGATATTGATGCGGTCATAGCTACAGGAAGTGACAATACCTCACGGTACTTTCACTATTATTTTGGGAAAATCCCAAATATCATCAGAAAAAACAGGGTATCTGTAGCCGTATTAGATGGTAGTGAATCAAAAGAAGAACTAATTTCCCTGGGTAAGGATGTTTTCTCCTACTTTGGAATGGGTTGCAGAAACGTAGCTAAGGTATTTACACCTGAAAAATATGATATCAACGAACTTTTCCAATCTTTTGAAGAATTTCAATATGTTGCGAATAATCATAAATATCAAAACAACTACGACTATTATAAATCCATTTTTTTGATTAACAAAACCCCTCATTTGGATACTGGCTTTCTCATCTGGCTGGATTCACGAGAGCTCGTCTCTCCATTATCTACTTTATATTCAGAGACTTACGAAGAAAAAATTAAGTTAATGGAAATGTTAAAAGACGAGGAAGAAAAGATTCAGTGTGTCATAGGACATGGATTTATTCCCTTTGGAAAGTCTCAATATCCAGAGCCCTGGGACTATGCAGACAACGTTGATACAATAAAATTTTTAAGTACACTATAGTGAATAGATTAAGTGTCTGCGGATATCCATTATCTTTGGGCCTTAGATCATTGCGTACCTAATTCAATAAAATTAAAAAGAACATGGCACAAGATTTTTTCGGAATTGAAAAAGAACTTAAAACCCCACTGGGAACACACAAATATTTTAGCTTAAATGACTTAGCTAAAAAAAGACCGGAAGTAAAAAAACTTCCCTATTCAATTAGAATATTGCTGGAAAATGCAATCAGAAATTATGATGATTTTGCAGTTAATGAAGAACACCTTGAAACGCTCCTAAACTGGAAACAAACGGCTGGTGTCAAAGATATACCGTACACACCTGCTCGAGTACTCATGCAGGATTTTACCGGTGTGCCAGCTGTTGTAGATATAGCCTCCATCCGTTCAGAGGTGTCCAGAAAAGGAAAAGATACCAGCCAGACAAACCCTGTCGTACCTGCTGACATGGTCATTGATCACTCAGTAATGGTTGAATATTTTGGTACCGCCTCTTCTTACCAAAGAAATGTAGATGTAGAGTATCAACGCAATGAAGAACGCTACAAATTATTAAAGTGGGCACAGCAAGCATTTTCAAATTTCGGAGTAGTACCTCCGGGAATGGGGATATGTCACCAGGTAAACCTGGAATATTTAGCAAAAGGTGTTATAGAACGAGATGGGTACCTATTTCCCGATACACTTGTAGGAACAGATTCCCATACACCCATGGTAAATGGAATAGGCGTACTTGGATGGGGTGTTGGTGGAATTGAGGCTGAGGCTGCCATGCTTGGCCAACCTATTTACATGATTCTCCCTGAAGTAGTAGGATTGAAATTGACGGGAGAGATGAAGGAAGGTACAACTGCAACTGATCTGGTACTGACGATCACCCGATTGCTTCGGGATGTTGGCGTAGTAGGAAAAATCGTTGAGATATTTGGGCCTGGGTTAGAAAACCTCACAGTCCCTGACAGAGGAACAATTTCTAACATGTCACCTGAATTTGGCTGTACAGATACGCACTGGCCAATTGATGATCAGACACTTGCGTATATGAAGAAAACCAACCGTCCGGCAGATCACATTGCCATGGTTGAAGCATATGCAAAAGAAAACCTGTTGTGGAGAGACCCTAATGACGTGATGGAATATCACAAGGAAGTTGAGCTTGACCTGGGCTCCATTGAACCAACAATATCAGGGCCTAAGAGACCTCAGGATAAAATTTTACTAAAAGATGCTAAAGACCAGGTGATTAACCTGCTTAAAGATTCTCATAGTAGAGAATACATCGCTGTGCCTGACAGGTTAGGAGATTGGTCAAATGAAGGTGGCACTCCAGCTGAAGCTGTTAAGGAAAAAGGCGGAGTTAGAAGTATAAAAATGAAAAAAGGTGACTTGACTTACAACCTGTCTGATGGTGCAGTTGTCATTGCCGCTATTACATCTTGTACCAATACTTCCAACCCAAGTGTGATGATTGGAGCCGGCCTTGTTGCTAAAAAAGCAATCGAAAGAGGCTTGAACGTAAAGCCATGGGTAAAGACATCACTTGCTCCAGGATCTAGAGTAGTGACAAACTACCTTGAAAAATCTCAACTGCTCCCCTACTTAGAAGCATTGAAATTCCATACAGTAGGATACGGATGTACAACATGTATTGGAAATTCCGGTGACATGATGCCTGAAGTACAAAAAGCTGTCATAGAAAATGATTTGGTCGTTTGTTCTTCACTTTCTGGCAATAGAAACTTCGAGGCACGAATTCACCCGAACATCAAAATGAATTTCCTGGCTTCGCCAATGTTAGTTGTAGCTTATGCAATAGCAGGAAGAATGGATTTCGACATGAACAATGAGCCATTGGGTTCTGATTCTAACGGAGATAAAGTTTTCTTAAAAGATATCTGGCCTACCCAAGCTGAAATCAACGAAATCATGGATGTGGTCGTAACTCCTGAAGATTACAAAAAAACGTATGAGACCATATTTGATGGAGATAAAGCCTGGCAATCATTAATCTCTTCAAAAGGTGAGATTTACGAATGGGACGAAAATTCTACTTATATCCAGGAAGCTCCGTTCTTTAAAAACATTTCTGAAGACGTACCTGAACCAAAAGACATCAAAGGCGCAAAAGTCTTACTTCAGTTAGGCGATATGGTTACAACAGATCATATTTCCCCAGCTGGAAAATTCTTGCCTGAGCATCCTGCTGGGAAATACCTTACAGCACATGGAGTGGAGAAAAAAGATTTCAATTCTTATGGATCCAGGAGAGGTAATCATGAAGTGATGATGCGTGGTACATTTGCCAACGTCAGGATTAAAAACAAACTCGCAACTAAAGAAGGTGGTTGGACCAAGTATCACCCGGATGGATCTGAAATGACCGTATATGATGCTTCTATGAAATATCAGGAGCAGGGAACACCTTTAATTGTTATTGGTGGAAAAGAATATGGTAGCGGATCTTCACGAGACTGGGCTGCAAAAGGGACCACGCTGTTAGGAGTAAAAGCAGTGATCACTGAAAGCTATGAGCGTATCCACCGTTCGAACCTGGTTGGTATGGGTGTGCTTCCTTTGGTATTTATGGAAGGTGAAACTCAGGACACTCTTGGTTTACAAGGAGATGAAACTTTCGATATCATGGGGATTTCTGAAGACCTCACTCCTGGTAAAATCGTAGATATTACTTCGACCGGATCCAATGGCGAGGAGAAGAAGTTTAAAGCTAAATTAAGACTTGATTCTGAAGTGGATGTAGAATACTACAAACATGGTGGAATCCTAAACTATGTGCTTAGAAACTTCCTTAAGGACTAATACTGGCTTTAGGAGTGTAGTAGCGATTAGGTTACTCAATAAAAATCACAAAAGGGTGTCTCAAAAAGACACCCTTTTTTATTGCCTGTATTCTTCTTTAAGAATACTTGCAAACTTTTTCTTGACTCGATCTATTTTAGGTTTACTGACATTCAGAATATATGGATTGAAAGGATGGTTCTCTTCATAATCCTGATGATAGGCCTCAGCTTCATAAAACTCCGTATAAGCATTTAGTTGTGTTACAATCGGACTTGTATATTCACCCGAAAGTTCCTTGATCTTTTCAGTCGCAAGCGCTTTCTGTTCTTCAGTATGATAAAATATAGCAGACCTGTATTGCGGTCCTACATCTGGGCCCTGACGGTTGAGTTGCGTTGGGTCATGCGCCGTAAAGAATATATTCAACAAAGTCTCGTAATCAATTTCCTCTGGGTTAAAAAAAACCTGTACCGTCTCCGCATGTGTAGTTTTACCTGAACTTACAAGGTCATATCTTGCATTTTTCTTAGTGCCACCTGCATATCCGGATACAGCCTCTACTACTCCCTTAATCTGTTCAAATGATGCCTCTACGCACCAAAAACATCCTCCTGCAAAAGTGGCTGTATCCAGCTTTCCTCTGTAGGTCGACAATTCATTTTTGTTTCCATTAGCCGGACTTTCGCAACTAATTAATAATAGAACAACAAAAGGTATGAGATAATTTTTCATCATGTTCATTTAGATTTTACCTCTACTAATACGTTCAAAGCATGCTAAAGGTACAATATCAACCTAATTTAACTGCCTTTGTTCAGTGCATGACACCAAATGTTCGGACTATTACATTTTTCATTTCATGGCTTTGATCATTGAATCCTCTTAATTTGCAACATGAATCACCTGTCAATTGAAAACCTATCTAAAAGCTTCAATGATAAAGTCCTTTTTGAAGATATCTCCTTTGGACTTGAAGAGAATCAAAAAACAGCTATTGTGGGTATCAATGGGAGTGGGAAATCAACACTACTGAAAATCATTGCGGGCCTAGAACCCAAAGACCAGGGAGTGGTCTCCTTTAGAAAAGATCTTCAGGTAGCTATTTTACCTCAAAACCCTGAATTTAAAGACGAAGACACGGTACTCCAGGCTGTATTTTCAGAAGATATTGAGATTCTGAAAATTGTCAGAGACTATGAAATGGCTATTCATATGGCCACAATTCATCCAGAAAAGGGAGCAGATATTTCTCCTTTACTCGAAAAAATGGACCAGTTCAATGCCTGGGATTATGAAAGTCAGGTCAAACAAATCCTTGGTTGGTTAGGCATCGAAAACTTCGAACAAAAAATGAAAGAGCTGTCCGGTGGACAAAGAAAACGTGTAGCCTTAGCTCGGGCACTGGTTGTGAACCCTGACATTCTTATTCTGGATGAACCAACCAACCACCTGGATCTCGATACCATTGAATGGCTGGAGGAATACCTGATGAATACCAAATTCACTTTGCTGATGGTTACCCACGACCGGTATTTTCTTGACAAAATTACCAATGATATCATTGAGCTGGAAAATGGTGAGGTTTTCAGGTCCAAAGGAAACTATACCAAGTTTCTGCTAAACAAAGAAGAACGCGTCAAACAGCAAACGGCTACCGTTGAAAAAGCCAAAAACCTGTTAAGAAAAGAAACCGAATGGATGCGCAGGCAACCCAAAGCCCGTAGCACTAAAGCAAAATATCGGGTTGACGCGTATGATGACCTGAAAGAAAAGGCTTCAACTAAACTTACCAGAGATGACATGGTCATCAATTTATCGAATGAACGACAGGGAAAGAAAATTCTTGAACTGGAAAAAATATCAAAGTCTTTCGATGACCGCACAATGTTGGATGACTTCAGCTATACCTTTAAAAAGGGTGATCGGATTGGCGTGGTTGGAAAAAACGGTATTGGAAAATCTACTTTTTTAGATATCATTTCAGGTAATTTGAAGCCTGACTCTGGAAATATCAATGTAGGCACAACGATCCGTATGGGGTATTTTACCCAGGAAGAGTCTCAGTTTGATCCAAATAAGAAAGTGTTGGATATTGTCAGAGAGGTAGCAGAAGTTATCGAATTGGAAGATGGCTCACAGGTTACGGCTTCCCAATTGCTTAACCAATTTTTATTTCCTCCAAAAACACAGTATAACCTGGTAGGTAAATTAAGTGGAGGAGAAAAGAAGCGCCTCCAACTACTCAGGGTACTCATGAAAAATCCCAATTTTCTTATCCTTGATGAGCCAACCAATGACTTTGACCTGATGACACTTCAGGTGCTTGAAAACTATCTGAGTTCATTTGATGGATGCCTTATCATTGTCTCTCACGACAGGTATTTCATGGACCAACTAGTCGATCACTTATTCATTTTTGAAGGAGAAGGAAAAGTAAAAGATTTTCCCGGCAACTACACACACTACCGTTCAGAGAAAGTTGTAAGTCCCAAAGAAATCAAGCAGGAAGAGAAAACTCAAAAAACTGAAAACAAAAAGGGAAAAGAAAAAAATGAAGGTAAGTTCTCCTACGCTGAAAAAAGAGAATATGAATCACTCATGAAAGAAATTGAGCAATTGGAATCCAAAAAGTCTGCCCTGACCAAAGAAATGAACAGTAAAACTGATTTCAGTGAACTTGAAGCACTTGGAAAGCAAGTAGAGCAGATCACACAGCAAATCGATAATAAAGAAATCAGGTGGTTGGAGCTTAGTGAAAGAGCCGGTTAGTAGGATTTTGTTGATAAACCTGTGTAAATCAGGTGTATAAGTGTGGTATAACTATGTGGAGATGCGGTGGAGAACAAAGTGAGCCTTTCCTTTGATCTGATTTTTAATCAACGTATATTAGTTATATCAAAATGAGCGTAAAAGGAATGGAAACCTTGGTTTCCTGCCCGGAAAGAGGAAGACAGGGCATGGTTACGGCCATCTCTGACGAAGCTTAATGTGCAGTTGCTGATATATTTTTTGGATACCCAAAAGAGGGTTCGGCATAGTTTCTTAACAGTAATTTGACTGTTGATAACTGCTACGGCAATTATCAACAGAAGAGGGTGATTTCAGCAATGAATGTCACCCTTTTTGTTTTTAGGATTACATAACCCTACTACCGTAAGCGTTTATTAGCGTGGCGGAAGCTTTTTATTGATTCTGAGTTATCAAAGCTATTTCCTTTTTATATTCATTCTCTAACATCGCAAGTTCGTACTTAGCTTTTTGCTCTACCAAAGCAAGTTTGTTGGTATAATAGTTTTCCAGAACAGCCGCTTTGTGTTCATGTTTTGCTGTCAGCTCTTTGGAAAGGTTCTCAAATTTAGCTTCCATATCTGCAGATTTCTGTTCTAGCCTTTTTCTAAATAGTAATTGACTTGAAAAATGACCCGCCTTTCGCTCCAACTCTTGCTGTTCAGCCATCGCTTCTTTTTGAATGATCCACATTTCATCCTGAGCGATTAAACTCACTTTTAGTAAGTCCTCTTGTGCTTGTCTCTGTATGCTTGATATTTCAAACTGTGCAATAATTTTCAGAGAATCAATTTCATATTGAGCCTTGATTGCCAGGGCATTAATTCTCTGCTCTTTTGACTTATTTATTGCCATTGATTGAGCAAATAATGCGCCGGACAAAAGAAACAGAACCCATGTTATTCCAATAATCTGAATTTTATTTTTCATGACTTTTAAGTTTTAGCATTAATTGTTACGGGCTGGATGTAAAACTACTTTATTTCTTACTTTAGATTGATTTTTTTACCATCATAAAGCAGAACCAACCAAAGGCTATTCCCTTGAAACCCTAACTCTGGCATACCAAATTACAACCGATACTATACTACCCGCTAAGCCAATAGCTGCAGGGAATAAAATAGTCGTCACACTGTAATGCTCCAGTGCCATAATAACCAATAAGTTCCTGAAGCAAAAAATGAGGTAGAACCAGGGATCTTCATTCCTCGGGTGTTGATAAGCATTCCTTAAAGTAGGTCCAAAACCAAGTAGGTCAATCCCCGTCATGATGATTACCGCCCAAAGCGGGTTTTTGGTGATTAACCAAACAGGAATCGCCATTAAAGCGGCTATCAAATAAAGCCAGTCTGTCCGATGTATGGTGAAATCTGCCCTTTTGCGATAAGCCAGAAAAGCAATAAAAAATGTAAGGATTGCAGATAGTCCTATTGATATCGTGCCAACACCCCCATCACCTGCGATTTGACCTAAAAAAGCAACGAGTGTTGTAATGCCCCAAATGACCCACGAAAAAAAATGTGGTTTTATTCTATTGCTAAGTATCGCCTTTAAATAAGGATAAAAAGCAAATAAAGTAATCAGAATAGCTATTCCACTAATGACAGATTTGACCAATGGAGGATTCATCTCATCAACTGAATTGTTTGATATCTATTCATTACATAAAAAAAGCATCCTGAGATTTTCAGGATGCTTTTTAATTAAAATTTTCAATCAATACTTTTAAGCACTTGCGAGTTGTGCTTCAATCTTACTGCTTAAAACAGTCTTTGGAACAGCTCCAATTTGTTTGTCTACTACTTCACCGTTTTTGAAAACGAGAAGGGTAGGAATCGAACGAATTCCAAATTTTGCTGAAATTTCAGGGTTTGCATCTACATCAACTTTTCCTATCACCGCTTTGCCCTCATATTCACCAGCTAATTCTTCAACCACCGGGCCAATCATCTTACATGGACCACACCATTCAGCCCAGAAATCAACGAGTACAGGCTTGTCAGTGTTGATAATTTCTTCAAAATTATTGTCGGTTAATTCAACAGGTTTTGCCATTGGTATATTATTTATATAGGTAATTCAAAATCATTTGTTAGTAGCAACGCAAAAGTAGGGTTAAAAGTTGATCTACCGGTCTTTTAAAATCATATTGTTGTCCAAGAGACAAATACGCGCTATTTATCAAGTAAAACTTTATACCCAATCTCATCCCACCGCTCCAGATTGCTTACAAAGTCATCATTTACTTCAATCGAAAACTTCCTGCTCATCATATCGAGACTGATCATACGGTCTTCAAAAGTACCAATCACGCTCAATTTGAGCTGATTCTTACCAGGATATTGTTGACTGTATTTTTCGATTTCTTCTACTACAGTCATATTCAAATGATCCAAACGCACTTGCAGCTCTAAACCTTTAGTCATTCGCTCCCTGATCTCACTCAAATGCTCAATGTGATGGATCTTGAACTCCAATTCTTCACTTTTCCACCGGTTCTGAACGCTTCCTGTTACATATAAAAACCAACCTGTCTCTAGCAAGGGTTTAAATTTCAAATAATCCTGACCGAAAAGGTAAAATGTATGGCTGTCGTCAAAATCTTCCAAAACTATCTGCCCGAAAGGATTGCCTTTCTTTGAAACCCGGTGCTGCACGCTGGATACAACCCCACCGATATGTAGTTCTTTACCCTTAAGGCTTTCAATATCTCTAAGTTCCTTTATGCTACCATTAACCAGGTATTTCATCTCAAACTTATATTGGTCAAGTGGGTGTCCGGAAATATAAAGTCCAACCAACTCCTTCTCGATGTTCAACTTTTCAATTTCCCCATAAGGATCAACATGAACTACTCTTGGCAAGCTCACGCTAGTACCACTGTCTCCTCCAAACAATGAAGCCTGTGCACTATCTTCTTCCATCTGCAGCTTCCCTGCATACTTAATGGCTTTTTCTATCAAGGATGGCTCCTCACCCACTGCCTCAACATATTGCCTTCTGTGGTAGTCATTGAAGCAATCAAAGGCACCAGCTTTTGCCAGGCTTTCGAATGTTTTCTTGTTGACAGATCTTAAATTAACGGTTGATGCAAAATCAAAGATATTTTCAAAACTCCCGTGTTCTCCCCTTTTCTCAATGATGTCAAGAACTGCGGACTCTCCAGTACCCTTGATAGCTCCCAATCCAAATCGGATCTCTCCCCCCTTGTTTACTTCAAAATTTAATCCTGACTCATTAACATGGGGTCCAAGCACAGGTATGCTTTGGTTCTTGCACTCTTCCATGAAAAAGCTGACCTTCTCAATGTTGCTTTGGTTATGAGTAAGTACTGAAGCCATGTATTCAGCCGGGTAATTGGCTTTGAGGTAACCTGTCTGATAGGCCACCACAGAATAACAGGTACTATGAGACTTGTTGAAAGCATAGGCCGCAAAAGCTTCCCAATCCTTCCATATCTTTTCCAGCTTGTCTACCGGATGACCATTGTTTTTTCCACCTTCCAGAAACTTAGGTTTCATTTTCTCCAGCAAGGCAAAGATTTTCTTTCCCATGGCCTTTCTCAGCTGATCAGCTTCACCTTTTGTAAAACCGGCCAGCTTCTGAGACAACAACATCACCTGCTCCTGATAAACGGTAATCCCATAGGTCTCCCCCAAATTATCTTCCATCTCAGGCAGGTCGTAGCTGATTTGCTCTTTACCGTGTTTCCTGTTGATGAAATTAGGGATATATTCCATCGGGCCAGGACGATACAAAGCGTTCATTGCTATCAAATCCTCCAATCTATCAGGTTTCAGTGCCCGTAAATGTTTTTGCATACCGGGAGACTCAAACTGAAATGTTCCATTGGTATCCCCCCTCTGATAGAGCTCATAGGTTTTCTGATCATCCAGTGGGATCAAATCAATATCAATTTCTATTCCATTGCGCTTCCGAATATTTTCAATTGCTGTTTTTATGATGGAGAGTGTCTTGAGCCCTAAAAAGTCCATCTTCAGCATTCCGGCAGACTCAACCACGCTGTTGTCAAACTGAGTAAGCAATAATTCAGATTCCTTTGATCGCGCCAAAGGAATGAACTGAGTCATGTCAGCTGGTGTAATAATTATCCCACAAGCATGAATACCTGTATTTCGTAACGAGCCCTCCAGTACGGTGGCCTGGTTCAATACCTGAGATGGTAAATCCTTACCCTTCCTTAAGTCGTCCAGTTCCTTTACTTCCTTGAAAACCTTACTAAAGTTCACCCCGGGGCGCTCAGGAACCAATTTTGCAATTGCGTCCGTTTCAGGAAGGGGCAATTCCATTACCCTGCCAGCATCCCGAATAGCTGATTTAGGTGCCATCGTGCCATAGGTAATGATTTGCGCAACCTGCATATAACCATACTTTTTGACGACATAATCGATAACTTTTTCCCTACCTTCATTGTCAAAATCAATGTCAATATCTGGCAGCGAAACACGGTCAGGGTTCAAAAACCGCTCAAACAGCAAATCATATGCAATTGGGTCCACATTGGTGATTCCTATACAATATGCAACTACTGACCCCGCAGCAGATCCTCTACCGGGACCCACTGCAACACCCATCTCCCTTGCCTTTGATGTAAAGTCCTGTACAATAAGGAAGTACCCGGGATAACCAGTCTTTTCAATCGTCTCTAGTTCGAAGTCAATGCGTTCTTTTACTTCATCTGTGAGCTCAGCATATCGTTTCTCTGCTCCGAGATAGGTCAGGTGTTTCAGGTATTTATTTTCACCTCTGTTTCCTCCATCCTTGAGGTCTTCCGGGTCCTTAAATTCTTCTGGAATGTCAAATTTTGGAAGCAATACTTCGCGCTCCAGTTTAAACTCCTCCACCTGTTCTACCAAATCGCCGATATTTTCAATCGCTTCCGGCAGATCAGTAAAATCTTTTTTTATTTCATCCGGGCTTTTGAAATAGAAATTTGAGTTGGGTAATCCGGGCCTGAAGCCTCTTCCACGGCCGATTGGTGTGCTTTGTCTCTCATTCTCTTTAATACAAATTAAAACATCATGTGCCTTAGCTTCTTCCTGATCCAGATAGAAAAGCTCGTTGGAAGCCACCATTTTGACATTGTGCTTCCTCGCCAATTTTACCAGGACTTCATTCAGGTGATTCTCTTCATCAAGTCCATGTCTGTTGATCTCTATATAAAAATTATCCTTGAATATATCTAACCACCAAAGTAACGCCTCTTCAGCCTGATGCTCGCCTACGTTAAGTATCAGGAATGGGATCTCCCCTCTCAATCCACCACTTAATGCTATTACTCCCTCACTGTAAGTTTTTATAAGTTCCTTATCAACCCTTGGATAAAGACCATACAAGCCCTCTATATATCCCAACGAACTTAGCTTTACCAGATTCTCATACCCTTTCTTGTTCTTTGCCAGCAGCACTTGCTGAAATCTCTTGTCCGGGTTGTCTTTAGTAAATTGTAATTTTTTCCGCTCTTCAGCAACAAAAAGCTCACAGCCGACAATGGGCTTAATTCCGGCATCTCTGGCCGCTTTAACAAATTTGAATGCGCCAAACATGTTGCCTAGGTCAGTAAGTGCTACTGCGGGCATCCCGTATTCAAGTGCCTTCTTTACAATGTTTCCAACTTTTGGGGTTGCCTGCAGAACGGAAAACTGGCTATGTACGTGCAGATGACAAAATGGACCTTTGATCTCCTTGACATCTACTTGTACATCTCCGATTTTGCCATCAGATTTCTCTCTGATCCATGCGAAATTGGCAGCAGAAAGATCTGGAGACTCATAATTGATGTCCTCAGGCTTTACATCTTCCAAAGTAGGAATTACACGCTTCTTGAGCAGCTCAAAGAAGGCTTTGGCCGTAGCATCTACGTCATAAGCGGCATCATGAGCATCCTGCATTGGAGTGCCGAAAAGAATCTCATAAAGCTCTCCTAATCGAGGCTGTTTTAGCCGACCACCGATACCCCCCTGGAGTTTACAAAACTGAACAGATTCGACTGAGGTATCCGTAAATGGAATTTCTTCCAATAAATTTTTCTGACTTGTTCTTAAAAATTCAGCTCCCAGAATTTTGTTGTCAAATTCTATGTTGTGACCAACAAGGGTAGTTGCTTTTTCGATATCCTTTGCAAACAGATCTAAAACTGATTTTAGATCCTCTCCAACTTCTAGCGCCCGATCGGTCGAGATACCATGGATTTTCTCTGCATTAAAGGGTATTGTAAAACCTTCAGGCTTAACAATTTTATTACCCTGGCTGATTAAATTTCCTTCATAATCCTGTAATTGCCAGGCTAATTGTACCAATCTGGGCCAATTGTCCAGGTCTTCTACAGGTGCAGATTTGTTGTGTGGTAATCCAGTGGTTTCGGTGTCAAAAATAAGATACATAGAAGCTGACCTGACTTTACTTTTTTAAAAAATATGCGATCCCTGGGAGAATGGAAATGCGTTAACAAATTAACATAACTCTGATTAAAATCATCACCATGCAGCTTGCTTAGTTATCAACAATCTGCTTAATATTTTTTCTAAGATAAATGGTTACCTGATATGCTATTTTGCATTGACCGCTCTATCAAAAAACTCGATGAAGACCTTGACCTCCTCATCCATAGGCTTGCGATATTGAATCCTTAGCAGTTTGTGCTGACTTGATTGATCATTTAAATAAAAAGAGTAGATATAATCTTTATTACCTTCCTTAAAAGGACTGGTATCACTCGATAATACACTTTCATCAACTACAATGTCTTTTATCTGATCATAGCTAAAAACTTTTTTGAAAAAAAAGCCAGACCTCAACCTGATTTCCTTCTTTGCGGGATCAAATGAAACTAAGTTAGGAAACCTTTTCTTGTCAATAGCATAAGGAATTACCATAATTCCAAAACCAATAAAATGTGCATAGCTATGGCCTAAATCCAAACTGATATAAACAGTTAGTCCACCTACAATTGTAAATATTATCAACAAAATCAACGAACCGGTAATCGACCTGGAGATTATGGTTTTATCCATGCCGTTCACCAGGTTATAACCCTGCTCCTTTAACAATTGATTCAATGAAGCAATCATGCAGTTATCTTTAATTATTTAATATACAATATTATTTTGAATAACAGGTTTACCGTCAAGTAGTTTAATACCTACTGATCCACTTGTAATAACGGGAAAAACTTCAAAAAGTGATTGGCCTGTCACTAAAACAATCTAAAACCAAACAGAAACCGTGAGCCTGTTTATCTTTGGACATTTAACAATTGAATTATGACAAATAAAATAAACGGACGATTCATTCACGTGGTTTTCTTCTGGCTAAAGGATTCAACAGATCCAGACGAATTCATTCATATAACTGAAAACTTCGTCAAGCAAATTGATGAAGTCAACGCTTACCATGTTGGGAAACCAGCAGGGACACCACGTGAAGTAGTTGATAACACTTATCAGGTATCGCTGGTTGTGACATTCGAAAGTAAGGAAAAACAGAGCGTCTACCAGGATCACGATGTGCATGTGAGATATGTGGAGGACAACAAGGATAAGTGGAACAAAGTCCAGGTCTATGATAGTTGGGGTGAGGTTTATGCTTAATGGCTAGTCAATAGCTTTAAAGACATCATAAGTCGAAAGATTCAGACCATTCAGAATAAAAGTATTAATAGGATCATCTCCAGTATACTTAATGGGCCTGGAATAGCTGGGCCCTTCTAAATAGAAAATTTCTACAATTCTCGTATCAGGATAAACCACCCAATATTCCTTCACGCCAAATTCCTCATACAATTGAAATTTATGGGTAAGATCTTTTTGGGAAGTGGAAGCTGAAAGAATTTCCACAATCAAATCCGGTGCTCCAACGCAACCTGCATGATCTAATTTATCCGGATCACAGATCACGCAAATATCGGGTCGTACTACAGTGAATGTTTCTTTATCTGACAATCCTTTTTTCTGAGGAAATCGTACATCAAATGGAGCAGGATAAACCTCGCAATGCTTGTTCTCCAACAAGTTCCATATTTTGGCATGCAAATTACCAGCTATTTTCTGGTGGATTCTATTCGGTGCAGGCGACATCCTGAACACCTTTCCTTTGATCAACTCCACTCTTTCTTCAAAGCTCCATTTCAGGTAATCCGCATAGGAATAGATAGCCTCCGATTCAAGGACATTGATATCCTGTACTTCGCGGTTAAGCATCCGGTATTCCTTTACTTTTTTCATCACGTTCAATAAAGTTAGTGAAAAACGGTAGCAATCAATAAATCAGCTCTTATCACCGCTGACAAATCTCCTGGTAAGGACAATACCCACACTTTTTAGTATCTTCTGTCTGGTCAAAATTTTCGGTGGGATCATAAATTTCGGTTAGCAGGTCAATTACCACCTTTTCAAATTCATCATGGTATTGCCGGTACTCAGTGACACCGGATTTTATTCCCTTATCAAAGATTCTCCATTCAAAAGACTCATCAAATAAATCCCGACTATTGAAAATTCCCGGTTCGATCTGATCATATGCTCCTTCATATTTCCTTAGGAAGAGATAACTGTAAAACATCACCTGAAATACGGCCTTATTGCGGGCATTACTATCGCGATCGATCAGTGAATCGATGGAGACAAATTCCTTGGAATCTCTACCTGTTTTATAATCGATGACCCTCACTTTACCTTTCTTCAAGTCCAACCGGTCAATGATACCCTTAATACGAACCTTTTTAACTGCACCTTTCACCGTGATCGGTATATCCAGGCTGTACCCATCCTTGCTACTGGCTTCCAGTCCGATGATTTGGAAGGGTGCATATTCTTTGTCGTAATCAAGAATTTTTCCAATGAATTTCTTTAATACTTCTGCAGCGATCAAGGAGCGCCCCTCTAGCTTGAACTTTTTCTGATCCTTTATCCCATAGTGATCAATGAAAGTTTTGTTCAATACACCAGAAATCCCTTCTTTGATCCAAAAAATGTCTTCAGGGTTTATAATGTTGCGATTCTTGCGCTCGATGAAATCCTTATACAGGGTTTCCATGCTATTGTGGAGGATATTGCCAAATACCATTGGGTCCATTTCTTCCTGTACCTCATCTGGTTCATACAATTTCTCAATGTATTTGAAGTAAAACCTCAACTTACAATCCAAATAAGTATTTAATGCAGAAGGTGTAAGCCGGGAAGCATCCTCTTGCTGATAGCCATCCAGGAAACGCTCCATTTTGGCTAGAATCTTGGGGCTTTTTTCAATGGAGATCGGATCAGGTGCCGTGGTCTTGATAGGGTTTGCTAAGATCTTTTTGTTGATTTGATAAGGCGATTCCGTCTCCAACTGCTGGACCAATCTACTGAGCTCCCCATTGACATTAAATTCGGATACCGTATTGTATAAGAAAGTGACTTTTTTCGCACGTTGGATAAGTCGATAGAAAAGGTAGGCATATATGGCATCCTGGTTTTCAAATGTTGGGAGGTCAAATCCTTTTCGGATATTATACGGTATAAAAGAACCTCTTTTTGGTGTTGCCGGCCAACTGTCCTCGTTCATGTTTAGCACAAATACTTCCTCGAAGTCAAGGTTACGTGTCTCCAGTATACCCATGATCTGCAAACCCATCAATGGCTCACCAGTAAATGGAATTTTCATACTTCTGGATAGTCTTCTAAACAGTTTGATAAGGAATTCATAACTCAAACCACTGGTTTTACTACCAATCATCTCGTCCAGCTTCTGTATCTGGTGGTAATACCTGCTGATAAATTCCAACTCCAGGTCATGCCCTTTTTCTTTCCAAGTATCATACAAACCTTTCAGGATCTCCATAAGGTATTGCAAGGCATGAT
The DNA here is from genome assembly GCA_043554545.1 of Marinoscillum sp. GTDB lineage: Bacteria > Bacteroidota > Bacteroidia > Cytophagales > Cyclobacteriaceae > UBA7330. Next base: position 825,560 of record CP121337.1, on the reverse strand, counting down.
CTGGTTTCTGGAAGATGGCTTTGAATAGTGGGTGTTTCAATTCCAACTCTTCCTCATTCAGCATGATCAAATTTCGTTTCTTTACAGCGGCAATCAATTGTTTAATTCGATCTTCCTCTAAGGCAGACAACAAAGGATGCTCCAACAGGGAGATTAGTGGCTTGTAATAAAAAGAGATGCCATTAAACTGGCTTTCTTTTCTAAGTTTCTGCAGGTTCAACACGCTTTCCAACAAACTAAAAACAGGGGTGTCCTTGAGTGGATAACCCATGGTAATGTTTACATGCTCGATCTGATCAGGGATGGCATGGAGCGTAGGGAAAAGCATGTGATCATGAGGTAAGACCACCACAACTTTGTCCGGACTGAAGGCTGGTTGTCTCGATAGCTGATCCAGCTTTTCAGCCAATACCTTCGTTTGTCCCACTTCCAATGATACCCCAATGGCCTCAAATTCTTTGGCCTGTTGATATCTTTTGGCCGGCTCTTTAGGGAAGGTCTTACCCAGTATGGAATCCCTTGCGTATTCCCGGAGGAAAAGTCCAGCTTCCTGCTTTTCATTTGAGAAATAGTAATCATCCAGGTCCCAGATGACGTTTGCGTCATGCTCCTCCACAAAATACTTAATAATCTTCTCCTCGGCATGCGTTAATGCATTAAAACCAGCAAAATAAACCTGCCCTGAAATGTTAGTTTCTATGTCCCTTAGACCCTCAGCCACCTCGCGATAGATCAACCCTCCATATGCAACACCCTTTTGTTTCAGCGATGCCTTGAAAGCATCGTATAAAGGCAAAAGGATCTTCCATGTTTCCAGAAAAGCTTCCTGGGTTGCTGTTGCCTGGGGTAGGAAGGAACTCCAGAATGTTTGAATGATTGCCCGATCCTCCTCATCCAGAAAATAAAACTCCTCATCGAGCTCTTTCTGAGATTTGATGCTGGTAAATAATTGCTGGGTATTGACCAGGTACTGATCAATCTCTTCAAAATCCCTTAAGATCATCTCCCCCCAGAAGAAAAAGGTGTCAAAAGACTCCTCCTTTTTCTGATGAGCCTTATACACTTCATAAAGCTGGAATACCGCCTCCAATGTTTCTATCTTGCGATAAGGAGAAAACTGCATGAGGAAATCCTCCATATTGGTCACTCGGGGTGTCCTAATGGGCTTTTTAATCAGTTTCCCCAAAGATTTCCGAAAGAATAATCCGGCTCTCCTATTTGGAAAGATGACAGTAACCTGCTCGAGATTACCCTCATTTTCTTCCAATATTCGACTGGCCAGTTCTGATATAAATGTTTGATCTTCCATCATTCCACCTTGACCACTTCCATGTCATTTAAATATACCAGATGGCCTTTCACGGCCGGATATCCCATTTCAGCCAGGATACGCATATATTCCTTTACCTGGGCCTTGTCTTTACCCCTTTTCGTACCCGTCTTAAAGTCAATGACGACCGTTTCAGTAGTTGACCGGTTGATGCGGTCAATGCGTTTGAAATCTCCACCTGGAAGTAAGATGCCCACCTCATTCTCTGCGATCCAGCTATCCTCATACCAATTTTTTACCTCAGGATGTTCGATGATGGCTCTGAGCGGTGCCTCCTCCTTGGTACCTACAAATTGCTCCAAATCCTTTTCATGTATGATTCTACTTAACAACGCGTGCAATTGGATTCCTCTTTGCGTAGCTGCAACAAAAGAAGCTTCACTTAACTCGGCTGATCCCTTAATTTGCACGCTCACTTTCCCTCTCCAGGGATGCGCATAATATCGATTCAACCCAAATTCCTCAACCCCTTGCTTTTTGGTTTTCATCTTTTGGATCGTGCCAAGTTCTAAGCTGGATGTTTCTTCTTCCCACTTTTCATGCTGACTTACCTGGGTATAGATCAGGTCTCCAACCGATTTTAGTTTTTCGGGCGATTTGGGCTTTGAGCCATAAGCCCAAAGCACTTCAATGGGCCGGGTAAAAGCGACGTACAACAAATTGAAGCTGTCCATGTACGCTTTTAATCTTTCGTCATTATAGACAGCTGCCCAATGGGTATTAATCAGGTTTTTCGTGTATTTCAGCGGTATGACCGGAAGTTGATCGAAATGTGGATGTTCCCCTCCCGGAACCCATAATATATTGTCTTTACTATATTCATTATCCATAGACCAGGACAAAAAAGGTAGCATGACAATCGGAAATTCCAGTCCCTTGGCCTTGTGTATGGTCAGGATCTTGATGGCGTTATTCTCATCTGCAATTTGAATGGCTCGTTCCTTCCTTACTTCGTCCCACCAATCCAGAAAAGAAGGGATATCCCCACGCTCATTTTTTGTGTAGTCTAAGATTGCATCCTGGAAACCCTGCAAATAAGTAAACTCTTCTTTCTGCTCATCTAAGCCAAAGGCGCGGATAACATTCTCTACCAATTCATATAGTGGCAGTGTCTTCAGGTAGTCTTTTTGTTTCACAAATTCCTGTGGAACCAACTGATCCCAGGAATTTATAGCGGAAAACAATTCATCCTGAGTAGGCGCTTGATTCTTAAGAATGTAGTGTTGGTATTCGTACAACCACTGAGACAAGACAATGGTATTGGATTCGTCATTTAACCACTGAATAAGAGCAACCACAAACCGGACGAGATGACTTGAAGTAAGGTAAAGTGCTTCTGAGCTCACCACTTCATACCGTAAATCAGGTTTAGCTTCGGGTGTATTTCGGTACTTGATAAAAGCATCAGCTATTCTTTTTCCTTCTTTGGCATATCGGGTAAGGATGGCAATATCTCGCAGTTCATAACCTTGCTGTTGAAAGACCTCAATCTGGTGGATGGCTTGCTGAATCGCAACATCCATCCATTTCTCATCCTCTCCGAGGTTATCTGAATCGATGAATTCAATATGCACCATCCCAAGCTCCGGATCTTTTCCCTCAGGCAGCTCCTGTGCGACATCGTCGTATCCATTAAAGGTTGCTTCAATCTTTTGCTTCGTTTTGGACTTTTCGGCCTCACTGATGATTTCATCCACCATTTGGTCAAAGTAGCCCAAAGAATAATGCTGAGCCTGTTTGAAAAAAGTATTATTAAACTGTATTAGTTGACCTGCACTTCGATAGTTCACCCCGAGGCTTTCTTCATAAACATTGTAATCCCCAATCTCTGGCTTTACCCGATGCTGGAAGAGTTCCCAATCTCCACCTCTAAACCGATAAATGGATTGCTTCACATCCCCCACGATCATACTAAAATCACCCTCATCGGTAGAGTTCTTAACCAGCGGTTTGAAGTTATTCCACTGAAAAAGGCTTGTATCCTGAAACTCATCAATCAGGTAATGACTGAAAATAGCTCCAATTTTTTCATAGATGTATGGCGTATCACTGTCCTGGATGATCTGCCGTAGAAAGTCAGGTAAATCAGCAATGAGCATCACATCCTGCTCCTCCCGATATTGGGTGAGGTAACGATTGATCTCTGACAGGATCCCAAACGTGTAGAGGTAACGCTGTACTTCCACCACGGAATAATATTCCACCAGGTTTTTGTCCATATAGGCAATCAGCTCCTGGTACTTTTTGAGGATCAGGCCATCCAGTGCTTCATGCAGTTGCGCATTGCCCATATTGGCTTTGGCAAGCCATTTGGACTTGTCCTCTGCTGCTGCTCTTCGGGGTCCGGAAATATCATATTTTTTGGATGGGTCATCTTTACTCACCACTTTGGAGAAAAGCCCCAGTGGTCCTCTTAGTCCATTGCTAAAGTCTCCGGGCTCAATGTGCTGAGCAGTCAAGTAATCGAAAACCTCCTGATGAATGCTCTTGAGGTGATTTTCAAAATGGTAACGGATCTTGTTGAGGTCTTTTTTTAAGTTGGGAAAGAAATCCGGCTGCTCACTCAGTTTCAATACGGATGTCGCATACTGCTTAAAATCATCCCTCAGTATTTCTCTTGCCAGGGAAGAGATGTCCTTTCTAAAATCCCAGCTTTTTCCTTCTTCGACTTTTTGCTCAGCGAATTGGGTAAGCCATGTACGCAGTTGCTTGTGTTCTTTCTCGCCAACCTCCAACAACATCTGATCAATTACCTGCTGCATGACCTTGTCGAGGTCCAGGTCAATGGTGAAGGTGCCCTGCAGACCCATCTCTCTGGCAAATGAACGGATGACCTGGTGAAAAAAACTATCAATCGTAACGACGGAGAATCTTCCGTACTGATGCAGGATTTCTGTGAGTGTATCTGCAGCCTTTTTCTGGAGGGCATCACTGCTGATGTTCAATGCTTGTTGTAGCTGCCCCGTCATAGGGGTCTCCTTCCCCTTTGATAAATCCTTTAGGTACTCCACAATCCTCCGCTTCATCTCCGCAGATGCCTTATTGGTAAAAGTTACACCTAGAATCCTGCGAAAGGCACCGGGCCTACTGAGCGCCAGCTTCAGATATTCCCTGGAGAGGGTAAATGTTTTTCCTGAGCCTGCAGAAGATCGGTAGATATGAAAAGGTGCCTCGGGCATGGGCTAAATTTAGTCAATGATTGGGTGGTGCGAAGGGGATTTGGATAAATTGTTATTGACTTTAACGCTGACACTGACTTTGACTTTGACCTACGTGAAAACACTGTTTCACACTCCTGACTCACTCTCACCCTGTAAACAATTATTTAGATGACAGTGCTTTAACAATGTCCCTAAATCCACCTTCAAAACCAGAAAGCTCTTTCATCTCATTGATTTGAGCAACATTACCCCGTCTAAATTCAATGATCTTCCCGTTTCTAATGATGAATCTCTCAAAAACCAACTGTGTATAAGTTTCTTTTGAATTTGGAGCTGCGTATTCTGGCCATAAAACAGTCCTTTTAACTAACATGAATAGATTCTCGCCATTGGCGATATGATCCAATATTTCATAATAATGCCCTTTGAAATGAGTCTCAACAACTTCTTTCAATCTATCTGATCCTGTCCATTCTCGTTTAGTATCGTAATTTATTAATGTGAAATCTTTAGCAAAAAGCTCATCAATCAAATCAATGTTCCTTTTATTCAGAACTTCGGTAAAGTAGCTTGCAGCAATTTGAAAGTTTTCTTCTTCCACAGATTGAGCAAAAGTTTTCTGAGATAGAAGGATAGCCAATAGGATAAGACAGTAGTAGATTGTTTTCATGATTTGGGGCGTATTGTACATAATATTACCAATAATTCTCTATCAAGGCAAACGTATCATTTCTAAAAGGAAACTTATTTCAATAAATTAGCTTCCCTATGCTCAACCATATCCGATACCTTGTTGCCATAATTTTTACCGCCTTGAGCCTACTAGCTCATGGAGCGGACTCCCCACCAAATATCTTGATCATCACTGCCGACAATCTCGGTTTTGGAGATCTTAAAATCTATAACCCTGATTCGGAAATCCGAGCTCCACGACTCGCCCAACTGGCCCGGGAAGGGGCCCGTTTGACCAGCTTCTACACGGCTTCCCCCACCTGCACCGTTTCACGGGCTAGCCTCCTGACCGGGCGGATTCCTCAACGACATGGATTAGACTATCAGCTACCCGGCCTGGAAGGGAACTATGGTACCGGACTCAATCACGACGAGATCCTTATATCGGAAATCCTGAAAGCAGCACCTGAATCCTTTACTACGGGTTGCTTCGGCAAATGGAATGTCGGCTTTGCCGAAGGCTCACGGCCGACGGACCGTGGTTTCGATGAGTTCATCGGCCACGCTTCAGGGAACATGGATTACTACAATCACAATTACCGGACTAAGCACGATCTCTATGAGGGAACTGAAGAGCTGTACCGGGATGGTGAATACGCGACGGACATCTTCGCCGATGCGGCCATCGATTTCATCCAGCGCCAATCCCAAACCAAGGATCCCTGGTTTTGCTACCTCCCCTTCAATGCGCCCCACTTTCCCAGTGCTGGCAACAAGCAGCCAGGGCAGCCCAACATTTGGCAAGCTCCCGATTGGGCATTTGAGGAATATGGCTGGTCACCCGACGAACAGGACTATGAAAAGCGCTACGCTGCCGTGGTCACCGCACTTGACCATGCGATTGGTCGCGTGCTCGATGCCCTGGAGGCTAGCAGTGTCGGGCAAAACACCTTCGTCTTTTTTATGTCTGACAATGGCGGTTTTCGCCTCGGTCGCGAAGGAATCGACATTGGCATCAACGATCCGCTCAGAAGCGGTGGTGTCACCTGCTGGGAAGGAGGGCTTCGTGTCGCTGCCATTGCTCGCTGGCCGAAGCACATCGAGTCAGGCTCGGTCATCGACGAAGCCTTTTGGTCACCTGACTTGCTGGTCGCCTGCGCAAAACTCGCAAGGGCTCCGTTGCCGGAGGGCGTCAGACTCGATGGCAAAGACCCCTTGCCGATACTTACTCAAGGTAAACCCTCCCGTCACAAATCATTCTTTTTCAACTATCGGAACCATGCCGCCTTGCGGGCGGGTGAATGGAAGATCGTCCGCGAAAATCCTGAGGACCCCTGGCAGCTCTTCAACCTGAAAGCGGATCTTTCCGAATCGAAAAACCGGGCAGATGAACAACCGAAAATACTAGCTCGACTCAATCGCCTATTTGAAACATGGCAAAAAAGCTTCTGAAGCATGGCGAATAAATAGTCAAACTCCGGGTCACCTCAACTATCCTTAGACTTCCAAAGGAGTCTAAGGATTTTGGTATCAGCCTGAGTCTAAGACTCAGATTTATTTCTGAATCCGTAGAGAAACTCTCCGGATAGAAAGGGTTAAAGCCCTGAGTCTAGACGCTGGTTTATTTGTAAACCCTTAGAGAAACGCCAAAGACAGAAAAGGAGCAGTTGTCAAATAACCATTAACTAACCCCCTAAAAGTAGTTTTTCAGGAAGGGTGTAGGGTATTTTGTGCCTTCGGTGTTATATACATAGAATGTTAATTATTTTATTATGAAAACGAAACAATTTATGAAACCTTTCCTGGCACTGGGGATACTTTTAATTTTTGCACAATGCTCAGAAGATGATCCATCTCCATTTGGTAATGTCCAATTATCGATGACTTCCCAGGGTAGCACCACCTTAAATAATGGAGGAAGAATAGCTAATGGAAGAACCAATCAAGTAATAGAAATTACTGATTTTCAAATCAGTATCCGGGACGTGATTTTCAAAACAGACATGGACGATGACGGGGTAAGCGATGACAGTACAGAGGTAGCTTTCAGAGGGCCCTATGCGATAGACCTGCTGGATGATACAGATGCACTTACTCAGACCATTGGCAGTGCAGAGATCCCGGTAGGTACCTACCAGGAACTACGGTTTAAATTCCACAAAACCCGTGATGTAGCCTCAGACCATCCCCTGTATGACCGATCCATATTCGTAAAAGGAACCATTGATGGTGTTCCCTTTGAAATGTGGCATGATACCTCCGAAAATCTGGATATTGGCAGAAGCACCGGGGTAACTGTGGATGAGGATGGTATAAATATCGCTGTAACCTTCACCATCGACCAGTTTCTAAATGCTGCAGAAGCTGTGGACCTTTCAGGGGCGATAGATGCCAATCAGGATGGGATTATTGAAATAAACCCGGACAACGACGACGACAATAGTGACCTGGCTGATGCACTTAAGAAAAACATTAAAGCTGCAGCCGATATATTGGATCTTCAGTAGTTTTATTTAAAGCCGTTTAACAAAAAGAGGCCGTCTCAAAAGTAAATGAGATGGCCTTTTTATTTCTAATCAATCATCTTTATCAATCAATTTCAAAATAATTCTTCTCAGAACTTCAAGCTGCTAAATGCAAGGTTGGAAGAGATAGGAAAATAGGTTTTTTAGCTGTTAGTTGGCTTTTTTGGCCAGGTTGTGGGCCAGAGCAAGTAAACCAGCTTCTATCTCGACTTTATCAAGCCTCATGAAAGGAATAAAGGAAAGAAAAATCAGGTTTTCAGGTTAAGTTTTGATGCCAGGGAGCTGGATAGTTTAGAAAAAATAAATAAGGCCTTAGATTACATACATTATAATCCAGTGTCAGGAAAATGGTCTCTCTGCAGTGTCTTTACTGAATTTCCTTATTCGAGTGCAGTATTTTATGAGGATGGAGTCAACAACAGGTTTAACTGTGAGGACTATAGGCAGTTTTTTTAGTAATGTAGGCTCAGAGTCCCTTCGGTGACTCTGAGTGGTAATAATTTATCGAGTGATCCTAATACCAACTGAACAGAAATGAGTGAATGATGAATTTGATTAAAATCCTTTTTTTGGTTGCTTTTATGTCCTTGAACATATCATCTATTACAAGTCAAAATTTAGCTGAGCAAAGTGTAAAGATTATTTTAGATACGGATATGGGTTCGGATTGCGATGATGTTGGTGCACTTGCCTTGTTAAACGAGTATTCAAACGACGGGCAGGCAGAGATTATTGGAGTAATCTATAGTTCCGGAGCCATTCCTTACGGAGTTGGAGTAATCGATGCCATAAACAGATATTATGGAAATAATGACATACCCATTGGTGCCAATTACGATTCCACTTTTGGTGACCCCATAGATAAAATGCAAGCAGAAAAACTCGCTAAGGATACTTCAGCTTTCAAAAACACCTTCATAAAAAATACGGATGTCCCTGAACAGACACTTTTATTGAGAAGACTTTTGGCGAATGAAACAGATCATAGTATCACATATGTAACCATTGGCCATACCAGGGCTTTATACGATTTGCTAAAATCACAACCCGATAAAATTTCTGACTTTACAGGGTTAGAACTAGTAAATAAGAAGATAAAGAAATGGATAGCACTGGGTGCTTTAGGTGCTAATAGTACCTCTGATCGTGCTAAGGATTGGAATTTCTATTATAACGGCACTGCTGACTACACAGCTTATTTGGTGAATCATTTTCCCAAGCCTATTTATTTTGTAGATGGAGGCACTGATATCATGACCGGGAAATCACTCATGAACACGCCAAATGGTAATATCATCCGAACAGCATATCGGGATTGGCTATGGAATGTTGAAAAGAAAACATTAGCGGATCAAAGGCCAAGCTGGGATTTGGTGGCTGTATGTTTTGCTGTTGAAAAAAGTGATGAATATTTTGATATTCTGACAAATGGTTATCTTGATTTTGACCAAAAAAAAGGCTGTAAATGGGTTACAAGTGATCGCGTTTCAAACCAAAACTTTGTGGTTTTGAAAAAAGAATTGGATGCGCATTTCTCTAATTACCTTAATCATATGATTTCGAAGAGGAATGAAATGAAAAACTGACTAGTTTTCACGATATATTCTGGTCTATTGAGGCAGGTAGGATTGCTTAGGATGGAATGAATAGTTATGATATTTGCCCTGTATCCAGTTGCACCTTGGAATGTTGATGGCCCAGTATCCCAAAGACGGTAAAGTGGCTTATTCAAATAAAGCACTCATACTAAACTCCATAAGCCCGTTTTTCAATAAATTGACAAATGAAGAGATATGAGGCAGCTAGCTGGCATGGCTGATACAATGTTTTTAATAAACTATAATAAATAATGAAAACACATGAAATCATCAGAAAGGGAGAAGGCGAAAACTACGATTACTCGCAGGACCATTGCTTTGTAAAACTTTCATCAAGACATACCAATGGGGAATTATGTATGGTTGAAGACACCTTAAAACCTGGTTTTCATTTAAAACGGCATCATCATAAATTAATGACAGAGATTTTCTACATGCTGATTGGTGAACTTGAACTTGTTTTTGACGACGAAACAATCATGCTCAGAGAGGGTGACACCATCACTGTTCCTCCAAATGTTTGGCACGAAGCCAAATGTGTAAGTGGAGGGAAAATGCTTACCATATTTAAAAATGGTGAATTTGATATTTTTCTGGAACAACTCTCTACGATGGGTGAAGATGAGTTTTCCAACAAGGAACTAATGAAGTCTATAGCTGAGCAATTTGATATATATGAAGAATAAATGAATCAACATGAAATTGCTTTCCTAAATTACCCTATCTATTAGTCTAATACAGAACTTGCGTCAAAATTAAGAACCTATGAAAATAAAACATGCATTATTCGGAATTTTAACGCTCATGTATTTAGCAACTTTTGCGCAAAACGTACCACAGACCAAAAAAATTGACATCGATTGGTTAAGTGGTAATCAGCCAAAATTATTGAGCATGATGGCAAATTCTCCTGTGGTAAGGGAAGAGTTAAATGGTGCCAGCCTTAGTCTGGGCACCTTATTGGGTGGATGGCATGCACAGGCAATTGGGCAATACGGTGATTATGTATATGTAGCCTTCAGTGATGGTAAGCTACTAGATGTAAAAACCATTACAACAAAAAAAGACCAGGCTGAGTCTTTTTCAAAACTTTGGATTTACAATACTAAAACCAAGCAGGGCCAGCTAAAAGAATTGGCCAAAGGATATTCCCACCCTTGCTCTATTCAAGTAACTGGAAAATATTTAACCATCGCCCTTGAAGCCGCTTACGGAACCAATCAAATGGTTGGTATCGAGCGGAATGAAAACTCTCTCATTCAAATCTATGATTTGGAGCAAGACCCTAACTGCTCTGTTGAGGCAGGCAAAATTATACAGGATGGTATGAATAGTGGCGGTGCCGGATTAGCATTCAGCCCTAGCATGAAATGCTGGTACATGCTGGTGGACCAGGATACCAAAGACGGTAAAGTGGCCATTTACAAAACAGAAAACCAAAATATTGACTCCTGGATAAAAACACCTATCGCTAAGTACCCCCGATATGGTTCTGGAGCTGGCTTGAATTTATTAACTGCATCTGATAATTCCATTTGGGGATTCTATTTTGAGACAGCTGATGATGGTTTACCAGCTGGCTCAAATTGGATGGTGGTTGCTAATCAGGTAAAAATGTTCCGATTGATAACGCCAGATGGAAAGCCTGTACAGAAGCGTGAAGTAATTTCACAGATAGTGTCAATAGGTGCACCGCTATTAAAATCGGCAGGCGAACTCTTAGCCGACAGACCAGGCATGCGATTCGGTGCCGGGATCAGGTATGAGGGTGATAAATTGGAACTATTGATGTGTCAGCGAAACATGACCACCAACTTTAAAATAGACCGTGTCAGGATTGAAGCAGGCGAACGAACACAGGTTATGTTCATCAACCTGGCAAGAGCCAGAGGAGAACTTAATGTTTCCTCTCAATCCAATCCCGCTCAGAGTAACAAAGTGCAAAATGTTCAGACTGAATCCTGGAGCGGCAACTTTCCTTCACCGGTAAAAGTGGATGTGAATTATATGGCACTATCTGTAAAAGGATTCGGGAGTTTACCTAAATGGACAGATGCTATTGACGCTATTACGACAGCCCCCATCGCTTTGTTTTACCTGGAGAGTGATAAGGAGATCAAAGGCACAAAGAAGGAATTCTATGCAACTAAAATCATAGATGACCTAAAAAATTGATTGAATAGATTGAGCTTTAATTAGCGTGTATATTAGGCGTTCTACCTTTAAAAATAAAAATCGCTTGATGAAGGATACTCCGCACCCTTTTTACGTTTCAAAGTCATTCCTAAAAATTTCATAATCAGCCAAAAATCAATTACCTTGAATTGACTAGTTCAGTCAGCGAAAATTGTTTTACTTCAATTATATCTGGCATGGTAAAAAATGTTGGCAAAGTTGATCGATCCTTCAGGTTTTTAATTGGTTACTTCCTACTTCTGACAGGTCTATGGATGCTTGACGGGTTACATGGAGATTACCTGGGTGTTTCTATTGGCATCTTTGCGCTCATACCCTTTTACACGGCCATTACCATGCACTGCTTTTTCTTCAGTTGGTTAAGATGGCATTCTTTATCTAAAGGGGAACTACAGAATTGTGGAGATCCATATGATGAAAAATAGTCGTTAAATCAAGGCATCAATATCTCATTTATCATTATCTAAACTGACCTTAGGCTTCAGAAGAATTTAATGGATAATGTCGATCCTGAACTAACTATTAAATCCCGTATTCGTTAAATATATTAAGGCTGAGCATGTCCTTAAGCTAGTATGCTAAATCCAGCTTCAATGTATATGCATAATGGTTTGTTTTTACATAAAAGGCTTCTATAATAGTGGATAAATCCATTATCTCAGTTATGATAATTAAGACTAAAAAACATCGCCAAGGTGTTACCTTATAAATAGCTAAACAATGAATGATAAAAAGACGATACTATTCCCGACTGACTTCTCTCCAAGAGCAAACAGCATTCTAGATCAGGCAATTGATTTTGCGGAAGAGTTTGATTACAAGCTTCTGATATTTCATGTTTATCATAGACCCATAACAGAAGGGGGTACGAGCACTGATCTACTCAGACAAATAGAAAGAGCGGCTGAAATGAACTTTAAGGAGTTGGAGAAAACAAAGACAAAGCTCAAGAACATAGCGTATTCATTCAGAAAAGAATTAGGCATTTCAATAGGAAATATTGTAGATACGGCTAAGAAGGAAGAGGTAGATTTAATCATTATGGCAACAAAAGGTGCCAAAGGATTTGGGGAGCTATGGGGAACAAAAACTGCAAAAATCATTAAAAGCGTTTCTGTTCCTGTTTTGGTAATCCCAGACAATGCCAGTATCCAGCATATCAAAAAGGCAGGTCTCGCTTGTGATTATAGTGAGAAAACAGATTACAAGCAACTCAAATTACTCATTGAATTGGCTGAAAAACTCAAGCTGGATATTGATGTGATTACCCTGAATCGTGATGAAAAGACCATGACCAGGGAGGAAATCAGTCATCGTGAATTGATTAAGAATCATTTCGAAAAAGTTGAAACCTCCTTCAACTTCACTTTCAGCGACAATGTTGAAGATGGGATTATTGATTATAGTACCAAAAATGATATTGGACTAATTACCATACTTCCTAAAAGTTACAACTATATCAGTTCACTTTTTCATGACAGTCTAACCGAAAAGATGGTCTTTCACAGCCCATTGCCACTTTTGGTCCTAAAATAAGCTTAAACAATGAAACCTGATATTATATTAAAAATAAAACATTACTTGGAGTTTGGGTTGTTTCAACTTTATAGAGTCAGTTACCATCAAATAAAAGAAGCACAAAATGGATCAAATATATAAACCATTTAAAACTGCCCTTGTGGCACTGGACCTCACAGAAATGGATGACCATCTCATCCGGTATACCGCAATGATTGCTAAACTAATGCCATTGGAGCGTATATTCTTTGTGCATGTGGCTAAAGACCTTGAACTACCGGCTGATTTACTGGAAAAATTCCCTGATTTGATGGCCCCGCTTGATGAAAGCCTGAAAAAGGATATTAGTAACAAGGTTGGAAAACACTTCAAAAATACAACCTTAGAGATTGATTATGTAATCAAAGAGGGAAATGCCATCGACAAGATCCTCAAACTGGCCAGGGTTAAGCAAATTGACCTCATATTGATGGGTAGAAAGCCAATCATGAAGGGATCCGGAATTGTATCCAGCCACATAGCTAGAATAAGCCCTTGTTCACTTCTTTTTGTAACAGAAAATTTCAAACCCACCATTAAAAAGGTGATGGTTCCAATTGACTTTTCGAAACACTCATTGCTCGCAGTAAGTCAGGCCAAGCACCTTTCGGAAAACGCAGGAGCAGACCTGTCTATTTCTCATGTTTACAACGTGCCCATGGGTTATTCTAAAACCGGAAAGACATTTGAGGAATTTGCAGAGCTCATGAAAACGCACGCAGAAAATGATTTTAAGTTGTTTCTTCATGAAAACAAGTTGGCAATTGACCCAAAATGCGAATTCCTACTGAATGATTCAGAAAAACCTTCAGACTTAATTTATGACCTGGGTAAGAGGATACATACAGACTTAATCGTAATGGGGTCCAAAGGACGTACTGCAGGCTCAGCTTTTCTTATAGGATCAGTAGCAGAAAATTTAGCACTACAGAATAGTGATATACCGATCTTAATAATCAAAGTTAAGGGTGAGAACATGAGTTTTTTGGAATCTCTTATGCAGGTCTAAAAAATATTTAGCCTTCTTAGAGACCCCCAGTGGCTGGCAAGCTTGAATTTTATCCTATTGCAATGAACCCGATATGATTATTATCTTGTCCTAGTATACTTTACAAATTCAACCAATAATTCACTTTCAATACAATCGTTCTGTTCTTGGGACCCCAGAACTCCACCGCATAATTATCTGAGTATACCAGAAAGACATCAGACATAGGTAGAAACCGCCATTGCAAGCGGCTATTGATATTGAAGTTATCTGCCTGTGTATTGTACTGAAGGAATGTAGTCCAGAAGAGGGATTTGGAGAAATTAATCTCAGCCCTGGGACTAATTAATAAGAAACTCTGCCTACTCTGTTGAGATGGGAAATTGAGGTCGTTTTTTTCAAACGCAACAGAAAAATTACCCCATGGTTGCACCCGGTATTTCAGCCCCACCTTATAAGTTGAGATATTTCCCCCATAAAATGTACCTGCCAAAGCACTTGCTGTCAGGATAAATGTTCTTCTCTGGTCACTGCTATAGGAAATTTCTCCAGAATTATTTGTATATAAACCCGTAGATAATAGCTCTCCATCAACAAAACTGAAAGGGAATAACAGAGCCACCCTTTTATACTTATAGCTGGTATTTATAAGAGCCGTATTGGAACGGTTCATGGTATACGCCAGAGTGAGTTCACTGTTTAGGAACGACAAAGCCGAATCTACATCCATGATAAATCGCATACCAATAATATGTGAGATAATCTGTTCGTTGGCTGGAAATATCGAATAAGAGGCTCGGTTAAACCAATGATGATACCCGACTCTGATGGTGGTATCTCTTTCATCATCATGATACATATTACCCTGAACAAACCCCATATCTGCTACATAATTATTACCAACACCCGCCTGGTTGGCATAGAAACTGAAATTGCGGTTGTAATAGCCTCCGGCAATGGTATAAAAATAGTCTTCGGTGTTAAGTCCAGGTGAAAAGGACTTCCCTCCTCCACCAAAAAATTCTGTTCTACCATCGGTAGATCTGTACGAAAATTCTAACCCTGCATTCCTATTATAATCCTCAGTTTCACTTGCCATAGCACTTCTATTGTGAAAATATCCCCGGACAATGGATCTGGATAGTACTTGTTGATGAAAGGCAAAAGATGTATAATTCTGCCCCAGGTATTCCGATGTTTTATTTGTTTGTAGATTCATGAGACCTACCCTCAGGTCATTGTTAACATTACCACTCAACCGGGCCCCATATGCAATTGGAATAGGTTGCCTATCATCATCGAGGCCAATTCGCCTGGAAAAGAAAGGACGCATGGGACCTATCCCAAAGTCTTCAAATACATCGCTGTTTTCAAGGAAAAACAACCTTCTCTCCGGAAAGCGAATATTAAACAATGAGAGATTTGTTACCTGTTCGTCGACATCAACCTGCGAAAAATTGGGATTTACGGTAAGGTCAAAATTCAAACTAGAGGTCAGGGCAACTTTAGCATCCATTCCACCTTGAAAATCATTTAAAGGGCTATTCGGATCTGTTTCAAAATCTGTGCCTGCTCCGCCTAAAGCATAAGGGATTACCGTGATATTACTTTTTACCTTATCGGGAGGTTTATCCCAGTGTATTGTGCCCGTATACCCCAAGTCTAATTCCCAAAATTCAATCGGTACCGGGGACCACACATGCACGCTGTTTGTTTTTGCCTCGAAGCGAAAGAAGTTGATACCCCAGTTTTGAATACCTTCTTTAAACCGAAGAGACTTGTAAGGAATGGCAAATTCAATTGTCCAGCGGTCCGGATAACTTTGAACCTCAGAAAACCACTTATTGTCCCACGCTTCGTTTAGCCCACGTGGTCCATCGTCATCTCTCCTGCCAATTCTGGTAGGAATCAAGGCTTCTGTCTGGGCCCCTGCAGCATTTACACCAAAAACAAAACCATTTGTTTTCTCATTCACCGGGTCGATGACCAACCCAAACCCATCGCTTCCATTGAGCTCTTTATCTCTCTTCAAAGTTTGAATTACATAATCATCATCTCCATAACAGGTTATACCAAAAAAGATATACTCTGAATTATAGGTGACCCGAACCTCAGTCTGCAGTTGCTGAGGGACCCTTTGATCGTCGACCGGATAACAGAACACGAAATCTCCGGCTACAGCAGCTACTTTCCAGATATCCTCTGAAAGCTCCCCATCAATCACCATCTTTTCTTCAGTAGGATTTGGATTGATCTGATAGGTTTCCCTGATACTATTCACCTGTGAATGTCCGGTAAAAGGCCAAAAGAGAATGAAGAGAACTATCAACCGACCAGTATCATTGAAAATTCCCGAGTGCGAGAGGTGCTTATACATGATAAATCAGATGACGCTAACGAATTTGCATATTAATGTATAATTCTGAAGAAATTCTATTTTTTCAAGTCCAAAATTTCAATCTAAGAAAACCTTTTCAAACAAAAGCCCTCACACAGATGTTTTTTAGACTTGAATGAAAACCTCATTATATCCTGACATTAAGAAAATTGCTCATTATGTTTAAACAATTACTTGGAATTTTAAGAATTCTCTTCTTCTTGGTATTATCCACACAATTAATCGCTCAATCAAATACTGTGAACATAACCGGTAAGGTTGTTGAAAACAAAAGTGGCTCACCCGTTGATTTTGCAACCGTCGCGGTCATCAATACCGAAGATGATAAGCCCGTAGCTGGTGCCACCACAACAATGGATGGATCATTTACTTTAAGTACTAATGCTGCTGATTTTTACCTCGAGGTAAGCTTCATTGGATATACCAAAAATACGATTAGAGATTTTGAGATCTCAAATGGTCAAATAGACTTGGGCACAATTGAACTCACAACAGATAGTCAACAACTGGAAGAAATAATTATTGAAGGGGAAAAATCCAGCACGGAATTTAAATTAGATAAGCGGGTATTTAACCTGGGTTCGGATTTAAGAAGTACCGGAGCCAGCGCCCTTGAGGTCCTAAATAATGTGCCTTCGGTTAATGTGACGATACAGGGTCAGATACAACTTCGTGGTAGTTCAGGTGTTCAGATGCTGATCAATGGAAAACCATCAGTAATGGCCAGTGATGAGGGAAAGGCTCTTGGTACGATAACTGCAGATATGATCGATCGCATTGAAGTAATTACCAATCCTTCTGCTAAATACGATGCGGAAGGTACATCAGGCATCATCAATATTGTTCTTAAGAAGGAAGAACGACGCGGAACTAACGGTTCTATTTCTATGAATGGTGGAAATCCAACCAACTACAGCACTGGGGTTAGCATTAATCACCGAACAGAAAACTTTAATCTGTTCACTCAATTTGGTGTTGGTTATAGCAAGCGACCTTCTAAAGTCCAGAATGTGAATCAAAATTTTGTGACCGATACAACAATCTTTTCTGGCGGTACTGAGTTTCGGAATGAACTATACTATAACGTAGTATTGGGTACGGACTATTTTATCAATGAAAACAATGTGATCACTATTTCAGGTACCTATACGCTAGAGATTGAGGATCAGCCATCAACAACTTATTTTAGGCTAGTCGATGAGCCGGAAGGTGTCGAATATCAATGGAGAAGAGATGAAATCACTGAAGCAGTAAATCCTAAATATCAGTTTGAAGCTAACTTCAAGCGTGACTTTGAGGATCATGAAGATCACGACTTGATTTTCTCCGCTATTGGGAGATTTTTTGGGAAAGAACAATCCTCAGATTTTGAAGACATAACCATACTTGGATCACAAAATTTTGACAATCAGCAAAAGACTGAGACTAACTTTGATGAAGGGAATTACACCATTAAACTTGATTACGCTCGTCCATTTAACGATATCTTTTCCATTGAAACCGGAGGCCAATACCTGATCAATGATGTAGGAAATGATTTTGCGGTACAAAATTTTATTAACGGCGAATATGTCCTTGATTTATCACAGACGAACTTATTTGAGTATCATCAGGATGTTCTGGCTTTTTATGGTTCCGGGGGATATGAAATAAATAAATGGGGACTCAAGGTAGGCCTGCGCATGGAGAATACAAACCTGAATACGCTACTTGTAAACACCAACGAGGCCAATAATCAAAATTTCACCAACCTGTTTCCTTCTGCACATACGTCCTATAAACTTACGAATAATGTTTCGCTGCAAGCCGGTTATTCCAGAAGGATCTACCGACCAAGGTTGTGGGATCTAAACCCATTTTTTAACATCAGGAACAACTTTAGCATTCGTACAGGTAATCCAGACCTCCAACCTGAATTCACTGATTCATACGAAGTAAACTCGATCTACAATGGCAACAACTTTTCTATGAATGCTTCATTGTATCATCGCTATACTACGGCAGTAATCGAACGAATTTCCTTTTTTGAGAACAATGTAAGGACGACCACACCTCAAAACATCGGGACTAGCAATGCTACTGGTCTAGAGTTGAATGGTAAATATGATCCAGTAAGCTGGATGTCATTGAGTGCAGATTTCAACTACAATTATTTTAGCAGGTTTGGATCATTGGAGGGGTCTACATTTGACTTCTCTACCAACCAGTGGTCATCAAAACTCAATTCCAAATTTAATCTACCCGCTGATATTACCCTGGAATTAATAGGCTACTACCAGTCGGGATTTCAAACGGTACAAGGCCAAATTTCAGATATGCTGTTCGCTGATATTGGAGTAAGGAAAAAGATACTCAAAGGAAAAGCAGTCGTTAATATGAGTGTTCGAGACCTGTTTGTCTCCCGTATAGAACAGAATACCATTTTACAACAGGACTTCGCTTTATATAACCGCGGTCTAAGGGGACGTTTTGTAGCACTAGGTTTTAGCTATGGATTTGGTAAAGGTGAGGCCATGACCTATGGAGGTAAAGGATACAGATAGTATCTGAAGATCCTTTACATTACCTGGCTATGATCCACGAGGAATAAGGTCTAATTAGGCTACATCAATTGCTTATTTTCTCTAGGAAAATAAATCACTCAAGCCATTCCCATCTGGATGCCCAATCCATAAGGAATTCAGATCGCCACTTTGAAACGGTCCTGGCACCCTGTTGTTCACCAATGAAAAGATCATCCGCAGGGTCATCACTATACCATTGATTTCCTAACCTGATATCATCTTCATCAACTCTACCCGGCCAGGGATTGACGCTCACATATTGCCCCTCCTGTACTTTGAAACCGAGAATATCACCGGTGAACTTATACGTTCCGGTTTCCGGCTTTTTGGATGAATACCTGATCCCATACTTACCTGCGCCCATATAGTAACCCGGCCATTCCTGACCCGAAATGTTTGCTGTGAAACATGCTGAGTCCAAGGGAATATCCATCTCGGGACCATCAAAATACCATTCGATTATAGAATACACACTAACCGTATCCTCAATGGTTGTATTTCTTTCAAACAAATCCTTGGTACTGTACCCTATTCTCACAAAACTACCGCCCCAGCTTTCTCCCATCGGATCATCAGGATCACCATTCATCAGGTATACCAATGAAGGCGTATCCCCCATCTTGATTCCTCCTCCATAATGATTCTTAAAATCCTTTCCCATGGCTCCTCGTTCTCTGATGAAGTTCCCATAAAAGTCATCATTACTGAATTCCTCAGGGGACTCTTCATCCAAGAACCAGCCCCTGTATGTTGCATTGGCCTCAATCATCCATAGGTTTGGATGGTTTTCGGCGATGTACGTGTAGCCATTAACACCCCACTTCTTGTTGGGTCCCCCTATCCAATACACCCTGATATTTTCAGTAATTTCAGGTGCATCATGCAATGCCTGTGCAAGATCATCCAGACCACCCCAGATCAGCACCCAAAGTGGCTGATCACTCTGCTTCCTTGCAGCCTGTATGATCCATTCTGAGCCTTCTGTGGAAGTACTCCACCCTTTGAAAGGCGCAGCATTAATCCCTCCCTGCTTTGTGACCAATCTTAAGTAATCTGCAGTCGGAAAATCATCAGCATGTTTCTTCAGTTTGGGTAGATCTTGTTCATATAGGTCAATCATTTTAAGTATGTCTGACTTACGACCCGGACCGTACGGTGATGAGATCAATCCTTCGATCTCAAAGAGATCGGCATACATAAAGAGGTGAATGATTGATTGGAAATCATCCGGATCAGTGCCTCCGATATCAGTAGAGACAATGATGCGGGGCCTTTCTACCTGCTCCGTTATTTGATTGCATCCACTACCAATGATAATTACCATTGAAAACAAGATGACTTTAAGAGATTTGACTCGACTTTTTTTCATTCTATAAACTGTTCAGGATTTTAAGTTATTCAAATACTGCTCAAGCATCGTATACCCTTCCTTGCTGACTTTATTTCGGTCTGCAGCATCCTTTGGATTCAAACCATTTTTAATCTCCCATTCGTCTGGCATTCCATCATGGTCTGTGTCTGTTGGAGCGGGGGTGCTTTTAAGCTCTGGCCACCCACCTACATCCTCCTGGGAGTCTATGATCCCTGTTTTCTTCGATGGGTCCGCAACTTTTGAAATACTTTTATAACCGGAACCTTCAAAAGTTGCATATCCACCCTTCACTTCTGCTATGATTCTGGTATCGATAGGGTCTCTTTTAGGTAAACTAGCTCCTGCTTGTTGTATAACCAGGTCATATGCTTGCTCAGCTGTCTGTTCATTGATTAGCATCGCCTCCCATGGCTTATCAAGTTTTATTTTTTCAATAGCAATTTTTGTCTGGACACCACCATTCCAGTTGTCCTTAGAAACAGCCTTGTTGTTTTCTATCACATTTTTTGACACATACCATCTCCCAAAGTCTTCCTCACTTCTAAAACCAGGATTGGCAATCCGGTAAGAAACTTCTCCCGGTTGGGTTGCCGGACCTGGCTTATAATAGTTGGCAACAATATTGAAGGTTGAAAAATTGAATTTTGGATTTCCTGACTGCTGCGCTTCACCTCCATATAAATTTTGATACCCCCAGTTGTAGATCACATTGTTTCTATAATCAGTATAACCTGCTCCGGAAGCCATGCGGGGATTACGACTGGTATGGTGAGCTAATAAGTTATGATGATAAGAACCATAATTAGAACCCCAAATCCCTCCGAATCCGTGAGATCCTTTTACATGATTTGAGCCACTCAAACTTTCTGAGATCAGAGACCATTGTACGGTGATACTGTCACAGTGATATACTGACATACATTCGTCTATACTCCAGCTTGCAGAAATATGATCCAGTATAATGTGTTTGGTATATCTACTGGAGACCGCATCATAATCTTTGCCGGATACATCACCTGGACGAATCCTGATGTAGCGGATAATGACATGGTCAGCATCAATGCTCAACGGATGATTCTTCAAGCATATACCATCACCGGGAGCTGTTTGTCCAGCTATTGTAATATAAGGGTTCTTTATTTTTATGGGACTCTCCAGCTCGATGTTGCCTGAAACCTTAAATACAATCGTCCTTGGACCTTCAGCATCTACGGCAGCTCTTAAACTTCCTTCACCACTATCATTCAGGTTTGTGACTTCCAGGACAACTCCGCCACGTCCTCCTTTTGAGTATTTACCATAGCCTTCGGCGGTGGGAAAAGCCAGTTGCTGAGATTGATTCTCGAAAACAAGCAACAACAAAATGCCAGATAAAATATGTTTCATTTGAAGGTCAGTTTATGTTAATTATCGTTCTTGAATACCGGGTCAGGGTGGGAAATCCATGATCTGAAACCTCGCAAATAATGTGGATATTTTCTCCTCTTTTAATATCCTCAGGAATTTTGAAAACCGTTTTGCTACCAGTATCATTCAGAATCACAATTTTCCCCGGATAGGTATCAACCTCAGCATATTGCCACCATTTAATGGACATTTCATTACCATCCGGATCGGTAGTTTTCACATCTAGTTCTATCTGCTCTCCCGCTTTCGCTGAAATATCTAGCGAATTCGTCATCTGAACAACTGGAGGATGATTGGCCTGATCATAGGACTTTACACACCAGTCAGCCCGGGCAGCAAAGTCATTTTGAAAAGCATCAGACCATCTCCAGATTGGCTTGAAGTACATTTTGTGGGCTTCACTATTATTGACAGTGCCTCCTCTTTTGGAGCTAACCCTTCCCCAGGAATTACTTCCATACCACCTTCCTTCAGGATATTCATATCCTGGAACTGGAACCGGATCCAACCATGTGTTATCACGAACCTTCACATATCTACCAGCCCAACCACCCCAGTCGGGAGATTCCAAATTCCTAAGGCCGGTAGGTATCTGGTGCATAAATGCAGGCGAATCGCCTTCCGACCGGAAATCACCTTTTATAAAACCATCTTCTTCACCCTGATGTGCTTTGTAAAGTGAAGTAAGCGCACCGTGATTTTCCAGGATATTTTTGGTCATCCAGTCACTTTCAAAATAGTGATGCATTTCATCTGGTTGACAGGTTTTCCAGCGATAGGCAATTGCTTCAAACTGATCTGATATGATCTTAGGGATATTAAACTGTCCCCAATTGGGTCGTATGTAAGCCTGGTATGTCGAATCCTGCTCCCAAATAAAGAAAAATCGTAATTTGTCAGCAACTTCATCCATCCTTTCAGGATGCTCTTCCTGAATTGTTTTCAGGGCTCTTGCAATTGTATTTGGTCCTCCCCAGGCCTGCAGCCAAATCGGACGATTATCCGATTCATCCAGGAGCACACTAACGATGTGTTGAGAACCTGCTGTGATTGAATCCATC
Organism: Marinoscillum sp.; assembly: GCA_043554545.1. Lineage (GTDB taxonomy): Bacteria > Bacteroidota > Bacteroidia > Cytophagales > Cyclobacteriaceae > UBA7330. The sequence goes on along the minus strand of CP121337.1, from coordinate 802,731 downwards.
TCTCCCTCAGCTTCCACATTCCCCAGAAAACTCACAGACTTTAGATAGTTAGGATCCGGATAACCTTCGTCATGTTGTATGAGATTAGGATATACTGCTGCATAGGCCTCCAGGTAAGGATCAATCCAGTCGTCCCCAGCCCAGTTATGCCCATGCGAATGATACTGAGAACTGGAAGTAATGATGCCTTCTATATCCCATTCATTGGTATATAGCAGGAATCTCACCATTGAACACTCATCATCAATCTCACCATCTGAAGTGACGATGATACGAGGTTTCTGAATGGTATCGCTCATCTGATTACCATTCACATCGCTTTTACTACAACCACAAAAAATGATCAGTATTAATAAGATATAGGTTGTTTTCATTTTCTTTAAATACCTGGTTATTCTTCTACATCTATGATTACTCTCTGATACCTGGTCAGTCTGGGTGATCCATGATCAGTGACCGCCAGAATAATATGAATCGTACCAGTTCCTGGTCGCATTACGCGACTGGTTTTTACGTTTAGTGACGCTTTGGACTGATCAAAACCATAGATATCATGTTTAACTCCGGTTCTGGAATTCGACATGGCACGTGTACCTGCTTCTTCATAACAGAACCATTCAAAGGATAGGGCATCGCCATCAGGGTCGGTTGTACTTCTAGCACTAAGTTCAACCAGTTCACCAGGTTTTGCTTTGATATATTTTGGATGATCCAGTTTAACTACCGGCGGATGATTGGCCTTGTCATAGGGTTTTGTTGTCCAGTCCATTCTAGCTGAAAAATCATTTTGATAATGTTCTCGCCATCTCCAAATAGTAGCATGATTGGTGGTGTGCCACTCTCCATCAGAGCCAAGCACTTCATCCTGAACATTTGTCCAGATCGGTCTGGTTTCCGGTTCCAAAAACCATTTTTCCGTTTTAGGTGTGTACAGCTCATACCGCCCCCCCCAGCCTCCCCAATCCGGTTGTTCAGGATTGTTCAATCCATTGTTAAACAGATAAAGAAATGAGGGTGTGTCTCCTTCCATCATGAATTCCCAATGTGGATACATCGCTCCCAGGGGACCCTTTTCTCTCACATTTCTTTCAAGCCATTCATTGGTTACCAACGAAAAATCTGCACCATCGAATCGTCCGTGAAATTTATCACCACCTATGGCGATCCATGTGGCATGGTGAAAACCACCTCCGGCATTGACCCCGGGAGTTACTATGTAAAACAGTTCCGGAAATTCTTTTCGTATCCAGGGACCACTGTTATCCTGATCTGATATAGCATAAACACGAAGTTTGGATACAAATTTTGCCAGTTCAGCGGTTGATCTGGTTTTGCGTACCTTCCAGAGCGCCTGGGCCAGTACATTAGGTCCACCCCATACCGTCACCCAAACGGGTCTTGTATCCTCCTTGTCTACCACATTAATCAAAAGATCAGAGCCAGGTGAATCTTTTCCTTCTCCCACACCCTCCATGTTATCTAATGCTTGACCTTTAGCAATGCGTTCCATCAAATAAGCTGCTGTTGGATATCCTGCTTCGTGAAGTTCGAGGTTGTCCCGTACTTTCCCATAAGCTTCAACAATCATTTGTATATATTCCGGTTCTACAGGGTTATTCCCACTTTTGTGGGTAGCAATCAAACCCTCAATGTCAAAGTGATTGGCATAGGTCATTAACCGAACCATCGACATCTGATCATCCGGATCACCCCCAATATCAGTGAGCACAATCAGTCGACTTTTTTCCTGGGCACCTGCTAAAAAAACCACTAGTATGAGTAAGATCGCTACCCGGATTCTTAGATTAATTTCTTGTCTCATATTATTGAAACTTTAATTGCAATTGCTCTTATTGGCTGTACCAGGATTTCTGGTTCTACTTTTACATTTGTTTCGATATTTTTTCAAATATACTGAAAAGTAAATAATCGTAAAAATTAATAAATTATCGAAAATTTACTAATTTTGAAATCGTGAAAAAATAAATATGCTTCCCAATCAAAGAAGAGAGAAAGTTCTTGAATTAATAAAGGAGGATGGCTCGGCTAAAGTCATTGATTTAGCTCGCATCTTTAAAGTGACAGAGGTTACTGTTAGGCAGGATCTGGAAAAACTGGAAAATGAAGGCTTGATAATACGCGAACACGGTGGTGCTTACTTGAAAAATGTAGAAGACCAGGTAAAAAACTTCTCCATCATCCACCAGGAAAATCTCAAAGAAAAAGTAGTCATAGCGGAAAAATGTCTGGAATTTATACAACCCGGTGATACCATTATCCTTGATTCAGGATCTACTACTACCGAAATTGCAAAACTCCTTACTAAAATAAACGGACTCACTGTTATTACTAATGCATTGAATATAGCATTGATGCTTGGAGCTAATCCAAACATCGAGGTTGTAATGACAGGTGGTGAATTCAAACCACCTACGCTTTCGCTTACTGGCCAAAAAGCAGCCGACTTCTTTAATGGTATCAATGTTCAGAAGCTTTTCCTGGCAACAGCAGGTATTTCTCTGAAATCTGGCCTTACCTACCCAAGTTTGAGTGATTTGGTAGTAAAAAAAGCCATGATTGATGCCGCTGACATCACGTATTTGGTTGCTGACTCCACCAAGTTTGGGAAAAGCGCATTCGCTAGCCTGGGTGCCCTATCTCTTATCGATTACATCATTACTGATTCCGGAATTAAGGAAAAGCATACACAGGTATTCAAAGAAAATGACATAGAATTAATAATAGCCGATAAATGAAAAAAGGAAATATTACACTGGGGGTCATCATTGGGAACCGGGATTTTTTCCCTGACAAATTAGTTTCTGAAGCCCGTAAAGATGTCCTAAAGATATTAGAAGAAAATGGTATCAGTACCATCTTGCTAAGTGAGAAAGACTCAAAGCTGGGTGGTGTCGAAACCTATCAGGATGCCAGGAAATGTGCTGATCTGTTTATCAAACATAAAAATGTAATCTCCGGTGTGTTGGTCGTGCTGCCAAATTTTGGTGATGAAAGAGGCATTGCTGATACCTTACATCTGGCCAATCTGAAAGTACCGGTTCTCATCCAGGGATATCCGGATGAACTGAATAAACTTAACGTCGCCAACCGTCGGGATTCATGGTGCGGCAAGATCTCTGTTTGCAACAATCTTTATCAATACGGTATTAAATACACACTCACTACAAAACATGTTGTACATCCATCAGATCAATCATTCCTAGAAGATCTAACACACTTCACTGCTGTTTGCAGAGTAGTCAAGGGATTAAAAAATGTACGGATTGGAGCAATTGGTGCCAGGCCAACTGCCTTCAATACCGTTCGATACAGTGAAAAAATTCTCCAAAAAAATGGAATATCTGTTGTTACCTGTGATCTGTCTGAGATACTTGGTAAAGCCGACAAACTGGATAAAACAGATAAAAGGGTTAAGGATCATCTTGAAAAGATCAACAAATATGCTCCCAGTGGTAAAACACCTGCTGAGGCGATGATTCAAATCGCAAAACTCGATGTGGTCCTTAATGATTTTATGGAGGAAAACGATCTGGATGCCAATGCCATTCAATGCTGGACTTCTCTCCAGCAAAATTATGGATGCAATGTTTGTACGAGTGCGAGCATGTTCAGTGAAGGCATGATCCCTAGTGCTTGTGAAGTAGACGTCACCGGGACCTTAAGCATGTATGCCATGCAGTTGGCTTCCGGTTCACCAAGTGCTTTGGTTGACTGGAACAACAATTATGCAGACGATGATGAGAAGTGCGTGCTCTTTCACTGTGGTAACTGGGCAAAATCATTTCTTCCTGATATTGAAATAAGCAATGCGCCCATTTTGGGAACTACGGTTGGGGTAGAAAATACTTACGGTGCACTGGACGGTCGAACACCTGCCTCGCCGCTCACTTACGGTAGGATATCCACAGATGATACTAAAGGTACTATGAAGGCCTATGTTGGAGATGGCCAGCTGACTGATGATGAGCTCAATACTTTCGGTAACCGTGCTGTAGCAAAAATTCCGAATCTTCAGGGGTTAATGCAGTATGTCTGTAAAAATGGCTTCGAGCATCATGTGGTAATGAATGCCTCTCAAACAGCAGCTGCATTGAGTGAGGCTTTTGAAAATTATATGGAATGGGAGGTCTATCATCACAATTAAACTATGACTGACAAAGAACTAAAACTTAAGTCAATACTTCTCAGGAAGAATCTGCTGAAGTATATCTATAAAGCCAAAGCCGGCCATACTGCGGGAAGTCTTTCATGTGTTGATATTCTGAATGTTTTATACAATCGAGTCCTAAATATTGATCCCCAGAACTTCAAACATCCTGACAGAGATCGCTATATTCAGAGCAAAGGTCATACGGTAGAGGCATTGTTTGTTACATTGGCCGATAGAGGATTTTTCCCGGAATCTGATTTGGAGACGCTCTGCCAATACAAATCTCATTACATCGGACATCCCACCAAAAAAGTAAATGGAGTTGAGCAGAATACCGGTGCATTAGGACATGGATTACCCATTTGCGTGGGTGAGGCCATTGCTGCTAAACTTGATAAAAAAACGCATCGAATCTTCACATTACTTGGGGATGGTGAACTTCCTGAAGGATCTAACTGGGAGGCTTTCCTTTCAGCGTCACATTATCAACTGGACAACCTGTACGCAATCCTTGACTATAACAAGCAGCAAATTACCGGATACAATAAAGATGTGATGAACACAGAGCCTATTAGGGATAAGTTGGAAGCTTTTGGCTGGGCAGTAAAGGAAGTAGATGGACACAACTTACAGGCGCTGGAAGAGGCCTTAAACGGAGGGCCTTTCGAAAAGGATAAGCCAAACTTTATCATAGCTCACACCATCAAAGGAAAAGGTATTAGTTACATGGAAGGAGCAATAAAATGGCATCATGGAGTACCAAAACCTGAAGAATATGAGCTAGCCATTAACGAACTGGAAACTGCAGAAGCCTTAATTAATTAGTATGTCAATAGATATAAGTCAGGATAAAGTATTAAAAGAGGGAACAGCAAATCAAGTAGTTTTTTCAACGACTTTGGAGGAGCTTGCATCAAAGGATTCATCAATTATGGTGGTCACCAGCGATTCACGAGGATCCGGTAAATTGGTGTCATTTGGAGAAAAATTTCCAAGGCAAATTGTTGAAGTAGGAATTGCCGAGCAGAACCTTGTTGGTGTTGCAGCTGGTCTAGCCTCAGCTGGCAAAAAGTCATTTGCCGTTTCACCTGCCTGTTTTCTTACAGCCAGGTCACTGGAGCAAATTAAGAATGATGTAGCCTATTCTGACAATCCGGTTACTTTAGTAGGTATCAGTGCGGGTGTAAGCTATGGGGCTTTAGGAACAACCCACCACAGCTTGCACGATTTTGCAGTATTCAGAGCCATCAATAATCTAACCATTGTAGCCCCAGCAGATAATTTTGAAACGGAACAGGCGGTCCGGTTAGCATCATTATCGAAAACACCCATATATATCCGGCTCGGAAAAAAGCCTATGCCCATATTAAATGAAGAAAATGACTTGTTTGAATTTGGCAAGGGACGAATAGTGGCAGAAGGTGATGACCTAACAATCATTGCAACCGGGGAAACTGTATATCCGGCTTTGTTAGCTGCTCAGCAGCTTGATGACAAATATAATGTTCAGGCTACCGTCATAAGCATGCATACCATCAAACCTCTTGACACAGAACTTTTGGACCAGATCGCAAAAAATGATTGTCCAATCATTACTGTGGAAGAACATATGGTCAACGGTGGTTTGGGAGAAGCTTGTGCCTCCTATTTAATGCAAGCCGGGAGACGAAATCCATTTCATATCATAGGCATTCCTGATGAGTATACAGTCACAGGCTCTCAACTGGAGATATTCGATCACTATGGGATATCTGCCAAAGGCATATTATCAAAAGCGAATCAATTGATGAAATTGGTCTAAAATGATCTAAAAATGATGATTTCTTACACCCCACGTATACTTTTCACACTATGTACATTCCTTTTACTGAGTTGTGGAAAAACCAATTCAGATAAAAAAGATCAGCGTAAGCAAATGGCTGTGATCGTCTCAACACTTAATAATCCATGGTTTGTGGTCCTGGCAGAAACAGCAGCTCAGGAAGCCAGAGATTTAGGCTATGAAGCCATGATTTTCGACTCTCAGAACAATACGGCTTTTGAAACTGATCATTTTGAAAATGTGATTACTTCAGGGTATGATGCCATCCTGTTCAACCCTACTGATGCTGACGGATCCATTGCTAATGTGAGGATGGCAAAGAAAGCCGGACTTCCAGTATTTTGCATGGACCGTGAGATTAACGCAACAGATGCTGCTACCAGTCAGATCCTTTCTGATAGCTATGCCGGATGCGTAGCAATTGGTAAATACTTTGTAGAAAAGCTGAATAAGGAAGGTAAGTATGTAGAAATACTGGGTATGGTGAGTGATAATAATACCTGGAATCGGTCCGGAGGTTTTCATTCTGTGGTTGATCACTATCCAAACCTAAAGATGGTAGCACAGCAAAATGCAGATTTTGACCGAAATATGGCTATGGAAGTCATGGAATCAATATTGCAGGTTCATAAGGACATTAAAGCTGTTTTTTGTGCAAATGATGCTATGGCCATGGGAGCATACCAGGCACTGAAATCTGGTGGGATATCAGAGGAAGTAATGGTATTTGGATTTGATGGAGCCAATGATGTAATCGAAGAGATCAGGGAAGGCAATATTGAAGCCACTGGTATGCAATTTCCCAAATTGATGGCTAAAACTGCCGCACGATACGCAGATCAATACATAAATGGTAAGCGTGACTTTGCACAAAAAGTACCTGTTGCTGTAGAAATGGTCAACCAGGAAAATGTAGAAGAATACGTAGCATATGGCAGCGACTAATCATATGAAAAAGATCATAAAATATATTACTGGACTCATTGTGGGTATTATGGTCCTTTATAATTCAGTTTATTTCATGCCATTGGATGAGAAAATGGCTTCAGAAGAAGATCTCACCTTTGATCCGAAATCCTTTGTTGGGGATCTATGGAATCCACAAATGATTAGCTCCTATGACTCCGCGATTGAGGTCTCAAATCTGGCCAATATCCTCAGTGAAGATATCGACCTGGCATTCGACAAGTACGGATCATCCTTAGGCATCGGCAACATTGCCTATTTTAAGGTAAAAGGAACAGGTTCTGTCCTCATGGTCAATGAAAACAATCTTTTGATGACCGTGGGTGATCAGATAATTGAGTTGGAGACTGAGTTTATTTTTGGTAATGCCATTCGGGATGCCTCCGGACTAATCAGTATCAATGACTTTGATCGATCATCGGACATGAATAGCATTTCTGAAGCCATCAATGAGAAAATAAGAAAGGAAGTCATTCCTGACTTCAGGAACCAGGTAGCCGTTGGAGACCGTGTTCGGTTTACTGGTGCAATTGAGTTAAACAAAGTACACTTGAAATTTGATCAGCCCGAAGTTATTCCAGTCACCATCGAAATTCTTCGCTAGTATGGAACCCATTCTTGAAGCCAGAAATATTACGAAGAAATTTTCAGGAGTAACAGCACTTCACGATGCTGACCTGGTACTTTTTGAGGGTAAAACCACTGCGTTAATTGGCGAAAACGGAGCTGGAAAATCGACTCTATTAAAGATTATGTCTGGAATATACACAGATTATGAGGGTGTGATCACTTACAAGGGCAAGCAAGTCAGATTTTCAAAGCCTAAAGATGCCCAGGATCAGGGTATTTCTATCATTCACCAGGAATTGAATCTTATTCCCAACCTCACTGTCGCTCAAAACATATTCCTGGGCCGTGAGATCATAAACAAGGCCGGATTTCTGGACGAATCATTAATGCATCAAAAGTCGGTGGAACTACTGGAGCGTCTCCAATTAAAAGTTGATCCTAAAGCCAGGCTAAATTCATTGAAAGTCGGTCAACAGCAAGTGGTGGAGATTGCCAAGGCTTTACTCACAGAGTCAAAGGTGCTTTTTATGGATGAGCCAACCAGTGCGCTTGGTGATAGTGAAGTCGAAGTCCTATTTGGAATAATCAATCAACTAAAATCAGAAGGAAAGTCGATTGTATATATATCCCACAAACTTGATGAGCTCTATAAAATAGCTGACAATTTCGTGGTCCTCAGGGATGGGAAGATCGCCGGTGAGGGCATCATGGAATCGGTCAAACGGGATGACCTTATTAACATGATGGCCGGGAGGGAAATCCAGGTGACAAAAAAGCACAAAAAGAGAGGTAAAGGAAAAACCGTATTAGAAGTCAGAAATCTGGGCTTATCAAACCCGGATAACCCACACAGACCCATTCTGCAAGACATCAATTTTACCTTAAATAAAGGAGAAGTGCTTGGATTATATGGTTTGATGGGTGCCGGTCGAACTGAACTATTTGAGCGTCTTTTTGGACTTCACCCGGACAAATGCTCTGGCACAATTGCAATAAATGGGACTGAAATGAAGTTCCGTTCACCAATCGAAGCAATTCGTGCCGGCATGGCACTGGTTCCTGAGGACAGAAAGCAAGATGGAATTATCCCTGAAATGTCAGTAGCTGAAAATATCAGTCTTACAGCTGTTGAAAAGGTTATGAGAATGGGTCTTTTGAACAACAAAGCACAAACCGGATTATTCAGAAAACATGTAGAATCACTCAATATAAAAGTGGCACATGAGAGTCAACTCATCAAATACCTCAGTGGTGGGAATCAGCAGAAAGTGGTATTGGCCAAATGGATTGAGTCCCAACCCCAGGTGCTTATGCTGGATGAGCCTACACGAGGAATTGATATCAATGCTAAAAATGAGATTTATGATTTAATTGCCCAATTGGCAGATTCCGGTATCTCGATCATCATAGCTTCTTCTGAAATTCCGGAGATCCTGGCAGTATCAGACAGGATACTTGTTTTATCCGAAGGTAGAATCACTTTAGATCTTAGTGCTGATGAAGCAACTGAAAATAAAATAATGAATGCCTGTATTCCTGAAAAAATAACCACATGACCTCCCCGATAAAATTTTCAAATATTGCCAGGTTTCAATCATTGATTGCCCTGTTTCTGATGTGCCTGGCGCTTACATTGCTTACGGACAACTTCCTTACAACGGATAATTTCTGGAATGTTTTGCGACAGATATCCGTGAATGTATGCATTTCAGTAGGTATGACACTGGTGATACTGACAGCAGGGATAGACCTTTCTATTGGGTCTGTGTTGGCTTTTTGTGGGGCTGTTACCGCAGGATTATTAAAAAATGGAATCAATATGCCTTCACTTAATCTATTCATTGGATTCACTGTGATGGGCGCTGTGGTTGCCGGATTGGTTACTGGTGGTGCCTTGGGTTTGGTGAATGGCCTTGCCACCACCCGCTTCAAGGTACCCTCTTTTGTAGCCACACTGGCAATGCTTACTATGGCCAGAGGATTTACTATGTTATGGACACAGGGTCATCCCATTACAGGACTTGGGGATACATTTGGTTTCCTGGGCACAGGTTGGTTTCTTGGAATCCCTATGCCTGTTTGGATTTCGGGAATCGTAGTGATTGCAGCCATTGTTTTAACCGGGAAGACCCGGTTTGGTAGGTATATTTATGCCATTGGTGGCAACGAAAGTGCCGCCCGGCTCTCCGGAATCTCCATTACAAAAATCAAAACCTGGGTATATGTATTGGCTGGTATGCTGGCTGCCGTTGGCGGAGTACTGGTAACAGCCCGACTCGACTCCGCTCAACCCAATGCAGGTATCAGCTACGAACTGGACGCCATCGCAGCGGTAGTCATTGGGGGTACTTCACTTTCAGGTGGCAGGGGAACAATTCTTGGAACTGTATTGGGTGCCATGATTATTGGTGTACTTAACAATGGGCTGGTTCTAATGAATGTATCGCCTTTTTGGCAACAGGTAATTAAAGGTATCGTGATTTTACTGGCTGTCATCATTGATAAATCGAGTAGAAAAGAAAACTAGGATGTCAGACTCATATATTCTTGCCATCGATCAGGGAACAAGCAGTACAAAGTCTCTAATATTTTCAGATTCCGGAAAAGCCATATGCAAGGCATCAGAGCCACTACACACCCACTATTTGAATGATAATTGGGTAGAGCAAGATCCTGAAGAAATTTATCAGAATGTGCTCACTTCGGTAGCTAAGTGTCTTGAGACCTTTCACTCATCAGGGGGAGCCCTTGCAAAGATTGTGGCATGTGGTATTTCTAACCAGCGAGAGACCTTCGTACTATGGGATGAAAATGCTGCACCTCTGTATAATGCGGTGGTCTGGCAATGTAAACGCTCCATTGATGTCTGTCTGAACCTAAAAGAAAAAGGACTGGAGCCATTGATTAAGGACAAGACCGGTCTAATCATCGATCCCTACTTCTCCGGCACCAAAGTCATGTGGTTATATGAAAACGAGCCAAAGGTTAGGTCTGCCATTGATTCAGGTAAGGCGTATTTCGGAAATATTGATACCTGGTTACTTTTTAAAATGACTCATGGAAAAGTCTATGCAACAGATTATACCAATGCTTCAAGAACGTTGTTTTTTAATTTACAGGACCTTTGTTGGGACAGGGGATTACTTGATGCATTCGGACTATCAAAGTTGAATCTTCCTGAGCTCAGGCCGTCTTCATTCAACTACGGTTCTACTAATATAAGTAGTTTACTTAAGCATGACATCAGCATCAATGCCGTGATTGGTGACTCTCATGCCGCTGCATTTGGTGAAGGGTGCTTCGAAGCAGGCAATGCCAAAGCCACTTTGGGTACCGGCAGCTCCATTCTTATGAATATTGGTAATAAACCCAAAAAATCCAACAATGGGATGATGACCACGATCTGTTGGAGTACTAAGGACCGCGTAGACTATGCCCTTGAAGGGATCATTGTATCTGCAGGTGCTACGATTGAGTGGGTAAGAAACCAACTGGGACTGTTTACAGAAATCGAAGAACTTGAAGCAGCCTGTCTGGCTGTAAGAGACAATGGAGGTGTGTATATCATCCCGGCATTCAGTGGACTTGGAGCTCCACATTGGGACATGGAAAGAAAGGCAAGCATAGAAGGCATCTCCTTCGATACTACAAAGAATCATATCATGCGGGCTGCGGTGGAATCCATCCCATACCAGATCAAAGATGTGATCTCGGCAATGGAGTCTGATGCGGGTGTTGCGCTCACAGAGCTGAAAATTGATGGCGGAATTACCTCCAACAAGATGGTTGTTCAATTTCTGGCAGACTTATTAGACGGGAAAGTAACCAATATCGGCATTACTGATGTATCTGCGCTGGGTGCTGCATACCTGGCGGGATTGAGCTCCGGAGTCTATGAAAGCATAGACCAGCTCAAGTCCTTTAATCAACATGCGGTTTGCACCGAAGCGGGAAAACAAGCATACAGTGTAAAACAGCACTATGAAGGATGGAAAAAAATGATTACGAAAAAATAAGTAAATAATATAAACCCAAAATCCATGAAATTATCATTCATTTTATTTGCCCTATTACTGGTTTTTACTGTTCAGGGATTAAACGCCCAGCAGGATCAAAGAAATAGAGCAATCATCTTAAGTGACATCGAGGCGGAGCCGGACGATATCCAATCATTTGTTCGATTGATGTTGTATTCCAATGTCATCGATATCAAGGGATTGATAGCAACAACTTCCATCTGGCACAAAACCAGTGTAGACCCTGAATCGATAAAAAAAGTAATCAACGCCTATGGTAAGGTTCAACCCAACCTGTTGAAACATGAGCCTGGTTTTCCTGAAGCCAGCACCCTACTTAGCCTGGTAAAGCAGGGATTACCGAAATATGGAATGCTGGGTGTTGGTGACGGCCAGGATTCCGAAGGATCAGACTGGATCATCAAGATTCTTGAAGAAAAAGATGATCGTCCGCTTTGGATTTCTGTTTGGGGTGGAGTAAATACCCTGGCCCAGTCCCTTCACAAAATTCAAAAAACCAAGTCAAAATCAGAAGCAAAAAAACTCATTGCGAAGCTTAGGGTATATACCATCTCTGATCAGGACGATAGTGGTATCTGGATCAGAAATAATTTTCCAGACCTGTTTTACATTGTGAGTCCTTCTGATCATTATGGCAGTGCTACCTGGAGTGCCATCAATACTGTTGTTCAAGGCATTGATAATGAAAAAATCAGCAACACCTGGCTAGCTCAAAACATCCAGCAGGGTCATAGTCCTTTGGGGGCTGAATACCCCGATGTGGCGTATGGAATGGAAGGCGATACTCCCTCCTACCTCAACCTGATCCCCAATGGGCTGAGTGATCCGGAACATCCTGAGTGGGGTGGTTGGGGAGGTCGTTATGAGCTATATAAACCGAAATTAGCCAATACCAAAAAAGGTTTTTCAGGAGTGCCCTATGAGACAGAGACCAGACCTATCTGGACAAATGCAATCGATAGTTATAATCCTTATATCCCAAGAGAATATGGTAGGACCGTACAAAGGGACACTGCTACTTTCAGCAATAATAAAGTGAGTTTATGGCGCTGGAGAGATGACTTCCAGAATGACTTTGCAGCAAGGATGGACTGGTGCACAATGCTATATGAAGAAGCCAATCACCCTCCCAGAATCATATTAAGCCATCCAGAAAACCTCACCGTAAAATCAGGTGAAGGAATCACTTTGGATGCTATTGACTCTACTGACCCTGATGGCGATCATCTGGGGTTTTTGTGGTTTCATTATCCTGAAGCCAGTTCTTTTAAAGGTAATGTGAGTTTGGGGGTAGAAAACGTACATAGCGTCAATTTCAAAGCCCCGGAAGTTGAAAAAGAAGAAACCATCCATATCATCCTAAAAGTCACTGATAAAGGCAAACCAGCCTTGTCTAGATATAAGCGGATCATCCTAAGTATAATACCAGATTAATAAAAGGAATGAGTAAAACAAAAAAATCACAAAAATGATATGCTTATGAAAACTTTTCTCATAGTAGCAGTTTTATAATTCCCATTTTGCTTTTTAAATGCTCAAAACATCACGAAACCCCGAATTGTCTGTATAGGAATTTAGCGTTAACGAGGATATGGATACGAAGCTTTGGTGGGATGCTAATTAATTTTCATACTTTAAATAATAAAAGATGGCCCTTTAGACCACCTTTTATTATTTAAAGTATTACTATTTTCTATTTTTCCAACCAATCATTCAACTCAATGTATTCACTGAGCACAGCCACATTGCGATTGAAAACTGAGCTACTGATCCGGTCCATTACATCATATTCACCATTCCATCGAACGCCTCTGGGCATGTCTCTTTTAAAGCGGTCGTCTTTGGTGATCCAGGCACCGTTGGACTCCTGACTATCCAGAATTCGAGTGACCTCGTCTTCCAGTACCGCCAATCTTTTTGTAGCACTTTCTTTGGTGAGCGGCGGATTTTCTACTTTCATCAAGCCTTCACGACCCAGCTCAATGGCCATCTCATACCTCTTGGTTCCTCGCTCAATCTGTGAGGCAATGTTGGTCTCGTAACCATACCCGGTTCTCCGCTCGGGATGTAACTCCTCTGTGCTATTTACACGGATCCTTCCCCGATCATAATACAGGGATTTATTGGTTCCAATCTCCACAAACCTGGCCCATAAACCATTTTCCAGCCTAATATCATTCAACCATCTCAATGCATCCGGAATCGGCTCCAATAGGGTGCCCTGGCCCAACACCAGATATAGATCAATTAAAGTTCCCACATTCCTAATGGTCACTGAAGGACAAACTGCCGGTGGCTCAAAAGCCCTGGCCCATGCAGGTTGTAGAAATTCATTGTATTGCTGAGCCCAGCCTGGCTGCGGAGGTGGAAGCTGAGAGATCATCATAAATCTGGCTGCTTTCCGCAAACTTTTCTCAACCGCTTCATTATCTCCATAATATTGATAGGCCTCCATCATCACACGGATACAATCATTGATGCCCTCATCATTGAAGGTAGCATAGTCATGATAATTGCCTTGTTCGGGCCATTTGTGCGGCCAGCCACCATTTGCCAGCTGGGTCATAATCATCATATCCAGGGCTTTTTTCACTGCAGCGTCCAGCTTTGGGTCGTCGATCTCCTGATCAAGGGCCATCAGAAAGCTGACTGCTGTTTGTGTCTGGTCATCATCGAAGCTTACCGTTTGATTGCTCAGGTCATTGAATTTGATGGTATGATCCCAACCTCCGTTTATATTTTGTCCGTCAATCAACGCATAAGCTGCTTCCTTAGCCGCTTCCAATGCTTTCGAATCACCTGTGGTCTTGTACACTTTCAAAAATGACAAGCCAACAGCTGGGGTTCCCGGAGGTTGCACCTCAATGGTATGCTCATCCGCTGGTGATTCTCCCCATCGCAAAGACAAATCAGGTGTAACATAATAGACATACCCACCATGGGAATTGAGGGAATAAAAGTGAGAAACACCTTTTTTCAAGGAGGTCGCTGCTTGCTTGGCTAAATCAGCCGCAGATATGGCACTTGAAAGAACAATTAAACAAAAGGTGATAATCCATGAGGTGTTTTTCATTTGATTTTGGGTTTAATGTTCTAAATAATTATATCATGATCTTGATTTCTAAGACCTTATCCAAATTTAATACTTTATTTAGATCATGAGTTTACACTTCGATTACCTTAATAGATTGTCTTTTTTGGTTAATTAATATAATTTCCAATAAAATAGCCCGGCCATCGCCAAAATCAAATAGTAAACATGTCAAAATCAAGAGGATATCTGGTGTATTTATACAGTCTAATTTATTTGATCGTCTGGATGGACCCCACTTTGTCTTATGCTCAAAATGGGAGGGATTCAGATCACAACATTGAATTTGTCAAAATCTCAAAAGGTACGTTTCTCATGGGAGCTGACTTAGATCCAAAATATATTGTGGCTGGTGAAGATCAGGGCTGGAGAAGCATATTCATCCAGGATGAATTTCCAGTGAGGAAAATTGAAATCACCAAAGATTTTGAAGTATCCAAATACGAGATTACCAACCTTCAGTATGAGCAATTTGCCCCTGAACATAAAGCCCTTAGAGGGAGCTTCAAGGGCATCTCTGCTAATGATGATGAAGCAGCAGTTTATGTGAGTTGGCAAGACGCATCAGATTTTGCACAGTGGCTGAGTAAGATGGATCGAAAGTATACCTACCGTCTACCTACAGAAGCAGAGTGGGAATATGTGGCCAGGGCAGGGAGCCGGACCATATTTAGTGATGGGAACACTCAAAACGTTTACGAAAACAATCCTTTTTCGGCATCTGCTATGAAAGCCATGAATTATCAATGGTCATATCCTTATACCTGGTCAAATGGTTGCCGAGGATGGACAACCTGGAAAACAGATGATTGTGTAGGTGTTGAAGATGTATATCCAGATAAAAATGAAGTACAAGATGTAGACCTGAGCATTGGTCAGTCAGCCCCAAATGCCTTCGGCGTATATGACGTCCACGGAGGCGTAGAGGAATGGGTTCACGATTGGTATGGAATTTATGATCCAAATCAGACAACTAATCCATCAGGACCAGTAACTGGAGACTTTAAAGTGGCAAGAGGTGGTAGTCACAATGATCATGTACAACACACGCGATCGGCAAATAGAATGAGCGCTGCCATCAATGAACAACATTATCTAATTGGGATAAGATTAGTAAGAATTCCAAAAACTACTAAACTCATCCTTGAGACGAGCAAACCTGAGATAAGGCCATGGAATGATCATGTCACTCAGGTGGATCATCAATGGGGACAGGATACTGATAAACCCACATTTGAGATGACTTCCCTTTATGAGCTGGTTCCAAAATTAGACGATGGTTCACATTATGGTTCTATTGAACAGCTGAAACAATTTGGATTTGATCCAATCACTAAGAGCGCTTCGTTGACAGGTCCGCTATACACCCATAATCATTCCCCTACCATTGCCTGGTGTAAGAATGGGGATATTTTGGTTTCATGGTTTACTGGTGAAAGTGAAGTAGGTCCGGAGTTGACATTAGTCGCCAGTCGTGGAAAAAGGCAAAGTGATGGAACCTTAGCATGGACGTATCCCTCAGAGTTCTTAAAAGCGGCCGATAGAAATATGCATGCGTCTAACATTATCACCTCGACAATTAATGGCCCCGGTATTCTTCATCAGATGGCAAGCATCGGAGCGAGTGGCAGGTGGGACAAAATGGCCTTGGGCTATAGAAGGAGTAATGACAATGGTGCTACCTGGTCCCCCGTGAAGATGGTCTTAGAATTAGATCATGGCTATACACAGGGTGTAACCCTGGAAGCCAATATGCTTGAAGCCTCAAACGGAGATTTGATATTTGTTGCTGATGGCACCTTTGATGGTTCAAGTACAACAGGAAGCTTGGTGGTGAGTTCTGACGGGGGTGAGACCTGGTACAGACGTGGGCATTCTTCAAATACACCTACAGAAAATCGTATTTCAGGTATTCATGCAGCTGTGGTTGAGATTAATGATCAAAATAATGACGGGAAGAATGATTACTTAGCTATTGGAAGAGATAATGGAAAGTATTTTGCGGGAAAAGCACCACTAAGTATTTCTCTTGATGGTGGTCATACGTGGAAACATAAGCCTTCTGTCTTTCCGTCCATTAAAAGTGAGCAACGTTTTGGTTTGATAAGGCTTAATTATAGCCGAAACACCAGGTACCCTGATGTAAAACCAATTCTTCATGTTGGCTTTGCCAACAAGGGCATAATGGCTAAAAATGCTGAATCTCAATTAGAAGAAATCTCAGGACTCTATGTGGCGGTTTCTTTTGATAATGGCGAGACGTGGCCAGCCGAATATCGACGGGTAGTCAGTGATGTTCAAGGGGCGGACACTAAAGAAATCGGGATCGCACCCTGGCAAAAAAGCAATATCCTATCAAGGACGCAGGGACAAGCGCTTGGTTATATGTCAGTTATACAAAGTCCGGATGGCATCATTTATCTGACAGATGGAAAAATAATGTATTCCTTTAATTTATCCTGGATCATAAGTGATTAATAGACTTGACTTTTTTATACGCATTTGAGCGAACATACGATTATAGCCATCAACATATAATCTAGCATAAGAACAGCAGAAGACACTTCTGATTCGGATATCGGAACCCAACTTCGATGCCGCTTGATCTCTATTTTAGTCCCATTTCAATATCTTATTAAAATCATAAGTTGCTGGGTCCTTAACCAGGGAAGTAATTAATTCGTAATCGTCCTTCCTGATGTAATGCAGGTTTTTAAAAAACAACCTGGCAATCTGGGAGTCCATTTCTACTAACCTGGGAGGTATTTTACCATCCGAATTCTCAAACTCAGATAAAAACAAAGGTGAAATGTCACCCCTTGAATTGGCCGATACAATACAACCTGTGACTCCTTCATCATAAAGCTTCTTAACTCCAATGCCAAGCAATGAACAAAGCGTCAGATCATAGCCGATTGGTCTGCAACATCTCAATTCATAACCCAATTCTACTGGTCTACTTTTAATAACAATACCCAGTTTCTTCAACCGATCCTGTACCAGTACATTGAAGATATTGGACTTACTGACATTACCTAATTCAGGATGGCCATGATCATCGTAAGTGAAAAGGATCCCACTGGCTTTCAACTCCTCCTCATCAATCGCGTGAAAAACGCCTTCGCTAACGATGGCAACCCCATAGTGAATCTTAAGAATCTTTCGCTTAAGCATAGAGGAAATAATCAGGTTGATGATCTTTTCCAGGGTCGGTTTGGTATTGTAAAACATTTCCGGAATAATCATCATCGGAAAGTGACAACCGGTAGCAATACCGAAGGCCAGATGACCTGCGGACCTTCCCATGGCAGACATGATAAACCAGTTCTGGCTGGTGCGGGCATCTTCATAAACCGTATTTCCAATTTTCACCCCTTCATCTTTGGCGGAATGAAATCCAAAAGTTGGATTCCTATCTGGTAAAGGAAGGTCATTATCTATCGTTTTAGGAACATGAATATTCTTTACCTCTACCTGGTGGTCACCCAAAAATTTAGCAATCCGATTGGCGGTGCTGGCAGTATCGTCACCACCTATGGTTACCAAAAGTTTAACGTTGTTCTTAACGAAAAAATCAACCTTGAACTCTTCATTCTTAGGTTTGTACCTTGACATAACCAATGTAGAACCTCCCCTGCTAAAGATCCTGTCTGCATGTTCAAAATCAAATTCCTTGATATCAGGTTCATCTGAAAATAACCCTTTGTAACCGTGATGAACACCCAGAACTCTGTAACCATCTTTTAGAAATACTTTTGCGACGGTACTGATTACTGTGTTGATGCCAGGAGCTGGTCCACCTCCGCAAATGATGGCAATGCTTTTGTCTTTCATTTAGATAATTGAGATTTAAAATATTACCTGAAATCTAAAGATAAATAATATGCAGTTAAGCTACCTATTCTCTATGCACAAGATCCTTGTTATCTCTCTATTATCCTTAGACCTCCGAAGGGCGCTAAGGATTTTGGTATAGTCCTGAGTCTTAGACTCAGTTTTATTTGTTCATCCGTAGAGGCCCTCTACGGATAGTCAAGATAGATCCGTAGAGAAAACGCTACGGACTGGAGCGATGATTTACAATTTGTCAACCAATAAAGAAAAACTCTATGGGAAGGAATACTAAAGTAAGGTCCTAGGATACGTCACTTCTCCTCTTCAAAATGGCATCCATACAGTTTAGTCCATCTATGGCGGCAGACATGATACCGCCAGCGTAGCCAGCACCTTCACCACACGGATATAGACCATTCACAGCTACATGCGACAATGTATCAGGATCTCTGGGAATAAGCACTGGAGAAGACGTTCGTGATTCGGGTGCATGAATCACCGCATCATTGGTGCAGTATCCTCTCATCTTTTTTCCAAACGCGATAAATGCCTTCCGTAGTCTTTTAGCTAAAAATGGCGGCAAAACAGTATTTAAATCTACACTCACGATTCCGGGATGATAAGATGTTTTCGGTAGGTCTTTGGAAACCCTACCTTCGATAAAATCGATCATCCGCTGTGCCGGTACCTGTTGTGACTTCCCTGCTACCTCCCAACAAGTTTGCTCGATAGTCTTTTGAAAATCAAGACTTACAAATGGATCACCTTCGATGAAGTTTGGAAGGTCTTTCGGAGCTACACTCACCACTATTCCGGAGTTTGAATAAGGATTGTTTCGCTTGCTAGGACTCCAACCATTGGTCACTACCTCGCCTGGTTCCGTAGCGCATGGAGCGATCACCCCACCCGGACACATACAGAAAGAATAAACACCCATTCCATCAATCTGCTCTACCAAACTATAGGACGCCGGAGGCAGATAAGGGTTGTTATCATCTCCATGATATTGAATCTTATCTATCAGTTCCTGCTGATGTTCTACCCTTACGCCAATAGCAAAAGGTTTGGCCTCAATCTTTATGTTTTTAGCATGTAAAAGGTAGTAGATGTCTCTCGCGGAATGTCCTGTTGCAAGTACCACATCATCAAATTCAAACCAGGAATCCTTGTTTATTTGAATAGATTGAATCTGTGCCTTTTCAACGTTTATATCCGTGAGCTTTGAATTAAAATGAATTTCACCACCTGCTTCAATAATCGCCTCACGTACTGTACTAATTATCTTCGGGAGCTTGTTGGTACCAATATGTGGATGGGCATCTACTAAAATGTTATCACTTGCACCAAAATGAACCAACCACTCTAATACCTTGGCTACATTGCCCCGTTTTTTAGAACGTGTATAAAGTTTACCATCAGAAAAAGTTCCTGCCCCACCTTCGCCAAAGCAGTAATTTGATTCTGGGTTAACCCTTTGCTCCCTCGTTATACTAGCTAGATCTCTTCTTCGTGAACGAACATCTTTACCTCTTTCAAATATGATAGGTTTAAAACCTCCTTCAATGGCACGCAAGGCAGCAAACATTCCTGCAGGACCCATTCCAATAATTGCTATTTTTTTGGCATCAGAAACAGCCATCGGGATAAATGGGTCGATTCCAATTCTTTCCTCATTCTCCAGCCAAATCTCTATTTGAAGATTCATTTTCACAGGTGCTTTTCTGGCATCTATTGATCTTTTACGAATCCTCCATTCCTTCACCGACTCTTTTAGAATTTTAGACTTATCAAGGGCTAAGTTGAGCAGCATCGCTTCATCTTCTTGCTCATGTGGCAATATGGAAATTTGTACAAGTGTGCTCATGAGTGTAAACTTAACCAGGAGTGCTTAATAGGCGGACTTCTCGTCAATAATTATCCTGAATAATTGAAGTAGTTATTGTTAAATATAATGATAAAAACACGGCTATTGGGAGCCTTACAATTTTTAGCATTAGCTTGACTTTTGTACTTACATCCCTGGCATACTTAACAATGAAAAAAGTCAAAATCGATGAACATAAAAAATAATCACCAGACAGAAAAGCCTGTTTCAGCTACTCAATTATTCAAAGGAGAAGGAGTAGCAACAGCCTTACAAATACTACAAAATCAACAACTTAAGGAACATACTACCAAAGTGCCAGCATTGTTAATTTGTATAGTTGGAGAAGTTGTGTTTGAAAACGAAAAAGGAATTAAAGAGACATTACAATGCGGCGACTATATAAATATTGAACCCATGGTGAGACATTGGGTAATTGGTAATGTAGACAGTCAACTCGTATTATTAAAGTAAAGGAGGCTGGATATCGAAACGCTCTATACCTACTATTAAACTTAACCAGGAGTGCTTAATAGGCTGACTTCTCGTTAATTTATTTAGCATAGTTGAGATTTAGATTACTTCTTACAACCAGAATCTCAGAATCTATTTTAGCTAATTATCAGTTAAGTTCCTAAAAGAATAAATCTGAGATAAACCAAGTTATCAGCTTCTTGCAAAGTGCATGTGAATCTGATACTTTTATTAAAAATGTTTAAAATGTATAAGTCATCTTTTAAAACCCTTTCCTCACTTTCAAGCATCTCTATTTGTTTGATCGCATTTTCATGCACGAATACCGAAGAAAGTAAAACAGAAAAAAACGACGTTATTCAAGCCAATAATGAAGCATATAATGTTGCGGCTTACATCTGGCCATCGTGTCATCATGATGAACGTTTCGGAGATATGCTCTGGCCTGAAGGAACCGGAGAATGGGAAGTGATAAAAAAAGGAGATGCCCGATTTAAAGGACATTATCAGCCAAAAGTGCCTTTATGGGGTTATGAAATGGATGATGATCCCAAAGTGATGGAAAAATGGATTGATGCAGCGACCGACCACGGGATAAACACTTTCATTTTTGATTGGTATTGGTTTGACGAGGGACCATTTCTGGAAAGCAGTCTAAATAATGGCTTTCTAAAAGCAAACAATCGGGATAAAATGAATTTTTATTTGATGTGGGCCAATCATGATGTGAGAAGAAATTATTGGAACGTTCATAAGTTTAAAGATGACACAAGTTTGCTTTGGGATGGGGCAGTCGATTTAGCAAACTTCAAAATAATTGTGGACAGGGTGATCAAAAACTATTTTAGTCAACCCAACTATTTTAAAATTGATGGTATGCCTGTTTTTTCAATATTCAGCCTAAGGAACCTACTGGAGGGTTTAGGGGGGATTGAAAAAACAGCTGAAGCCTTAGATTACTTTAGAGAAAAAACCAAAGCCGCAGGGTTTCCGGACCTTCACATTCAATTGATCATATATGGCGAGCCTGATCAGGAAAGATTGGAAACACACAAGGCATTAAAAATCAATAGTCTATCCCAGTATAACTGGGGTTGGATGAAGGAACAGGACTATATGAAATGGGCTGCAAAAGCTATTGATATCAGAACCAATTGGGATAGTTCACAAGAATTGCCCTTTTTTACCAACGTTTCTATCGGATGGGATGATACGCCAAGGTTTCCTGATGATGGAGAGGAAGATGTCGTGCGTTATAATAAGTCTCCGGAAAGTTTTGCCGGGTTTCTTCAGGAAGCAAAAAATTACTGTGATACGCATCCCAAGCAGACAAAACTAATCACCATTTTTTCCTGGAATGAATGGATTGAAGGAGGTTATTTATTACCCGACCGAAAGTATGGATTCCAATATCTGGAAAAGGTAAAAGATGTTACAGAAGGCTCCTATGATAAATATTCAGAGTAAAAATCTAAGCAAAACAAACATTGCAATTGCTGGCAAATGAAAAGCTTTGTTATCCTTTATTATCTGTAGAGTTACTCTACGGATAGAACAGATAGTTTGAGTTAGCAGTCATCCGATTCTTAATGACAGCTGTTTATCAAATCAATATATTATCTTATCAATCAGTAAATTCTCACTTCATCTTATTACCTGGTTCACACAATTCTCCATTATATTGATATGGATTAAATCAAATAAATATTGAGAGACTAGCATTCAAAATTAGTTTGCCTATTGCACCAAATCCTTAATCATACATCGATGATAAGTTTAATAATTTCCCATAAGCAGATAGTTACAATCGTGTTTTTGGCTTTTTCAGGGCTGTCAATAATCAGTTGCAAGGAAGCGGTTAAGGAACACACCAATAATGAGCAAATGGTTCCTGCTGAGGCAAAAGCCCGGCTAACTGCGATTTACAAGAAAGGTGAATTCCGCGTCAAATCCTTTTGGGGAAAATGGAGTCCATATGGTTCAGTTTACTTTATTCTCGAAACTAAAAGCGGAAGTGAGGCACAGCAACTTGTCAGCTATGATGTTTCGAATGGTGAACGAATGGTTGCTTCGGAGCTAATCCCCGCCGGAAAGAGTGAGCCTTTGAATATCCAGAATTTCTCATTTTCACCTGATGGTGATAGGATAATATTAAACACAGATAACCTGGATTCTGGTTATTGGCTCCTGGATCTAAACACTGGTCAACTAAAGGAATTGCAAACTAATCACTACCCTAATTTTTCCCCTGATGGAAAGCATATCGCTTTCTCTGATCAAGGAAACCTACATGTATATGATTTACAAACTAACCAGACAATTTCACTTACAAAGAATGGGAACGACGCCATTTCAATTGGTAAGATTATCTGGAGTCCGGACGGGAAAAAGATTGCTTATGTGCAGTCAGACCAATCTGAGGTACGATTAAGATCGATGCTCATGCCAGGCGATCCGTCATACCCTGTAGTCAGAGAAATGCGGTTTGCCAGGGTGGGTGGAACCATTGCTTCATTACATGTCGGTGTCATTAATGTGGAAGGAGGTAATACTCAATGGCTCTCCATTGAAGCACCTGCCGAAGGATATTATCTTGGACAGATCAGCTGGACAGGAAATTCTGATGAACTGCTGGTAGAGAAACTGAGCCGCTTCAGGGATCAGCGGGATTTCCTGATGGCCAACATCAATACCGGGGAGATTAACAACATCTATAAGGAGTCAGACCCGGCATGGGTGATCTCCAGCCGGTACACGAATTCCGGTGTGAACTGGATCACGGGCCATCGTGCATTTATTTTAATCAATGAGAAGGATGGATGGAGACATGCTTATGTGTATTCCCGTGAGGGCAAAGAGCAAACCTTGCTGACCCCGGGACAATTTGATATCATTGATCGTGTCAAGGTGGACGAGCAAGGAGGATGGTTTTACTTCTATGCCTCGCCTGATAATGCTACACAGAAGTATCTATATCGGGTGCCTTTAGATGGATCGGCAGAACCCGAGCGCATTACCCCTATGGGCCAGCCCGGTACTCATGATTATGAGTTCTCAGCCGACGCCAATTGGGCCTTTCACACGTACACGAGCTTTGATTTGCCCCCGGTTACCGAACTTGTGGAATTTCCTGAGCACCGGGTGGAACGAACACTAGAAGACAATGACGAACTCCTTAAAAAAACCAGACCGTTAATAACTGAACCTACGGAGTTTTTTCAACTTGATATTGGTGATGATGTTGTAATGGATGCATTGATGATCAAACCCCGCGACTTCGATCCATCCAAAAAATACCCTGTCTTCATCTATGTATACAGTGAGCCACATGCGCAGACCGTTCTTGATGCCTGGGGACGTGCTTCTGCTGACTACCACAGAGTGATCGCAGACCTGGGTTATCTGGTGGTGACCATGGACAGCAGGGGCACACCTGCTCCCAAAGGAGCCGCGTGGCGGAGATCAATATTCCCAAGCCTTGGTCCACTCTCCACCGAAGAACAGGCGGCAGGGCTGCAAGAGCTCGGTCGAACCCGACCGTACGTGGATCTTACCCGGGTAGGCATCTGGGGTTGGAGTGGTGGTGGGTCAAACACCCTTAATGCGATGTTCCGAAAACCCGATATGTACCACGTAGGAATTGCGGTTGCACCCAAACCACAACCTCATCTTTACAATGCATGGTTTCAGGAAATTTACATGAACACCCCGGAAGTGAATTCGGAAGGATATCAAAAATCCGCACCAATTAACAATGCAGAGGGGCTGGAAGGCGACCTGCTGATTATCCACGGTAGCGGTGAAACAAATACCCATATCCAGATCACCGAAGGGTTGGTAGATCGACTCATTGAATTAGGTAAGCCGTTTGATTATATGGTTTACCCTGACCGGAATCACGGAATCAGAAAAGGTGAGGGAACTTCATTGCATTTACGAATGCTGATGACCAGGTATCTCCTCGCACACTTACCTCCCGGCCCCCAGTAATGAATTAGTAATCCGTAGAGGAACTCTACAGATAACAAAGCTACAACCTCACTATCCTTAGACTTCCGAAGGGGTCTAAGGATTTTCTATTAATCTGAGTCTCAGACTCAGTTTTATTTGGCAATCCGTAGAGGAACTCTACGGATAGTAAATGCTACCCGTTTATTATACAAGCAACTCAGCGAGGAGTTTTTCTGCTTTATCCAATTCGAAAGTTTTGATTTGAGAATTGAACCTTTCTCTGATCTTTTCATTACCTAAATTACCGATACTGCCCAGGTGGGTGTGTTTTACTATTCGATTTGGCTGATATGTTCCAGCTTCTATTCGTTTTCCCACCTCTTTATATGCATCCCGAAAGGGTATGCCTTCCAGCACCAGCTCATTAACCAATTCAACCGTAAATAGATAATCGTATTTTGGATCCTTTGTAATGTCCTCTGCAATAACTATTTGCTTCAAACTGAAATTTAGGATATGCAGACATTCCTTCATGATCTGAATAGCAGGGAAAAGGCCTTCTTTGAGTTGTTGCAAGTCACGGTGGTATCCACTTGGAAGATTACTCAGGATATAACTGATTTCAACTGGCAGGGCTTTTAACTGATTGCATCGGCCACGGACCAATTCAAAAACATCAGGATTCTTTTTGTGAGGCATGATGCTTGATCCGGTAGTCAGCTCATCAGGAAAAGAGAAGAAACCAAAATTCTGCCCCATGTATAAGCAGACATCCATGGAAAGTTTACTGAGTGTATCTCCAATTGTTCCTAAAGCATTTGCAAACGCTTTTTCACTTTTCCCTCTCGTCATCTGGGCATAAACCACATTGTAGTTAGGTTGAGAAAAACCAAGTAACTCAGCGGTCATCTCCCTATCTAAAGGAAAGGAAGAACCATAACCCGCTGCCGAGCCCAAGGGCGACTTATTAATTACTTCATAAGCTGCTTTCAAACTCGACAAATCATCTGACAAGCTCTCAGCATATGCACCAAACCATAAACCAACTGAAGATGGCATCGCTACCTGCATGTGGGTATAGCCAGGCATTAATACATTTTTATACTTTTCACTTTGATTGATCAGCGTATCAAAAAGATCAGCCGTCAAATCAACGATCTGCTTGATCTCATTTCTGAAATACATCTTTAGGTCAACCAATACCTGATCATTGCGAGATCTTCCACTGTGAATTTTCTTACCGATATCTCCCAGTTTTTTGGTCAACTGAAATTCCACCTGCGAGTGTACATCTTCTACACTATCTTCAATTTGGAAAGATCCATTTTGAGTCGTCTCGTAGATCTCCTTTAACTCCGCATCCAATTGGCTCCACTCCTCTTTTTCAAGTAAACCAATCTTCTCCAGCATCCGAATATGCGCAATAGACCCTAATATATCAAAGGGAGCCAATACCTGATCTAGTTCCCGATCATTGCCTACAGTAAAAGCATCGATCTGTGAGTTTACGTCCGTTGATTTTTGCCAGAGTTTCATGTCTTACAGAATAATCTTGTCTAATAGTTCAATATACTTCAATGGTCCTTGTTTCAACTCCTCCAGAAAAATAAATTCATCAGCTGAATGAGATCTTTGGGATAAACCCGGTCCCATCTTTACAGTTGCGAATGGCATCAAAGCCTGATCAGAAGTAGTTGGTGAGCCAAACATCTCAATCCCTAATTTTTCAGCCACTTTTACCAGCTCATGATCTTTTGGCATGTGAGAAGGTTTTAAACGCTGGGATCTTTCTTTCACATCTGCGCCCAAGTGCTCCCGTATAATTGACAAAGTTTCTTCGTTGGAGTAAGCATCCGTGGTTCTGACATCCACAACATAGTGACAGACATCTGGAATAATGTTGTGTTGGTATCCCGCATTAATCATGGTCACGGACATTTTGATTGGGCCCAAAAAAGAAGATCTCTTTTTGAAATGAAAATCCTTGAGCCACGCAATGTCCTGCATAGCCTTATAAATCGCATTTGCACCTACATCTCTGGCGGCATGGCCAGATGTCCCTTTAGCGTAACAATCCAGTACCATTAATCCTTTTTCAGCCACAGCTATTGCCATCTCTGTGGGTTCTCCGACGATCCCAAAGTCGATCTTTCCCAGATCGTGAAGAATACTTTCCACTCCGTTTTTCCCTGATATCTCCTCTTCTGCAGTACCGGACCATATCAGATTATACTTCAGATCATCTCGCTCATAATAATTCAGGAAGACCATCAAGAGTGAAATTAATGCCCCTCCGGCATCATTACTACCCAGACCATACAACTTATCGCCCGTCAGTTCCGGACTGAAAGGATCCTTCAAATATCCCTTATTAGGTTTTACGGTATCATGATGTGAATTAAAAAGGATAGTCGGTTTTTCCAGATCATAGTGATGGTTCTTCACCCATACATTGTTGTCTTTTCTATATGCCCGAATGCCTTTTTCCAACAAATATTCCTGTAGCAAATCCGCAGTCTTATCTTCTTCTTTGCTGAAGCTCGGGATCTTGATCAGCGCAGAGAGTAATGATATAGACTCCTCGTAAAATGTTTCCTTATTTGGTAAGTTTTGTGCCACTGGCCTGTTGGGGGTTTACCTGGTCATACTTACATATTCTTACCTGTTTTACCCCTGAGTCGATAGCCTCAAAGGCATTTTCTAGCTTAGGGATCATGCCGCTGTGAATCACACCGGACTTTTTCAGATTTTCAAATTCTTGTAACTTGATTTCACGAATCAATGAATCAGGATCATTCACATCTCTTAAAACACCATCCAACTCAAAAGACATGTGAAGGTAAACTTCATATTGTGCTACCAATGATTTAGCCATTACGCCCGCCATGGTATCAGCATTTGTGTTGAATATCTGACCATTACCATCATGAGTCAGTGGCGCAATTACTGGTATTAACCCTGCGTTTAGGAGATCAGAGATAATCTTCACATTCACAGCTTTAGGATCACCAACCCATCCATAGTCCACCCCGTTTTTAATGGGTCGTTTCTCAGACACAATCAATGAACCATCCGCACCTGTCAACCCCATTCCATTTTGATCCATTTTCTGCAGGCGTGCCACCAACTTTTTATTCACAAGTCCACCATAGACCATTGTTACCAGATCTAGTGTCTCGTCATTGGTTACTCTTCTCCCCTCTACCATCTGAGGAGCAATACCAAGCTTCTTTCCAATTTCTGTTGCCACCCGGCCGCCGCCATGTATCAGGATTTTCAATTCTTTAATGGCAGAGAAACTTTCTAAAAAGACAGACAGCTTGTCCTCATCCTCAATAACAGCACCTCCTACCTTGATCACATGTACTTTCTCCATATCAAATGCTTTCTAAGAGTTTTTTAATTACCAGCTGAGCAGAATACACCCTATTTCCAGCTTGTTGAATTACCACTGAATTCTTACCATCCAATACTTCATCTGTAATGACTACATTTCTTCTCACCGGTAGACAGTGCATCACTTTTGCCTCATTGGTAAGGTCTAACTTCTTTTGTGAAAACATCCAGTCCTTACCCAGTCCAATATTTCCGTAGTTTTTATATGAAGACCAATTTTTGACGTAGACAAAATCAGCATCAGCAAGTGCCTTGTTTTGATCATATTCAATGTCGACGCCTTCCGTAAATTGATGCGCCAGCTCCATCCCATCAGGATGAGTGATCACAAAATCAAAATCCATCTTACGTGACCATTGGCAGAAAGAATTAGGAACAGCCTGTGGCAAAGCCTTTACATGAGGTGCCCAGGTCAAAACAACTTTGGGCTTTTTTACTGTTGTCAGCTCTGAGATAGTCATCATATCTGCCAAACCCTGAAGCGGGTGCACAGTAGAAGATTCCATACTGAGGATAGGAACACCCGCATATTTTTTAAACTGAAGTATCAACTCCTCTTCATAATCCTTCTTTCGGTCTTTTAGGGTAGGAAAAGACCTGACACCCAAAATATCACAATATTGCCCCAGAACCGCTGCAGCCTCCTTTACATGTTCAGCTTTATCGCCATTCATAATCGCTCCGTCAGCAGTCTCTATCTGCCAGGAGTCCTGGCTCACATTCATTACCATCACTTCCAGTCCAAGATTCTTAGCTGCTAACTGCGTACTCATTCGGGTACGTAGGCTCGCGTTAAAAAAGAGCATGCCCAAAGTCTTGTTCTTCCCAAGGTGCTGAAGAGCAAATGGGTTCTTCTTCAATGCTAATCCTTCTGCTACCCAACCCAGTGGGTCTGGCACATCATCTACAGATAAAAAGTGGTTCATTTGATGTTTTTAATTTTATTATAAGATACCATGAGTCCTTTGATCAGCGCCGAACTCAGGCCCTGATGCTCCATTTCATTGAGACCTTCTATTGTGCAACCCTCTGGGGTAGTTACCCTATCAATTTCTACTTCCGGGTGTTGCTTATTTGTTAAAATCAGTGAAGCTGCTCCTTTTGCGGTTTGAACGGCAATCATCTGAGCCTCTTCGGCATCAAACCCCATCTGAATACCGCCTTGTGTAGCTGCCCGGAGAAACCTCAGAAAAAAGGCAATTCCACTGGCTCCCAATACAGTTGCTGCCTGCATCAGCTTTTCCTCAATAACGAGTGTGAGTCCAAGTGTGCCAAATAATAATTGAATCTCTTCCAGATGCTCAGAAGCATTTTTAGAGGCAATGCTCGTCATCGATTCACCAATGCCAATAGCCGTATTGGGCATCGCACGTATTACGGGGAGATCTAACTTAAGTTCACTCCGAATTTCATCAATTGTAACTCCCGTGATCACTGAAACAATCACATGGTCTTTGGTTAGTACACCATTTAACTCCTTAAGGACACCCTTTACCTGCTTGGGTTGTACGCACAACATGATGATCCGCGATTGAGCAACGGCCTGAAGGTTGTCCGTAGTAATTTTAAACCCGTCATGGGTCAGGTAGTTAATAGGATCTATACTTCTCCTCGTAAGGACTATTTCTTCTGGCTTTCTTACTCCTTTTTCCACAATACCCTTCGCTATTGCGATTCCTAAGTTTCCAGCTCCAATTACTGCAATTGTTTGCTCTGATGCATCCATTTTTATACGGTTAAAATGCGATTGATTTAAGTTTTAGTCCAGCTGTTTCTTCCAGTCCAAACATCAGATTCATGTTCTGCAAAGCCTGTCCTGATGCCCCTTTCAATAAGTTATCTATAAGGGAGATTACCATGACTTTGTTTTCATGTTTTACCGGGTAAATCAAAGCCTTATTGGTGTTGACTACCTGCTTCAAATTTGGGTTATCTGAGACAACATGTGTGAAAGGTTGCCCCTCATAAAACTCCTTGTACATCTTTAAGATATTCTCCTCAGATTCAGTTGAATCAAAATAAGAGGTAATGATAATACCCCTTGTGAAATCACCTCGATAAGGAATGAAATTAATGACATGAGATGCCCCATCAAGCTGATGCAAGCTTTCACCAATCTCGTCCAGGTGCTGATGAGTAAATGCTTTATAGACACTTAAGTTATTATTCCTCCATGAAAAATGAGAGGTTGCAGAAAGAGATTGTCCTGCCCCGGTAGAACCGGTAATACCAGAGGTGTTTACCTCTCCATTAATCAAATGATTTTTTGCAGCTGGTAACAGTCCCAATTGTAAACAGGTAGCAAAACAGCCAGGGTTAGCAATTTTACCTGCAGACTTAATTGCTGATTTGTTCAATTCAGGTAAGCCATAAACAAAATTATTACCTTCCACTTTCAGGCGATAGTCATGACTGAGGTCTACAATTTTAGTGGTTGTCGGAACACTGTTCGCTTCCATGAATTTTCTGGATTCACCATGCCCCTTACAAAGAAAGATTACATCTACAGCTCCCAGATCAAAGTCACCTACAAATTGAACATCTGACTCTCCTACTAGATCAGTATGTACCTTATCAATGCCTTTGCCTGCCTGACTATCACTTTGTGCAAACGATAAGTGTGTTTGCGGATGATTGAGTAAAAGTCTGATCAGCTCACCTGCAGTATAACCCGCCGCTCCAATAATTCCAACCTTAATCTGATCAGTCATTCTGATGAACTTTATGATATATCATGTTTTGATTACCAAATATTTTGGCAAACCCTTTCACATCCTCACCAGACCATGCTGTATTCATCTCTCCATATTTGCCAAACGCAGACTGCATCAGGTCATTCTTAGATACAATACCTTCAATATAAAACCTGTATGGCGCCAGGCGAACTTTTACGGTACCACTAACATGCTGTTGTGTGCTTTCAAAAAAAGCTTCAATGTCACGCATGACTGGATCCAGGTAATGCCCTTCATGCAGGAGATTACCATAAGTCAAGGCTACCTGATCTTTAAGGAATAGTTGATTTTTTGCCAGCACGTGTTTCTCCAAAGCATGATGCGCCTTAATAAGAATTAAAGGAGCCGGAGCCTCAAAGCCTACTCTTCCTTTGATACCGATAATAGTATCACCTACATGTACATCACGACCAATAGCAAATGAAGAGGATAACTCATTAAGTCGTAAAATACACTTTACCGGATCTAGTTTGGAATTATTCAAGGCCACCGGCTCTCCTTTTATAAATTCAATTTCTATGGTCTCTTCTTTTTCCTTCTTAAGTTGTGAAGGGAAAGCCTCCTCTGCTAAATATTGATCAGAGGTAAGTGTCTCTTTTCCTCCGACTGAGGTGCCCCACAATCCTTGATTAATAGAATAGAGTGCTTTTTCCCAATTTCCTTTGACTCCATTCTCTATCAAATACTGAATCTCTTCTTCCCTGGAGAGCTTCATGTCGCGAATAGGTGTGATTATTTCTTTGTCAGGACAGAGGATATTGAATATCATGTCAAATCTAACCTGGTCGTTTCCTGCACCTGTACTACCGTGGGCGATGGCATCACCATCTATCTCATTTGCATAATGGGCTATTGCTGTTGCCTGAAAGACACGCTCTGCACTCACTGATAATGGATAGGTATTGTTTTTCAGTACATTCCCGGCAATAAGGTATTTAATGGCTTTTTGATAAAAATCTTCTGTTGAATCAATGGTCTTATGGGATTTTGAACCCAAAGCAATAGATCTTGCTTCAATGTTTTTTAACTCCTCTTCATCAAAACCACCAGTGTTTACGGTAACTGTATGAATCTCTCCTTCATTTTTGGAGAGAAAAATCGCACAATAGGTTGTATCAAGCCCGCCACTGAAAGCAAGTACAATTTTCTTTTTATTGGTCATTTGTTATAAACTGTTTTTTTCCAGATCATTAATTTTTCCTGAACTTTTTCTCTTCGGTTCTTCCATTTTCTTTTCCGCTCCTCAGGATCATAGATCATCCCTGTACACAGGCAATTATGAAATTCCTTACTCTCCAGAATGCTGAAATTCACACAGGATGTACATCCCTTCCAGAATTCTGGGTCATCAGTCAACTCAGAAAAAGGAACCGGACGGTAACCCAGGTCAGAGTTTATCTTCATTACTGCCAGACTGGTAGTAAGTCCAAATAATTTCGCTTTGGGGAAAAGCTCTCTGGATAACTTAAACGCTCGTTCCTTTATGGCCTGTGCGAGGCCTTTATTCCTGAATTCAGGGTTTACAATCAATCCCGAATTAGCCGTGTATTTTCCATGGCCCCACGTCTCAACATAGCAAAACCCTGCCAAAACACCTTTATTAGATAAGGCAATCACAGACTTACCTTCCCGAAGCTTTTTAGCTATGTACTCTGTGGATCGCTTTGCAATCCCTGTTCCACGCTTTTGTGCACTGTCGGCAATCATCTCGCAGATTTCCTCAGCATACTTTTCATGCGTTGTATTTCCTACAGATACAACAAATTTATCCATTGTTATATGGGTTAATTAAAACTAAAATATGAAATGACTGGAAAGAATCCACCACGTAGGTAGACAAAGGTATAATATACAGGCTTAACGCCTGGGGAACATTGGCCTTGAAAGCGTTTGTGATATGATATAATGCTGTTCCACTTTATTTTAAACTGATACAAATTTATATAGGTAATTTTTCCAAAGTCAAGAAATACTGGATTTATTTTAGCATTTCCATCGAAACATCCAATCAGATGTTAGGCTCCCATTAAAATTACTTCAATTTAATCTTACCTGAAACTCCACCAGAAACGATATATTTCATAATGTCGGTGCTCTTGCCTTTTAGGTGAATCAACTTTTCACTATTTACAATAAATACATTTCCAGAGAAATTATAGGAATGCGGCAGGTAAACAGTGACCATGCCTGGCAAACCAATTTTATCTAGTTCAGATTGCGTGATAAAACCGGGTTTGTATAAAAGTCCGTTTTCTTCAAAAGGAACCAGTACAGGTTGATCAAATTTTTGCTTGTCTCCTACAAAAGCAGTTACCAGGTCATTTATCGCAGAATAGATAAACCCAACCAACGGGATTTTTTGGAGAAGACCTTCTAAAAATCTAATGATTGGACGTGCAACAATGGTGTTTGCCAAAAAACCAACAATTGTCACCGTCACTAACACAGTAACAAGACCCACTCCAGGAATTTGGATAGGAATCAAATTATCAATAAAGGAGATTACCTGTACTAAAATGAAGATGGTCAGTGCCGTAGGGACAACAAGTAAGAGTCCGCGTAGAAAATAAGTAAGGAATAGTCTCAGTTTCGTTTGCTTAAAATGAATACAAAGGTTACAAAAAAACCCTGGCTATTCACCAGGGTTTAATACTTAAATCGATAAATCTTTAATTTATAAAGAAATCCCGATGAATATTTTAAAGGCTATTCCCATTAACCCGGTAATCAACATTGTGATCCCTAGACCTTTTAGACCATCAGGTACATTGGAATATTTTAGCTTTTCTCTAACAGCTGCTAATGCAACAATCGCTAAAAACCAACCTACACCAGATCCAAATCCGTATGCAGTCGCATCAATTATCGAATAGTCTCTCTGAACCATAAACAATGATCCTCCAAGTATAGAACAGTTTACAGCAATCAGGGGCAGGAAGATACCCAATGTACCGTAAAGCGCCGGACTGAATTTCTCTATAACCATCTCTACCAACTGAACCATGGATGCGATTACAGCAATAAACATGATAAACTGAAGAAAAGTCAGATCCACGTCTGCAAAAGATGCTCCCATCCAACTTAAGGCTCCTTCTTTCAAAACGAATTCCTGTAGCAACCAGTTAATCGGCACAGTTATCGTTAGTACGAAAATTACTGCTGCACCGAGACCAATAGCTGTCGATACTTTTTTAGAAACAGCAAGAAAAGAGCACATGCCCAGAAAAAGAGCAAAAATCATATTATCAATAAATATGGCTCGAAGTATAATATTAAAAGTTTCCATTTTCTTAAAGCTTAGTGTTCTACGTAACCTGTTTTAGTACGCTGTACCCAGATCAAAATTCCAAGAATCATAAATGCACCGATTGAATCTACCATCAGACCATTTGTTTGAAAATTCGCCAAGCCAACTGCCTCAAAGACTTTAAAATCAAAAATTGAACCCGAACCAAATAGTTCCCTAAAGAAAGCAACCACCAAGATGATCCAGGCATAGCCAAAACCACTTCCCAAGCCATCTAAAAGTGAGTCGTATGGCTTATTGGCCATTGCAAAGGCTTCCAATCTACCCATTACAATGCAGTTGGTAATAATCAGCCCAACAAAAGCTCCCAAGACCTTATACATGTCAAAGTAATAAGCTTTGAGAATCTCACTTACCAGCGTTACCAGGGTAGCAATCACCGCTAGCTGAACAATAATTCTTACCCTCCCCGGAACAAGGTTCCTGATCAGTGAAATAATTAAATTTGAAAATACGATCACAAAGATCACCGCGATGGACATTACCATGGTAGGTTCCATCTTAATGGTAATAGCTAGTGCCGAGCATATCCCAAGTACCTGAATGGTAATTGGATTATCCTCATTCAAAGGATCGCTGATGATCTTTTTTCTCCTTTTGGAGAGTAGGCCCTCTGCTGCCTGTGATATGTCTTCCTGTATTTCTGGTTTTTCTACTGTTTCTGTGCTCATAAAATTTTTATTATTGGTTGAGCGCTACTTTATTGTCAGCTTTCATTTTTTTGATATAAGGCTGATAGGAATTAAGGTATTGATCTATCATCGTATTCACGCCTTTGCCAGTTAACGTAGCTCCCGACATCCCGTCGACCTGATGCTCAGTCAAACCTGAATTATTCTCTCCTTTCAACATTGTTACTGAGACGAGCTCCCCCGATTCATTATAAATTTCTTTACCAACATATCTTTCCTGTATAACAGTTGAAGTAATTCTTGCGCCCAATCCAGGTGTTTCTGCTTTGTGGTCAAATGCAATCCCTCGAACAGTATTCAGGTCGCTATCCACAGCCATATATGCCGAAATCCAATCCCAGAGACCATTTCCCCACATCGGAAATACATAGGCGTCAATTTTTCCACCATCGCCCTTAAACTTATAAACCGGGTACTGTCTTTCTTCAGGTTTGATCCGGTAATTCTTTTGGATACTTATCTTCTCTGCCGCAATGGGTTCCCCTTTTGCATTTGTCTCAATAATATTTCCCTCAGCGTCAACTACCAAAGATTCTACCCGCTCATTGTACAGAGATAAAATTTCATTGGGGTCCTTAATGGTTGAAATATCCATTACTGCACCCAGAATCTTTTTCTTGGTGTCGAGTTCAACCTGTTTATCCTGTAATGGCTTTAAACCTACAGAAGCAATTGAAAGCATACCTCCTAATATGAAGGTCAGCACAATAGAGAAAATGATGATGTAAGTATTAGATCGTTGCACGGCTTAATCTTCTTTTTTTGTTAGCTTCTACTACGTAATAATCAATTAATGGGGCAAAAACGTTCATAAACAATATTGCCAACATTATTCCTTCCGGATAAGCAGGGTTTACAACACGAATTAAAACGGTTAAAACACCAATCATAAATCCATAAATCCATTTGCCTAATTCTGTCTGAGTTGCAGTCACTGGATCCGAAGCCATAAATACTGCTCCAAATGCCAACCCTCCTGCAACTAAATGATAATGAGCAGGCATCTCAAGGAATGAATTACCACCAATGATGTTGAATAGCAGTCCCATAGCATATCCGCCAGCGAAAACACTAAATATGATTTTCCAGCTTCCTATACCAGTCATAACCAAGATTACTGCCCCTATCAGACACATGAGTGTTGAGGTCTCCCCGATACTCCCAGGTATAATTCCAATAAACATGTTCCAAAAGGTAAACATACCGTCGTACCAATGTCCCGCCATATCAGCCATCATATTTGTACCATTTGATGCTGCTGAGGCTCCATAAGCAAGTACTGTTGCACCGCTAAAACCATCAACAGGCGCCTGATCTCCAAAATAGGTCCATACGTCACCTGAAATCTGTGAAGGATATGCAAAATAAAGAAATGCTCTAGCAGTCAATGCCACATTCAAAATATTCATGCCCGTTCCACCAAAAGCCTCTTTACCGATGATCACTGCAAAAGCAGTTGCTACTGCCACCTGCCAAAGCGGAATGGAAGCAGGCATAATTAATGGGATAAGCATACCCGTAACGAGATAACCTTCATTAACAGGATGTTGTCTGATTACACATATGGCAAATTCAATGGCTAGTCCCACTGTGTAAGAAACAATAATGATGGGCACTACTTTAAGTGCTCCAATTAATATTTTATCAATAAAAGCTGCATCAACTCCTGTAGCAATAAAGTGCTGATGACCCACATTCCACATACCAAAAAGCAAACAAGGGATCATGGCTATGATAACAGTCATCATCATTCGCTTAGTATCTATAGCATCTCTTACCTGAACACCATTTTTATTGGTAGTAATAGATGGAGCAAAGACTAAAGTTCGGACTCCTTCATAAAGTGGATAAAGCTTCTCATTTTTACCCCCTTTCTCAAACCTTGGCTTGATATCATCAAATATCTTTTGGATGAATTTCATTTAACTCTCTTTAAGTAAGTTTAAACCAGACCTCAATATTTCTTGCAATGGATGTTTTGATACATCAATAAATTCACACAAAGCAACATCTTCTTCAATCACTTCAAATATCCCCAATCCTTCCATGTCATTGAAATCCTCAGCCATAATAGCTTTGAAGAGGAATGTTGGATAAATGTCCATTGGCATTACTTTTTCAAATGCTCCAGACATCACAAAAGCTCGCTCCTCACCATGGGCATTTGTATCTACCACATATTCTTTCTTAGGATTTAGAAACCCTAAAAGTCCAAAGGCTTTATGAAAACTCAGTTTATTTGTCGAAGGTAGAATCCATCCCAACATCTCTTCATAGTCTCCTTCTGGAATAACTGTTAACTGGTTGTGATAAAATCCTAAATATCCATCATTTTCTACTGCTTCACCAGTTAAGACATTTCCAGAAACAATTCTGTTACTTCCTTTATTGATTTTAGCATCAAGCAAATCACCCACCTGAGCTCCGGTATAGGTCTTAACATATGCCGGGTCCTTCACTTCAGAACCCGTCAATGCAACAATCTTAGAAGCATCATAAATACCTTCAGTAAGAAGTTTACCGATTTGGGCAACCCCATAAGGAGCTACTGTCCAAATAACGTCTCCCTTGTTGATGGGGTCAATGTGGTGAATTTGAGTTCCAACATTTCCGGATGGATGGGGTCCCATAAATTTATTCAGCTCAACTCCTTTAGCTTGGGAGAATATCTGGGCTACTTCGTCGTCTCCGCTGATGTTTAAATGAATCTTACCTGAGGTAAATTTCTTTAGAACTTCTAGACCTACCTGGAAATTTGTAGCATCCTCCTGAATGGTAAAGGCCAGATTAGGCGCCAATGGATGTGTGTCAAAAGCTGAGATGAATATGGCTTTAGGCTCAGATTCAGGATCTGCAACCAGTCCAAATGGTCTTTGAATGATATTTGGCCAAACACCGCTTTCACTCATCAGTTTATAAGAATCTTCCTTGGTAAGCTTAGAGATATCAGACGAAGAGTATTTCTTATGCTTAACGAATGAGATTTCCTTATCCGCTGTAACGATGATTTCCAGTAATTTTCTCTTATCCCCTCTTTTGATTTCGGTTACTTCACCACTTACCGGAGCACAATATTTAATATCCGGAGTGAACTTATCGTAAAGCATAGGTGATCCAGCTTTGACTTTATCCCCTTCTTTGATTAGTAACTTGGGTCTGCTAATGCCGATAAAATCTGTGGGCTTTAACGCATAGGTTTTGGGATGCTTTAAATCAACAATTTTATCTTGTGGCTTTCCAGCCAGATTTATGTCGAATCCCCTTTTTAACTTAATTGTCTTGGACATGTGTGAGCGTTGCGGTCATCATAAAACGTTGCAAAAATACAAAAAAAACATTCAAATAAAACCTTAAAAAAGCCTACAGATTTTGAAAAATTAAAAGAATTTCAATCCATAGGATAAATATTGCATTTGAACAAAACGATTAAGGAATTAATACCAATTGATTAGCCAAATTGTTTGACCAAATCTTTAGTTAAATCTTTCTTTTCGATGTAATCTGCAACTTTCTGCATCAACCAATGAGGCGTAGAGGTTGCTCCACATATCCCTATACTATCTGCTGCCGAAAACCACTCGAAATCAATATCATTTTCATTTTCAATGAAATAGCTCCTTGGATTATGCTCAAGGCACACGTTATACAACGCCCTGCCATTGGAACTCTTCTTACCGGCGACAAACAATACGACGTCATATTTAGTCGAAAAGTTTTTCATCTTAGGCTCTCTGTTGGAGACCTGCCTGCAAATACTATCATTTGCATTAAAGTCCTCCAGAGTAAGTGTCCCTTTCTCTTCCAGAATTCGTTGTTCAATCTGTTCTTTTATCGAGTAAAAGCCTTTGGTGCTCTTGGTCGTTTGACTAAATAGAATGACTGGCCGGCTAAAATCAATTTTTTCCAGGTCATCATCTGTCATGATGATAAT
Organism: Marinoscillum sp.; assembly: GCA_043554545.1. Lineage (GTDB taxonomy): Bacteria > Bacteroidota > Bacteroidia > Cytophagales > Cyclobacteriaceae > UBA7330. The sequence continues at coordinate 763,890 of CP121337.1, read as the reverse complement.
GGCATTGTTGTTTGTTTGACCTGTTAACCCAATAACTTCAGCATGTCCTTCTTTACCATAAATTACAATCTGACCATTAAACTTTTCTGCTTTATCATAGGCATGTTTAATTCTGTTCTGAAGTTTTAAAACAACAGGGCATGAAGCATCAATAAGCTCAATGTTATTTTGCAGGGCAATATGATAAGTTTCAGGAGGCTCGCCATGAGCTCTGATTAAAACCTTACAATCTTTTAAGTCCGCTAATTCCTCCCGGTCTATCGTTCTCAGCCCTTTTTCATAAAGTCGCTCAACTTCCATGTTGTTGTGGACAATATCACCGAGACAGTAGAGGTGATTTCCATCAACCATTTCATCCTCGGCCATCTGTATGGCAAACTCAACGCCAAAACAATATCCTGAATGTGGGTCTATATCAACTTTCATATATGATTTGTTTTGCAAGATCTACAATTTTTTGAACCTGATCATCAATCGTCAAATGGGTCGTATCTATTTCCACAGCATCCTCAGCTTTTCTAAGCGGTGAGTCCTTTCGTGTGGAGTCCGCCTCATCTCTACTTTGTAAATTCATAGCGATCTCTGAAAGTTCCTCATGGGTTCCTTTATCTGCTAATTCTTTCTGCCTCCTCAAAGCCCTGACCTCTAATGAGGCAGTCATAAATATTTTAAGTTCGGCTTTTGGAAAAACCACAGATCCAATATCCCTTCCATCCATTACAACCTCTTTGTCGCTCCCCGCCAATCTTTGTAAGTCTACCATGGCCTTTCGGACAGAAGATATGGCACTTACTTCACTCACCTTTTGATTTACTTCCATCGTACGGATAAATGACTCCGCAAATGTACCATTTAAAAGAATTTGTGATGACCCATTCTCAGTTATTTCGAATTGAATATCAATCTGATCCAGTGCATCAAGAACCTTTTTCGGGTCAGTCAAGTCTATCCTTTCCTGTATAAAGTGATAAGTAGTAGCGCGATACATTGCACCACTATCGATGTATCGATAACCCAGCTTTTTGGCTACTACCTTGGCGGTGCTGCTTTTACCGCAAGCCGAATGACCATCAATGGCAACAATGATTTTTTTCATCAACAATCTTTTATTGGGCAAGGGATTGGCTTTCCTCTTTTTAACCGCTTATTGCTGTCATAAGAGGCAGTCGGTCCTTTTCGGCACCCGCCGATAGCCATAGCTGCCATCAAAATCACCAGAAGGAAATATCTTGACTTCATATGCTTTTTGTCTCAGCTTCCAGGGATATTTTTCGAACCAGGCCTTGTAGAACCTTACCCGGACCGCACTCAATAAACATTTTAGCACCCCCTTCAACCATTGATTGAACACTCTGTGTCCACCTAACAGGAGCAGTTAGCTGAACTACCAAATTACTTTTTATCTCTGTAATGTCTGTATGTCCTTGTGCATCTACATTTTGGTATACTGGACAAGAAGGGGTGCCAAACTCAGTGTTTTGGATGGCCGCGGCCAATTCTTCTCTCGCAGGCTCCATTAAAGGAGAGTGAAAGGCTCCACCTACTGGGAGCATCAATGCTCTTTTTGCACCTGCTGCTTTCATCTTTTCGCAGGCGAGTTCTACACCTTTAACCGAACCAGAAATTACCAACTGCCCTGGACAGTTATAATTTGCAGGCACAACAACATCATCAATTTCAGCACATATTTCCTCCACTTTTTCGTCAGGAAGGCCTAATACAGCAGCCATTGTGGACTCCTGAGCCTCACATGCTTTTTGCATAGCGCTTGCCCGTTGAGAAACCAACTTCAATCCATCTTCAAAACTTAGAATTCCGTTCGCGACAAGCGCAGAAAATTCTCCCAATGAATGGCCAGCGACCATATCAGGCTTAAATGTTTCGTTAATCAATGCTGCTACCACACTATGGATGAATATTGCCGGCTGAGTAACTTTGGTTTGTTTCAACTCGTCAGCAGTGCCAGTGAACATAATTTCAGATATGGAAAATCCAAGAATATCATTGGCCTGATCAAAATATTTTTTGGCTTCAGCATGGGAATCATAAAGATCTTTTCCCATTCCCGAAAATTGAGCTCCCTGACCCGGGAAAATATAAGCGTTCATATTTAAATGTTGGTTTCAGGCACAAATCTAACCAGATCATCAGGAATCAAGAAAACGAACCTTAAGATCTTCCGTGGGTACCATACAATGATCCTTTTTACCAAACCATTTATATCTATTTCTGGCAATCACTTTATATACTGAATCACGGATTGGTCTGGGTATGATAATGAACACATAAAACAATGGCCAACCTCCACTTAATTGCCTGGCAATTTTCAGTGCTGCTTCGCTCTCCTTATATATGTGATCTCCAGCTATCAAAATAACACTACCCATTTCATCTGAAGACTGAAGATACTTGTTTGCCACCTCAGATTGCAAAGACGCAAACTTAAAAACCGCTTGAGGGTCTCTTTTAATAATAAATTTCACAGCTGCATTACAAAGATTGCACACTCCATCAAACAGAATGATCTTGGGATGCACTATCTGAGAAGTTGTACCCATCCACTGAAAACTTCATTGGTTTGGTCTGGGTTCAATAAGTCAAAAGAAACTTCTGCGGCGTAATAATAAACACCTGCTGGAACTTCCTGCCCTGAATTGGTATACCCATCCCAATTGATCAGGACATCGTTTTCATTGTCCACAGAAGAATAGGTGAACAATTCTTTACCACTCCTGTCAAACAACTTAAAATCAATGCTTTCTACAAAACGTGTGCAATTGGTATTATCAAATCCATCAATGTTTGAGAACTCATTGTTGTAGTAAGGTGTAAACGTATCATTTACGCCATCATTATTCGGGGAGAAAGCGTTAGGTAGTCTAAAGCTTGGACAGTTATCTCTGCATATCTCTTCTGTGAATTCACTGGTGTTTCCAGAGCGGTCAACTGCCTGAATCTGATAGCACCCTTTGAATGAAGGAAGGTTTTCATGTAAGAAAGAGGTGGTAAAAGATGTTCCAACAATTTGATAATCATCAAAATTACCGGTTGGAGTAAACCAAATATTATAAAACTCGATATCAAGGTCGCAATCAGGATCCTGATTGGTATTCCACTCAATTCGGTTCTCAAAAATATTGGCTGCACATTCCTGCTGCAGAAAATCTTCACACCTAAAGTTGTCTGAAAAAACCAACGTTGGAGGTCGGCATGGGCTTATGGTGTCATTGGGTTGCGCACATGTAATCTGGCTGCGATTGATTAAAGGTTCAGGTAAAAGGTCATTACCATAACTCCCGTAGGTTGTGATGGCATAGCAATATTCAATATTCTCATCCAAAGGCTCATTGTTAAATGCCCCATTGTCTGTATATAAAAATGGAGCATCGATGACCTCTACAGAATCTATCAGAATGAGCGAATCCGGATTAAACAAATCGACCTGATCCCTAAAGATATAATGGTACCTGAAATTTGGATCTCTTAGCGCCCATGGTACTGTTGCACTCCAAGTTAGATCAATGGCTTGTAATAGGGGTGTCAAACCCAACCTCACCGAAGAAGCGGAGGCCGAGGTATCAATCAAGATATTATTTGCATCGTATAACACAACTTTATAATTATAGGATAGATTAAATGTGTTCAGTCCAGCATCCACAAATACAGTATCTGATAATTGAGTAGAATTGACCTTGGTATAGCTTTCACTTTCCTCAGCACCTGTCCCTCTTAATAAATCATAAGTATAGGGACCGGGATTCACCCCGGCATCAATTTGATAGGGCGGTGTCCAACGCACTAATATCTCTCCGACGGTCTGACTGGTCTCCGCTACATCCACATTTGTTATTACAGGTACATCAATTAACAAGCTGTCACAAGTTTCGCCTGATACATAGCTCTCGCTTTTTCCTTCTCCAGCAGAAGGGAATTCAGCAACCAGTCTATAACAGTAATTAGCCCCAGCACTCAATCCTACCCCATGACCATCATCAACAAAATCGGTCTGACCGATCGGTACTTTCCCCACTAATTCGTATCCGGTATTAGGAGGCATACCCAACTGACATTCGTCTACCATGATATCATAGGTACCCACCCTTCTCCATACCTGCATGGAATCTGCTCCGCCACAAGTATATGGATCCCAACCAAGCTGCATACTTCTTGCAGACTGCGGTGTAGTGCTAAGTCCAGTAGGCGCAGGTCCTACCACAGTAATTTGCCAGGTAGCAAATTCCACCAGAGATGGCCCGGAGGCTGGCTGGTCAGTGATTTTCAATTGTACGTCATATGGGCGTTTCCTCACATGACCACAGACAGTATTCCAATCAAAAACCATGGATCCTGGAGTATTTTGGTAGGTTGCTGGAAATGGAGCATAGGTTGCCGGAGCATTTACTTCAAACGGACCTCCATAGGCTTCGAGTTTTACCGGATCTCCATCGGGATCTTCTCCCATAATGAGTTCATTTATATTTGTACCCGCTTCTACACAAACAGGATCTGGAGCCTCAATTATGGGTCTTTGATTATCTGAGGAACAAACGATGATCTGCATATCACGCTCTACATATCCCATTAACCTGGGCTTTCCGAAAATATTCCGCCACTCCTCAATGATAAAAGCCACATTGTATTCTGCTTTTAATTCACAATCCGGTGGATCCTCCTGGTTAGTGATGTCTCCTGGCGCATCCCAGATTAAATCTCCATTGAGTTGATTCAGGGTAAGCGTGGGCCTTCCGGTCTGGGATTCATTGCCCTGATCGTAGTTGGTATAAAAATCAGCATTGACCATCTCTCTATATCCACCAACTACGGTGTTTTGGGCTCTTTTAACTTCAGTGAACTTATAAGCCAGGCTATCTCCATCAGGATCAAAAGCACCAGGATTATGAACGAAAACGGATCCAATAGCTGCAAAATCGACCGGAGGAACGGTTAAGACCGGTGAGTTATTAATTCCAAAAAATGGATCTATGATCACCAGAGTTTCCGTATAAAAAGTCGTCATGACCGAATTACCACCATTGACATTAATGATGTTATCATTCCTGAAGTCCTCCTGATAGCTGATCAAATAACCAGCAGCATTGGGTCTGGAGTAGGTATGATTTATAACAAAGAACACTTTTTCTGTATTCTCATCCAGTTGCTCTCTGGTTACTTCAAAAGGTCCTTCTAAAACATTATCATCTCCAAGCCTTAATTGCCCACCACCAAAATCAATTTGAGAATCTAAGTCTTTATAACCTGTTACCGTGATCTCAAAAGAAAGTGTGATGTTACTCGTTCTTTTTACTACAATCTCCCCTGCACGAATGTGTGTGGCCTTAGCTATAAAACCAGCTAAACCAAATAGAAGGGTTAAAAAAGAAAGTAAATAATGCCTCATCAGCTACAACCTGGAAATTTGTACAACATTAGTAACGAATCTATTACTAGAAAAATGTAGAAAACTTTCAAATATCTATACAACGCAATTTATATGATCCGGTTTGAAAATATTTGTTCGATGATGAATAAACAAAAAATTGTTTGTCTGGATTCCCTACTTCAGAATTATTCATGGCTAAGTAATAATCGTCCGCTGCCTACCAGGCGTTCATGCCTATCCAAAAATTGAATGATATATACGCCTGAGTCCACATCTATATTTAGCCCCTTAATTTCTCCGTACGTATCTAATTCACCAGAAAAAATGGCTTTACCAGACAAGTCGATGAGTCGGTAATGAGTTATCTGATCTTTTGCTTCAACATAAATACTTCCCCGACTTGGGTTGGGATAAAAAAGCACCTCTGACTTTTGGAACCCTTCTACTGACGTGAGTAATGCTCTAAAGGCTTCAGTTTGAGTATCCTTATATAAAGGAATTATATGGTAACTAAAATCGTTGGCTATCTTACCTTCCGGGACATCCTCATCAACAAAAGTATCTATATCGGGACTCACCTGACCAGCTAGAGCAAACCCAAGGTCCCCCGAATCCTGTAATTCACAAAGCGCATAACCTGAAGGGCCTTCCTTCCTCCATATTTGGAGAGAATCAACTTCGCCGCAAGCATAAGCATCCCAACTGACCTTTATGGATCCATCGATTTGATCTTCCAGATCGATTCCTGTAACCTCAGAACCAACAACACGAATATTCCAGTTATAAATTTTGGTGAGTGTAAATCCATCTGAATTGCGAGCGGATACACTGAAATAAACCTGGTAAGGCTTAGCGCTCACCATTGAACAGGTAGGACTCCATGAAAAATTCAACGTATCTCTATTTGGATCAATTAATGGTTCTTTCATCGCACCAATTTCAAAGGGTATGCCACTTGCATCAATACTGAATACACCCGCCCCAAAATCAGTACTTAAAAATGTCTTTTTCAGGGGAGTTCCTGCAACAATGCAGGTATCTGCTATCGTTTCAGTTAATCCATCTGAAGCGAGTTGGTCACAAACGATAATTTGAAAATCTCTGGTAACATATCCCATTTTTCTCCAAACTCCCTGAACATTTCTCCATTCATCTACGGCTATTGCCACATTGTATTCAGCATATTTCTCACAGATTCCTCCCTCCTGATTGGTGATATCTCCCGGCGCATCCCAGGTAATATCACCTGTGAACTTGTCAATACTAAATAGTGGTGGTCCATCTTTGGCTTCATTGCCTTGACTGAAATTGCTGTAAAAATCGGGATGATTGGGTTCTCGATACCCACCAACTATTGTGTTTTGCGCCCTTTTTACTTCAACTATTCGATAGGTCAGTAAATCGCCATCCGGATCATATCCGCCAGGATCATGACTGTAGACCTTGCCAACCTCTGCAGACACATCAGGAATTGCGGTAAAATACGGCGTACTGTTAGGCCCCAGGAAAGGGTCAATGACTAAAAGTGTTTCAACGAAAAATGATGTTTGAGCACCTCCACCCTCAATATTGATTACGTTGCCGTTTCTGAAATCCTCCTGATAAGTAATCAGGTATCCTGCAGCTGAGGGCCCCTGATAAGAATGGGTCGTAGTAAACTTGATCTTTGCAACCTCAGCGCTTATTGATTCTAAAGTGGTCTGAAAGGGGCCGGACAAATCTTTTCCATCCCCAAATCGCAATACACCGCCACCCATTTCAATTTGAGAATCAGTATCAACATAACCAATTACTGATATCTCGAATGTTAGTGGGGCATTCGGAATATGTTTTACAATAATCTCTCCTCCACGGATATGTGTGGCCACTCCATTCAAGTGACATAAAATCAGTGCTGTCCAGAAAGCAACAACTAAGACCCTCATTAATCTTCAAAATAAATTATATGTTCTTTAACAACGGAAAAAGGGAGTGAATAATTACTAATTATACAAGATAAAAGTTTCCAGGCTCTGGATACTCAAAGAGTAAAACATTTATGCAAACGTTTGGTTAGTCCAGCAAAGTCACAGAAAATCGTTTGAATACTAATGAATAAGTTGCATCCAGAGATAAAAAAATTATTCTATTTAGAACCATTTAAAATAATGTTAACAATTGGTTTGGTAGCAATCGGCGATTACCTTTGGCTGTCACCATTTTTAAGTGAAAATATATGAGTTGGTTTAGTCGAACTTTTTCCAGTTCCGTAGGTCGAAAATTTGCCATGGCCTTGTCGGCACTATTTTTAATTTCTTTCTTATTGATACACGTCAGTATTAATTTCCTATCTGTATTTAGTGCTGATGCCTACAATCAGGCCTCTCACTTCATGGGTACTAATCCTGTTATACAGTTTCTGATGCAACCTATCCTGATGATTGGTGTAATATTCCATTTTGTCATGGGGTTCATCCTTGAAGCTAAAAATAAAGCTTCAAGACCCGTAAAATATTTCAAAAAAGATACTGGAAATGCTACCTGGATGTCACAGAATATGATTTATTCAGGGTTAGTCATTCTGGCTTTCCTTGGTCTTCATTTTGTGGATTTCTGGATTCCTGAAATAGATTATAAGTATATCCAAAAACTGCCGGAAGATACTGACAGGTATTATGGCGAACTGGTGCACAAATTTCAAAGTCCCCTCAGAGTAGGTGCATATGTAATCTCATTCGTGCTACTCGCCCTGCATTTACTGCATGGATTTCAATCTTCTTTTCAATCAATTGGCGTAAACAATCGGTTTACTCCGGGTATCAAGAAGATCACAGAGGCTTTTGCCATTGTTGTTCCCTTGGTATTTATTTTTATTGCAGTCTACCATTTCTTTAATCACTAATTTTTGTCATGAGTATAGGTTCTAATTTTCCATCTAAGTTACCTGAAGGTCCTATCGCAGATAAATGGACAAGTTATAAGGATCACATCAATTTGGTAAACCCTGCGAATAAGCGGTCAATCGATGTCATTGTTGTTGGGACTGGACTAGCAGGTGGTTCAGCAGCGGCCACGCTCGCAGAGCTTGGTTACAATGTAAAAGCATTCTGTTTTCAGGATTCTCCCAGAAGAGCACATTCAATTGCAGCCCAGGGAGGAATTAATGCAGCCAAAAATTATCAGGGAGATGGAGATTCTGTCTATCGATTGTTCTACGACACAGTCAAAGGTGGTGACTATAGATCCCGAGAAGAAAATGTTTACCGTCTCGCTGAGGTTTCTACCAATATTATAGATCAGTGTGTTGCTCAAGGTGTTCCATTTGCCAGAGAATATGGAGGATTGTTGGACAATAGGTCTTTTGGTGGTGTTCTGGTATCCAGAACCTTTTATGCCAAAGGTCAAACAGGTCAGCAATTGTTATTGGGAGCCTACTCTGCCATGAATCGTCAGATTGCCAGAGGGAAGATAAAGATGTATAACCGCCACGAAATGGTCGAACTCGTAATGGTAGATGGAAAAGCGAGGGGAATAATTGCCAGAGACCTTGTGAGTGGAGAGTTAGAAAGACATTCGGCACATGCTGTTGTAATTGCTTCAGGCGGTTATGGTAACGTCTTCTTCTTATCTACCAATGCCATGGGAAGCAATGTTTCAGCTACCTGGAAGATTCATAAGAAAGGTGCCTGGTTCGCTAACCCTTGCTATACGCAAATCCACCCGACTTGCATCCCTGTTTCAGGAGATCATCAATCCAAGTTGACGCTAATGTCAGAATCACTTAGAAATGACGGAAGAATATGGGTTCCAAAGAAAAAGGAAGATGCTGAAGCCATTCGCAATGGTAAATTGAAGCCTACCGAACTTTCGGAAGAAGATAGAGATTATTATTTAGAGCGAAGATATCCTGCGTTTGGCAACCTGGTTCCTAGAGATGTAGCTTCAAGAGCTGCCAAAGAACGTTGTGATGCAGGATATGGCGTAAATAAAACAGGAGAAGCTGTTTATCTTGATTTTGCTGCCGCAATACAACGATACGGTAAGGAACAAGCTCATGTTAAAGGGATGGACGAAAATGATGATAAAGTAGTTACCGCTTTGGGTAAAGACGTTATCAAAACCAAATATGGCAACCTGTTTCAGATGTATGAAAAAATCGTCGACGATAATCCATACGAAACACCTATGATGATCTATCCGGCAGTTCACTATACCATGGGAGGTACCTGGGTAGATTATAATCTAATGTCTACCATTCCGGGTTGTTTTGTGATTGGTGAAGCCAATTTCTCCGATCATGGCGCCAATAGACTAGGAGCTTCTGCCCTGATGCAGGGTCTTGCTGATGGTTATTTTGTGCTTCCATATACCATCGGTGATTACCTGTCAAGTGACATCAGAACCGGGGAAATCCCTACAGACACTAAAGAATTTGATGAAGCTGAAAAAGCTGTGAAAGAACAACTGGAAAAATTTGTTAACAACAAAGGCTCTAAACCTGTTGATTACTTCCATAAGAAACTTGGAAAAGTGATGTGGAACAAAGTAGGTATGTCAAGAAATGCCAAGGAGTTAAAAGAAGCTATCAAAGAAATTAAAGAAATCAGGGAAGAATTTTATAGAGACCTGAAAGTTCCTGGTGGCTTAAGTGAATACAACGAAGAACTGGCTAAGGCAGGAAGAGTAGCGGATTTTCTTGAGCTTGGCGAACTTTTTGCCAAAGATGCACTCGAAAGAGAAGAATCTTGTGGCGGCCATTTCAGGGAAGAACACCAGACACCAGAAGGAGAAGCTAAAAGAGACCCTAAGTTTCAGTTCGTTTCTGCCTGGGAATACAAAGGTGAACCAAGTAAAGCAGTGCTTCACAAGGAAGAACTGAAATATGAAAACATTGAAGTCAAGGAAAGAAGTTATAAATAACACTATGAATCTTACACTGAAAATCTGGAGACAAAAAAACGCTGAAGATAAAGGTCAAATGGTGGATTACAACATCAACGATGTTTCACCAGATATGTCCTTTTTGGAAATGCTTGATGTGCTTAACAATGAGTTGATCGACAAAGGTGAAGAACCCGTCGCATTTGACCATGACTGTAGGGAAGGAATATGTGGGAGCTGTTCACTACAAATTAATGGAAGACCTCACGGACCTGATGGAGCCATCACTACCTGTCAGCTTCACATGAGGAAATTCAAAGATGGCGATACGATATACATCGAGCCATTCAGAGCTAAATCATTCCCGGTAATTAAGGACCTTATTGTAGATAGATCATCCTTTGATCGTATCCAACATGCCGGAGGTTATATATCAGTAAATACCTCAGGAAATACACAGGATGCTAACGCTATACCTGTTAATAAGGTTGATGCTGACCATGCCTTTGATGCTGCTACCTGTATAGGTTGTGGTGCATGTGTAGCGGCCTGTAAGAATTCATCTGCAATGCTATTTCTTTCAGCAAAAGTGTCACAGTTCGCCTTATTGCCTCAAGGGCAGGTTGAACGAAAAATCAGGGCTGAAAACATGGTGGCTCAAATGGATGCTGAAGGTTTTGGCGCTTGCACCAATACCGGGGCCTGCTCGGCAGAGTGTCCAAAAGAAATTAGCCTGACAAATATCGCCCGGCTAAACAGAGAATTTCTAAAATCGAAATTTGGTTAAAAAGTAAGCGGCAAGCACTTTCTTTGATATAACAAGGCGATAAATTGTTATCTTCGCCCTAAAAGTACCCTTGAAGAAATTTCTTGTTTTCATTGCAGTATTGCTACTGGCGGGAACCGGGTACTTCACCTATGAAAATTGGGTGAAGCACGCTGACATTTCTACCTGGTCTTTTCTTCCTCAAAATGCCGTTCTCGTATATGAGTCTGACCATATGCTAGATCATATAAGTGCAGTTAATGAGCTGCCTATTTGGAAGAATACGAGTAAACTACCTCCTTTTTCAGCGATCGCTGATAACCTTTTTTTACTAGACACCATCGCAGGAGAAGGCAACTTCACGAATTTTTTTAAGGAGGTTGAAACACTGATTTCGGTTCACGTTACTTCAAGTACCACATTTGATCTGCTCTTCGTAACAGAGATTAAAAATATCAGTCAGCACACCTACCTCAGCAAGGCTTTGGCCTATTTCAGGGATTTGGGGTATAAAAAGAAGACGAGAGAATATCTGGACTTTACCATCACTGAAATAACGAACCCCGAAACCAACATATCCTTTACTTATATATTCTTTAAAAATTTTTTTATCGGTAGCTATACAGCCTATCTGGTAGAAGATGCCATTCGCACGATATCAGATGATGATTACCCTTCCTTTGCAGTAAAAAATCAAGGCCTTTTTCAGGTAGCTAAGATGGATCAGGATTTTGGAAATTTATATATAAACTCCTCCAGGCTGCGTGAAATCATTGGCACATTTAGTCCCGGAACTTCCTCATTCAATCTGGCTAATTCCTCCTACCTTGACCTAAAGATAGGAGCGGACGCAATAAATCTAAACGGGTTTACTTTCTCAAAAGAAGAAAGCAATTTCCTATCCGTGTTTGATCAGCTCGGTGGTTCCTCCTTTGATATGGCAGAAGTAATACCCGGAAGCACTGCATGGGCTTACCATCTTAGTTTTGATAATAGCAATCTTTTTAGGGAATCCATCAATAAATATTTGAGCATTGCTTCACCTGAAACCCTCACCAGAAGAACCAAAATTCTGGATGACTATGATTTTGACGTGGATCACACTTTCAACTTATTAGATGCTGAGATTGGAATTGCAACGCTGGAAAGTTCCAATAAATATCAGGTTGAAAAATTAATGATTCTCGAAGTGAATGACATGGGTGAAGCCTTGCGCTTCTTTAATTCAATGACGGAACGGTATGCCACTGCGGTCAACGATACCATCTATCGTGAGCAATATGGGGAAGAAGAGATCAGGAGGCTTCCGGTAGATGAATTCCCGCAACTTTTGCTTGGAGACCTAGCCGAAGGATTCGATCAGAGTTATTATATGAGCTATCGAAATTATTTAATCTTCAGTAATAGCATCTACCAACTTAAATCATTACTCAAAAGCATAGAAGACGAGGATGTTTGGAATAAATCTCTAAGGTTCAATAAGTTTCTCGATCGAACCAATGACGAGGCGAACTTAAGTTTGTATGTGAATACACCACGCGCCTGGTCAAGCCTTACCCGCAAGCTAAAACCCGAGTGGCTTGATTTTGCAAACACCTGGCAACAACCTATCCGAAACATCGAGTTTATAGCATTTCAATTTAGCTATATTGATAACAAATTCTACACGAATACAACTTTTTATCAACCTCCAAGAGCTACCTCCAAGAGCGAATATGATATCGAGGTCGAGAAAGCGATTTCTCTGCCTAATAAGATTACTACCAAACCCTTTTTAGTAACCAATCACTACACAAAACAAAAAGAAGTCATTCTGCAGGACGAAAAGAATCATGTCTATCTAATCTCTTCGGACTTTGAAGTGCTGTGGTCAATGGATGTCTCCGCTCCGGTTATCAGTGATTTCCACCAGGTTGATTACTATAAAAACGGAAAACTTCAGTACGTCTTTGCCACAGACAAATCTATTCATGTAGTTGATAGGACCGGTTCTTATCTTCCAGGGTTTCCAGTCCAATTGCAAGATGATGTACAGATTTCTAGTTTCAACATCATCGATTACGACAACTCCAGAAACTACCGTTATGCCCTTTCAGGTCCGGAAGGCAACCTTTACCTTACCAATAAAGATGGAAAGCTTCTGGATGGTTGGAATCCGTTGCCTTTATCTTCAGCAACCACCAGTCCACTCAGACATGTGAGGGTATCCGGTCGGGACTTTATAGTCGCTCAGCAAAAAAATGGGAGTATTGTATTTAAAACCCGAAGAGCGGAGGATTTCCCAGGTTTCCCCATCCGAACAGAAACAGTCACAACGAGCGATTTCTATGTGAACCGAGGTAACACATTTACAAGTACCTATTTTACAACAGTTACCGGATCAGGTGAGCTTATACAGATTAATTTTAGTGGTAAAATTACCAAAAGAGAGCAGCTATACCGGCCAACAACTGAAACCACCTTTTCGATCATCAACGACATTACCGGAGATGGTTACCTGATTATCAGAACTACAGGAAAGCGATATGAAGTACTTGATGAAGATGGTAATGTACTCTTTGAAAAAGACTATTTCAGCAAAAAGCCCATGCTCATCCAATATTACAAATTAGGAGGCAGTGTGGAATGGATAGCCTTTGTCGATGCTACAGACCAAAATCTTTACATATATAATGCATCCGGACAGTTGATCACGGGTGGCCCCATAAGATCAGGAGTACCCATCAGTGTATTACAATTTGAAAATTACTATGAAATCTACCTTGCGGAAGATAATCAAATGTCCGTGATCAGAATTTTAAAATAGCCATTTGTCTCAACCCGGACTAATCTAAACACGACCAATCCCGTTGTATAGGTTAATGAGATGGAAAATACATGCGTTACTTGCTATTGTTTTCTTACTGAATTCCTGCATTGGAACTGATATTGTTGAGGGTCCTGAAGGAACGGAAAAGCTGGAAATCGCCCCCAAAGAAGATGCCTTACTTATTGGCCAGACCCTTCTGATGACATTTGAATACACCAATCCTTCTGGGATATTAGAAATCATCGATCCTGATTTTGTGAGTGCAACTCCCTTGATTGTAGAGGTAGATGAAACAGGCCTTGTGACCGCGCTGGCCAAAGGAAAAGGAAAAATTTATGCCTCCTTTGCAGGCGTAAAAAGTGATACCGCCATCATTAATGTAGTAGGCTCTGAAAATGACATTGCTATTGTACGTGTCGAAGGCGAAGAAAGTAACATCGATATAGGGGCAATGACTACTTTAACAGCAAATGCATTTAATATCAATGAAAATACCATTCCCTCAGATTTTGTATGGACTTCTTTAGACTCAGATATAGCTTCTGTGAACAGTGAAGGCCTGGTAACAGGTGTTGCTCGTGGCTTCACAGATATTATTGCGACATCAGCAGGTATTGATGGCATCTATAGTATCTCAGTTGCACTTAATTCAGTTACCGCTACATTCCAGGGAACCAGCGGGTATGTTGCTACAGGAACCGCCGAACTCAGTTTGGTAGGTGGCGAATTAACCCTGAAGTTAAGTGAGAACTTTGAGACCTCTTTTGCTCTGGGCACTTTCGTTTATCTGGCAAATTCGACCAACGGCGCATCGGTAAAGACCAATGGCTTAAAGTTGGGTGAAATAAAAACCAATGGAAGCCATACGTTCAATGTATCAGCTATTGCGGAGGCTATGGATAAATCAGCAACAATTGGAGATTACAAGTATGTCATAATTCTATGTGAGCCGGCTTCTCTCACCTTTGGGTTTGGGGAATTAATATTCTAAAATGAAAAGAAAATATCTAACTGTTATTTTATTTCTTCCTTACCTCTGTATGGCCGGAGGCGGGTGGACACAGGAAAAAGGCAATGGCTTTTACAAACTTGGTCAAAATGTAATATTTGGCACTCAGTATTTTACTCCGGCTGGGACCATTGAGCCAATTACAACCATCTCATTGTATACAACCAGTTTTTATGGTGAATATGGTATTACCGACCGTCTGACAGGTATCCTTTACCTCCCTTTCTTTGTGAGATCTACATTAAATGAAGAACGTCTTGCCTCAGGAGTACTTCAAACGCCAGGAGATGCTTTTAATAGCATTGGTGATACGGATATCTCAATCAAGTATGGGATTACAAAAGGAAAACGGATTGCCCTGAGTGCATCGTTAACACTTGGTTTGCCACTAGGGTCTCCCGGTGGTGGAGAAACAAGTATTCTACAGACAGGAGATGGAGAGTTCAACCAAATGGTGAGCATAGATGCAGGTACTGGATTCTCCAATGGGATATATGCAAATGTGAATTTGGGGTTTAACAATCGAACGAAGAATTTTTCCAATGAGTTTAGATACGGACTAGAAACGGGTTGGTCTAACGGCAAATTAACCGGACTCCTCAGGCTTACAGGTGTAAAACCGCTGGGAGATGGTCAAGGCACACCTCTCAATGTTAACAACGGCGTTTTTGGGAATCGGGTAGAGTACCTTGCTTTTACTCCTGAGATCCTTTATCAGTTCTCAAAGAAGTTCGGCTTTTCACTTTCCACAGGCATGGCTTTCTATGGAAAGCGAATTCTAGCCAATCCGAATTTTGGGGCTGGTATTTTTCTTAAGTACTAACAGCTATCAACTTCCATTTCCCTTTTCGAAAAATCAACACACTGATGACAGCCTGTAGCGAATGAGCCAAAGCAATGGAGGTAAACACACCATTGGATTGCCAATCTAAAATGACCGCGAGCCAATAGGCCAAGGGTATCTGAAACACCCAAAAAACAAAGAAATTAATAATTAATGGTGTTTTGGTATCTCCAGCTCCATTAAACGCCTGACTAATTACCATGCCATAGGCAAAGAAAATATAACCTAAGCAAATGATTTTGAGGGCATCGGTTCCAATTTCTAAAACATTTTCATCAGAAGAAAATATGCTTAATATGGGATCAGCTGCCAAAAAGAAAACCACGGATATCGTCCCAAGAAAGAGCATGTTATACCATGCAGTTTTCCAAACCGAGGCCTCTGCCCTTCCAGGCTGATCGGCCCCAAGGTTCTGCCCGACGAGTGTTGCGGCAGCATTTGAGATGCCCCAGGAAGGGAGAATTGAAAAAACAATCACCCTAAACGCAATGGTATAACCGGCAAGCGCCTCACTACCAAATAACGACATCACCTTAACCAAAAAGATCCAGCTTGCTGTTTCTATTAGAAACTGCCCCATCCCACCAATTGAAATTCGTACCAACTCTATGACTGTCTTAAAACGGAAAACCACATTCCTGATTCCTATCTTAATGATTGACCTGCCATTGCTTAAGTGAACTATCTGATAAATTACCCCTATCGACCTTCCTGTGGTAGTCGCTATGGCTGCACCTTCCAGACCATAAGCTGGTATTGGTCCAAGTCCAAATATCAGAATTGGGTCAAGAATGATATTCAAACCATTTGCCAGCCAAAGAGAGCGCATGGCGATAGAAGCATCACCTGCTCCTCTGAAAATTCCATTAATCAAAAATAAAAGAATGATGCTGAGGTTACCCGCAAACATTATTCTTGTAAAGCCTGTACCCTCTTTTACAAGGTCGGGCGCTCCACCCATCAGGGTCAATACATCTGAAGCAAAATATGAGCCGAATAAGGCAAAAACTATCCCTACAATGATGGCCAGCAATATGGATTGAAAAGCACCATCAGCGGCACGGTCATACTTCTTGGCGCCAACCCTCCGTGACACGATTGCAGATGTGGCCATACTGAGACCTATGGCCACTGAATAGATAACCATCAAAACTGATTCTGTAAGGCCAACAGTAGCCACGGCGTTCACACTTACCCTGGAAACAAAAAACACATCCACAATTGCAAACAAAGATTCCATGATCATTTCAGCGATCATCGGTATCGACAATAAAAAAATTGCCCGGTTGATACTACCGGTAGTAAATTCTTTTTCTGTGCCCTTTAAAGCAGAAAACGTAAGAGATAGGATTTTTTTGATACTACTGATCGCCTGCATGATATAGATATTAAGATAGAACTAAATAAGCCCGAGATGGGCGGACTCGCTTATTTGCGAATCAGGATGGTCACTATATCTGCTATGAGTAGCATAATGATGCAAATGAAAGGAAAATCTCAGTAACCTTAACAGTTTTTCACAAAATAAAAATCTTGATAGTCCAACCTTGGCACGATTATTTGTGTCATAAAAGATAATTGAGCATTTAAAATGAAAATCATTATAAAAGTCATCTATATTATTCTTTTGTTTATCCTCTTCTCTTGTGAGGAGGAAGATAAAAAAGTCCGCCTGGATGAAACTTTTGTTCTTCAATATGGCGAAACTAAAATGCTTGATGGACAGGACCAGTTTGCTATTTCTTTTAAGAGCTTGCTTGGAGATTCCAGATGTCCTGCGAATGCCATATGTGTATGGGCGGGGCAGGCTAGAGTAAAAATCGAAATCAGTGAAGGCTATGAAATGCTGAAAAGAGAACTTACCATAGGAACCATCCTGGAAAATCAAACTTCCAAAATAAATACCGGTCACTATTCCATTGAATTACTCAAAGTGATCCCTTATCCAGAAACCGGAGGTGGAGAGCCCAAAGAATCAGATTATGCCATTCAGCTGTTGATTTCAAGTAATTAAGTCTCTTTTTGGAGCTTTATTTCACACGTCTGACTCTTTAATCCGAGAATCTGCCAATTAATTTATAATTTCACCGAATTAACGTTTATTTTGGTCATTTAGATCACAAGTTTTTGAATGGGAGCCAACTACGAGCTTTTAATAAAAAATCTACAAAAGAGAAGATTCGACGAGGCACGTGCAGAGCCTATCTTATCTGACGCGTTTACACATCGAGGGTACCCTGATGCGCTACGCTATGTCCTGGAATCAATGATTGAAATAGATCATTCCTATTCCTACAAAGCATTTTCTATCACCAAAAAGATTCAGGATAGTATTGCACATAAATTTGCAGATAAGTCTATACAAATTGATTTCAGATATGAAGGCCCTATCCAAACAGAAACGCACATTACATTGTTTGGGGACATTACGCTGCTTGTACTGATCAACCCTATAACCGATAAACCCTGGAAAGAAATCCAATTTATCATACGTGAGATATTAGATGTTGTTAAGTCACTGGATTTTATCAAAAAAGCTGGGTTTAACAATCAGCATGAAGTTTTAGTATTAACTGAAAAGCCCTCCAGCCGCGTGGCTATTCAACCAGCCATTTGGTTGAATAACAAAAACTTCATGGAAACTAAAAGAGAAATTGACCGGGGTATCTGTGAGTTTAGGTTTGGTGAAAAGACTAAGCATAATTATATGCCATTTAAGAATATCGCCAGAATCAACGCAAAAGATTTAAGAACCAATGGTGGGCTTAAGAAAATGATCCGTTTACTACGGACTATTCAGCAGGATGCTGAAACTCCAATAAATCTGGAAGCTCATGAAATTGCGGCAATGGTATACGAAATCCCCGATAAGCAGCTCAAATTTTTACCCAAACAACCTTTAAGTCTCCTTGCGGTGGTAAGTGCTCAGCTTACCAGACTTACTTCAGATAAACAGTATTTTGAAACACTCAAAGCTCCAAGCGAGCTTGAAGTTATCTTTGGGAAGAAGCCAAAAGTAAGTGAAGTCCAAAATCTAAAGCATGGACTGGAACACCTGATGAATGATCTTCAATCAATCCTGAAAAGGGATAGCAAAGATTTTTACAGCGAAATCCTATATTAAACTAACCCTGCTCTTTTAAGTAATGCTTTTGGGTCTGGTTCTCGCCCTCTGAATTTTTTGAATAATTCCATAGGATGGACAGTTCCACCCTGACTTAATACGGTTTCCTTAAAAGATTTGGCAGTTTTTGAATCAAAAATTCCTTTCTCTTGAAATAAGGAGAATGCGTCTGCATCCAACACCTCAGCCCACTTATAGCTATAGTAACCAGCAGCATAGCCACCAGCAAAAATGTGACCAAACTGTGTGCTCATATTCGCACCTTCAACCAGGTTAAAAAGTTCCAGCGGCTCAAAAACAGATCTTTCAACTTCTGAGATATCTTCAATATTTTTGGCCATCTCATAGGAGATATCATGCCAGGCCATATCCAACAAACTGATACTTATTTGTCTAACCGTGGCATAAGCTTCATGGTAAGTGGCACTGACTTTAATTTTCTCAACAAGATCAGCAGGGATAGGTTCATTGGTTTCATAATGTCTCGCAAACTGATCCAAACATTCCTTCTCATAGCACCAATTCTCTAATATTTGTGAAGGCAATTCAACAAAGTCCCAATATACATTTGTGCCAGAAAGGGACGCATAAGTAGTATCAGCTAACATGCCGTGTAAGGCATGCCCGAATTCATGAAACAAAGTGGTGACTTCATCGAACTTTAACAATGAGGGGGTATCCACTGAAGATGGGGTGAAATTGCAAACAATGCTTACTTGTGGAATTACTTTCTGTCCGTCATTGATTCTTTGTTCCCTGTAAGAAGTCATCCAGGCGCCTCCTCTTTTACCCTTCCTGGGGAAAAAGTCTGCCAAAAAAACGGCTTTAAGTTGGTCCCCGCTATATACTTCATATGCCTCAACATCCGGATGATATACCGGGATATCCTGATTTCGTTTGAAGGACAAACCAAAGAGCTTTTCAGCTGTTTGGAAAACACCGGAAATAACATACTCCAACTTGAAATAAGGCTTAATCAGCTCATCGTCCAGTGCATATTTTTTCTTCCTAAGTTTTTCAGAGTAATAACCCCAGTCCCATCTTTCCAACTCATGTGTTGCCCCCTTCTCTTTCATAAAAGCTTTGATTTCAGCAACTTCTTCTTTGGCTTTAGGAAATGCTTTTTCTAATAAGTCATTTAGAAAATGTCTTACCTGTAGTGGATTAGTAGCCATCCGCTCTTCCAGAACGTAGCTGGCGTATGTTGGGTACCCCAATAACTTGGCCTTTTCACTGCGTAACGCGACCATCTTTTTAATTAATTCGGAGTTGTCCCGATCATCTCCTTTAAAAGCCTTACTCATAAAAGCTCTGTAAAGTTGCTCACGAAGCTTCCTGTTTTCTGCATATTCCATGAATGGCATATAACTAGGCGCCTGCAGTGTAAATATCCACTTGTTTTCAAGCCCTTTCTCCTTAGCCAGCGCATGGGCCCTTGCTATCACATCCTTTGGCAGACCTTTCAGGTCTTCTTCCTTATCAATGATTAATTCATAATTATTGGTTTCAAACAAAAGGTTTTCCCCAAATGATAAGGTGAGTTTAGAAAGTTCAATAGATATTTCTTTATAACGTTTTTTATCCTCATCACCCAGGTTAGCTCCGCTCCTAACAAAACCCTTATAGGTTCTTTCTAAAAGCATTTGTTGCTCTGAATTCAGACTCAGTGTAGCTCTTTGTTCATATACCTGCTTGATTCGCTCCCAAAGGGCAACATTCTGCTTAACATCATTGTCGAACGTGGACAGCATAGGAGAAGCATCTCTGGATACGACCTGAAGCTCATCACTTGTTTCAGCTGCATTCTGATTAAACAAAACAGGTGTAATCCTGCCCAATAATTCACCCGACTGTTCCAGAGCAATAATCGTGTTCTCAAAGGTGGGTGATTCCTGATTTTTTGCAATCTTTTCTATTTCCTCCTTTGCTGATGAAATGGCTTTTTCTATGGCAGGCAAATAGTGATTGACCTCAATTTCATTAAAAGGTGGAACTTCAAAAGGAGTATTAAATTTTTTAAGAAGAGGATTTTGCATGTATGTCTAAATTTTAAAAATTCACCTGAAAAGTGGCGCAAAGGTAAAATGATTAAACCTTACCTTTGCAGATCATAAAATAATTTCTGATCAGCGATATTCGACCCAATGAAGAAACTGCTTATCCTCCTTTTTTGTTCCATCAATTTTATTGGCTCTGCTCAGGACAATACTGATGCTAACCTTACTTCACCATACCACTCCATTTATACGCACTTACATTATTTAAAGAGTGAATTTTATAGTGACACACTTGCAGCCGCTCCTTTTAAAAATAAAAATCGATCATACAAAGAAGCTATTGATGTAGCGATTCAGCTTAAACAAATTGTCGATGGTGAAGGCGTTTACATAAACTTTGATGACATTCCTAAACAGCCTGATTATTATGACTCTGCTATAAGTAAGCATCGGTATGTGCTGACTGCACAATTCCCAACAATCTCACTTGAACTTATCCAGGGTCAATGGGTATACACCGAAAATTCCATAAGAGAGATCAGGAGAATTCATAGCCAAATATTTAGATATGGAACAGGAGCACTTCTTAACCTACTCCCAAAACTTGGTACTGATAAGATATTGGGACTATACGTTTATCAATATTTAGGCATCTTAATTTTGGCCTTTGCCGGCGTATTTATTCATAAACTATTTAGCATTTTCTTTAATTGGTTGCTGGTCAAACTGATCATACAGGCCGGATATAAGGAATTAGCTAAAGGATACCTGCTACCGGTTGCAAGACCACTGAGTTTATTTTTTGTATCCATCCTCATTGTCGTCTTTGTTCCAGCCCTGCAATTGCCCTCGGAATTCTCATGGATCTTGATGACCTTCCTGAGAGTACTTGTTCCAATTTTTGGGATTATTGTATTCTACCGACTGGTGGATGTGTTGGCTCTATACCTCAAGCACCTGGCTGAAAAAACAAAATCTACACTGGATGACCAGTTGGTACCTTTGGTGCGTAAGACACTTAAGACATTTGTTGTAGTCGTTGGATCGCTATTTGTTCTGAACAACTTAAAAATTGACATTATTCCACTATTGACTGGGTTGTCTATCGGTGGACTGGCCTTTGCTTTAGCTGCACAGGACACGATCAAAAACTTTTTTGGGTCATTGATGATCTTTGTAGATAAACCTTTTCAAATTGGTGATTGGATTACAGCTGGAGATATTGACGGGACCGTAGAGGAAGTGGGATTTCGTTCCTCTAGAATTCGTACGTTCAGAAACTCCCTGATGTATGTGCCGAATAGCAAATTGGCAGACAGTATGGTAGATAACCACGGACTGAGACAGTACCGCAGGTTTTATACCCAGATCGCCCTTACTTATGATACGCCTCCGGAATTGATTCAGACTTTTGTGGAAGGATTAAGAAAGATTGTTGAAAATCATCCGGATACCCGAAAAGATTATTTCCATGTATACTTCAACGACATGGCCGCATTTTCCTTAAATGTCATGTTTTATATCTTCTTCGAAGTACCGGGATGGCCAGAAGAATTAAAGGCACGGCATGAAATACTCATGGAGATTATGAAGTTGGCTGAAAAGTTGGGAGTTAATTTTGCTTTCCCAACACAAACGTTGCACATGGAAAACTTTCCTGGCCAGCCTTCCCTCTCCCCATCTTATGTTAGCCAAAATGAGATGCGGGTAAAATTAGATGAGTATTTTAGTCCGCCTAAGTAGCAATAGCGTACTCCTTCAGGTTGTTATCAAAACCCTATTCACTTCAAAAATCCTCGTTTTTTGAAACAAAAAGCTGTTTTTTGAGTTATAGTAATATAGTGTAAATTAAAATTAAGAAAGAAATGAGTGCAAGTAAGGTATTATTTACGTTTATGACAGGAATGGCAGCAGGTGTTGCTGCAGTTTATTTTGCTGATCCAAAAGGTTCAGAAAAACGATATAAGCAATTAAAAAAAGATTTCAAAAAGCAGTCTGGTAAATGGGAAAAAACATTGAATGTTAAGCTCGATGAATACAAGAATACTTATAACGAATTCGTTGATAAATATTCTCAAACCGGAAAGGAAATTGTTGAAAAATCTAAAGAGAAAGTATCTCTAAACTGACACTGCCTAAGCACCAAGAAAGAAATCGGGACGTATCTATTAATACGTCCTTTTTTATTTTAAAATTTTGCTAATCTCTCTTCCCTCCTTCAAATAAGCCAACAGCCCCTCAAGGTCATCTTGCTCCAGCAATCGCTGAAATTTGGTGATTTGGTGAGTATAGTTTTTTATTGACTCCAAAACCATCCGCTTATTATCCAAAAATATGGGTGCCCACATTTCAGGTGAGCTCTTGGCCAGCCTAACGGTGGAAGCAAAGCCTGATCCAGCCATTTCAAGTATTACACTGCCATCTTTTTCTTTATTAAGTACTGTATTACTCAAAGCGTAGGATGTCACATGGCTCAGGTGTGAGATATAGGCCAGGTGTCTATCGTGATCTGCAGCAGATAAATAGTCAACCTTCATTGAAAGGTTGATACATAGTTTTTCGAAATCTTCAATAAGCTTGCTATCTGTTACTTCTTTTTCACAGATCAACATTGACTTCTGTTCGAAAAGTCCGGGAAAAGCAGCTTCCGGACCAGAATACTCCGTACCGGCAATTGGATGAGCTGCGATAAATTGTGAGCGCTTAGGGTGTTGAGCGACAGCAGCGCAGATGGATTCTTTGGTGGACCCAAAGTCAATCACCGCCTGACCTTCACGCAATACATCCAATATCCCAGGAAGCATCTTTACAATGGCATCAACAGGTATGGAGAGGATGATCCAATCGGCCCAGGATACGCCCTCTTCCAGAGCGGTAAATTTCTTTTGAATGATCCCTAGCGAAACCGATTTGTCAAGGTTAATCGGATTACGGCTATACCCACCCGCTTGCGTTAACTTTTCCTGCTGTTGCAAGGCAAGAGAAAATGATCCACCAATTAGGCCCGTACCAATAAATAATATCTTCATTATTCTTTTGTTTTGATGCTCAATCTTTCACCTTATCGACAAACACCATTTATGCATTTCACTAATTTATTAGGAAAATTCAGGAAACCCTGGCTATCGCTTCAGTCAACTGTTCCTGCGATGAACACAAGGATATCCTTACAAAATTCTTACCTGCCTCACCAAAAACTTCTCCCGGGGTAATAAAAATATGATGGGCTCTCAATAAGTGATCTGAAAACTCAATTCCATCTACCCCTGGTGTCTTTGACCAAACAAACAATCCGGATTGATCCGGCCTGTAGGAGCAGCCTAGTTTATCTAAAAGCTTATAAATAAGAGCTCTTCTCTCCTCGTACAGTTTATTTTGTTTTCGCATCCAGGACTGATCTAAACCCAGCGCTTCAACAGCTGCAAGTTGTAAGGGCTTAAACATTCCTGAATCCATGTTGCTCTTGACTTTCATGACAGGTTCGATGTATTCCTGGGCTCCAGCAACCCAGCCTACTCTCCAACCAGCCATATTAAATGTCTTAGATAAAGAATTAAGCTCAATAGCTGATCCTTTTGATCCTTCCAATGAAAGAATACTTAACGGCTTATCGTTTAAAATAAAGCTATATGGATTATCATGGCAGATAAGAAATCCCTTCTGTTGTGACAATTCAATAAACTTCCTGAATATCTCTTTAGAACCTCGTGCCCCAGTAGGCATGTGCGGGTAATTGATCCATAGCAACTTAATCCTTGAATAATCAAGGCTGTAAAGGAAATCCCAGTCAGGCTCCCAATTATGCGATTCAACTAATGGAAATAAAACAGGTTCTGCGCCAGCAAGCTTGGTCACAGACGCATATGTAGGATAGCCAAGGCCAGGCATTAGCACCTGATCTCCCGGGTTTAGATAGGTCCAGGAAATATGGGTGATCCCCTCCTTTGACCCAATCAAAGGTAAAATTTCATTCGCCGCTAAGTCAACCTTAAAATGGTTCTTTGAAAAGGCAGAGATCGCGCTTTTCAGTTCGGGAATACCCTGGTATGGTTGATACCCATGAACATCTGGTTCGGAAATAGTCTCTTTCAACCGGGAAAGAACATTTTCCGGAGGCATTAAATCCGGACTTCCAATACCCAGATTTATGACTGGGTTTTCCGCACTGTTGAGTAAGGCAATTTCCTTTAGTTTCCTGGAGAAATAATACTCTTCAATTGTATTTAAGCGATCTGCCGGATGAATAATCATTAAAGAATCCCTTTAAAAAGCTCTAAATTGAACATAAAGGAATTAACAACACAGTAAAGCAGAAAGATTTTTTACTTATCTATCATTTAGATAACCATTTCTTTAAGAGTTCCACAAGTTGTGGTTTATGAAATGGTTTTTGAATATAATCATTCATTCCAACCTTCATACAGCTATCTACATCATCCTTATTCACACTGGCCGATAGGGCAACAATAACTCCTTTGAAGCCTAGTTCCCTTAGTCTCCTTGTCGTATCAAATCCGTCCATAACCGGCATCTGAATATCCATCAGGACCAAATCAAAATGATCTTTCTGGATTCTTTCAATTGCCTCATCGCCATGAGCTACACCCTCGACATGGCCCCCTACTGAAGACAATATTTTTTTTAGGAGAATCAAGTTAACATGGTCATCATCTACGACTAATATCTTATTTCCACCTTTCAGCCAAACTGCTGATTGGCTCTCCGTCAATTGAGGTTGTTGCTTATGCTGATCCACTTCAAACTTGTATTAAGTACGATGAAAAAATAAGACCATTATTGCCATTTATATCATTCTTAAACCATCTCAAACCACCCATGAAGCTGATGTCTGTTCAGTCTGTTTTCATGCGAATTCCACATATACATCCAATGAAGCGCAAGAGAATCAATAAAGGTTGCAATTACCTCCTAATCTAATCTTTTTTTAAAGAATCAGACCGAACTTTTACCATTTCTATGTCGGCTGATATTTGTAATAATAAAAATTAGCTGCTTCTTGAAGTCTTTCAGACTGTGAGTGAACAAAACAATACCCTATCTTTGTTTCAATTCAAATTTATCTATGAAATTCGGAACTAAAGCAATCCACGCAGGTCAGGAACCCGACCCCACCACAGGCGCAATAATGACCCCCATTTACCAGACATCTACCTATGTGCAGTCATCTCCGGGAGTACACAAAGGGTACGAATATGCCAGAACTCAAAACCCAACACGTACTGCACTTGAGAAAAATTTAGCTGCGTTGGAGAATGCAAAATTTGCAAGTTGCTTTGGCTCAGGAATGGCGGCTGCTGACACCATCATGAAGTTGTTTAAACCTGGTGATGAAATCATCTGCACGAATGATCTCTACGGCGGAACATACAGGCTCTTTACAAATATCTACACTAATTATGGTCTGAAATTCAAATTCATCAATATGCTGGATTTGAAAGAAGTCGAGGCAAGCATCAGCGACCAAACAAAATTAGTTTGGTTGGAAACACCAACCAACCCCATGTTACACATTCTAGACATCAAGTCGATCGTAGAAATTGCTAAGAAACATGGAGCGACGACAGTTGTTGATAATACATTTGCCAGCCCGTACTTACAAAGCCCGATAGACTTGGGCGCTACAATTGTTATGCATTCTCTTACAAAATACATAGCTGGTCATTCTGATGTGGTAATGGGTGCAACAATGACCAATGACCCAGATATCCATGAACGGTTGGCATATCACCAAAACGCAGTTGGCGCCGTTCCGGGCCCGACAGATTGCTTCCTTGTGTTAAGAGGCATCAAAACACTTCACATTAGGATGCAAAGACATTGTGAAAATGGTGCCATCGTTGCGAAATTCTTAAAAGCCCATCCTAAGGTGGCCACTGTAAACTGGCCAGGCTTTAAGGACCATAAAAATCATGAAATTGCTGCCACACAAATGAAAGATTTTGGAGGAATGCTTTCCTTCACACTCAAAGATGATGAGCAAAAGACAGCCTTTAAGTTTTTGGAAAAGTTAAAAATATTTAGTCTGGCAGAGTCATTAGGGGGTGTTGAATCATTAGCTGGACATCCTGCCAGTATGACTCACGCCAGCATACCAGCTGAAGAACGCGTCAAGTCAGGGCTTACTGACTCCCTGATCAGGCTGTCTGTTGGAATAGAGGATGCGGAGGATCTGATTGAGGATTTAGAAAATGCATTAAAATGACCCAAATGCTGATTGACCTATTTAAAAGAGATCTTGAAAAACTGATTGAAGAACTCTCTTTGTACGAAGATGAAAATCTAATTTGGAAAGTAGCGCCTGGAATCAAGAATTCCGCAGGAAATCTGGCGCTTCACCTCATAGGCAATCTAAACTATTTCATCGGAGCGGTTTTAGGTAATACCAATTATGTGAGAAATCGGAAAGCTGAATTTGAAGACAAGGATATTCCGCAGGTTAAGATTAAAAAAGACATTGAACAGACGATTGGTGTTATTTCACAAACCTTGAAAGACCTGAATGAAAAAAATCTAGCTGAGAATTATCCGTTAGAAGTGTTCAAAAAACCCATGAAAACCGATTACTTCCTATTGCACCTGTATGGCCACCTAAACTATCATTTGGGACAAGTCAATTATCACCGAAGACTCTTATCTTAAAAAGAAAAAGGAGCGATAAAATCGCTCCCTTTTGCACATATTCTATTAACCCTTCCTTTGACTATTGACCTTAATATTTTGTGATCTGATACTTATCCATCAGTTGTCCAATTGAGGATATTACCCTGTGATCCGAAAATTCTGAATCATATCCTTTATAATACCCCTGAAATATCATTCTACTGGTATTTCGATCTATAAAATAGATACTCAAAGTGCCTTGATCTTTGTTTACTTTACGCTTACGAACGTATACATCCTCATACCGCTTTGACCCACCCATCCAATGCTTTAAACTGGCTTGATCCATGGTAACCAAACTGGTTCCCTTTTTAAAGTATTTGTAGCTGATCAATAAGTCCGGTTGATTGATATCATACACATACCCCATAGCCTTAAACCGTTTATAAATGATACTTTCAATGATACGGCTATCATTATTATCTATACCCGTCGAATTAGTTTCAGAAATCATAAATCCAAATGATTTATATTTCTGGAAATTTGCTTTGTAGTTAAAATGTGATTCAACTAAACGATGCTGTCCTGAACACCCGGAAATAAAAATAATAAGCCCAACTATTAGTATTTTCATATTTTCAATAAAGTGGTTATATTGTTAATTCCTATTCAAAATTATAACCAATTCATTAAAATATTAATATTTAAATGATCATTTTATTAAATAAAACGAAAAATTACATTTCAACTAATGAAGTCAAAATATTCCTGACATTTTCATGATTTCTAACCAAAATGGATGTCCGTTATTAGGAATTTTTTAAGGGAAAAGAATCGTTTAAAATACAATAAGGATAACCCACACCTTATAAGAGGGATAAAAGCGCAAGAATGATCTAAAAGACTCAGTCAGGAGGAAACTGACTCAAAGCCTTACGAATGACCTGCTTGATGGTTTGTTTGGAGAAGCCGGAAACATCATCCATATACCCCACCACATCAGATCTCCAGACCACCCTACTCGTTTGGTAGTTAGCAATATCGATGATTAAGGAGCCTTCCAGGTATTGGTAATGAGTTTCTTCCATAAATGGCGTAAAATCATTCTCCTGCCCATAAATATGATAGGGAGTAAAACCACTTACCTCTTTTTCATAAGCCACGATATGCAGATTAAGCAGAAAATCTGGCGTTTCATCATCATACCTATAGCCTTTGCGAGTCAACTGCTTTTTAATTTCATTCATAAATGATTGGACAACGGCTGTATCACCTGCCAGATAGGAAGGACCTTCAATGTTAAACTCACATCCTGCCATCCAGCAGAAGGACTCAAATTGATTGAATTCGAATTTTTGATCGTAAACAGTCTTCACCTTTATAGGCGCACAGGCTCCGACAAGAATAATTAACCATATGGCTGATTTTTGTAACATCTCTCTTATACTTTATACGTAAGCATACCTTTATAAGGCGATTATTCTGGAATTAATTCAAAGGTTTGGTGAACACAAATAGATTCAAAGATTAAACTGACTTCACTAAACAAAAGTCATATCAAAAAATGAATTCCGTCAATATAAGTCTCATTTAACATTCCTATTTTTAGATAAAAAAAATGGAGGGCTTAATTTTTGCGATAATTGCAACATCAATGGCCATCTGGGCTATTATTGATGTGATAAGGAGTGTCATGGAAACGAATAGAAGAATGATCTGGATTGCAGTGGTCATTCTCTTTCCCATTGTAGGTCCGCTTATCTATTACTTCAAGGGTAAATCATAGTTTTATGGTTTAAATACAGCTTTAAAGCTTCATTCATCCCAAATCCTTGAGGCTGATATTGGAACTTAAAGCTCTTGCAGGTTTTTGGTTTACAGCGCGTACTTCATGTACTTTTGTGGATTCAAATTAAAAATCTGTGGGGCAAAGACTTCTCTCCAATCAGTTTCTGATATTCATCTCATTCCTGAGCATCTATTTTATATGGGGGACCACTTACCTGGCCATACGAATTGGATTGGAAGATCTTCCTGCTTTTATGATGGCTGGTATAAGGTTTTTTATTGCTGGCATACTACTCATTGCCTATTCCTTGTGGTATGGGCAAAGATGGCCAAAATACCAATCGATGGTTAAAAATGCCGTTTTTGCATTAATCATCATGGTAGGTGGGCAAGGGCTACTCATGTGGTCTGAGCAGTATATTGCCTCCGGATATGCATCCGTTCTGGTTGCTACTATTCCCTTATGGTTTGTGATATTGGACAATAAAAACTGGAAGCTCTACTTTTCTAACCCCTTTATCATCGCAGGTGTTGTTTTAGGGTTCATTGGAATTCTGACGCTTTTTGGAGAGAAAATCACCAATCAGGGTTTGATTACATCAAGTGATGAAATCACCGCAACAGTTTTAGTGATTTTTGGTGCTATTTGCTGGGTCTATGGCACGTTATTGTATAGAAGCAACCCACCCAAAGATTCTTTGTATGCTAACCTGGGTTGGCAGTTTACCTTTGCCTCCATCTACTGCCTGATGTTCAGCTGGGTATTAGGTGAATTTCCAAATACCCACTTTTCAGCTGTCAACGCTACTTCCTGGATTTCCATCGTTTATTTATCTGTATTTGGGTCTATCGTAGGATTGATCGCCTATACCTGGCTTCTCACACAAAAGCCAGCTGCCGTTGTAGGCACCTATGCATTTATCAATCCAATCATTGCAGTGCTCATCGGTTGGTTATTTGCGGATGAATACATCACCTCATTTCAATTCATCGGGATGTTGATCATTGTACTCAGTGCCGTACTCATCAATATCAAAAGAGCCCAAGTGCTGGAAAAATAAAGTTCTGATGTGTGAATTGTACAGGATATACTAATTCAGCTCCACTCGATTTGGAAGTGGGTTTTTATTCCATGTAAGACCAAGACAGTTAATCAGATTTCTATTTGTAATTTTATATAGATCATTACAAATACCCAAAAAGTGAATAAGATGAAACTAATTACCACTCTACTGCTAATTACCCTTAGCTATTCCCCAATAATGGCACAAAATCTAAATGTCTATGAACTATCGGTAGAACATAAGGTTAACCCGATTGGCCTGGAAACCCAAAGCCCAAGAATGACATGGAAGGTTAAAAGCAACAAGAACAATACCTTGCAAACAGCCTATCAAATACAGGTAGCAGGAGTCAAAGAATTCCCAACCACCAACATCATTTGGGAAAGCGGAAAAACAGCTGGTGACCAATCTGTACTGGTTCCTTACGAGGGGCCTGCATTAGCATCCACCCTGCGGTATTACTGGCGAATAAAGGTATGGGACAATCAGGGCAACGAATCTGCCTGGAGTGAACCAGCCTATTGGGAAATGGGAATTTTGAATGATGCTGAATGGAAAGCCAAATGGATTGAGCCTGTGCAAAAGGAAATGCCCTATGGTCCTGGACTGATGCTAAGAAAAGAAGTTACGATCAATAAAAAGGTGAAGCGTGCACGTGCATACGTGACTGCGCACGGACTCTATGAGTTCTTCATCAATGGTAAGCAAGTGGGTGATCAGGTATTCACACCGGGATGGACGAATTATAAGGAGCGGTTGCAATACCAGGTTTTTGATGTAACCAATGAAATAGCATCCGGGCCAAATGCCATAGGCGCCACCCTGGGAGATGGCTGGTTCCGAGGACATTTAGCCTGGCAGGACAACTGGGGTGTTTACGGTAAAAAGCTAGGACTCCTCTGCCAGATACAGGTGGAATATGTTGATGGAAGTACGGAAATGATTATCTCTGATGATACCTGGAAGGGCACTTCGGATGGCCCTGTAGTCATGAACAGCCTCTATAATGGAGAAACGTACGACGCCAGAAAAGAAATAAAAAACTGGAGCCAACCAGGCTTTGATGCAAAAGGCTGGGAGCAGGTTAATATTGCTAACTATGGTTATGATGAATTAATCCCGGAGGAAACGGTACCCATAAGGAAGATACAGGAAATCAAACCTGTGAAGATCTGGAAGACACCTAAAGGCACCCTGGTTGCAGACATGGGACAAAACATGGTCGGGTGGATCAAACTCAGCGTTAAGGGAAAAGCTGGCACAACCGTTACCCTCAGGCATGCAGAGGTTCTGGATAAGTACGGTGAATTTTATACAGAAAATATGCGGGCAGCCAAAACCACCCTGCAGTATACCCTTAGTGGTGATGGAGCTGAAATCTATGAGCCCTCCTTTACTTTCATGGGATTTAGGTACGTGGCTATTGATGGTTTCCCTGGAGAGCTCAAACCAGAAAATCTCACCGGCGTTGTCATCCATTCTGATATGAAACCCATTGGAGATTTCAATTGCTCTAATCCGATGATTAACCAGTTGCAGAAAAATATACTATGGGGTCAGAAAGGAAATTTTCTGGACATCCCCACAGACTGTCCGCAAAGGGACGAGCGTCTCGGATGGACAGGTGATGCGCAGGCATTTGTTCGCACAGCAGCTTACAACATGGATGTTGCGGCTTTCTTCACCAAGTGGCTTAAAGACGTAACAACCGAACAAACCGAAGAAGGCGCGATACCTTTTGTAGTGCCCAATGTGTTGGGAGATGTAAAGGCATCTGCTGGTTGGGCTGATGTGGTTACCATTGCTCCAATGACGATCTATAAGGTATATGGGGACAAAGATTTATTAAGCGAGCAATACCCCTCCATGAAGAAGTATGTTGATTTTGTAAGGAAGGATGCAGGTGATGATTATATCTGGAAAGATGGCAGTGTATTTGGAGATTGGCTTTTCTTTAAACCTGAACTTGATAAATGGAGAGAACCCGATGGTCATACAGACCAGGATCTAATTGCAACCGCTTTTTATGCCTATTCAACTCAACTATTGATTGAAGCTGCGAAGGTATTGGATAAACCCGCAGATGTTGCAGCCTATGCTGAAGTACTGAAAAACGTTAAGCAAGCCTTCCAGAGAAATTACGTAACACCAGCAGGTCGTATCCTCTCACACAGCCAGACCTCTTATGTTTTGGCTTTGATGTTTGACTTACTACCAGAATCACAAAGAAACAATGCGGTGAATTATCTGGTAGAAAACATCAAAAGCAGAGGAAACCACCTTTCAACTGGGTTCTTAGGCACTCCTTACATCTGTCATGTGCTTTCACAAAACGGAAAAACCGATGTCGCCTACGATCTACTGTTGCAAGAAGAATTCCCTTCTTGGCTTTACCCTGTAACGATGGGTGCTACCACCATCTGGGAAAGATGGGATGGCCAAAAGCCAGACAGCACCTTCCAAAACAAGGGAATGAATTCATTCAACCACTATGCCTATGGCGCCATCGGGGACTGGATGTATAGAGTCGTAGCAGGAATCGAACTGGGGGCGCCCGGATATAAACAAATACTCATCCAGCCGCAGCCTGATTCCAGGTTAGACTTTGCGGAAGCCACCCACGAAAGTCCGTATGGGAAAATTACCTCAGGATGGAAAATCAACGACGGCAAGCTATCTGTAAGCTGCAGCATACCTGCCAACACGACCGCCACCGTGACATTACCCAATACCACCATAAAAAACACCATGGTAAGTGGGAAGCCATTGGGTAAACAGTTCAAAGATGCCCGGGAAATTGGTGGGGATGTTGTGCTTAACGTTGGCTCTGGTACTTATGCATTTTCATACAATACAGCACGCAAAGAATGATTTAAACATCCTAATGTGTATCGGGAGCTACCACGATTTCAAAACAACCAATTGTGAATATCATGTAAAACCCCTATTTTTAATAGGTAATAAAAAACGGTACCATGAAATCATTCAGCTTCCTACTAGTCGTTTTGCTTGTTTCAGCCTCCTTTAGCATCAAAGAAGGTCCGGTTTCTTTGTCCGTAACGGATAATAACCTAAAAGCGATTGTAAAACATCTTGAAAAAAACTTTACTGGTAAGATGAGAAAATCCCCTCATATAGCAAAAGCTCATTTCAAGGAAACCATATTAGATAAAGATACTTATACCGGATATTTTGAAAGCCTTGGATATGCCATCTACATGGGTGAAAAAAATGGAAATGTAGCTAACTACGCCAAATACAAGTTCTATTGTGAAAATACCAGGGCTAAGATTAAAAGTTATCCAAGTACAACCCCCAGCTTAAGAGAATCGCTTCGCGTTAGATATTATGGCCCTTTTTCCACAAATAAGTTTACTTATAAGTTAGTTGAAGATAAAGAGCATCAGGACTATTTCACCATTAAATGCAACAATAAAAAAATTGCGAATTCGAATTTTTCCGAAGTTTTCGTCAAGGTTGACAGAGAAAGCTTCAATGTATTGGAGGTTTCTTATGAAACAAAAACCTTTTATAGCATGATCTATAAAAACCGATTAAAGGCAGATGTGAAAATCAATTACGTATATCTAAATTCTGAACCTTTTGTTGCTAGCATCGAAACCATTTACAATAAAAATGGACTTACTCACCAAACATCATTCAAGTTATTAGATCAAAAATTGGATAGTTTTGAATTAACTAAGGATGAGTTTTGGGCGTTTAACGCTTATGATCGCTTTCCCTATATCAGTTATGAGGTATCTCAATGGAACATTGACTCACCAACTGACTTTGATAAAATTCAACAAGATTTAGCAGGAATAACAGTTCCAGTTGGAGAATATTTTATTGAAAGCAACACTCAAATAGATGGGTATCCCGTCATAGAGAACCAAAAAGGTCATCTCGAGCTCGCTCAAAGTAAGATGAGCCAATTAAAAGACAGTTTTGATTGGTAATCGGAAGTATTTTAAGGTAAGCAAAAAACCCACCGGTATAATGGACTTACAGTTTTTTTGATTATTTGCTTGACTAGCTATCTTGAATTAAAGCATATCGGATAGGCATAAAAAAAAGCCCATTAAAAAAATGGGCTTTCAATATGATATCTACCTGATAGATCAGGCTATTTCAACCAATTCAATCTCAAAGACTAAATCTTTACCTGCTAAAGGATGATTGGCATCAATAGACACGGTTGCATCTGTCACCTCAGTGACCAACACATGTGTTTGTTGGCCCTGGTCATTGGTTGCTACTAAAGTCTGTCCAACCTCTGGCTTCATATCTGCAGGCAACTCAGTTCTTGGAACAGCCTGGATAAGTTGCTCATTGCGATCACCATATGCTTCACCCGAAGGGATGGTTACAGTCTTCTTTTCTTTAAGTTCCATACCATTTACAGCCTGGTCAAAACCCTTAATCATTTGTCCTGCTCCTACTGTAAACTCGAGTGGCTCTCGCTCAACTGATGAGTCAAACACCTCTCCGCTTTCCAATTTTCCTGTATAGTGAACTTTAACTTTGTCGTTTTCTTGTACTTTCTTCATAATGCTATGCTTTCATTGGGAATTAGCCTTATTTATTTTTACAGGCTTTCCTGAAATGTATAAGTAGGCGCAAAAGTAACAATCAATGCCCCCAAATGCCAATCTTGCGTCTATTACCTTGTACGGTCAATGGTGAACTGCACCAGCTGCTCCAACGAAGTCTTGTAGGTAGAATCGGGCAATCGATCGAGGATGACTTTAGCATTTTGGTGATAATTCTCCATCACCTCGATCGCATATTGAATGCCTCCTGAGGACTTGACAAAATCTATGACCTCAGTAACCACATCCGGCTCCTGAGAGTTCTTCTTGATCATCTTTTTTATCCTACTCCGCTCAGACCTTCCGGATTGATTCAATGCATAGATCAGCGGAAGCGTCATTTTCTTTTCCTTAATGTCGATCCCGGTAGGCTTGCCAATTTCATAGGTCCCGTAATCAAATAAATCATCTTTGATCTGAAAAGCCATCCCTACATTTTCCCCAAACCGGGTCAGCTGATCAATTACTTCTTCAGAAGCTCCGGAGGAAGCCGCGCCTGTTCTGCAACAAGCGGTGATCAAACTGGCTGTTTTTTGCTTGATGATTTCATAATAGATATCTTCTGTGATGTCAAGTTTTCTCGCCTTCTCCATCTGGAGTAGCTCTCCCTCACTCATTTCCTTCACCGCATTGGAGACAATCTTCAACAGATCGAAATCGCCATTGTCAAGTGACAGTAACAAGCCTCTGGACAGCAGAAAGTCTCCAACCAGTACGGCAATCTTGTTTTTCCACAGTGCATTGATTGAAAAATAGCTTCTTCTATAGTGGGAGTCATCCACCACATCATCATGTACCAGGGTGGCGGTATGTAGCAACTCTATCAAGGCAGCACCTCGATATGTTGACTCTGTAATGCCATTGCAAACTCCTGCGCTTAAAAAAACAAACAGCGGGCGCATCTGCTTGCCCTTGCGTTTGACGATGTACCCAGTAATCTTATCGAGCAACATCACATTGCTTCGCATCGATTGGCGGAATTTCTTTTCGAAATCAGCCATCTCCGTTTCAACTGGAGCCTGAATTTCTTTTAAGCTAAATGAAGGCATAAATAATCTTCTGCAATAATAATACGTCCAGTATTTAATAAGCGATGTTATGATCTCTTTGTTTTCCCTTTATCGCTTATTTAACCAAGTATTTAAGATTAGCGAGGTCAAAGTGATTAATAAATATTACTTGCCGGGTATATTTACGAATTAACCTTTTTACAAATTCACTTGTATATCCGTAAAATCATTAAATATGGTAGATACCTTTCTTATGATCAGGAAGTTAAGAGTGGGGAGATCTGGAATGCAATACCTTTACCTGATTTTGGATCATCAAAAAGAAATTTGAAGCGGGAAGGTTGGTAAAAATGCAAACTAGTTGGAAAAGGAAAGCTATTTTTGGGGAAACGAAACCCTTTGTTTCAATAAAGAACCAACGGCAGTAGATGAAGAAAGATAAGGTCCGATATAGCGAGATCATTCCGAAGACGAAGCAATGGCCCATTGTTCAACTTTCAAAAAACAGGAAAGCGTTTATTGAAGAAGTATCCAATGATGCCTTCGGCAGGCTCAAGGGAATCACCAAAGGTCGCTCCCTCAGGGAAGAGCTCGAAATGACCATTTATCGCGAAAAGGCCAGGATGAGGTCCAACCCCTGGCGGGTAGATCCCCGCGATGAAAAGGCGTTTTGGAACAAGGTGCAGCAAAGATTGCTTGATACGGAAGCTATGGAGCCTCAGGCAGTTACAGAGGAAGAAGAAAAGATACTCCTGGAGATCATCAATCGATACGCAGAAGAAATCTCCGGCAACTTTAAACACAACTCTTATCGATTTGCAAGAGCAGTCATCACCTTTGGGTTTGCACGACTATTAAACGCCACAAGGGTAAAAGGGTTTACGTCACTATTCAGCAGGCAGCTTGATCTTGATGATAAAATACATATTGTTGGAGAAACCGAACACATAAGAAACCTTGCCAAACATGGGACCGTAGTCATGGTGCCCACACATTTTAGCAACCTGGATTCTATACTGATCGGATGGGTTATCCAGTTTCTTGGTTTGCCTCCATTCATTTATGGTGCAGGCCTAAACCTATTCAATATCAAGATTTTTGCCTACTTCATGAATAGCCTTGGTGCCTACAAAGTGGATAGAAGAAAGAAAAACCCAATCTACCTGGAAACCTTAAAAACGTATTCAAGCATGGCGCTCAGGCGTGGTTGTCATAGCCTTTTCTTTCCGGGTGGTACCAGGTCGCGATCCGGCCACATAGAGAAAAGGCTAAAACTCGGACTCTTAAGTACGGCTGTTGAAGCGCAAAGAATTCTTTATCAGGAAGAGAAAGACGCTAATAAATCTGGAAAAATTTTCATTGTACCTGTAGTCATCAATTACAATTTTACCCTCGAGGCTCCCGCCCTCATCAACGAACATCTCAAACGTACAGGCCAGGAAAGGTATTATCAGGAAGGCGATGAGTTTTCTTCCTCTTATAAAATTGCCACTTTCCTATTCAAGTTTTTTACCAAAGGATCTGACATCTCCGTAAGCATTGGGAAAGGGATGGATATTCTGGGCAACTACGTAAATGATGAAGGAAACAGTTACGGAGCCAATGGAAAGCCGATTAACCCCGCTGACTATTTCATCGCCAATGGTGAAATAACTATAGATGAGCAAAGAGAAGAAGAATATGTAAGAATTCTTTCTAAGCGGATTGTGGAAGAGTATCACATATACAACCGGGTTTTTGCGAGTCACCTGGTTGCCTATACAGCATTTAAGCTGATTGAGCGGAGGAATCCAAAGCTTGACCTCTACAACCTCCTGAGGTTACCTGATGAAGACCTGATCATCAATTATGAAGAATTTAAAAAAGCCTTCAAGAGATTGAGAAAACAGGTGATGGTAATTCATGAGTTAGGTAAGGTAAGTGTAGCGGGACACATGAAGAAAAAAGCCGACCAAACGATTAAACTTGGACTAGAAAATGTGGGGCTATACCATGCGCAACGTCCTTTGATCATGAAAGATGGGGAAATCATTATCCAAAATATGAACACCTTATTCTACTATCACAATAGAATAGATGGATATGGCCTCGAAAACTTCATCTAAAACACCTGTTGGCGTTATTGGAGCGGGTAGCTTCGGTACGGCTATGGCCAACCTGCTGGCAGAAAAAAAGAATCCTGTGCTGCTCTATGCACGAACGCCCGAAAGAGCGCTAAAATTCCATAAAGAGCGCATGGCTTCCGGACAAAAACTGGATGACCTGATAGAAGTCACTAACGACATCGAGAAGGTGACGAAATCATGCAGCGTTATTTTCCCGATTATCCCATCTGCCAACTTCAGAGATATGATGAGACAGATGAGCCCATTTCTGAAGCCTTATCACATCCTCATCCATGGAACCAAAGGACTTGACCTCAAATTGGTTGACAGAGATAAAATAAATGCTAAGAACCCACTCACCAGGGAGCATGTAAAAACCATGAGTGAGGTCATACAGGAAGAAAGTCAGGTTGTAAGGGTAGGCTGCCTGGCAGGACCCAACCTGGCCAAAGAGATCAGCGAGAAAAAGCCCGCAGCCACCGTGGTGGCCAGCCACTTTGATGAAGTGATCAAGATGGGCGAACAGCTGCTAAAGAATGATCGTTTTCTGATCTATGGCAGCAATGACCTCATAGGAATAGAGCTCTGTGGCGTCCTGAAAAATATCATCGCTGTAGGAGCAGGCACGATTGCTGGATTAGGACTTGGGGATAACTCCAGCGCCCTTTTTATCAGCAGGGGTTTGGTGGAGATGGTGCACATCGGCACAGCACTGGGTGGCAATGCCAGCGCCTTTCTTGGCTTGGCCGGAGTAGGTGACCTTATCGCTACTGCCGGTAGTAGCTTAAGTCGTAACTATTCCGTGGGATACCGGCTTGCTCAGGGAGAAGACATTGATGCAATCCTAAACTCCATGGAGGAAGTGGCAGAAGGAATCAAGACGATAGAGATCATCCATGAATTATCCATCAGCTACAAGGTACGCTGCCCGATTACCGAGACCCTATACAGAATCATCCATAAGGACATGACGGTTGATGATGCCCATAAATTTCTGATGAAGTTTCCATTCAGGGCAGAGATTGATTTCTTGTAGATTTTCCGGGGTATAATCAGATGCGAATAACAATCAACCACCCTGGTGGTTTTTAACCTGTTGATTTTAAATGAGTTTACGACATACCTTTCTTCACTACTTAGCTTAAAGGGGGATTCCTTTCATACATCGGGAGAGCTCGGAAGTAACTTCCTAACTGGGCTAATTAGAGGGATTTCAAAGAGGTCATTAAAGCGTATTTTCATCCACTGGAAGCCACCTCTTTATTTGAATAAATCGTGACTCCCGTTTCTTTTGCTATCCGCTGAATCCCAAAGTCAGAAAAATCATAATTAGCCTGTAGTGTAAGACAAAATATGGTTCTGGGATTACTATTAAGAGATTCAGAAATTTGTTTCATTACTTGTTTGTGCACCCATTCATCAAAAGGTTTGAAAAAAAAGAAAACACATGCATCCGCTGGAGGGGTGTATAATCTGGCATCTTTATTAATGATCAAAAAATCTGATTTTGGTACGTGTTTCTTGTATTGCTCAATGTTACTTTGGCAAATGATATTAAGGTCATGAGATAATTCTAAACCGATAACCTTTTTGAATCCTGTTTCTGCAGCTATTATCATCACCCGGCCCATTCCACTGCCATAATCAACAAAAGAAACATCTTGATAATTAGGCATATAAGTTTTTAATAGCTGTAAGCTTCTTCTTACACATATCACAGGAGATGGCCGATACCTAACTGCATGTGTTTGGGCCTCTTTATCTGAAAAATTCAGATTTTTTGCTGATATAATTTTTCTTGTATTGACGTTGTAACGAAAGTCGAAAGTCAACATTTCCCACAAATGAAGACCAAGTAACCGGTATGAAGTGATACCAAGGTTTATTGCGATAGATTCATACAGGTATGGTGATATCCATTTAATCAACCAAAATTTACGCGACATAATCCTTCATTTCTAACATAATCTAACCAAAAAAACAGATAGGAATAATCTGTAAAAATTATCTTTAAAACCATAGAATTAAAGAGGAGATGGGAAATAGTCCAATTACTTCTTGAACTGCTCATAGAGTTGCTCATTCTCTGATTTTATTTTCAATCCATTTTGTAAAATGTTTTCAAATACGGTTGTGGCAATGACAACTACGAGAGAAACAAAAGCAGTAACCATACACATGGCAAGAAATGGCGCTGGGTCATCATCTTTATGATGAAATATCTTTATGTACAGCCCTGCAAATAAAATCAAAATGCTCAGTACGATTCCGCAATATTTGATAATCCTTAAAGCCCTCACTGTATCTATTGAGAATGCATTGCCTTTTCCTATAAAACCCAGTAGTATGAAAGCCTTATACAGCGCAATAAAAAATGGGGTAGACCCTGCATATCCATATAAGATGAAAGGATCAGCATAAATGCTAAACAGATCTAAGTCTACTGCTCTCCCCTCATAGAGAGGAAACCGAACCATTATAGCGAGTACTCCAACCCCAAAAAGCCCAATAACTCCCTGTAGAAACCTTATTGAACTTTGTTTCATACATAAAATTAATTGTTACTACTATTTGATTGTATTAAAATCAACGATTAATTTATAATTGTGACCAACCTCTTACCGAAAAATCAGACCGTATGGAAATACAATTATTGTCTTATTCTGAACCATCCTATTTTTAGGAAAGCTTACTCTGGCACTAAAAAGGCATTATAATACGCATCCATTACCCTCAAATCCTTTTCTTGATAGTTCAGACATAATCGCTATTTTCTTAGAATAATCTCATATGATTATCGGAAGATATTTAAAGCTTTCGGAATAAAAACATCCGCTAGGTCTTTAAAATGATCATTTTATCCTGTTTTAAGCAAGTCCAAGAGGCATTGCCAATAACCTGCGCAGGTTTTGATTGAAATCCGCAAGGTTTTTCCAGTCCTTAATCTTAGAGGTCCAGAAATACAATTCATTCAACTCCATTTGGGAGCTGCGATTTTTACTTAGCAAATCAGTCATATGCTAATTATACAAAAAGAAGATGAATTAAGGTGTGGTCTGTGAGCCACAGACCAAGGGAGAGCTTTTTTGCTAATATGATTTATCTAGTATTGACGTTGTAACGAAAGTCGACATTTCCCAAAAATATTTTAATTCAATTCTATTTTATCAATTATTAGCTTGAATTCTTCTTGTTTTTTGTTTCCAATCAAAAATGTTATCTCTTCTATATAATCGTTCGAGAAATTTGGTAGATCAAGTCTTCTTCCCCTGAAAGCGGGATACATTTCTTTAAGAAGAAATTGTTTTTCTTGCCATTCTCCTGATGTCATAAAAGGTGATATATAAGAATAATAATCTCCTGAATTAGTTTTAACTCTAAATTGATATTTTTTGCCGTCTCCCCGCAGTTTAACAATAATTTTAGTGGACTCCTTTATTAATATTTTCCCAAATCTATAACGCACAGAAGAGAACCCTCCATTGTTGTCCAACGATATAGCGCCTTCGAAAACACCATGACCTTCAGCACTTAATTTAAAGGTCCCTGATGATTTTCCTCCCATCACAACATCATCAACAATTACCCAGTTTTCAAGATTTGAATTATTGCCGAAATCAAAAATTATATCTGAGGCCATTGAAGAAAATAAAATCATTATACAAATTGAATACTTCAAGATAAATGGTTATTCGTATTTACAACGCCCGTATAGTACGCAGTGTCTATCTCTTAATTAACGGTGATGAAAGTAGTGTTTTATATGTTTCCTTGCAAGTAACAGAGGACTTAGCGACAACCTTTCTCCGTAATCGCCAGGAAGAAGTAGATTCCGCAATATTAGATACTATTTAAAGCCCTCACTGTATCTATTAAAATGCATTGCCTTTTCCTATAAAACCCAGTAGGTGTGGTCTGTGAGCTACAGACCAAGGTAAGGGAGTCAGCTCTGCTACCGAATGTTTCTCTATAAGCGTATCAAACAAAACCACCTATTTCCGTTTTCCCAAACCAGAGAAAAACGAATTCTCTTCTGTTGCTCTGCAGTGCCGAGTGACTGAGTGAGAGTTATTGGTGAAAGCACCAGGGGAGGCGAAAAGGCTATTCACTCCGATTCAGGGATCGCTCATCTCGCTCATTTTCCTCACCCATCTCTTCCTCTATGAACTTTTGCAGCCGGTCAACCTTATCAAGTGGGAAACTTTTCATCAGGTCGATATTGAAATTCTTATCCTGTTGTCGTTGGAGTTTATGGAGCGGGTGGCCGGAGGCAATATGATGCTTGCCTTCCTCCCAGGAAAAGAGGTCATTCGGGGTGCAATGCAAGGCCATACAAAGTTTGGTAATATGATCTACGTGTAGGTTCTTGCGTCTCTCACTTGACCAGCTATAGGCCACATTGTGTGTGAAACCGATCTTACGGAGGAAACTAAAGGGGCGCTTTATCCCCCTTACCTTGAAAAGATATGATAGATTTAGCTTTAACATGACTTCCGGGTTAATGTATTTGTGATATTTACATACAATGTTATCTACTATCTAATACGTTCTGTGTAATATACAAATAATTCCATGCATTCCTGAAAATATTATCTGTATTACTAGGATTGAATCATGTTATGTACACCATGATTTATACATTGCTCAATAAAAACTGTTTATTCCTCAACTAATATTCTTAATTCCTTCAACAATTATGGTGTAGCATCCAAACATGATCTGTAGTCTTCAATATTTTATATGTATACCTAAAATTCAACTATGCTCTTCCATCATATTTTGTTTATATCACAACCAAATAGTTATATAATTATAACAAGGTGGCTTGACCAGTTAAAGATATGCTTCCTTCAGTCGCACTGATGGTCTGATTGATAAAGGAATTTGACAACTCCCGCTTCTCCTTGCAGTAATACAGATATGCTTTGAGTTGTTCTGAGGTAATCGTTTCAGGTGATTGGTTAAAATACCTGCTCAACTGAACCCACATGTTTAGGTAGATTTTTACAATTTGTGGACTGTAATTGCGGAATTTTAGCTCCCGGATAAACCGGTCACTTAATCTTTTTTTTCATGATTATCTTTTTTTAATTACTCATTGAAGATAATCATTCGGTCACGCTACCGACGCAGGAGGTTTCTTTCAACGCTTAGTATATGGCAAGTACGGCAGTAGAAAGCAATAAACTTTCAAGTTTGCTCTGAGCCAAATCGTTGTATTTTGTTTTTATATTATTCATTCTTAAAAGCCAAATCAACGATTTGGCGATGTTTTTTAATAGCACTGTACTTTCATAAACCACAAAAAGCCCTATTTGCTATATACATTGTTGGGGTATCGTGCTTTTCATTCTTTTTGTTTTTTTCTTATGTCCAGTTTGTGTTTTATCTGTAACCAAAAAACATTATTATAATTAAAAATTGCTTGTGATGAAGTACTTTCAAACTGACTATTCCAAGTCAAAGAAAGGGTCAAACTCTCGTTAAGCTTAAAGGTTGGGCTAATAATAAACCTGTTTTGGTCGAATATATTATTAACTACATTCTTTCCGGCATTGATAAAAATTTCATCACCAATATTAAGCAGGAATACCTTATCAGTTTTTACTTTGGATAACTTAAACAATGGGATGCTTAACATCACTGAATAGCGAAAACGGAAATTAAATGTATTTGGTGTTTGAATTTCTCCATTGATTACTGGGTTAAAAAAACGTTCTTCCATCCTGTATCTATGAACCAGGTTAATTTTATTGAAGTCATTCTTAACGACCATTTCCTGATATGGGCGGAATTCAACTTTGTTTATTTTATCAGAAGAATAAAAACCTAAATGAGCAAGACCTGATGAAATTCGGATGTCAGAATTTATATTATAGCCTACTGCTACTCTAGCGATGTATTGAGAACTTTCTTGAAATTCGTTATTCCATCTATACCCGCCATCAAAAAGCAATGTCCACTTTTCATTTAGTTTAGTTTGGTTGTAATACTGCAACCATTGTTGATTATTATTTTCAACATCTTTTTGTTGTCCAAATAACAACATTGGGGTTGCAATAAAATAGAAAAGAAAAAGTGGAATAG
Organism: Marinoscillum sp.; assembly: GCA_043554545.1. GTDB lineage: Bacteria > Bacteroidota > Bacteroidia > Cytophagales > Cyclobacteriaceae > UBA7330. The sequence continues at coordinate 719,834 of CP121337.1, read as the reverse complement.
TTATTAGATTGAAGGTAGCTTGTCTTCTTTTTTGATAATACTGCAATTTATATCGTGTCTGTCCAGTGATAAAGACGGATTGCATTAATATTTGTCTTTGGTTACTCTTCATTGTCAATATATCCGTAATTTTTTCTGCATCTACCCAATGTTCTGTGTATGGTGTCGTAGCATCCCGAAGGGTGATATGCGCTATACACTTTGTTAGCCTTTCGTTATATTTATTTATCATCCCAAACTGAAACAGTAAAACTAAATATTATGGGCTTTTTGCTACCATAATAAGCAATTAATCCTGACATGCTCCTAGGCAAGAATATCCCACCCTGCAAAGCCTATAATCGCATAAAACAAGTTGCTTAGAATATGAATTAGGATTGCCATTTTTAAAGAACCAGTGTGTAACAAGATCCAACCCCAGGTAGCACTATACAGAAAATACATTGGCCATAATATCATGGGACTATGGCCAACGGTAAAAACTATAGAAGTTAACAATATAGCTACCCATGCAGGTATTTTCTTGGCTAATGAAGACTGCAGATACCCTCTAAATACAACCTCTTCCATAATAGGTCCAACAAGGAGTGCCAGCAGTAAAAAACCGGACATTTCAAGTGCTCCTCCATTTGTTTGGATGAAGCTAAACATCTTGGAGCCACCACCAATGATTCCTTCGTGACCAAAAGAAGGTAAGATCACCGATCTATATATCCATGCTACAAAGTGTGTCGATGACAATGCAACTATAACTATTAAAAGGCCTTTGTTTTTTTTAATCTTACTTGGCTGAAGTCCTATCTCAGGAAAGAAAGGCTCACCTGATCTACGGATATCCCTCCAGAAGAAAGTAATTATCATAAAGCCACTGAGCAAAGCAGAAGTCAGACCCAAGATCTCGAGAGGAACTTTATTAGTTGGCGAAAAGAACTTAAACCCATAAGAGATAGCAATTCCTGCTAGGAGTTGACAGGCGTACATGATCACAATGGCCAGTATACCTCTCTTTATTGTCAATCGCTGGCGTTTAGATTCCGCTTCTGTCATTAAATTTGAATTGTTTTGATAGTTATGAAGGCTAACCTTTAACTTCCCATCATATTACTATTCCAAGAAACGGATTTATTAACTTAAAGATAGTGACGTCAAGTGAGAACCATGCGCTAACGTTATGATCATGCAGTTTGATTTCATTGAAAATCTCAACAAAATTTCTTGTTGCTCTGTCTTTGAATCTAGTTCTCTTTAAAAGAGTAGTTAGAATATCATAGTTGACATACTTTCCTTGGATGATGCCAAGTTTGATCAATGAATTTTTGATAGTTAAATACCGTTCATCTGTGTTTGGAAGAGTCTCGTGTTCTTGATCGTTCTCGACCAAATACTTTAGATAGTTCAAATATATTTCTCTGTCATTCTCTCCCTCAATTGACCGCTCATTCAAGAAGTCGTTGAAAGGGTAAATAATTTCAAGTTTGAAATCCACTTCACGTTGTTCACAAAGATTGTTTACATGCTTGCCAAAGTTCGTTTGTTCGTTCGGTGTTAGAAAGTTAAATGAAAGAAAAACTGCGAGTATAAAATTCATGTCTGAGTTGCGACTTTGGCCTGTAACGACCAGGTATGATGAGTGGCCACCCTGATGCTATAAAAAACTAAACTAGCTAAAACCTCGGTGAGATGCAACGGGCAAAATCCTACTGAGTTCAGTAGATGAAAGCTCATGACTGCTCCAAAGGCAAAAAGCAAATATCAGTTCCCAGAGAGGTTTTAGCGGTGAGTTCCTGATTAAGTGGCTATGAAATGCTTAAGGCCATTCGTCTCTATCTATTGTTGTGGGGAGTTCTTCCATTTTGAAGACAATTTATCAAGGTATTGATTTTCTTCCTCCAAGGTCATGTTTTCAATATCCTTATTAAATTTATCTCGGATTGTTCTTAATTTTTTTACCAACCCCTTTTGTGTTTTTACTTTTTCCTTAATCATATCTTTCAATTTCTTTAGGTGTCCTAATCTCAATTGTATTGTAACCCATTAGGAGATTTATTCCATTATATCCTCTAATACGATCAAGATTAACGATATGTTTAAAATTCCAACTTACTAGTACGTCTGCTTTAGCAATTGTGGCCATCGCAATATGCTGGCAATCAGCTCGACTTATCCCTCCAACTACTTTTTCTTCAATGTATTTATTGGCGAGTGACCTAGCTTCTTCAGTAAGTTCAACAAATTTCCTCTGTTCTTGAGGTATTTGATTTAATAGTTCTCTTACTTCTTCCGGTGCTCCGGCCAATTCAGCTATTAGGAGTTTTGAAATTAGTATATCTATATGTTCACCTATTATTCGGTCGAAAAAAGGGACTGTATTTTTAGAAAACTAATCATCAAAGTATCCACCAAAAACGGAGGTGTCTAAATACACTGATTTTATCATACTCAAAAGTAGTCCAATTCTGTATCCTTTGCGAGAGGCTCTAATTCCCCACAACGTAGTAGTATCAACCACTAAGTGGTTAATACTTCATTATATCACTTAAATATACATGATCCAAAACATTATATGCATTTATTCTCGACTCCATGCACCTTCGCTTTCTGATCATACAATTTCTTCGCTTTTCCATTGAGCGATTAAGTTTCTTTAAACGGCTCTTCTGAACTTTTAGCAACAGCGCCCACCACAGAAAAAAAAGCACTTATGGCATGTTTTCCTCTCCCGCATGAATGATCATTTTAGCAAAATATATGCGCTAAATAAACACCTCCTGAAATGTGTTGATCACTCAGTTCATTCTGTTTCACCCGGACCATAAACCAAAATGGATTCATTAACTCATACCATATAAAATGTTGCGGCTTGGCTACCCCTTTCCTAAAGCCACTACCCGCTGCAATAAGGTAGGATGTGAATAGTTCACAAAGACATAAGCAGAATGCGGAGTCAGATTGGACAGGTGATCACTGCTCATGGTTTTCAATGCGGTGATTAAAGGCTTACCATCATAGGTTTCATCCGCATATCGATCTGCCTGATATTCATACTTTCTGCTCAAGAGGTTCCCAAAGATCCCTAAAATGCGAGATACAGGGGTGAAAAGAAAACCAAAAGCCAGGATGTTTAGGTGTACAGAGGTGAGCACCCCTCCCATCGCCCAGCTGACCTCACTGTTGAAAATCATCAGGGACAGGAGATAAAGCATGAGCCCGGTCGTAAGGATGCTGATGATCGTAGTGAAGACAATGTGCTTCTTCTTAAAATGTCCTACTTCATGAGCAAAAACAGCAGTCAACTCCGCTACCGAATGCTTCTCAATGAGTGTATCAAACAAAACCACCTTTTTTTGTTTTCCAAACCCGGAGAAAAAGGCATTTCCCTTACTGGACCGCTTCGATCCATCCATCACAAAAATGTTCTTGAGGGGAAAATTCACACGTTCACTGTATTGTTTGATGGATTTATAGAGCTCCCCATCTTCCATGGGCGTCAGCTTATTGAAAAGTGGTAAGATCAACGAAGTATAGAAGACATTCATAAACAACACAAAAAGTGTGATAATGCCCCAGAAATAAATCCAGAAATCGCTCCCCATAACCATGATCAGGTACAGCAATGAGGTGACTAAAATACCGCCTAGAATTACCGTCATCATAAACCCTTTGAGCATATCCATCCAAAAGGTCTTTCGGGTCATCTTATTGAACCCAAACTTGTCTTCGATTACAAAGGTCTTGTAATAGGAAAATGGCGTACTGATCACTTCACCGATCAGGTAGATCACCCCGAAAAAAATCAATGAAGTAGCCATGTCAAATGGGGAAAAGGTTCGGATCCATTTGTCCACGGCCCCGAACCATCCCAGGTAAAGTGCTGCGATGGTTAAGACAAAACTAAAAATAGCAGACCAGTTGCTGAATCTGGATACCGTATCATTATACGCCTGTGATTGTTTGTATTTCTCTTCATCATAGATGCCATCAAGTGCTTTCGGAATGGGCTTTTTTGCACTCTTCGAATTGAGAAATGACAGTACTCTTTCAACAATAAAATCTGCTGATACGATAATCAGTAGGAGGATCAATATCATCTCTTTTTCCATAGTCTGACAAAGATAAGGGTATGAGTTTTAGAAAATGAAAGGTACGGGACAACTTAGCTCCCTTACGTTTTTTGGTGGTTTTCGGGGATCTGCAAGGCTAAAGGCGTAGGCCAGAGAAATTTCATGTGCTCCACCACTTCTTATTCCCAGATCGGAGATCGTGTAATCAAAGCTGTAGCCTATTGAGAGATTATTCTTGCTAAAACCCAGCATGAAGATCAGGGATTCACTGTTGGCCACTCCATCTACAGACTTAATCGGGATCCCTCTGTACCAGGTACCTATCAGGATAGGCTCCAGCGTAAAGTAGAGTCCAAGGTCCAGTTGATCGAACTCTCCCTGAACCCGATAATTAACCGAAGGAGTCATACTCCTTTCTTTTCCATCCGGATTCAGCGAGGTACGTTTATTAATCGCTGAAAAAGGTATTTTATATCCACCGTGAATACTTACCCTTCTGGGCAAAGGAGAGTCACCCCCTGCAATCGACTGATTGGGTTCCAACACATGATGCATAGAATAACCCAGCCAGGCATTGGGATTAAAAACAATTCCACCGAGAGCCATGTCGAAGAATCGGGCATTCAACCCCGTATTAAAAACTTCACTGGTGGTTGGAGAGACCTGCCCATTGGGTCCAAACTGGTCACCAAAAGTTAACTGATCAAAATTTAGATCTCGCCAGTAATAGGATAACTCAATCCCCGGTCTAAATGTCCAACGGTAGTTAAGTCTTACCTGATAGGCATATTGAAGACCAATATTCGTAGACTGTAGCCCAGCAATTCCTTCGCGGTCTGTATTTACAATAATACCAGCACTGCTGGCGTAATCTTCCCAGTTATATTCCACTGAAAAGGAATAAGTCTCAAAATTCGCGGCTATAGATGGCCATTGATTTCGATAATTAAGGCCGGCCCTTCCCTTCTGATTGATCCCTACCAGGGCAGGGTTCAAATACATGGGTGCCGCATAATATTGCGAAAACTGTGGGTCCTGTGCTTGCAAATTGTTTACCTTCACTAAGGAAAATAACAAAATCCAAAAGAAAACACCGCCTCTGATTAATTGGTATAACCTGCTTGATTTATTCAACTGGAGTAATTTATCCAATAAAAATGCTAAACTAAGTAATGTAACGAAAAGTACGGCGTTAGTATTTTACGTTAATTTTACTTTCTAAAGTGAACAAGGATAATGGTGTAGATGTTTTAGGATTTATATGTCAAAATTTTATTTAGGTGTAATTGTGTTTTTGGGATGGATCATGAGCCATGCCTCCCTCGCTCAAAATATCGTTGAGACCCAATGGTATTTCGGTAATTCCGACCAACATTTCATTTTTGACAAAAATGGAAGGGACCCGGAATCCTTTGATTTTCAGGCTCCAACCTTCGGTATTGGTGGTTCAGGCATTGTGAGTGACCAGCGTACTGGAAATCTCAAATACTACAGTGATGGCCAGCGTATTTACGATGCTACGCATCAACTTATCCCTACTGTTGCTGGCGGCACTACCCTCAACGGAGATCCTTCAATCAATCAACCGGTGGTTACCTGTCCCTTCCCGGACAATACCAATCGATATTATTTTTTCACAAATTCGGGTGCTGCTGCCCCAAATGAAATTCAATTCAGCGTCGTTGATGCCGACCTTAATGGAAACAGCGGAGTTGTTGAGTACCCGCTGGGAGATTTGACCAGTACGAATCAGTCAACAGGATTAGTAGACCCTGCGGAAGCCATGATCATCATTGAAAATCGGGCAGGGAGTAATTTCTGGCTGATCACTCAAAACAGAATTACCTTCGACTTTAATGTAACTGAAATTAATGCTGGCGGCGTTCAGCCCACCCAAACTTATAATTTCGTTGATGTAACCATCCCTGGATTTGAAGCTTCCTCCTTTGCCTTCAATGAAAATTCTTTAACCCTGGCTGTAGCTAGTAGACAAGCCAACAGAAATATCCAATTACTTGATTTTGACCCGACAACAGGAATACTGGCATTCAACAGGAGAATCCTTAACACAGGTTTTGGCGACAGCGGCCCTGATGTGGTGTATGACCTGGAATGGTCCTCAAATGGCAGTAAGCTATATCTTTCCAGAAATGGAGATGGCACCAATCCCGGAGTGCTGTATCAATTTGACACGCAGGATACCTTATCAGGAGTGAATCCCATTTTGCCCTATTCTTTTAATAGAAGTTGGGGGCTGAAAAGAGGCATTGATGATCGCATCTATCACCTTTATCAGCTAAACAATGGAGGTCCTTTCAGATTGGGAAGGGTCGACTTTGCAGACAGTGTCGCAGCACTAACCGTCTATGATAGCCTGGTCTTCGATGAAGATTACAATGGGCGGCAGTTTCCTGCTTTTGCTCCGGGTTTCTTGCCCGTATTTGACACCCTGAACTTCACCTACTACGACAGTTGCTTCATGAATACCACAAAGTTTATCCCGATTGTGGACCCGCTACCAACCAATTTTACCTGGAGCTTTGGTGATACCACAGCAAATTCAAATGCTACCTCTCCCGTGCATGCCTATCCCGCAGCAGGTGGTTACTTTGTTTCGCTTACCGTAGAGCTAAACGGATACCGGCAGACCATTTCAAAACCTATTGACATTCTGGATAGCATGTTTACCGTAGACCTCGGGAATGACACCACGATATGTGTGGATGAGACACTGGAACTCGACGCCGGCCCCAATGCTTCGGGCTATGTCTGGAGTACGGGGGAAACCACTCAAATGATCGAGGTGGATACCGCAGGCACTTATTGGGTGGAAGTAACAGCGATGAATGGGTGTACCGTATTTGATGAAATCATAGTTACAGAGTATGGCGTGGCCAACCAATACCTAAACCAATGGTATTTTGGAGAAATGGCGGGCATAGATTTTAATGTAACACCCCCAACGCCGCTTTTAGATGGCATGATGCTTACCCCGGAGGGTTGCGCGACGATCTCAGATATTAGCGGGCAACTGTTGTTTTATACAGATGGGTCCACCGTCTGGAACAAAGACCATTTCGTCATGCAAAATGGGCTGAATATTGGGGGAGAAAATACGGCGGCGCAATCCGCATTAATCATCCCATTTGCCGATGACGCCACCCTGTTCTGGATTTTTACGACTGAAGAGGTTTATGGTGATTTCGAATACCAGATGAAGTATTCAATCGTCGATATGAAAGGAGATACAGCAAGAGGAAAAGTATTGGCCAAAAATGTTCCTCTGATCCGAGAAAGCACAGAAAGACTTACCGCTTCAGGGTTTACAGCAAATGCCAGGATCATCGCACATGAGTTTGGAAATAATGTATTCCGGTCTTATCAAATTGTTCCTGAAGGTATTTCTCCCGCTACCTATTCCGTGGCTGGTGAAGAAGATACCTATCAGGACCAGCTGACCGGCCGCGGGTATATGAAGCTATCCACGCAGGCTGATTTTATCGCGACTGCCAGTGGTAGCAGCTCAGGCAATGGAGTTGAAATATGTGACTATGACAACACGACAGGAGTGGTCACCAATGGCAGAACCATTGACATTAGCGAACCCGCCGCCAACCAGGCCTATGGCATTGAAATTAGCCCGGATGGAAACAGGCTATATGTATCCACCATCGGAGGAGGCTCTAAATTGTTACAATATGATTTGGATAGCTTAGGAACCAATAATGAAATTTCTGACATTGAAGCTACCAAGTTTGACTATGGAGGCCAAGGTGGTGTGCTAGGAGCACTTCAAACTGGTCCTGATGGTGTGCTTTATGGAGCAATTGATAACAACCCTGATCTATTGACCATCAATTCTCCGAATGCTGATAATGCACCAGTAACCCCCAGTGGATTCAACCTCGGAGGGAGAATCAGCCGTTTGGGACTGCCCAATTTTGTTCAGTTCCAAGGCGCAGTTGCTCCTCCACCAAGTCATGTTATCTCCGTCGCTTGCGTTGGTCAACCTACAACATTTACAGCCTCCGGAAGAGACCCTTCTATTGAAGAGTACGCCTGGGATTTTGGAGATGGAACAGTCACAGGTTTCAGTACAGACTCGGACACCGTGCATACCTACACAAACGATAGTACTTACATTGTTACTTTGACCCTGCGAAACCGATGTGATGTTGATTCAATATTTACTGACACCATCACGGTCTTTTCTATTCCAGAGCTTCCGATGGTTCCATCAGATACCGCACTATGTGGTGAAAGCCTCACACTTAATGCCTGGGATGTGGATAGACCGGATTTACTTTATTACTGGTCCACAGGTGATACCACGAGATCAGTCACTTTTACCGCACCGGCAATAGTGGATGTGGCCATTTCCAATACAGATGGATGTGCCTCAGATACGCTGACTGTTTTTATTGGCGATGGACGACCAAACCTCGACCTGGGAGCAGACCGTAGTATTTGTCAAACCGATACGGTTCCACCGCTGGATGCCGGAAATACTGGCGCGGACTTTACATGGACCGTCGATGGAGTAGAGGTCGGGACCACTCAGACGCAGACAGTCAATACCCTAACAGCGGGTACCTTTTTATATAGAGTTGAAATCATTGACCCCCTAACCGGATGTCTGGGGGAAGATAGTGTCGCGATTACCATTCAACCAGTCGCAACAGTCACCACCAATAACATTACGCCTTCGTCCTGCGGAAATGCAGATGGCTCGATTGATTTCGCCATCAACTCAAATGGCACGTTTACTTATAACCTTTCAGGACCTGTTCCGCAAGGGCCATTCACCTTTGATGGACCAGGAACGCCCCCACTGCTGACTAACTTAAGTTCCGGTAGCTATTCTCTGAATGTAACCAATTCAGTGACGGGTTGTACTTCAGTCAATGTGGTGCAGGTAGAAGATGATGCTCCATTTGACATGGAAGCACTGGCAATCAATCGATGCTCCAGCGACAGTGAGATCAGCATTGGCTTTAGAAACGTTGTGCCTAGTGCAGTGGATATCAACGTGGTAAATGCTTCAGGTCTGAGTGTATTTAGTCAGTCCAATGTTTCTACCTCCACCAATATTTTTGTGCCTAACCTGGATACAGGAAGATATTTTGTTGAGGCGAGAGAGGTCAATCCACCTTTCTGTTTACAAACTGATACTGTAACACTTACCGTGTCTTCCGAATGTCTACTTACTATCCTGGCCCCGAATGCATTCAGTCCAAATGGTAACGCCGTAAATGAAGAGTTTTTTGTTTTCCCTAATGACTTTGTGGAAACTTTTGAGATCTTCATTTACAACAGATGGGGACAGTTGATCTTCAGGTCAGAGGATAAAAATTTCCGATGGAATGGTTACTTCGGGGACGCATTGTCTCCACCAGGCACTTATGCATATCGCATGGAATTCACCAGCTCCTTAGCTCCCGGCGAAACACAAGAACAATACGGATCAATCACGTTAATTAGATAACATGTCCTATTTCGATCAGATCTATCAACAATTATTTGGTAAAAAATCAGATGACACAAAAGTTTTAGTCAACGAGGTAATCGAACGCAGTCCACAATTCAAAGACCAATATCATTCCCGGGTCTTGATGGAAGATTTTAATGATTTGATCTCAGCAGTCTTCAACTCCTATGAGCTTAAACAGCAAAAAATCGAAAAAAAACCTGATGTACACATTCTAAATTCTCAGTACGCCAATGGTTTTGCCATTTCTTATAATGAAGAAATCGCTACCTCGGATTTTCAGTTTCTCTTTGACTGGTTGGCTGAACGTACAAAAGGCCTTGGGTACCAGCTAGCGAATAGCGACTTACAGGTAGTCAGCAAAAACAATGTTGTTGAGTCTAAAGAGAAACATTATCTCAAGCCTCCTGTAGGCGATGGGGAACTCATTAATCAACAATATGGGAATATCCTGATTGAGCACATCTTAATTGACGATGTTCCCAGCTACATCAGATATACAGCAAGTATCTATAGCGACAGAAAATATAAACAAGCAGAAAAATTTGAAGAGTTAACGGAGTATTTGTTTCAGGATCAAATAAATTAATGCGCTGGAATAAACTTGTAGGAAAACACGAATGGCAAAAGATCGTTATAACATCTGAAGGTTTCAATCCGCAAAATCTTAAAAATACAAATTAAACATATGAAAAAAATCAACAAGACTTTAGCTGCAATTAGTGTTTTAGCACTTATGCTCACTTTATCATCATTCATCGGCCCTGATTTTTTACCAACCAAATTAAGGGTAACTGTCATAGATGAACTGGGTAATACTGTGGAAGGCGCAACCGTAACCATTTACAAAACAGAAGCAGACTATAGAAGCAGCGAAAATGCTGTTCAAAAGCAATTAACAGATAAAAAAGGTCGTGTGACTTACAAAGACCTCGAGCCGATCTCCTACTTTATTGATGCCCGATCTTCAGATAAAAATAATGATGGAAAAGGTGCTGTTACAGCCCCCCTACTTGAAGGGAAACTAAATAAAGTAAATACTGTCATTGAATAGCATTGCTCAGGTCATCCCTTGTCTTTCTTCTTTTTGCTTTACTAATTCATCCAAATAAAAAGGAGCAAATCCTATCGGATAATGAGCTGAAACTTGATTTCAGATCAGCAGTAGGGTCAAGAGAAAACCCAATTGCTCGTTATGAATACGAGATCAGTAAACTTGCAGACCCCAGGACAGGAAAGATTCCTCCTAATATCAGGAAACGAGAACTTGCTTTTCAGAAAACCATCCCAGAGAGGCGAAACCTATTCGTTGAAGGGGCCCGGGTTCAAGAAAGACTATACCGGCTGGCGGGCCCATTTAATATAGGCGGCCGTACCAGGGCAGCCGTTCTCGATGTAAGAGATGAAAGCATCATAATTGCCGGGGGCGTCTCTGGTGGGGTATGGAAATCAACCAATAGTGGTAATGGCTGGATCCAGGTAAACGACCCGAACGCATCTAGCAGCGTTACCTGCATGACTCAGGATACCCGTCCGGGAAAAGAAGACATCATGTATTTTGGGACAGGGGAATTAATCGGTAATTCACCAAGAAGCCTGGGAGCTCCTTTCCGCGGAGATGGAATCTTTAAATCAGTAGATGGCGGAGACACCTGGTTTCAACTTGCTGTAACTGATGATTCAGAGGAAAGTGAATTCGGCAGCCAATTTCAGTACAGCTGGAAAATCCTTACAAATCCATTTAGATCAGATTTTGACGAAGTGATGCTGGCTGCCTTTGGTGGAATACTGCGCTCCGAAGATGGTGGTGAAACATGGAGCGCAGTGCTTGGAGAAGAACTATTTAACCTAGGTGACAATGTTGATCTCAATAATGTCAATGCTCCTTGTTACACCAACATCCACCAAACTTCAGCTGGATACTATATTGCCACCCTTAGTGAAAATAACTGTTCCGGCGATGACAGGTACGGCAATGCAGGGATCTACTTTTCCGCAGACGGCACAAACTGGACCAACATCAGTCCTGTGGCGAAGAGTGTCCTGGGAGAAAGAGCGGTGATTGCCTCTCACAACGAAACCGTTTACTTTCTGATCCAAGGCAGAAATGAGGAACAAGTCAGTATTTTTAAATATTCCATTCTGAATGTAAACGGAAATATTCCAAATGGAACCTGGACCGACTTAAGTGACAACGTTCCAATGCTTGGAGGACAGGTTGGTGATTTTGATAGCCAGTCTTCTTACAACATGATGATTGATGTTCATCCTGATAACCCAAACGTTGTTTACGTTGGAGGCACCAATCTTTACCGGTCAACAGATGGGTTTACTTCGACGGATAACACGAAATGGATTGGGGGCTACTCCCCGGATAACGATGCCTCCCGGTACCTCAATCATCACCCCGATCAACACCTACTGATCTTCTACCCTTCCGACCCAGACCGGATGTTAAGTTTTAACGATGGAGGGGTTCGACAGACAGCTGACAATCAAGCTGATTCGGTAAAATGGAATAGCCTGAATAATGGGTTTGTGACCAGCCAGTTTTACCAGGTCAGTCAGCAACAGGATGAAGCTTCTCAATTGATCATTGGGGGAATGCAGGACAACGGTGTCTATGTGAAAAATGCACCTATCGAAAATGCTCCCTGGAACAGGATCCTGGGCGGTGACGGTGGGTTTTCATTTATCAGCGACCATCAGGACTTTTTCTATGCGTCCATCCAAAACAGTCAGATCTACCGCATCACATTAAATAATTCTAACAGCTTAACCTCCTTTGCCAGAGTTGACCCAGCTAAAGGTGGACAGGAATCCGGGCAGGAATATTTATTTATCAACCCCTATCTACTAGATCCTTTAAACAACAACCGAATGTTTCTTGCCGGAGGGAATGTCATCTGGAGAAACAACAACCTGTTGCAAATACCAGGAGGTCGACAAGACCCTACCTCAGTCAACTGGGAAACGTTGGATGAAACCGCCCTTTCAAATGGTGTCTATACCGCACTAGCCAAATCCGAAATTTCAGGTGATGACACCATGTATGCAGGTGGGTGGTTCTTATCAGAGAACTTCCGGGAAAACTATTTTATCCGCATTGAAAACGCCTCACAAACTTTTGCCGAAGAAGTCCGGTTCATGAATACGGATGCCTTTATTCCAGGCTCCCACATCGCCTGTATTGCCATTGACCCTGAAGACAGTGACCATATTATCGTTGCGCTCTCCAATTATCAGATACCTTCCATATTTGAAAGTAAAAATGGGGGTCTTACCTTTTCTGATATCAGTGGTAACCTTGAAGAACAACCAGACGGAGGAGGAAATGGACCCAGCGTACGTTGGGTAGAGATTGTACCTACCCAAACAGGTCAGCTTGTTTTTGTGGGAACCAGTGTCGGACTGTTTAGCACTACGGAGATCGCCGGTCAAAATACGACCTGGACCAAAGAGAGCCCTGACCTGATTGGACGTGCCGTCGTCAACTCACTGGATTACAGATCAATTGATGGTCGATTAATCGTAGGGACTCACGGAACTGGCGTATATGAGGTATCAATCACTGATCACAAAGCCTTAGATAACCCTGACAATCAAAGCTTTTTCAGGATGAGTCAAAATTATCCCAATCCCATGTCAGACCTCACTACCATCAATTATGAAATTCCCGAAGACGGTACCGTAAGGGCTGACATTTATAACAGCTCTGGACAATTACAAAAAACAATCCTGTGGGGTCCTCAATATGCTGGAGAAAATACCATGACCTGGGATGCTACCAATGCTGCCGGATCAAAAGTCAGGAATGGAATTTACTACTGTAGGTTAAGGTATCAGAATCTTTCTGAGTCTATCAGGATTTTGGTTGTTAGATAGTATCTTCAAATACAAATTTCATGAAAAAAGCGAGCCTGTTAATAACTGTTTTCTTTGTTTTAACTGTGACTTTAAAGGGTCAAAAAACAAAAATTGAGATCAGGACAGCAATTGGAACCATCGTAGCGGAGCTATATCCTGATAAAGCTCCCATCACCTGTGAAAACTTTTTAGCCTATATCAAAAATGACATGCTAAGAGGTGCTAGCTTTTACCGGGTAGTGAGAATGGATAATCAACCAGACAAAAAAGTGAAGATTGAGGTAATTCAAGGTGGGCTAAATAATGATAGCCTGGCATTTACTCCCATCACCCATGAGACAACAGCAAAGACTGGACTGCTGCATAAAGACGGTGTCCTTTCCATGGCACGTAATGAACCGGGCACAGCCACCACCGAGTTTTTTATTTGCATTGGTGATCAGCCGGAGTTGGACTTTGGAGGTAAAAGAAACCCTGACGGTCAAGGGTTTGCTGCATTTGGACAGATCGTGAAAGGGATGGACATTGTAAAGCAGATACAAGGCCTCGAAGATGATGATCAGATGTTGATTGAGCCAATAAAAATTAAGGCGTTTAGGGTTCTGGAGTAAATATGCGCATTATTCTTTCCCACTAATCACCCGTCAAATTAGAAAAGGCAAATTGATTGCAGAAATAGTATTCAGAAAGGCCAACACAATTGATTGAATTACTTCACTTCACACATAAATTCAATAAATTGCGGATATTTAGACATTACACGTTACACCCATGAAAGAATTAAGAAGAGATACTGCTGGAATACCAGCCAAGCTACCCATCAAAGTCTTACAGTTTGGAGAAGGAAATTTTTTACGTGCTTTCGTCAACTGGGTAGTTGATATTCTTAATGAAAAACGAAGTTTCAACGCAGGTGTCGCGGTGGTTCAGCCTATCGAACACGGGATGGTGGATATGCTACAAAAACAAGACGGACTCTATCATCACCTCATCCGAGGTCTTAAAAATGGGAAACAGGTCAACGAGGTAAGACTCAATTCCTGCATCCAACAGATGATCAATCCTTTTGAGTCCTACTCCACCTATATGGATCAGGCAGTAAATGAAGATCTTAAATTTGTGATCTCTAATACCACAGAAGCAGGGATCACTTTCCAGGATACAGACCTGCCCGGTGACAAGGAGCTGGCTAAAACATTTCCAGGTAAACTCACCCAATTGGTTAAGAGAAGATTTGATCACTTTGGGGGACGTGCTGAAAGTGGATTAATCTTTATTCCTTGTGAGCTCATTGATAAGAATGGAGAGAATTTAAGAAAAGCTATGCTTAGCTATGCTGACCTTTGGGGCTATGAGGAGTCCTTTAAAGAATGGCTTCAGAAGCATTGCTTTTTTGCCAATACCCTGGTAGATCGGATTGTACCTGGATTTCCTAAAGATGAAATTGATGAAATCAGAGAAAAAATTGACTATAATGATCAACTGGTTGTTGCGTCCGAAGTCTTTCATCTTTGGGTAATTGAAGGCCCTGATGAGATCAAGGCTGCATTTCCAGACAAACTGGAAGAGATTGACCTTAACATCAAGTTTGTAAAAGATTTAACTCCTTATAGAACACAAAAAGTCAGAATCCTCAATGGTTCACATACCGCCATGGTACCTGTTGGGCTTTTAGCCGGTAACGTAACCGTCAGGGAAAATGTAGAAGATGATGTAATTGGGCCCTTTGTTCTAAAAACGATGTACGATGAAATATCCCAGACCATAGACCTTCCCGCTAAAGATGTGGAACACTTTGCAGACGAAGTTTTAGAGCGATTCAAAAACCCTTTCATCAGGCATGAGCTGAAAAGTATCTCCCTGAATTCAATATCAAAATATAAGGTTCGGATATTACCTACTGTAAAGGATTACCATAAGATCAACGGGTCTTTACCTAAGCGTCTCACCTTCGCTTTAGCCTGTCTGATAGAGCTCTATTTGTCTTCGGATTTCGAAATAAATGATGACAAAGAAATTGTAGATTTCTTTACAAAACTTAAAGCTGATAGACCACCAAACCAAAAACTGGTAGCTGTTGTTCTTTCTTCAACTGATTTTTGGGGAGAAGACCTGAGTAGCCTCGGCAATCTTTCATCAATCGTCACAGGATATCTAGATGATATCAAGCAAAAAGGTGTCTTAGCATCCATAAAATCTCTTTAAATATGATCCAGGCCATAACCATCAATGAAACTGATAACCTAGGGGTTGCCTTAACAGACCTCAAAGCAGGTACTGAAGTAACTATTAATGAACATCGGGTAACACTGGCCCATAACATCCCGGCTAAACATAAATTCGCATTATTTGATTTCGCTAAAGGAAGCAGTCTTTCCATGTATGGGCTGGTTGTAGGAACTGCCAATCAGGAGATCAAAAAGGGAGAAGCCATTACCACTGCTAACGTTACCCACAAGACTTCCGGGTACGACCTGGACAAGCAAACAAAATTTTCCTGGAAAGCTCCTGATATTTCAAAATTCAAAGGACGTACTTTCAATGGGTATCATCGAACAGATGGACAAGTGGGGACGCAAAACATATGGTTGGTATTTCCTCTAGTTTTTTGTGAAAACAGAAACATAGATGTCCTGCGAAAGGCTTTTGAGAAAGCCCTGGGATACGACGATGAAAACCCTTACGAAATCATGGTCGAGTCTCTGATTAATCATTATCAACAAAATTCACTTGATCAGGCCATAGATACCCTTACACTGGAAAGTGTAAAACCCAAATCACGACCAGAGGTATTTGAAAATGTAAAGATCAGGTTCATCACCCACCAGAGTGGCTGTGGTGGTACCAGACAAGATTCTGAGTCGCTTTGTAATTTATTGGCTGGATATATCAACAACCCCAATGTTGCTGGTGCTACTGTTTTGAGTTTAGGCTGTCAGAATGCCGAGGTAAAAACCCTGACTCAGGCTATCAAGGCAAGAAATCCGAAAAATGACAAACCGGTGATCATCCTGGACCAACAAGGTACTGGCACTGAAGCTGAATTGGTTGAAAAAGCAGTGAAGCAAACATTCAAGGGAATGGCCGAAGCAAATAAGATCACCAGAAAACCTGCATCACTCGACAAACTTACGATTGGTTTGGAGTGCGGTGGTTCTGATGGTTTTTCCGGGATTTCAGCAAACCCGACAGTAGGCTACTGTTCGGACCTGGTATCTGCCCTGGGAGGTAAAGTAATCTTATCCGAGTTCCCTGAACTCTGTGGAGTAGAGCAGGAGCTCATCAACCGCATGCCCAATCGGGAGTTGGCAGAAAAGTTTACCGGACTAATGGAAGCTTATTCAAATGCCGCTGAAGCCAGCGGCTCAGGCTTTGATATGAATCCTTCTCCAGGTAATATCAAAGACGGTTTGATTACAGACGCCATGAAGTCGGCCGGAGCAGCAAAAAAGGGAGGCACCTCCCCTGTTAATGATGTGCTGGATTATACAGAATATGTAAAGAACCCCGGGCTGACTTTGTTGTGCACACCTGGAAACGACGTGGAATCAACAACTGGTCTTGTTGGATCAGGCGCTAATGTAGTCCTTTTCACAACTGGACTTGGAACACCAACCGGAAACCCTGTCGCCCCCATCCTCAAAGTTTCATCTAACTCGAAACTGGCACAAAAGATGCCTGATATCATAGACATAAACACAGGACCGGTCATTGAGGGCACTAAAACACTTCAAGAAATGGGTGAGGAAATGCTTGATCACGTGATTCAAGTGGCCAGTGGTGAAGTAACCTCAAAAGCCGTTCAGATGAAGCAATATGATTTCATACCCTGGAAGAGAGGCGTTTCTTTATAATATCTAACACTGGATTAGATAGACCTGTAGTGAATGGTCTTCAGCTGACATTTTCTTCTGTAATTATCCTGCTGTTTTGAGAAATAAACAAGATTCACTTTCCGAGATAGGGCACCATTCTCAAAAAGAAAATAAATACTCATGACCTGTTAACCAATAAATCGGTTGATATAATCATATGACTTTCATCATTTTTTATCACTTTCATCCAGTTTCTTCGTTAAATTACTAAACACCATAATTAGATTTAGCTTTTATGAGAATCACTGTAGATATCACCATTTCTACTCTGATTTCAATGTATCATACCCTAGCGAATATTGACATTAGAAATGGCTTTCATTTCTAAAAATATTTATTGTTGGATGCTTTAGAGAAGCTAGAAGATGGATGCAGATAAGTTTATGGAATTTTCAAGACAGTTTATCTGCACTTCAGATACTGATGGAAATTTTAAATACGTAAATCCCGCTTTCTGTAATAAAACCGGATACACCAGAGAAGAATTACTAGAGAAAAATTTTTCTGATTTTATCCACCCCGACGATATAAATCACACAATCAAAAAACTTGATGAGATACGAGCAGGAATTGATATCATCAGTTTTGAAAATCGCTATTTTCATAAAAATGGAGAAGTAATCTACATTTCATGGAGTGCTCACTTTGTGCCAGATGAAAAATGCATTTATGAGATTGGTAACGATATTACCACACAAAAGCTGTTGACAGAAAAGTTTGAGCTCAATGAAAAAATATATGCAGATATTTTCCATTTAATGTCTGAGTACTTTATGTTGAACAAGCTGATTTATAATGAAAAAGGTGAAGTAATTGATCATTTTTATTTAACAGTTAATCCTGCGTATGAAAAACTGGTTGGGAAACCTAAAGAAGACTTAATCAATAAACGTGCAAAAGAGTTATTCTCAGTGGTTGATGATTATTGGCTAAAAGTATTCGGGAAAGTCAATAAATATGGAGAAGCGATAACCTATGAGAATTATAGTAGTGAGATGAATGGTTACTATTCTATCAATGCATGGAAGCTAAAGGAAAATATTATTGCAGTAACATTCAAAGACATCACAGAAAAGAAAAAAGCAGAAGATAGTTTAAGACGAAGTAAGCAACTTCTTGAAGCATCACAGTCTATCGCACAAGTTGGTGGATGGGAGCTTGATATCACTACCAACAACCTTTTTTGGACAGCTGAGACATACCGAATCCATGAGACCACTCCGGAAGAATTTAATCCTACCGTCGATGCAGGAGTCAGCTATTTCTTGCCTGCATCACGTCAGGCCATATCTGAAGCACTCGATAAAGCCATTAAGCTTGGAGAAGGCTATGATCTGGAATTGGAAACATATACGACAAAAGGGCGCCATATCCATGTTCGTACTACTTGCGAAGTCACATTACTTGAAGGCAAACCTGTGAAGTTGACCGGCATTTTTCAGGACATAACATATCATAAACTAGCTGAAAACGAGCTAATTAAGGCAAAAGAAAAGGCTGAACAAAGTGAGAGCTATCTCAATAATATCATCGATAACATTGGTGATCCATTATTTGTTAAAGATGATCATGGCAGGATCGTTCTGACCAATAATTCTTTTTGTGACTTATTTGGAAAATCTAAAAATGATATCATTGGCAATACCCTTACAGAAGAAGTTCCACCTGATGAGCAAGAACACTTTTTAAAGATTGATGGTCAGGTAATCATGTCAGGAAGAGAAAGCATTGTAGAAGAGAATCTTACCGTACGGGGTGGCAAAACAAAGATAATTTCTACTCGGAAAACCAGATATATTGATAATGAAGGCAATACTTACCTTATCGGAACTATTCGTGACCTTACTGAGCGTAAACGTATAGAAACAGCACAGAAAAAGTTGATCAAGCAATCCAAACTCACAATTAAGAAAGTAGAAGAGGCTGATCAACTAAAATCTGCTTTTTTGTCTAACATGAGTCACGAAATAAGAACTCCCCTAAATGCTATCATTGGTTTCTCAAGACTATTAGCAGATAATCAGGAAGCCCGAGATAAAGAAATGTATCTGGATCAGATTCAAAACAATTCAGAACAGCTACTTTCCCTGGTCAATGACATTTTGAATATCTCCAAGATTGAAAGTGGGCAAATAAAGCTAAAAAACCATCCTGTTAATCTGCGAGTATTCATTCAAAACCTAATTGATCAGCACAAAAATCAAATTTTAACAGACCACAAAAATGAAGAGCTCCAACTCAAATTGAATATTCCTCAGGATGACAATGATTGGATTGAAGTGGATGAGGTAAGGCTAAAAGAAGTACTCAACAACCTGATAGGAAATGCCCTGAAATTCACCAGAAAAGGGACAGTCGAAATAGGTTATTCCTATAACGCCAATGAAATAGTATTCTTTGTAAAAGATGAAGGAATAGGAATAGCAAAAAAAGACCTGAAAAAAATATTTGGTAGGTTTTCACAAACATCGTCGTCGTCTGAATATGGCGGAGTAGGTTTAGGGCTCTCTATATGTAATGGTCTATTAAAAATAATGGGTGGAAGAATCTGGGTTGAATCTAAAATTAAAAACGGATCGACATTCTTTTTTACTATTCCAAAAACATTAGCACATAAAAAGGAACTTAAACAAGTTGAGCAGGTACAGTTTTCCAAAACTAAAAGAAAGGTAAAAAAACTATTGATCGCCGATGACAGCTCCTCTGTAAGGCTGTATTATCAAACTATTTTGAAAAAGCTTAATATTGAATCACTTATAACCACCAATGGGTATGAGGCTATCAAACAATATAGAAAGAATGCCAAAAACATTGACCTGGTATTTCTGGATATAAAAATGCCAGGGATTGATGGAATAGAAACCATGAAAAGATTAAAAGCTATCAATCCAGAACTTCCAATAATTGCCCAGACAGCCTTTGCCATGGATGATGAATTAAAAAAATTCCGAGATTTGGGATTTGATGATTGTATCACCAAACCCATTAATGAAGATGATTTACTTAGGCTTGCAACTGGTAAAAACAATAACAGTTAAATTCAAATGCGTAAGGGAAATATACTGCAATTAACCAAGCCTTCATGCATGCAGCCCACATTCCGTCTTATTGGTATTAAGCCACCTGCCTTCGCGGTCATCTCCTTTAGCTGTACAATGTGTACATCCAATAGATCCATAGCCCTGGTAGCTCAAGGAGTGCTTGGGTAAATCATAGACGTCCATGTATAATTGGACATCTTCTTTGGACATGTCAATGATTGGGTGAAACTTCAATAGTTGGTCTTTTGGCTCAAACAACCTCAGCTTAGCCCTGTTTTGATTCTGATATCTAAATAACCCTGATACCCAAACCTCTTTACCTTCCTTCAATTTTTCCATTGGCTCAATCTTGTTGATAAAGCAGCATAAGTCCTGGTTGGTTTGATAAGTCTTATTCTTTTCAGTAAATGCATGTTTTCCGGAGTTTGGCATTACCTCAATAATATTATTCAACCCAAATTGCTTCCCTATGATGTCCTTGTATCTGATAGTCTCTTCAAAGAGATAACCGGTGTTAATAAAATACACCGGATGATTTGGAGCAACCTTACCTAATTGATGTAATAAAACCGAAGAGGTAGCTCCAAAGGAAGAAGAAATCAGTATTTTCTCCTGATCAAAATCTGCAAATAAACGTTCCAGCCGATCCATGAAAGACACATGATCATACCGTTTGTTTAGTTCTGCAATGTTATACTTTACCTGACTGTTGATCATTTACTTACCAGTGTTGCCGTTATTTCATTCAATTTTTTGACCTTGTGCTGAAAGTCTCCTTTCAATTTATCTCGAAACTGCTTTAGACTATCTAACAACTGATCTGTCTCCTCAGGCAAAGTCTCTTCCAGTATTTCCCTAAAACGTTTAGCAAAGGTGGGAGACATGCCATTGGTGCTAATTCCAATTTTTAGATTTCCTTTTTTTACGGTAGACCCCAAATAGAAATCACATAAGTGTGGAGTATCTGCTACATTCAACAGCAGATGTCTTTTCTTGGCCCATACCCTAATCTCTGCATGAAGTTCAGGATTATCAGTAGCTAATATGGCCATGTCCGCTTCTTCCAGATCTTTCAAATCTACCTTTCGCTCAATGAGAACAACGTTCGGTGAAGCTCCTGCCAATTCCTTCAGTTCAGCTCTTATTATAGGTGCAATCACCGTGACACGGGCATTGGGATCATTTTTTAACAATGCTTCCAGTTTTTCCAAACCCACATTTCCTCCTCCAACCACCACGGTCTGGATTTCATTGAGTTTTAAGAAAACGGGAAACAAGGGATTACCTGCTGAAGCGGCTACACTCATACCAATAAGCCCTCCTCAGCCAACTCACAATTCATCACTTCAAGCTCTTTGCTCAGGTCTGCACATTCTCCGAAGACCAACAACGCAGGAGCCATGGGATTACTCTTTTTAATAACTTCCTCGATGGTATTCACCTTTCCGAATAATACACCATCATCACTCAGTGATCCTCTGCTAACCACAGCTACAGGAAGGTCCGCCCTGCCATTCTTTTTGTAAGCAGCTACTATCTGGTCTACTTTACCCAGCCCCATAAAAAATATGGTTGTAGGGGAATGCTCCGCAGCCACCAAAACATCACCGCTAAGTACACCTTCGGCCGTGGTCGCAGTCACTACAGTGAAGCTGTGATTCAATCCACGGCAGGTCAATGGGATATTGTACAACCCAGGCAACATGATGCTGCTGATTCCCAAAACTACATCTGTTTCGATACTATGTTTTTTAGCATATTCCAACTCCTCAAAACCCCGTGCAAATACAAAGGGATCTCCTCCCTTTAACCTGACCACGTGGCCATATTTGTGTGCGCTCTCCTTGATCAACTGAAGTATGGTATCCTGTGGGACACTGGCTTTGCCTGCGCGTTTTCCTACAGAAATGTGTACCGCCTCGGGTGCGTATTCCAGTAAATCAGGATGTACCAGGGCATCATAAAGCACTACGTCAGCCTGACGAAGTGCTTTCATACCTTTCACAGTAATCAAATCAGGATCTCCTGGTCCTGCCCCAACTAATGTTAATTTTGGTTCCTTATTCATCATTATGCTTTATAAAATTCATTGATCACTAGCTTGTCAACAGCTGATGAAGAAGCTCTCAAAGTCTCAATTCCATTTAGAAATTCTTCCGCCTGCTTGTGATAGCTTCTTGCGAATGCTTCTGAAGGCTCATGCTTGTTGATTTGTAATACGATTTCCTCGAAAGGAGCAGGTAAGTTGATTAAGCCTTGATCTACAACATGCTTTTGAAAATCATCCATGATTCCCTTATGGGTATTACAATGAACTTCATTGTCTAATAATGAAGCCTTAGCACCAATTACCAGCGCATTGTACCCATAATAAATGGCATCTGCCCATCGGCCAATCTCCAACGCTTCCTTGCCTGAAGCCAAACGTTCCTTTGCATCATTCAGAATGGTAGCAACAAGGTCCAGCATGACACCGGCGCACTCGCCTACGCCAATCTCAGGTACAAAGTCATCAGTATAGCCCCAGTCCTGAAATCCCTCAGCATTTAAGGTGGAAGCATCCCCCAGGTGCTTTAGCAGATCATAAAAATAAATCTTACCCTGTCGTCTGAAGTATTCATTGAAGTATTCTGTTTCCTCTGCATTTTCTTCATAGTCATGAAGCAAGGTGCGAACTGTTTCGGGAATTCTTTTGGTTGGGATTTTAATCACCTTTTCAGCGATATAGCCTGCACCACCGGGCTCTACCCCTCCACCAATCACCACCTGCTGAGCCGGTGCTACTTTGCCATTATATTTGATGCTACTGCCATGAAACCCGATATTAGCAACCATGTGCTGTCCGCAGGAATTCATACAGCCACTGATCTTTATTTTGATATTTGATTCATTGACCAGATGAGGAAACTCATCGCGAATCATCTCCTCCAGTATCAGCGCCAGACTGGTGCTGTTGGTTACCCCCAGGTTACAGGTATCTGTTCCCGGGCAGGCAGTTACATCCGCCAGGGTATCAAATCCGGGATTGACAAGATCAAGATCCTTGAGCTCGGAATAAATAGCTGAAAGATGTTCCGGCTTCACGAATTTCAGGATCACCCCTTGATTCAAGGTCACCCGAAAGTCAGGCGAAGCCCATTTTCTAACTACATCAGCCAGTTGTCTGGCTTTCTCCGCCTGGATATTTCCTAAAGGAATACGAACTTTTACCGTGTAATAACCTTTTTGTTTTTGTTCTTCTACATTGGTCTCTCTCCAGATTTTGTAGGCATCATCTTCTACAAAGTCTTCAAGACCTTTTGCATGATTGTCTGGAATGATCTGTGTTACCAAATCATGATCAATTGAATACGACTTATTAGCAATTGCCTTGCGCTCCTCCTCAACCAGCTTCATGAAGCGATCAAGCCCCATTCCCTTTTTAGGCTCAATTAAATATTTTAGTCTGGCCTTATGTCTTCGCTCTCTTTCCCCATGTCGATCAAAAACCCTCAAGCCTGCTTCAATGAATGGGATTACCTGATCCTCAGGAAGATACTCATAGGCAACAAGTCCCATGAATGCCTGTGCGCCTAAACCACCACCAACAATTACTTTAAATCCTCTTTTTCCATCCTTTATTCTTGGAATGAAGCCAAAATCATGAATGAAGATAAAGGCCGAATCTTCTTCACTTGAAGAGAAAGCCATCTTAATCTTCCTCCCCATGTCCTGGCAAATCGGATTGCGCAGGAAATACTCAAACACACCCTGTACATAAGGCGCCACATCAAAGGGTTCATTGGGATCAATCCCGGCATTGGGTGAGGCGGTAACATTTCTTACGGTGTTACCACAAGCTTCTTTGGTAGTCACACCTACCTTCTCAAGTGTTTCCCACATCTCTGGTGTATCCTCCAGCTTCACATAGTGCAGCTGGATATTCTGACGCGTGGTAAAGTGAATATTACCGTTAGTGTACTTTTCAGATAAATCAGCAATGGTCTCCAGTTGATCTGGTGTAAGCTTTCCAAATGGGAGTTTCAAACGAAACATCTGAACGCCTTGCTGGCGTTGTCCATAAACTCCTCTTGCCAGACGAAAAGCCTTAAAGCGCTCCTCATCTATTTGATTGTTTTTGAAATCCTTAATCTTATCTTTTAATTCGATCAGATCTTTCTCTACTTCCTTGCTTAGTGTTTTTGTCTCAATCATTTGTGTTCTCGTTTTCTATGATTCCTGCCAATAGTTAAGTTTTTCAGTTTTTTACTTTCTGTAATGCATTTTCGATGTCTTCTACAATGTCGTTGATGTTCTCTAACCCAACTGATATCCTTACCGTTCCCGGTGCGATACCCACAGCCGCCCTTTCTTCTTCAGACAATTTACTATGAGTCGTGGATGCCGGATGCGTCGCAGTGGTACGTGTATCCCCCAAATTGGGTGTTAAGCTGATCATTTTAAGGTTATCTAGTAGCGCCGCTCCTCCTTCCATTCCATCCCGTACAACGAATGTTACAATTCCACCTCCCAGTTTCATCTGCTTTTTTGCCAGCGCATATTGTGGATGACTTTTCAGATGAGGGTATTTAACTTGTTCTACAGCCTCGTGGCTCTCCAGGTATTCCGCAAGCTTCAACGCATTTTCACAGTGACGATCCATACGTACTGCCAGCGTCTCCAGACTTTTACTTAAGATCCATGCATTGAATGGAGACATACTGGGTCCCGTATGTCTAGCAAAGAACCTGATCTCCTCAATGATTTCGCGTTTACCTAAAATAGCTCCACCGAGTGTTCTTCCCTGCCCATCAATAAATTTGGTTGCAGAGTGGGTAACGATATCTGCCCCGTAAGTTGTTGGTTGCTGAAGATACGGCGTAGCAAAGCAATTGTCTACATTGAAAATGATACCTCTTGACTTTGCCAACTTGCCCAACAACTCCAGATCGACAATGTCCAGCCCCGGGTTCGAAGGAGTCTCCACGAAGATCATCTTGGTATTTTCCTGTATGAGAGATTCCCACTTCTCTGGTCGATGCAGGTTGAAATAGGTGTGTTCGATGCCCCATTTCGGAAAGATGGTAGTAAATAGTTGATGGGTGGAGCCAAATAAGGCCCTGGAAGCTAATACATGATCCCCTTTCTTAAGTAAAGCAGCCATGCTGGTAAACATCGCCGACATCCCGGTGGCAGTAGAAATTCCATCTTCTGTATGCTCCAGCTGACACATCTTGGTGATGAATTCATCCGTGTTTGGATTGGAATACCTCGAATAAATATTACCGGGAATTTCATCATTAAACATGGCCCTCGCCTCCTCCGCACTGGCGAAGGTGAAGGAGCTGGTTAGATAAACCGGTACAGAATGCTCTCTGTGGAGTGCGTTTTCTGTTTGTGTACGTATAGCATCTGTCTCAAAATTCATTGATCATGGATTTATTTGGGTGTCTCAGGATAATATGCTCAAATAAGCAATTACCTGAAGCAGCAGCAACAACAAGAAACCACAGACAAATGCGTCGTAGAAATCTTAAAATAAAATGTGTTTTTTATCATCTCAATTAATTCATATTTCCTTTCCGATATCTATCGGACTGGACAGGAGTTAGCACCTTTTCCTTTGGGGGGCCAGGTTGCTAGTGCTTCATAGAGCCTGTCTCTCAGCACTTCTTTATAAATCAATTATTCGCTAATTGAATTGTCTGACAAAACTGATGCTTAAGATTCGGAATTCAAAATAATTGACAAAAAACCTTTTGCCTCAGCTTTGAAATTGTTCTACGTACGACAAATCAACAGGGTTTTGTAGCATGCAAGAATTTTGTTACTCATAGCCATGATATAGGTATAAGGCTCCATAAGACCAATTTCTACCTTCCAATCCCGGGAAGTTAAACCTATCCATCATTAAGGCTACAAATTTAAATGGGTAACCGACTGGTAATTCGACCACATTGGGCCATACCCTGGTTCCCGATTCATGATCCCACGGTGGTAAGTCCATCTTCAATGTGCCTACTTCTTTGAGGTACGGATAGGTATAAATAAAAATTTGACGCTCACTACTCCCGGAAAAGCAATAACGCGCTCCCCCTATTTTTTGAATTGATGTACCTGTTGAATTGTGATTGACCGGGCCTGCGATTCTTTCATATCCCTGATTCCATTGATCTGACTCCAGCACCACTGCTTTGTAGCCGTTGTGATTTTCACAGGTGAGGATTCGCCATTTATCAGCCTCCTCATCAAATATTACGTGGGGGTCTTCGATATCTCCAACAATACCAAAAGGTTTTGCACTCATGATCGAAAAACCAAACCTTGGATCTGCTTTACTTTCGATCGTCAACAATTGCTTTTCTTCTTTTTCTGGATTTGCAAAGGCGCTGAACCCAGTCGTTATACCACGCCACACTTCTGTATGCCTGTCATAGAATATATGTGAGGCAATTTCATTTCTTAACAATCCATCGTCTCTATCAAATACAACCACCCCTTCAAGCTTGAGATCAAATACCGTAGGGTTCAGGCTAAAGATACCCTGTATATGGTGGGGCAAGGCACGTCCCCTGATGGACATGGTGTACCACAACCGGCCCTGGTCAAGCATGGGATCTCCATTTTCATAAGTAATGGCCCTGATATCCGCAAGACCAATACCCGTACTCAATTCGGACCTAACACTTTTGACTGCTACCTCTCCCTGGTTAAATCCAATGAATAGACTTGATTGAAAAGATTGGATATATCGCTTTTCCCTGAGGTCCATAGATTGATTGAAATCACTTTGACCAATCGGGACCGGTAAATCAGTGTGATTCTGAAGATACAATGTGAACCCACTCCCTAACATCTGTAAGATGAGATTACCCTTCAAAGCAGGCCCTTTTATTTTACTTGTAAGGATAGATTCATCAAGTAGTGTATCTTTTTTATTAATGATTAATACACGAGCATCCACTAGCTTTTGATTCAAATGCTCCACGCTGACTATAAAACGCTTGGCTTTTTGATAATCTGAGAATTCATAACCTATTGCTCCCTCACCCTTGCAGGTAACTAATTCAATGGTATAGGTGGCAAAAGGATTAAATCCACCAAACCAGATTCCTGTCTGCGATTCACTGTCCGAGGTAATCTTGATCAGGTCATCAGAAATCGCAATAGCTGCCGGACTACCCGCATATTGTGACACAGGATACATCACCTCAAAGCCAATGGCCTCCGTAGGCCTTAAAGAAGCTAACGGAATTGCCTGTTCGGTGTCGAAGATGAGTCTCTTGACCCCTTGTCTGATAAACTGAATATTTTCAGGTGACTGACCCTCCGTAGGCTGACTAAAACCTAATGTGAGTAATGTGACAAAAAAGAATAGGTACTTCATCAAATCATTTCAACCAAACCTGTTTACTAGTCGTCTTAACCGCTTTCGCTGTAGCATGTAAAAGAATGGAGTTAAGACAGGAATTACAAACATGGAAAGTCCCCAGAAGTCCTTATTATATAGCTGATTTTTTACCATGCCACTCAAAATAATACTGCAGGCCGGGAAGAAAAAGATGAGTCCCGCTGTTAATAGTAATTGTGAAAAAGGCCAATCCTGAACCTTGGCAAAAGCACCTAAAGTAATCATTATTGGATTTCCTATCACCAAAACCCAAACGGTCCGGAGACTAACCTTAAACGCCTGATCCTCCATTTCTTCTTTAAATATAAACTTATCAACTGTGTATGTCCTATCACTTGCCTGGTTAATGAGCATAAATTACTGCTCCTAATATCTATTAAAATTCTCCTTTGGTTTAAAAGATGGGTCATTTTGTTTAACCATGATATTATTTACCAACTTTTCATTAATTTTATTAGCATCAAAAAATCTAACTTATGAAAAAATTACTTCTAGCTTCATCAATTGTATTTGCATTTTGCTTATTTACTCAGGATGTAAAGGCCCAAAAACAAGGCCCTGAAAAAACAAAAGTCCTTCTGGCAGATTCTACACAACAAGTTGGAGCCTATCCAATGGATGTGATGACGCTCATCACAAATAAATGTTTAGGTTGTCACTCTCCCTCCGGAAGAAGTGATAAGGCAAAGAAAAAACTGATGTGGGTACAGCTTCAGTATATGGAACCTGCAGACTTAATAGCCAAACTGGATGAAATAGCAGAGGTCGTGGAGGAAGGTGAAATGCCACCTGCGAAAATGATCGAACGATTTCCAAATCTAAAGTTGACTGACGATGAAGTAGCCTTGCTTAAAGATTGGGCTGAGTCTACTACAAACGCTGCAATGGGTGAGTAAAAAACTCAAATATGTACTGGTTGTTGTGCTGGTCGTTTTGGTTATCCTACAATTTGTAGGCCCTAAGCGACCAGCAACTTCAGCTCAAAACCCTGGTGACATTTTCCACCAAACCGAAATCCCTTCAGCAATTGGCGGTATGCTAAAGACCGCCTGCTATGATTGTCACTCCATGGAAACCACATACCCATGGTACGGATACATAGCTCCCGTCTCCTGGTTTCTTATCTCTCATATTGATGAAGGCCGTGAAGAGCTCAATTTTTCTGATTGGTCTTCGCTGGATAAGAGATCAAAACTTAGGGCTTTAAAAGACATTCAGGAAGTTATTGAGGAAGGTGAAATGCCTATGGCATCTTATGTAAATATGCACAGTGAAGCTGCTTTATCTGATTCACAAAAAGAAGCGCTTATGGACTGGGCTAAAACGCTTTCAAGAGAAGTGATTAGCAATTAGAAGTTAGGTTCTGCTACTTCTCGTACATCTCATCAATATCCATCTCGCATAATTCCACAAACAACCGTGCCATCTTTTCACAGAGTGCATCGAAGAATTGCTCTCCTTTTTCTGCAGAGGCTGCTTTGGGGTTTCCGATACCTGTATCTTCTGACACCTGAGACCAGCGCCGCTCAGACCAGGCCCAGCCTTCAGAAAAGGATTGTATTTTATGCTTTCTTTCGCTTCCAGAACCCCATTCCTTGCTAGGAAGTACCAGTTCAGGTTTTAGATGCATAATAAGGCTGGTTTCCATCTCATCGGCATGATCTCCCGGATCGGTAAAGTATTCCTTTCGATCCAAAGACTTAAACCAATCCGTCACACAGATAAACATTTCTGGGTAATTGGCTCCAAGCTCTCGCACCATTGATTTCCAGTTGTTGCCACCATGACTATTCATGATCATGAGTTTCTTGACTCCCTGACTATTTAGCACTTCGGCAATATCATTCAAGATAGCAAATTGGGTACTGGGGTTGAGATTCATATCCAGGTAAATATCTCTTTGTCCGGTATTGACTCCAAATGGTATGGTAGGCAGTACAATGATCTTCGCTCCTTTCTCCCACGCGATTTTTGCACTTCCGGCTGCAATAGACTCCCCTTCAATGATGTCCGTACCATATGGTAGGTGATAGTTATGAGCCTCTGTTGCTCCCCATGGAAGGATTGCCAGCTCATATTGCTGATCGCGGATATCTTTCCAATTGTTTTCTGCCAGTATATAAGGTCTTATCATAGATTTAATGATTCAATTCTTAGGGTTTTTCTTAAGCCAGTCAGTATACTGCTTTTCCAATTGCCTTGCTATTTTCGGGTACTGAGCAACAAGGTTATTTTCCTCTCCCGGATCTTCTTCCAGGTTTACCAAGAATCTATCGTCCTCAAAGACATAGTCACGGTTGCTCGTATCATACGGATTACCTAATAGCTTCCATTTACCCTTTCTGGCAACCCACATGTCTTTGAATTGCCAGCAGTATCCATCCGCATGTGTTGAAACGGCAGTCTCATCATTGATAATCTTAATCAGGCTTTTACCATCCAACTCATCCTTATCTATTTTGATTCCACATAAATCAGCCAGCGTAGGCAGCCAGTCTGTATTTACCGCCAGTTGACCTCGCACCTGTCCGCCTGGAATTACCTTTGGCCAACTAATCGCTGCTGGAACACGAAAACCACCCTCAAACAGGCATTGCTTGGCTCCTCGGTAAGGCCCGGCATTGCCCCCACCAAAATGGGCACGCTCTTCAGTAGAGTGACCATTGTCTGATTGAAGAATAATGATGGTGTTATCCGTCAATTGTAATTCTTCCAGCTTATCCAACAGCATCCCTATGCGATCATCCTGAGTGGATAGGAAGGCAGCATATAAATCACGGGGATAAATCACACCCTGATCTTCATAGTATTGAAGCCACTTTTCATCTCCCTGATAGGGGTAATGAGGCATGTTCATCGCAAAGTATATGAAGAAAGGTTTTTCCTTATTTCCTTCCATAAATTGAGCTGCTTCTTTGACCATCAGGTCAGGGAAGAATTCGCCATTGTGATAAACCTCCTTACCATTACGATATAAATCATGACGGTTGGGACCATTCCAGAAATAGAAATGAGAGTAGTTATCTATACAACCCACCAGGTGTCCAAAAGAATAATCAAATCCCTGCGCATTCGGGCTCATCTCGGGTTGATAGCCCAGGTGCCATTTGCCAATGTGTGCGGTTTGATATCCCGCTTGTTTAAACATCTCTGCCATGGTAAACTCTGCCCCGGGTAAACCCCTCTTGCTATCAATAGATGCCCCTGCGTTGCCAGGCAGGTTTACTCTTTGGGGTACCTTTCCTGACAAAAGTGAGGCCCTGGAGGGCGAACAAATAGGAGCGGCATAAAACTGGGTGAACTTAATGCCACTGTTAACAATCCTGTCCATGTTTGGGGTAACAAGGTCTGTGGCTCCGTAGGAATTCA
Source organism: Marinoscillum sp. (assembly GCA_043554545.1). Taxonomy (GTDB): domain Bacteria; phylum Bacteroidota; class Bacteroidia; order Cytophagales; family Cyclobacteriaceae; genus UBA7330. Next base: position 688,743 of record CP121337.1, on the reverse strand, counting down.
TATCCATGGTTCCCTGATCGTCAGTGTATATGATGATCACATTGGGTTGGTCAGCCGCCTTGAGCATTAGCGAACAAACAAGGAGTAGGCTGAGAAGGCTATTTCTAAATGTATTATTCATGGTTCTTCAAATATTCATTTAAACGGGTCAATCTTCACCACCATCACGAGCAGCCAAATCATCCAATAAACGGTAAAAGGCTCCTTGTATGTCTCTTTCCCCTGTCTCAGCATCTACCTTTTCTAAAAAACTAATCAATTCAGACTCCATCTCCCTTGCCAGTTCTGGCATTTCTTTAGACAAGTCAGTCGTCTCTCTCAAATCGTCAGCTATGTTAAAAAGCTCAACCTTCGGGGTATTCTTATACTTACCTTCTTTAACCCAGTACTTGATTAGTTTATAATCACCTTTTCGCATGGCACTCCTAGGCTTGCGGTGAGAACTTTGATGAAAAAAAAGTGACTCACTGTTTCTCTCAACTTTTTCAATACTTTCATTTAGTAGTAGTGGCACCAAACTCCCTCCATCAATATATGCGGGCATATCGCCCTGCGCTCCAGCCAAATCAGCGAAGGTAGGCAGGAAATCAAGTCCTGTGACAGGAATCCGACTTACTCTTTCAGACGCTATTCCAGGCCCAATGGCCATAAATGGCACCCTAATCCCTCCTTCATAGAAAGAGTGTTTTCCATCACGAAGCGGGATATTTCGCTCATGCTGTGTAGAATAGTCCGCCTCTATTAATTCCTTGTTCTCCCCTATCACAGCAATTTGGTTTAGTGATAATCGCCCTCCATTGTCACCCATCAGAAAGATGTACGTATTGTCTTCAATCCCCTGAGCTTTCACAAAATCCAGGATCATGCCAACCCCCGAATCCAGGTCCTTAAGCATGGCTGCAAATTCCGGATTGGTATGTCTTTCACCTTTAGCCTTGTTTTTGAAATACTCGTAGGTCTCTTTTTTTGAGGATAAAGAAAGATGTGTAGCAAAATGAGAAAGCTGAACATAAAAAGGTCTGCCTTCTTTGATGCTTTCTTTCATAAACTCCTGTGCGCTATTGGTTATCCCAAAAATGTCTTTTGGGTTTTGATCACTCCAGTAGGCACTAGGATTTCCACCACTTCGTGCATTCGTTGGATTGGGAACATCATTCTTTTTAAGATACTCGGCAGTTGCTTCTGTATATGCTTTTGCATTTAAATAACCGTCACCAAAAACTTCCCCTCCTCCATTGGATGGCATTCCATCATCGTAATCATAGCCAGCATCCTTTGGAACCATCGCAATGTGCCACTTCCCAAAATGGGCGGTCTTATAGTCAGGATTTGCCTGCTTAATTGCTCTGGGTATCGTGAGCCAGTCTGCTGTCTTTTTGTACCAATCGTAATCCTTATTATAAATATGCCTTGCAGCATTCTGACCAAACAATAAACTGTTTCTGGTCGGAGAACAGATAGGATTTGGAGCATACCCTTGCGTAAACATGACCCCCATCCTGGCCATCCTGTCCATGTTTGGCGTTTCATAGTAGTCACTTTTCGATTCTGGGATAGCCGGGTCTGCCTGATGTGAAGTATGTGTCCATCCCTGATCATCCGTTAGGATGAAAATAATATTCGGGCTGTTTAATTTGCGCTCAGGTTGTTGACCATTGCAAGAAAATCCAACAGAGGCCAATAGCATAAACAAATTGATGATACTTCTCTCAAAAACTTTATTCATGTTATGATTGATTTTTACCAAAACTTACAGCCAGGTAAAAGTTACAGCATATTACCACTGACTCTATCACTTATTTGATAAGATGTCCTGGTAGATCCTCCACCTTTTCACAACAAAGTTGTTGCATTACCTGAGTAAGTTGTGTTTTTAGCATCTCAATGGTGTGATCACCACCTTGCTTACCTAAGGCTGCAACTCCATACATGAAAGAACGACCTAGGAATGTGAAATCTGCGCCAGCAGCAAGGCTTGTTGCAATATCAGGACCTGTTCTAATCCCACTATCCATCATTATTTTGATCCGCTCTCCATACTTTTCTGAGATTGAAGTTACGGGTTTTATTGTTGACTCCCCGTGATCTAATTGTCTACCCCCATGATTGGATACGATGACTCCATCTACACCAAGTTTTATGGCCTTTTCTACGTCTTCATCACTTACCAGGCCTTTGATAACCAACTTTCCTTTCCATATCTCCCTGATTTCTTTGATTTTCTCCTCATTCAGCCGGCCATTGAAAGTCTTGTTCATAAATAAGCCCAGGTGGCGTAAATTCATTCCTTCCGGAATGTATGGCTTCAACGTTTTAAACTCAGGCTGACCAGCCATTAGGGTATTCAGTGCCCAGCTAGGTCGTGACATGACCTGCGCAACATTTCGAAGTGTCATTCTTGGAGGAATAGCCAGGCCGTTTTTAATCTCTTTAGATCGATATCCAAAAGCCGGAACATCAGAGAGAATAACCAATACCGGATATTCGGCTTCTTTTAATCTTTTAAGCAGATCGTTTCTTAATGTTTTCTCAACAGGATGATAAAGTTGAAACCAGGCATTCCCTTCTGTAATTTCGCTCACCTTTTCGATGCTAGCAGTAGCAACGGTACTAAGAATAAAAGGTATGTTGTATTCAAATGCCGATTTAGCTAAAATTTCTGTTGCCCGTGGCCAGATCATCCCCTGAAGCCCAATGGGTGATATACCAAATGGAAGATCGTATTCCTTTCCAAATAGCTCAGTCCTAAGACTAAGCTCCCCATACTTCCGAAGATAATAGGGCTTTAATTGAAGTTCTCGAATTTCTGCTGTGTTCCTATGGAGATTGACCTCTGCATTACATCCGCCATCGAGGTAGTCAAAAGCAAAACCAGGAATACGCTTTTTTGCTTTGTCTCTTAAATATGGAATATCAGGGTAGTTTGGATTCATGTTGCTTACACTTAAATCAGTTTTTCATTGCCTTGCTTACAAGGTAAGTAATTTACTATCAGACAAACTTAATCATATCCATCATTTCCTGAAAGATGCTTAGAACTTGTCGAGTTAGATAACACTCATAAAATGAAGTACCTAATACTTGATAAATGTCTGGCATAGCATACCAACGAGACTCTGTGTTGAATTTGAAGTAATTCGTCTCTTACTTCCTTGCATTTCAGTAGACACTTCGATCGAAGTCGACGCCTGAGCCAAAAACTTCAACGACATGCGAAAACATCAGCATGCACACGACACCAGGACCTCCTTCCTTCTCCCTTATATAATAAAAAACCCCAACTCAAAATATGAGTCAGGGTTGAAGTGATTCGCCTGGGGTTCGAACCCAGGACCCCATCCTTAAAAGGGATGTGCTCTACCAGCTGAGCTAGCGAATCAATTTTATAGATATTACAACTATTGGGAACGTTTCCTTAAATTGCGGATGCAAATGTAGGGATCATAATTTCAAAAACCAACGTATGAATTTATTTTTTAGGTTAGCCGTTTTTGTCACCTTTTTCTTCTTAACATCCTCACCTTCAATTGGTTCTGAAAATAAACAGTTACTAACAGAGGCGGATTCTCTATATCAATCAAAAAAATATACCGAGGCCTTTCAATATTATGAGCAACTATTCAATGAAAATGAAGGATCACCAGCCATGTTGGCAAGAATGGCATTCATCAAAGAAGGGCTTGGCGACTATACAAATGCACTGTATTTTCTGAATCTTTATTACAACCAGACCTCTGATAAAAAGGTATTAACCAAAATGAGGGAGCTGGCAGATAAATATAACCTGAGAGGATATGAGTATTCCGACGGGGTCTTTATAACTGGCATTATTCAGAAATACCAGTTCGAATTAATTGCTTTACTATTTGCTATCTCATTTATTCTCACTTTCTACATTTTTAGAAAAAAGCAAAAAAAAGAAAAGCCTCTTACTTCAGCTATATTTCAAATGATTACCCTTGCAACGATCATCGTGCTCATCAATGGTCTTTTTATCAATAATTACGTGATCGTAACACAAGGACAAACACTATTGATGTCTGGTCCATCTGCTGGGGCAGAACCCATTGAGTTTCTTGAAAAAGGTCATCGAATAAAACTCCTCGAGACCGAGGAAGTATGGAGTAAAGTTATCTGGAATGACCGCGAGGTTTTCATCAGAAATAGCAGTCTTAAAAAAATCTAGTTACCCATAAAAAAAGGTCATACAGATGAACTGCATGACCTTCTATTCTTTTTAGAAAGGATTACATCACTGTTTTTACAGTTTTGATAATTCTTGCAGCCACTTTATAAGGATCAGCATTAGAAGCAGGTCTTCTATCTTCTAAGTAACCACTCCATCCGTGATTTTTAGTGAAAAGAGGTATTCTGATTGATGCTCCTCTGTCAGATACTCCATAGGAGAAATCATGAATAGAAGCAGTCTCATGCTGACCAGTTAATCTTTGATCGTTGTAAGCTCCATAAACCTCGATATGTTCTTTCACAACAGGTCTGAAAGCTTCACATACTTTCTCTACTTTTTCCTTTGAACCAGCAGTTCTTAGGTAAGTATTAGAAAAGTTTGCATGCATTCCGGAACCATTCCAATCTGTTTCTCCAAGAGGTTTTGGATGATACTCTATGTAGAGGCCATATTTTTCGGAAAGTCTTTCCATAAGGTATCTTCCCATCCAAACTTCATCTCCAGCTTGTTTAGATCCTTTAGCAAAAATTTGCCATTCCCACTGTCCTGCAGCAACCTCTCCATTTGTTCCTTCTACATTTAGTCCTGCAGCAATACAAAGATCTAAGTGCTCATCTTTGAAATCTCTTCCAAATACATTTTGTCCACCTACACCGCAGTAATAAGGTCCCTGAGGAGCTGGGTATCCATTGGCAGGGAATCCGATTGGTAATTTAGTCTCCGGATCCATCAAGAAATATTCTTGTTCGAATCCAAACCAGAAATCATCATCCTCATCATCGATGGTTGCTCGGCCATTTGATATATGTGGAGTACCATCAGCATTCAAAACCTCAGTCATTACCAGGTAACTATTTTCTATTTCAGGGTCAGGACAAATAAAAACCGGCTTCATGATACAATCAGAAGAACCTCCTTCAGCCTGCTCAGTAGAAGATCCGTCAAAAGACCAATCATCGCAGTCTTCTAATTTTCCACTGAAATTATTAACGACTTTCGTTTTACTCCTAAGTGATTGGGTTGGCTTATAACCATCAAGCCAGATGTACTCTAATTTAGATTTTGCCATTTTTCTCTATTGTTTTTATTGGTTGTCTATATTACTAACAAATATGTTATTTTTTTTGATAATTCCTAGATAATAAGTGCTTTTATTATCAATAACACATCAATTATCAAATAAAATGAAAATGCAAGCAGCCGAATCTCTCAACTGCCTGCATCTTTATGTTTTAAGCTGTGTTTTGCTTTTTAGAAAGAATAAACAGCAGCGAATAATAATTCAGTAAATGATCCAGCTGCAGCTGTATCAGTCTCACCGGCAGGACCATCAAGGAAGATATCTTCGCTTGCACTATCAATTCTTAGTTCAGGAATAAAAGTCAGATTACCTGCTTTCAGGTTACCAGAAATTGTGAATGAATTGATAGAAGGTGCGTCAGTAAACTCAGGTGTCCAGTTTTCGAATCGTACACCAATTGATGCTGCATCAGAAACTGCATACTGAGGATACAATGCAAACCCAAAGAATCCACCGTCTTCGTCTCCACCATACTCCATATTTTGAGCGATGTTAGCACCTAGGTAAAAAGCATCAGAAACTTGGTACCCAGTAGTGATATCCCATTGAGAAAATAAGCTACCAGTGATATAGTTGATATAAACATCCCATCCATCAACTGGAGCAATGTAAACCTGAGCTCCAATACTGTTCATACCAAGACCCGGATCAGCTACATAAGAATCCCATGAAGATGAGAACACACCAAACATAACTCCAAAGGAGTCATTGATAGCGTAATCCAACTTCACACCAGCATTCTGGAAAGGACCGTTACTGAAAAGGTAAGAAGCACTGTAGTTAAAGTTTGCAGCAGGAGAAATCACTTCGTATCCTATAAATGTTCCCATAAAACCGCCAGTCACTGATAAGGCATCAGACAATGCATAAGAAACATAGAGGTTTTGAATAGAACCTGGAGCTGTTGCCAAACCTGTTCCACCAGCACCATCACCACGAGGTCCAAACGCTAATTCACCAACGAAAGAAGCCTTTCCCATTTCATGTGACAAGGCTATGTCAACCATACCTAAGGAAACGGAATTGTGATCTTCTCCAAACCAGGTACCTCTTTGATTAGCACCAGAGAAATCATATTTGTAATAAGTATCAACAGAACCGCTGATTGATAAACCAGCATCCTCATCCTGAGCAACAGCTGATGTTGCTACGATAAGTCCTAGTACTAGAACTGATATTTTTTTTGATATCTTAGTAATTGTGTTCATAAGCTTTTATTAATTATTGAGTTTATTGAATTTTAGAAAATGGCCTCTGAATTAATTGGTCCCCACCAGATTCAGAGGCCTGTTTATTTTATATTAATCCTAAATTTTTATTCGTAAATAATTGTGTATCCTCTGATACCATGCTCGTGGCTATCCAAACCTTCTTTTTCATGTTGTTCTGAAACTCTGATACCTGAGATCATTTTCAGTACGTAGAAGATGATGAATGCACTTACAAAAGCAGCTGCACCACATACTACAACTCCGATAAGTTGTGTAACGAAAGAGTGATCAGGATTAGTTGAGAAGATTCCTACAGCAAGCGTTCCCCAGATTCCACAAACCAAGTGAACAGAAACCGCTCCTACCACGTCATCAAGTTTTAATTTATCAAGTGTTACCGCTGAAACTACAACGATCATACCTGCGATAAATCCAACTAATAATGCCATTGGAGGCTCTATAACATCTGCACCTGCAGTGATACCTACCAAACCTGCAAGAATACCATTCAATACCATTCCAAGATCTAATCTCTTGAACATGAAGTAAGCTGCAACAAATGCACCTAATCCACCTGCAGCAGCAGCTAAACTAGTAGTAACAAGTACGAAAGAAGTTAATCCTGGATCTGCAGAAAGAACTGAACCTCCGTTGAACCCGAACCATCCTAACCAAAGAAGGAAAACTCCAATAACAGCCAAAGGAACAGATGATCCTGGCTTGTCAACAACTTTCCCATCTACATATTTTCCAAGACGTGGC